>JAFXKY010000072.1 GCA_017531485.1 Eubacteriaceae bacterium | reverse complement strand
TCTGCTGATCCATCAAGCACATGGTAGTATCCATGCCAAAAAAATGCAGAAAGCAACAAGGATAAAGCGCACAGAATCAAACTGATAATACCAACGATCAATAGCAGTTTTTTCATATTTCCCTCCTACAAATTCAAGTTTATCAAACAGTTTGTCGTATACTATCATAATTTTTGCTTATTTTCCCCTCACCGGCAGCAGCGCTTCGCTTACTCCGCTGAGTCCCACCATTGAGAATAATGTGAGAAGGATCCTCTGAACGCCGAGGTATGCGTCTGTCGGGTCGAACCATTCCTCAACGTTATGGGCATTTCCGCTTTTTCCGCCGCCGCTGACGGCCACAGCAGGAATGCCTAAGGAAATGGGGATATTTGCATCGGTGCTTGCGGCTCCCATGTACGGAATTGTAACGCCCACAGCTTCATACGCCTCTTTTACGATCCTTACGATGTCGTCATTTTCCGTCTGCATTCCCGCAGGACGGTTTCCGATCTCTTCGATGGTGACTTCAATGCGGGCTGATGTGTCGAAATGAGCGAAAGGAGAATTTCTTTCTTCTTCCCAGCGGTCGTTTTCGTCTTTTACTGCCTTCTGTACACATTCCTTGAATTTCGCATCAAGCTTCAGAAGTTCTTCCTGGGATACGGAACGTATGTCCATGAGCATGCTGCAGCTTCCTGCTATCGAGTTTACAGATGTTCCGCCTTCAACCACTCCGACGCAGAATGTCGTCCTCGGTTCCTGCGGCGCTCTCATTTCGGATATATATGCTATGGCTCTTCCCATGGCATGGATCGGGTTTACAAGGCCGAATGCTCCGTTGGAATGTCCGCCGGGGCCTGAGAATGTCACTTTATAACGAAGGCTTCCCACAGCGCCGATACATATTCCCGTGCCTGCCCCGTCAACGGTGATGAATCCGTCGACTTTGTCCGCATTGTTTCTGAAGAAGTTTCTCACTCCCCTGAGGTTTCCGAGACCTTCTTCGCCGACGTTGGCGCCGATGATGATATCTCCGACAGGTGTGAGTTCAGCGGCTTTTATTGCTCTCATTACGCTCAGAATTTCCGCAAGACAGCGTGTGTCATCAGAAATCCCCGGTACAAATATCTTTTCGCCTTCACGTCTTTCAATGAGGGGAGTATCCATTGGAAATACCGTATCGAGATGGGCTGTGATGTATACGGTCGGACCGCATCCGCTTCCGCGTATTATGGTGTAAACGTTATCAACCTCGTCGGTTATTACTTCATATCCTTCGTTTTCCATGAGAGCGCGGAAATGTTCCGAGCGTTTCTTTTCGCAATTCGAAAACGCAGGTATCTTTACGAGCTCAAGGGTCTGCGCGAGAGTGTTTTCGTCGTCTGAATGAATGAAAGCAAAAGCTTTTTTCATTTTGTCGGAATTTTTTAATATGTCGATCGTTCTTTTCATAACATCCTCCTTTTTTTCAGCATATCACAACTTGCGCCTTCAATCAACAGGAATTGAAATATCAAGGAAAATAAATACACTTGCCACCTGCGTATAAAAAGTGTATAATAAGTTATCATATTAAGAAAAAGGTGACTTACATGACAAATATTTCAAATTATATAATAGTAGCTCTCGTAAGCTATCTCATCGGCTCGGTCCATCCGTCTTACATAATCGGAAAAGTCGTCGGAAATTTTGACATCCGTTCACAAGGCTCAAACAACGCAGGTGCAAGTAACGTAACTTTCGTTCTCGGCTGGAAGTGGGGAATCATCACGGCGTTTGTCGACGTAATGAAAGGACTTGTTACGGTTCACTACATTCACTATATCTCAGAGTGGAATGTCAACCTCGCATACCTTTCATATATGTTCGTTATTTTCGGTCATATCTTCCCGTTTTATATGGGATTCAAAGGCGGAAAAGGTCTTGCCACATCAATGGGTGCGTATGGCGGAATCACGGTCCCCGGAACCCTCATTTTGCTTGTGATCCTTATCGGTGTTACGGTTATAACGGGATATATCGGTCTTGCGACGATAACGGTAGCTGTACTGATGTTTATAAGAACCGTATACGTTTACGGCTTTATGTCTGTACCGACGCTCCTCAACGGGATAGTAATGGTTGTAATACTCCTGAAGCACGCCGTCAACATCAAAAGACTTATAAAGGGAGAAGAAGTATCTCTCTGGATGACTATAAAAAAACACAGCAAAAAAAGCATCGATACTGTTGAAGATACGAAAAACAATAAAGAAGAGAACGCATAAGGTATGAATATTGAACAGATATAAAAATATGTCGTTTGTTTATTCAATAATATCGTTTGCAGAGTGAAAAAAAGCTTTTCAAAACCATGTATGTTATGTTATAATGTAATGCGGATAACATAATTACATGGTTATTTTGTATAATTATAATTAGGTTGCATTTTGATATTAGATATTTGTTAGCTGTTTGAAAATTGAATAGGAGGTATTGTATGAAGTGGTATGCATATTTACTTATCGTTGCCGCAGCACTCATCGGTTTTTTCATCGGAAACTATCTCAGAGAAAAGATCAACAAAAACAAGCTTGACACAGCTCAGGCAACAGCGGCAAGATTAGTTGAAGAAGCTATTAAAGAAGGCGAAGCAATTAAAAAAGAAAAGATCGTCGAAGCAAAAGACGAGATTTACAATTCCAAAAAAGATTTCGAAAAAGAAGTCAAAGACCGCAGAAACGAACTTGCTCTTTCTGAAAAAAGACTTATTCAGAAGGAAGAGACTCTCGACAAAAAACAGCAGAGTCTTGATAAGAGAGATGAACTTACTGCGAAGAAATTAAAGGAAATTGAAGCCAAAGAAGAGAAAGTTGAAAAACTTCATCAGCAGCAGGTCGAAGAGCTTGAAAAGATCTCTAAACTGACATTTGAAGAAGCTCGTCAGATCCTTCTCGATGACGTTGAAAAACGAATTTCCAGAGAAACTGCGTTATACATCAAGAATCAGGAAGCGGAAGCAAAAGAAGAAGCCGACAAACGCGCAAGAGAAATCATCACATATGCTATTCAGCGTTGCGCAGCGGATCATGTTTCCGAAAGTACCGTTTCAGTGGTTAACTTACCCGGAGATGAAATGAAAGGCCGTATCATCGGAAGGGAAGGACGCAACATCAGAGCTCTGGAAACACTCACAGGCGTTGATTTAGTTATAGACGATACTCCCGAAGCAGTAATCCTTTCATCATTTGACCCGGTAAGAAGAGAGATCGCAAGAGTCGCTCTCGAAAGACTTATCGTCGACGGAAGGATCCATCCTGCAAGAATCGAGGAGATGGTTAAAAAGGCAGAAACTGAAATACAGACAAAGATAAAAGAAATGGGTGAGCAGGCACTCTTCGAAACAAACGTAATGAAGATGCATCCGGAACTCGTGAAGCTTATCGGACGACTCAACTACCGCACAAGCTACGGTCAGAACGTCCTCAAGCACTCTATCGAAGTTTCTCAGCTTGCAGGCATCATGGCGGATGAACTCGGAGCTAACTCACGTATTGCAAGAAGAGCAGGTATCTTACACGATATCGGTAAGGGTCTTGACCATGAGATCGAAGGACCGCACGTACAGATCGGCGTTGATATGCTCAAGAAATACAAAGAGTCAAAAGAAGTCATTCATGCTGTCGAAGCACATCACAATGACGTAGAGCCGACAACTCTCGAAGCAGTTCTGGTTCAGGCGGCGGATGCTATCTCTGCGGCACGTCCGGGCGCAAGAAGAGAAGCTCTTGAAAGCTACACGAAGCGTCTTGAAAAACTCGAAGCTATTGCGAACTCATACGAAGGCGTTGAAAAGAGCTACGCTATCCAGGCAGGAAGAGAGATCCGCGTAATGGTAAAACCGGAAAAAGTCGGAGATCTCAATATGGTACACGTAGCGAGAGATATTGCGAAACAAATTGAAAACAGTCTCGAATATCCCGGACAGATCAAAGTTAACATCATCCGTGAAACAAGAGCTGTGGAATATGCAAAATAATAACCAAATATATATGTGACCCGAAAGCCGTGCTTGCACGGCTTTTTTAGTTTGGGAGATATTTACATTTTTAAGATATTATGTTATAATTGTGTTAAGTAAATATGGAGGTAATAAAATGAAAAATTCGTACAATATATGTATCATGCTTATGGGGATCTCGGTAATTCTGGCAGCGATTTCCTTCGATAACTCACAGATCATGGCGCTCTTCGGACTTATTATCTCCGGATGGGGATTTCTGAGAGAAGTGAACGACGTCGCGGAAGATAAAGGCGGAGATAATGATGACAACAAAAACGACTGACCGACATAATTTGTCGGCTTTTTTTATTTTATAGTTGACATATGTATCGTCAGGCGATATAATAAAGACACGATATATCGGTTGACGATATAAAGAGAAGCGATATAACTGAGGTGGAATATGGCAGATAATATAGTACTGACAGAGGGGGTATATCTGATACTTCTCTCACTTGTAAATCCCCTTCATGGGTATGGAATAATAAAGAGCGTTTCGGAAAAGACAAACGGAAGAGTGAATCTTGCCGCAGGAACGCTTTATGGCGCAATAAGCAACCTTCTGAACCGCGGGTGGATAGTCGAACTTGACGGAGAAGCCGGCTCCCGTAAAAAAGAATATATCATTACGGAAGCGGGAAAAGACGCGCTTATGACGGAATACAGAAGGCTTAAAGAGCTTGTGATGTTGGCAGGAGATGTGTTGGAGGAAAGAAATGAATAAGAAAACGGAATACAGGCTGAATTTCATATGGGATTATGACAAAGAAGAAAACTGGATCAACGAAGAGGCGAAAAACGGCTGGAGGCTTGATAAATATTTCTTTATAAAGTATGATTTCGTATCCTGCGAACCGGGGGAATATGAATACCGTATCCAGCTCCTTGATGAATCGGCAAATTCCGCCAAAAACAGGGATTATCTCGCATTTTTGAGAGAAATGGGAATAAATGTCGTTTCAAAATGGTTCCGCTGGATTTATCTCGAAAAGAAATCTGACGGAACACCGTTCGAACTCTTCAGCGACAGAAACTCACGCCTGAAACACATGAAAAGTGTGCTTACGCTCATAAAGACCGTCGGCGGAATGAACGGATTTATTGGAGTCACCAATGTTCTCATAGGAATCATTCATTCGTTAAACGGAACTTTATACGGATCATTCAACTATATCGGCGTGTTGAATATCCTCGTTGCAGTATTATCATATTACGGAGCAAAGCGTCTTAAAAAGATCAGTGAAAATCTTGAAGTGACAGGCGAAGTGGAAGAATAAACAAAGCTTAAGGCGGGGAATCCTGCCTTTTTTAATGTAAGGAAATCGTAAGAAAATAGCCGTGCAGTTTATGGTATAATAGAACCGGAGGAAGTTATGAATATACTTATAGTCGATGATGAACGTGAAATTGCAGACCTCGTGGAAGAGATCGTGAAAAAAGAAGGATATTCTTCTGCGAAGTTCTATGATCCGGAGGATGCTCTTGAATATGCCCTGAAACACGGAGAAAAAATTGACCTTGCAATAATAGACATAATGATGCCGGGCATTGACGGGTTGAGTCTTTGCGGAAAGATAAGGGAAAAGTATTTCTTTCCGATCATTCTTCTTACGGCGAAAAGTGAAGACGACGATAAGATTACGGGACTGTCTGCGGGATGCGATGATTACATCACCAAACCTTTCAGTCCGCCGGTTCTTGTTGCGAGGATCAGGGCACAGATAAGAAGATACCGGGAATATCCCATAAAAAAAGAAAATATTGATGGAGTAACAGATATAAACGGACTTGTCATAAACAGGCTTTCTCATACCTGTTTTCTTGATGATAAAGAAATTTCTCTTACTCCGACGGAGTTTTCCATATTGTGGCTTTTGTGTGAACAGGAAGGAAATGTCGTGTCGTCGGAAGAGATATTTGAAAATGTATGGAAAGAAGATTATCTCGATTCAAATAATACCGTAATGGTGCATATCAGGCACCTTCGTGAAAAACTCGGTGACAACCCGAGAAAGCCGAGATTCATAAAAACCGTATGGGGAGTGGGGTATAAAATTGAAAGATAAAGCAGTAGTTTCGTATATTATAAAAGTAGTAATATTTTCAGTGGTGTATTTTATAATTGTCGGTCCCATGCGAAGTTTTTTGTATGACAAACTTGGAATTGATATTCCGGAAGTGTTATTCAACACGATCTATTTCTACCGCGAGCCCATCATCAGCCTCGGATATGTTTTGGGGTTGATACTGATATCTCTATATGACATAACAAAACTTGTGTCATACATCTCTCTTGCGGGAAAATCGCTGGATAACAGAAATACCGATGTCTATACATCCCGATGCCCGGATGAACTGAAAGAATTTGCGGAAAAGCTTATGGCGCATAACAAAGAGATCGAATATACCGAACAGGCGCGAGCACTTTCGGAACAGCAGAAAAATGAGCTTATAATGTATCTCGCGCATGATCTGAAAACTCCGCTGACGTCCGTCATAGGATATCTTTCATTGCTTGACGAAGCTCCGGATATTCCGCAGGCACAAAGAGAAAAATATGTTTCCGTAGCGCTGTCAAAAGCTTATCGGCTAGAGGAACTTATGGATCAGTTTTTTGATATGACAAGGCTGAATTTTTCCGAAAACGGTCTTAATAAGTCAAAGACCGACCTTACCACTCTTGTTTATCAGCTCACAGAGGAATTTTATCCCATGTTCGAGGAAAAGGGCGTAAGATGCGTAAAGGAGATAGATAACGGCATTTTCTCTGTGGCAGATGCGGACAAGATGAGCAGGGTCTTTGATAATCTTATACGCAACGCCGTGAATTATTGTTATCGCAATTCTGATATAAAGGTTTCTCTTTTTGCAGACGGAAAAGATGCGGTGTTTACTGTAAAAAGTACGGGAGATGAGATCCCCGATAGTAAACTGAGTCATATTTTTGACAAATTTGTTCGCCTTGACAGCGCAAGAAATTCTTCCACAGGCGGAAGCGGCCTCGGACTTTATATTGCAAAGGAAATCGTACGGATGCATGGCGGAGAGATCACTGCCGAAAAGAATAAAAACGATACGTTCTTTACAGTCAGAATCCCTGTTTAAGAAAAACGTAAGAATGACGTAAGGCTTTGTTAAAGCAATAATTCGTGATATGTTTTAAAATGCTCTCAAAAACAAGGAGAGTATTTTTTATGAAAAAGAAGACAATATTTCTGATCTTAGTAATTGTATCTGTTTTGATTTCCGCTGTTTTAAACATGCCGGCTGATGATAGGGTTAAAATTCCCGCGGAGCTTATGGAACTGTATGCTAGAAATCCCGAAACGGAGGAATTCGTATTTGGTTTCGGGAAAGCCTTGCCCGATAATACGGGGCTTTCTGATGAAGAGATCTCTGTATCCTGCGTTCCGCATTTTCTGCAGTGGGACAGAAGGTGGGGATATGAAAAGTACTCAGAGGAATATTTCGCGCTCAGCGGATGCGGCCCTACGGCACTGAGTATGGTAATGGTATATCTCACCGGGGACGGAAAATATGATCCCGGATATATCGGAAAGTTCGCAACGGAAAATGATTTTTCAACTTACGGCGACGGATCAAAGTGGACACTTATGTCTGATGGCGCAAAAATGCTTGGAATAAATTCGGAGGAAGTTATGCTGAATGAGCGATATATAGAAGAAAATCTGAAAAATGGCAATCCGATAATAGCCATAATGGCGAAAGGCGATTTTACGACGACAGGGCATTTTATAGTTTTTACGGATTATATCGACGGAAAAATAAAGGTGAATGACCCGAACAGCATTTCCCGTTCGGAAAAACTTTGGGAATATGACAGGATCGCAGATCAGATAAGAAACCTGTGGGTATTTACAAAACATCCTCAGCAGTGATTTCCCCTTTTGTAACGAAATAAAATAAGCGGAGAATTATAAACGAGTATTGCTTTTATGAGAATTATTAAAATCTGATTAAATATATTGTATTTTTCGGGGGGGGGGGGTGGTAAAATTAAGATGTGAAATATATTATTAAAAATGGAGGTAAAAAATGAAAAAGCTGATTTGTATGGCACTTACGTTGCTTCTCGTTTTTGGTGTGTGTGCCTGCGGAAAAGACGAAACAGCAATTTACGGCCCGTTCTCAATGATTGATGGTAAGATCGCTCTTGAAGGAGTTATGATGGGAGATAATTACGACGATGCGAAAGCTTCTGTTGAGAGCAGGAATCTCGGAACCATGGAAACACATTTTTCTTCTGACGGCCGTTATTTTGAAGTTTTTCCCGATACGGCAAAGGAAGTCGGTGGAATTTTTTACAACAATCTGTCATTCACAGCGGATATGAAGAATAACAACATTACAATGCTTGGAATGGGATATCAGCATGAAGATGTTGATGATGCCATTCTCAACGACACGGAAAATCTGAAAAAGACTGTTGATGAATTTTTTGCTCCGTATAAAGATGCCGTAAAGGAAGTTGAGAATGTTCTTGTTACAAAACTTCCCGTAATTGAATATCGTACCGACGGAGCAGGAAACAGGGAAGATATGGTATTTTCTTATGACGGCAATGAGATATATACCATGGTATTCGTTGACGGAAAGCCTGTGGAGGTGTCTTCAAGATCGGAAGCTGCCGATATGGAAGGTGCAACAATTCTCGAAATCACTTTCTATGCCCAGAGCCTTACACAGTCAGATATTGATTTTTATCTTAACGACGACGGACAGACGTATATGGGAACTATGTATGTGGGAGTAATGGTCCTTCCTGCGGAAATGTTGCCGTAAAATATACTTATTTCAGCGCCTACGGGCGTTTTTTTTACGCAGTAAACAAATTTTGCTGTTATATAAACGGATATTTTGTATCGGTTTTATATACAAAGAATTACATATGTATGGTATAATTAACTCATCAAAATAAAACAAAAATATGAGGAGAGAAAAATGAAAAGAGTACCGTTTTCAACAGATGAATTCCAGGTAATCGGTGAATATGCTTCATCATGGGCAGGTCGTCCCGGCTCACCGAAATACAACACTCCCGTAACACCGAGAGAAAACTACATCGCTATGATGAAAGGCGAAAAGCCGTTATGGATCCCGATGTCAGCAGATGTCGTAACGATCCTTCCGAAAGCTCTTCCCGATAATATCGCACGTTCGCCGGTAGAAGATCCCGCAACACACGACCCGAGAGATATGTTTGGCGTCGAATGGATCTTCGTTGACGTTGCAGGTGGTGCTACGGTAAAACCGGGAAATCCGATGCTTCTTGATGCAAATGACTGGCCGGAAGTAATCAAATTCCCGGATGTTGACAGCTGGGACTGGGAAAAATGTGCGGCTGACAACAAAGACATCCTTGACGGCGGCAGAGTAAGATGCGCGAGCATCGTAAGCGGTCTTTTCGAAAGACTCATCTCGTGGATGGACTTCGAAGGCGCTGCATCAGCACTCATTGACGAAGATCAGAAAGATGCAGTTCACGCTCTTCTTTCACGCCTTTGCCAGACATGGGAAGAAATTATTGACAAATACGAAGAATACTTCCGGATCGACCTTCTTGAATTCCATGATGACTGGGGTGCACAGAGAGCACCGTTCTTCTCACTTGACACAGTAATGGAAATGCTCGTTCCGTACCTCAAGAGAGTAGTATCATATGCGCACTCAAAGGGAATCTTTGTCAATATGCATTCCTGCGGTAAGAATGAAATGCTCGTTCCGGCTATGATCGAAGCAGGTGTAGACACATGGAACGGTCAGGTAATGAACGACAAGGAAATGCTTTATGAACAGTACGGCGACAAGATCACTCTCGGCGTTTCTCCGGAAATCCCGCCGATGGATGCAAGTGATGAAGAAGTATATGCGGCTGCAAAGGCATTTGTAGACAAATATGCGCCTGCATTCCCTGAAAAGAGAGTTATTGCAGGATTCTTTATGGCTCCGCCGAAAATGAGAGATTACATCTATCAGCTTTCAAGGGAAGCACTCGATAAATAATTACACTCAGTATCATCACCGGCATCCGCCGGTGATTTTTCATTGAGGTTCTTTATTGTTTTGCCGGAACGGAACGCGTTACTCGGACCATAAAGAAATTTCATGTTTTTATTGACATTATAATTTGCCTGTGCTATAATAAATTTCCTGTTAAGGGGAAATTCATTTCAGAACCATTTTTAACCTTATTATACAAAGAGGGTCGGCGCTGCGGTGTCGGCTTTCTTTTTTGTGAAAATAAAGTGTTTTTGACGGAAGACAGTATTTGTGATATACTTCTTCGGGGAGGCAATATGAACAGACGTACTTTAAAGATAATAGCGCTTATAACAATGACCATAGATCACATCGGTATGATCCTTTTTCCGCATATTGACATGTTCCGCATCATCGGAAGGATATCTTTTCCGATCTTTGCTTATTTCGTGGCTGAAGGTTGCAGATATACCAAAAACAGACTGAGATACGTTTCTCTCATGGCGATGTGTGAAGCTGTGTGCCTTGTGGGGTATTATATCGGAAAAGGATATCTGTATTTCAGCATTATGATGACATTTATTTTTTCGGTCGTCATAATCACCGTATATGATAAATTCGCCGAGGCCGCCACGCACGGAGGCAAAGCAGCGCTTGTTGCAGGTATCGGGTTTATGGTATTTTTGTATGTAATGAATACGCTGACGGGAATTCTTGATATTATGTATGGCTTCTGGGGATGTATGCTTCCGCTTTTTGTGTATATGCGCCGTGACAAGCTTTCCGGACTTGTGTTTTTTACGGGCGGACTCATTCTGCAGAGCATAGGAAGTTCTTCCGTGCAGATATATTCTCTTATGGCTGTGCCACTTCTTTTGTTTTACGACGGTAAGAAAATGAAAACAACCAAATTCGAGAAATACTTTTATTATGTATATTATCCGCTTCACATCGGCTTTTTATATTTGCTGAATGAAATCATAATATTATTTTGAAAATTTAATCTATTATATGTACGTTGAATTTGTTTGACTATGTGATTAATTGTTGATAAAATGAATTTGGTGTAAAATTATTAAAGAATAAAGGAGAATTGCTTTGGATAACAAGCTTGACAAAAAATATGGTTTTTTCACCGCATATGCCATGGTTGTCGGAACTGTAATCGGCAGCGGTGTATTCTTCAAAGCTGAAAAAGTACTCACCTCCACGGGAGGAGATCTTCCGCTTGGTATAGCTGCGTGGATCATCGGCGGAGCTATTATGCTTGTGTGTGCGTACGCTTTTTCACAGATGGCATCAAGATTTGCCTACATTAACGGCGTTGTCGATTATGCTGAGGCGGTCATCGGCAAGACATACGGATATTATCTCGCATGGTTCCTTGCGACAATATACTACCCGACCCTTACATCCGTTCTTGCGTGGGTTTCCGCGAGATATACTTGTGTTCTTTTCGGATTCCCTATTGCGGGAGGCGAATGTCTTGTAATCACGGCATTTTATCTCATCGGAAGTTATGCGCTGAACTCACTTTCTCCTGTTCTCGCAGGAAAATTCCAGACCACGACTACTATCATCAAGCTCATCCCGCTGTTTCTGATGGCGATCATCGGAACATTCAAAGGGCTCAGTTCCGGTCTTATGATCGAAAATTTTACGACGATCACGACAGAAGTTGAAACGGGTCCTGCGCTGTTCAGTGCGGTATGTGCGACGGCGTTTGCTTATGACGGATGGATCATTGCCACAAGCATGAACTCTGAACTTAAAGACGCCAAGAAAACTCTCCCGAAGGCGCTCGTTCTGGGAAGTATCAGCGTTGTTGTAATATATATTCTGTATTATATCGGGCTTTCAGGCACAGTATCAAACGCAGAGCTTATGGCAAGCGGTGAAGCAGGTGCGAAGATCGCGTTCTCATCTATTTTCGGTAAAATGGGCGGAACGTTTATGTTCGTATTCGTCGTTATCAGTTGTCTTGGAACGCTCAACGGTCTCATGCTCGGATGCACGAGAGGCATGTATACCATCGCTGTAAGAAACCGTGGGCCTGCGGTTGAAACGTTCAGAGAAGTTGATTCGAGAACAAATATGCCTACAAATTCAGGCATATTCGCTCTGCTGGTTACTATGGCGTGGGTATTATATTTCTACGGAGCAAACCTTGCAGAAACGAGCTGGTTCGGATTCTTCACGTTTGATTCCTCTGAAATTCCTATCATCACATCCTATCCGGCATATATTCCGATCTTTATCATGTTCATGGTGAAATCAAAAGATCTTGGATTTGTAAAGCGTTTCGTAATGCCGCTTCTCGCAGTTATCGGTTGTGCGTTCATGTGCTTCGCGGCAGTTCTCGCTCACGGAAAGACGGTTGTTGCTTATCTCATCGTTTTCGTGGTGATCATGTCTATCGGAGCTGTCTATTCCGGCGAAAAAGAACCGCCGAAAGATGAAGTCCGTCACCATAAAAAAAGAAAAAAATAAAAGGAAAAATATCCTCTGAGAAAACGTGTATGTCACGTTTTCTTTTTTATGGGTGATACTCTACGGAGCGTTGATTGAAAATATAGGTGCGAGGATATTATAATTGCCTTTAAGGAGGATATTATGATAAACGATCACTTTACCCCAATAGATCTCAGCACGTGGCCGCGCACTCAGATATTTTATTATTTTTCAAAAATGGCTCCGACGGGTTATTCAATCACGGTAGATGTTGACATCACCAAAATGAGGAGTACGCTGAAAAACAAAGGCATGAAATTTTTCCCTGCATATCTTTGGCTCACCACAAAGATCCTTAATATGTTTCCGGAATTCAGGACCGCTGTAAAAGACGGGCAGATCGGGTATTATGATACTCTGATCCCGCTTTATGCGACTTTTCATGAAGATGACAAGACGTTCTCTCTTATGTGGACAGAATATGCGGAGGATTTTCCTGAGTTTTATGATAATTACCTTGAAAACCAAAGGCTTTATGGCGACAATCATGGTATCCTGTCGCAGTCTGGCATGGTTCCGCCTGAAAATGCATACACGGTTTCATGTCTGCCGTGGATATCGTTTTCGCATTTTGCCGTTCATTCTTACGAAAACAAAGATTATTTCTTTCCGTCTGTGGAAGCGGGAAAATTCTATGAGGATGCGGGAAAAATTAAAATGCCACTTTCGATAACGTGTCATCACGCGACGACTGACGGGTATCACGTCAGCAGATTTATTGACACTTTTCAATATTATGCGGACAGCTTTGATGAGTTTATTTAGCTATAAGCATCTGTGCGAAAAAAATAACTGCCGCAAAGCAGTCTTAGTTAAAATCCCAAAAAATAAAAATGGCGGAGAAGGAGGGATTCGAACCCTCGAGACGCTTTTGACGCCTACACGATTTCCAATCGTGCGCGCTCGACCGGGCTACGCGACTTCTCCGCAAATGATTTGCGCAAGCAATATTATACACCATATATTTTTATTTGTAAAGTATTATTTTTATGAGTGCCGTTTTTCGGCACTCATTTTTCACTTCATTTCCACTGCTCCGAGGTCTTCAGGAGAGAATGGCGTTACATAAGCAGTATGCTGATTTGTATAAATTACTTTTCCCGCAGGTGCGCCGGCGGGCTTTTTAACGTATTTTGCGAAAGTATAATCCACTTCCGTCTTGCCGGATTCGCGTCCTTTTGAGTAATACGCTGCAAGTTTTGCCGCCGCATCAAGAGCTTCGTCAGGGTAAATTCCCATATTTGTTCTCAAAATGACGTGGCTTCCGGCGAGGCCTTTTGTGTGCAGCCATATATCATCCGGATTCGCCATCTTGAACGTAAGGCGGTCGTTCTGACGGTCGTTTCTTCCTATGAGTATCTCGTTTTCCCCGAACATCAATTTCAGCGGAGCCGACGGTATATCCTTTTTGACAGACTGATTCTTTTTAAGGCGGATCGTTCCGTGTTTTACGAGTTCTGAAATGATCTCTTCGGCCTGGGATGCGTTTTGTGCATTTTTAAGGTAGCAAAGCTGTGATGAAAGAAAATATATTTCGTTCTCGCTTTGTTCGATGAGGCTTTCGAGGTGAATTACTGCGTTTTTCGCTTTTGTGTAAAGCTTGAAATATCTGTTTGCGTTTTGCGACGGATTGAGATGCGGCTCAAGGCTGATGGTTATTTTCGGCATTCCTTCTTCGTAATAATTGTCCACCTCTACAGACGTATCTCCCTTTTTGAACGCGTGCATATTGGACAGAAGAAGCGTTCCTGCGATGTTGTATTTATCTGAATCAAGTGCATTGTCCAACTCTTTAAGACGTATGTCAAGTTTGCTTTCTTCGCGGGCAAGAAGCGTGGATACTTTTGATATTATATGCTCATAACGTTCGGAGATATGCGCCTTGACGGCTTTGGAAAGATAATATTTCTCCGTAGCGGAGTTCATGCTGTCTGTTCTTTCAGCGGTATATTCTTCGAACAGGCTGTAATACGAAGAAGAGAATTCTTTGATCCTGCCTTCGTCGTCGTAATAAAGATATGCTCCGTCACTTTCCGTTTTTTCCTTCAGGGAATTTATAAACCGGTCGGTGAGGGCAAGTATCTCATCTTTTCCGCCGTGTGACCTTAACGGGACGTCTTCGCAGCCGATGTCGATCAGGATGCTTCTCGAAAGCTGTTTGGAGATCCCGTTGAAGGTATTCATAAACGCTGCGGATGTATTTTTGTCCATATTGAATGATATGAGATCGAGGAAAGTATCTTCATCGTATTCAAGGGGATTCAATTTCTCGCTCGGCGGAAGGACATAATCTTTTTTGGGAAGAACTTCCCTGTATGAACTTACGAGAGATGTGACGTGCTTTATGGAGTCGATGATCTTTCCCGTTTCGCTGTTTACGAGAATGATGTTACTGTATTTCCCCATGACTTCGCAAATAAGCTCCATTTTTATGAGTCTTCCCGCATCGTCGAGATTTTCAAGAGAAAATACGATTATTCTGTCAAAATCTTTCTGATATACATCCCTGAGCTGAGAAGATATGAGGTACTTTCTGAGGAGCATACAAAAACTTCCCGGAGTGGTCGGGTTGTCGTATCTGTTTGATGTGATGCAGACTCTCGCCTGTGAAGGATCTGCGGAGATCTGCACCATTGATTTGTCTTTGTCGGAGAAGAAAAGTATTACCTCGTCCTTTACGGGCTGATATACTTTATGGATCTTCGTTCCAATAAGTTTTTTTAATTCTTTTGTAATATGATATAAACTGAGTCCATCGTAGGGCATTTTTTCACTTCCCGGAATTAATAAAATACAGGCTGAATGTCAGCCTGTATATTTTACATTATTTTATTACTTATTGCAACAGAATAACTCATCCGAACTTTTTCATGATCTCTTCAGGATCGGGAAGTATGTCTT
Organism: Eubacteriaceae bacterium; assembly: GCA_017531485.1. Lineage (GTDB taxonomy): Bacteria > Bacillota > Clostridia > Eubacteriales > Anaerofustaceae > SVCP01. The sequence continues at coordinate 48,618 of JAFXKY010000072.1, read as the reverse complement.
TTCTTTTGTACGTTCCTTTTGAAGGATCCCTGTCGACAAAGCAGTTGTTGTAAAGCTCTCTTCTCAGCGTTGCCGCATCATGGAAAGTATGCCATGAGTTGAGAAGCTCGTTGATTTCCGCTTCCGTATATGTTTTCCCGGGAAATATTTTCTCCGCGAGATAATAAAGACAATATATCTTCATCTTTCTCTTTGCGGGAAAAGCCTTGAGCTTTCCCATTTCATCGAGGAAGTTTTTAATTATTCCCGCAGCGTCCATTTATTCATTACCTTCTTTTTTGCTTTTTCTGCGTCTTCTTTCGTTTACCTGCATATCATACATCTCTTCCACTGCGAATGAAAGCTTGGTGATGACGTTCTGTTTTTTCGGATAACAGTAAAACGAGTCGTCAAGGGTTGAGATGTCGATGCAGTCATGGGGCTTGATGTAGCAATAATCATACTCAACGTGAACACCATAGAGAGTCTTGGTATTTCTTGTTATTTCATAGTCTCTGTCGCGGTAATTACCTGTGAGGGTAAAGCCTTCGGTGGTGTGGGTGAGTTTGCCCATGCCGAGCTTTTCAAAACGCATGGTCCTCGGAAGGGAATAAACTTCAACTTCGTCTTCGAAGTGATAAGTGCCATCTTCAAGCTGCCTGCGGACCTGCTTTCTTTCCCACTCGAACCATTCCGGCGGAGTGGCAAATTCCGTAACACCGTCTTCCGCTACGAGCTCCCCGAGCTCTGTCAGCTCCCAGCTCTTGCCGCATTCTTCGCAGAATATCTTTGTGCCTTTGGAATTCATTTTACTTTCTGTCAGGCAGTGCGGACACTGATAAAGGACTTTATGAAGCCCTTCTGCGCGGAATGGCTCGGTGATATGGATATTGTTTTCTTTCTGGTACGTATATTCATTATACTGCATCGCATTTCTGACTCTCTCATTGATCTCTGCGACGCTCATTTCTTTTAATTCTTCCTTGTCAATGATCTTTTCCATTCTGAGATAAAGGGGAACTTTTCTCTTCTTTCTGTAATTCCAGAACGGTGTGTGGAGATAGTTGCCGTGATGGATCCCTACGACAACGTCAACTCCGGCTCTCTTGATCATGATTCCGAGAGATTCGGGAAGGATCGCCGTCGTTCCGATAGGCGTATATCTCGCTTCCGGGTACATTCCGAGAATATCTCCGTATTCATCAAGGACTTTTCTTATGGAAGCAAAAAGGCTCATGTCCGTCGTGAATTTTCTCTTGCAGATGCATCCCGCAAGCTCCATTAAAAACGGGCGGCGGTAATATCCGTCGATAGTCGCGACGTTGTTTATTGAGTAAGGATAATTCGCGATGGCGTTTATTTCGAAATCCACGAAATACATATGGTTGCTCAGATAAATGTACGGCGCCTTCACATCTTCCATGCCGATCTTTTCTATTTTGTAATCAATGCCGGTAAGGGCGATCTTGGAAAGTGTGTAAATGAGGAAATTGATGAATTTTCCTACTTTTCTCGGCGGTTTGTCGGTGTCGTAACGGCGGTTGTTCTTGTAATTTACATCCATGTTCATGTCCCTTTTTATACATATTTTCATATTTTGTTTACAATTCATGGTAGCATAAAAGCATCATTTTGTCCACAAAATATTTCCGTATAAAGGGGAAATATCATATGCAGAATTCAATTATCTTATTGATCTCACTGGTGGGACTTTTTTCTTTGTTTTGTTATTCGGGGCTTATAAAAGGCGAGTTTAAAAAAGGGATGTTTTTGTATTATACAAACCTCAGTAACCTGTTCGTCAGTATATATTTTCTTATGCTGTTTTTTTATCGTACCGGTATTTTACCGCAGTTTCGGTTTCTGGAGAACAGCGCTGTGAGTTTCAGTGTTACGATGATAATTACCATGACATTTCTGGTGTTTCACTTCGTCCTTGTGCCGTACGGGCTGAAACACAATGAGATTCTGACGGAGATGAATATCAAACTCGGGGAATGCGTGATATTTCACTATGTCATTCCCATAGCCGTTATCCTTTATTGGTTTATATATGCTGACAAATCTTACCCAGGTCCCGAAGTCAGCTTTTTGTGGCTCGGAGTGCCGTTTGTATATTTCATATTTATTATGCTCCGCGCAAGGAAAGGCAAACAAATAGACGGCACCCACAGTAAATACCCTTATCCGTTTCTGGACATCGATCTTATCGGAAAAGGTAAATGCATGGGAAACATATTCGGGCTGTTTATAGTTTTTTTCGCCTTGTCATACGGAATATATTACTTTTCATGATATACCCGCTGAAAAAATGCGTCTTGATTATTGTAAGGGAAATTGAAATATGATATTCTGACAAAAGGAGGAAGACTATGAAAAGAAGAAGAGTATGCGCATTGATATTTCTTATCATCCTTTTTATGCCTTCTCTTGCCTTTGCGGATTTCGGTCCGAAGGACAGGGTGACGGTAAAAGTGAAAAATTACCCCGATGAAGTGTATTATCTTGATATGTTGCAGGCTCATGACGGGAATTATGAAAACATAGACCCTCAGGAGTACGATTCCGATATGCTGAAGTATCTGTCGTCTTACGAAAATGAAGGATGGTATCCTGCGCTTTATGGCGGAACGGACATTCCGCTTTTCGGAGAACTGACCGGGAGAGCGGAGGGAGAAGAAATAGTCCACGTATTTTCTTATTTCGGCGTGCCTCAGTCTTTCAGGATCATTATCGTAAACAAACACGGAGTTGTTCATGTGACCGATGAGATCCACAGAAAGTCCCTTCAGTCAAGCGTAACTGTTGATTATTTTACGGGGGAAGTAACAACGCCACCCGTCTGGGTGAGTTATGTCCTGCAGTACATATCAACGCTTCTTCCGACTTTACTCATCGAAGGAGTGATACTGCTTCTGATGGGTTTTTCCATAAAAAGAAACGCCGCATTGTTTGTTTGGACGAATATACTGACGCAGATCATTCTCACTGCCATATGCGGACATTCTGTCATCATCGGCGGACCGACTATGGGATTTCTGAGATTCTTCCCGACGGAAATGGCGATCCTTGCCACAGAAGCGTTGATATATTCATGTCTTCTCAAGGAGAATCCACAAAAGCCTGCCACGGCGAAAAAATTGACAAAGGTATTTTATGCCGCCTCAGCCAATCTCGTTTCGTGGGGAGTCAGCCTTGTGTTTGCGAATATGCAGTTTGCTTGGCTGATGAGTTTTTTATAAAGTGCTTTTACACCTTCCTGTGGAAGGTGTTTTTTATTTTGAATAAGCCTTGACATGCGTACGATTTCGTACTATAATATCCGTCGTTGTACGAAATCGTACCGAGGAGGAATTATGTCAAATCTGCCCAATGAGAATCTCAGAATAATAAACGCACTTACTTCAGAAATCGACCCGATGTACCACGAAGCCGCAAGGCGTCTTGGGATCACGGACAGCGAAATGAATGTTTTATATATGACATACGACAGCGGCGGAAAGCGCCCTCTTGCGGATATTACCGCCACGGGGCTGAGTAAGCAGACAATAAACTCTGCTCTCAGAAAGCTCGAAGGTAAGGGATATATTTATCTTGAAGGCAAAAGGCAGAAGACGGTCTGCCTGACTGAAAGCGGAAATGAGTTTGCGGAATCAACGGTCGGAAAGATCATTTCTATCGAGAACAGGATCTTCGGATCATGGACGAAAGAAGAAGTGGATACTTACATCGCATTAAACAAGAGATTTATTGATGCGTTCAAAGAAATGACGGAGGAGCTTTAAAATGGAGTCAAGGGATTTTTTTATTAATACAAAACCTATCAAACTGTTTTTCAGGGCGGCGGTCCCGGGAATGATAAGTATGTTTTCAATGAGCATATATTCCCTCTTTGAAGGGATGTTCATCGGTAAATTCCTCGGCTCCGACGCTTTTGCGGCGATGAATCTTGCGCTGCCGTTCGTAATGATAAATTTCGCACTTGCGGACCTCATCGGGGTCGGATCTGCCGTCCCCATTTCCATAGCTCTCGGAAGGGGAGATGAGAAAGATGCAAACAACATCTTCTCCTGCGCGCTGGTGCTTATCTTTTCCACGACACTCGTTACGGGAAGCATGATGGTATTTTTCGCGCCGTACATGTTTGAATTTATGGGTGCTGTGGGCGAAACGGCGAAAATGGCGACGATTTACCTTCGGGCGTTTGCTATGTGCGGACCGTTCTGTACTGTGCTTTTTGCCATGGATAATTATCTCAGGATCTGCGGATTTGTAAAGACGAGCATGGTTCTTAATGTATTCATGTCGTTTCTGACTATCGCGCTTTTATACGTATTTATTGTCGTCTGCAAGCTCGGAGTTGTCGGAAGCGCCCTTGCGTCATGCGTTTCTATGATGCTGTGTTCGCTCCTGACGTTCATTCCGTTTCTACTGAAAAAGACGGTTCTCCGTTTCGGAAAGCCGGTCTTTAAGATGAATGTAATAAAACAGATCGTTTCCTGCGGATGTCCGACGTTCCTCAGCACAATGGCAGGAAGGATCACTTCCGTCGTCATGAACATGGTTCTGTTATCTCTCGGCGGAGATGATGCCGTTGCGATATATGGGATACTGATGTATTCAAGCGATATAATTCAGCCGTTTTTGTACGGAATGTCCGATTCATTACAGCCTGCGATCGGTTATAACTGGGGAGCAGGACTCGGCGACAGGGTGAAAGCCATTGCGAAGTGCGTATTTACCTTTGCGGGAATATTCTCCGTCGTCGCAAGCTTCGGCATGCATATTTTCGGGGAAAATATTGCGGGCATCTTCGTTGAAAGTTCGGATATTTCGCTCCTTCGCGGCGCGACAGAAGCGATAAAGATATTCTGCTTTGCATATACTATCCGCTGGTTCAGTTTCTGCGCTCAGGGATTTTATACTGCCATCGAAATGCCGTTTCAGGCATCGGTGCTTTCTGTGGGAAGTGCCATGGTCTTTCCGCTTATCGTAATGCTCATACTGTGGCCACTCGGCCTTACGGGCATCTGGCTCAATCTGGCGGGAACATCTGTTCTTATGGCAGTATTGTCACTTTTCATGCTTTTAAAAACTCAGAAAAAGATGAAAAAAGACGGACTGGTAGGGTAATGACTGTCGTCGCGGAAAATTCTGCGACGACAATTTTGTAAGGCATTCATACAATATTGCAGAGTTCTCAGATATGGTGTATTATATTTACAAGGGTTTTGCCTGAGCCCTATAACTGAAAAACCGGAGCATAATATGGAAAGATCGGTATTGCTGCGTGACAGCATAGAAGAAGAAAAAAAATCAAGCATTTATTCCGAAGCGGACAGAATAGTGCTGGATGAGCTTCTGGAAGAAATCAACGCATTTACAGGCACGGATTTTCATTATCTTGCGGAACTTAATGCGTATAACATCAAGGGAAGCGGACCGATAATGGCAAAATATGTCGAAAGATTTGATTCTCTCACAATCAAGGCTGTCCTGCTCATGCAGATCGTTGTTGATAAGGTTCCGAAAGCCGCGGAACTTACCCTGAAGTCATATTTCGAATTCAAAAATTCCGATGAATACATCGCTTCTCCGGGAAGCCCTGCTCCTGCATTCATATTTGTTCAGTATGATAATATGTTTATAAAGCTGCGTCCGAAACGCCTGAAAAAAGAGCTGTTTGAGCTTGTCAATAATCCGAGAGATGCGTATTATCTGCCGCTTACGACACAGATGCTCGCGTCATGGAAGATTCCGGGAATGAAAGAACTTGCTTTCAGATATTTCTTTTCCGAAAATGTTTCGGCGGCGGATTGCGGGTTTACGACGGAAGATGAATATGTCGACAGACAAATGGGCTACATCAGGCGAGAGCTTAAATTCCATGGTATTAATTGTCTTGGATATTTCGCAGAGCAGGAAGTTCTCGATTTTCTGAATGAATATGTTGACGATCCCGATAAAGATATTCAGATGTGCATAAAGAAGAATATCAAAAAAATCGAAAAGAAACTTTTAAAATAATATTACAATAACAAAGATCCCCTTCCGATTTGAAAGGGGATCTGTTCAGTTTACACCCGTATTATCAAAATCCGGGATATATTCTTCCGTATCGCTTCCGGGGAGCTGGATGAACGCGTCTTCGATTCCGATATCCCATGCATAGTCTGTGACGGAATCATACTCTTCTTCCGTCAGCCTGCGGTCTATTTCCGGGTGGTTCTTCAAATTCTGAGAGAGGGGAGTATACTGACCCATTATGGAATAAACAATGCTGTCACCGTACGTTTCCCATAAATATTTCAGCACAGCTTTCGATTCCTCTGCATATCCCGGAAGAACGAGGTGGCGGACGACGACGCCTTTTTTCATCATTCCGTCCTCGTCATAAACACATTCCGGATACATCTTCACCATCTCTTCAAGCGCTTCTTTTGCGAAATGCGGATAGTTCTCCGCCTTTGAATAGCGCTTTGCCATCTCTTCGGAGAGATACTTGAAATCCGTCAGGAATATGTCAATATATCCGTCAAGGGATGTTACGAACTGCCTTGTAAGGTAACCGCCGGTATTTAATATAAACGGAAGATCAAAGCCTTCGCATTTAGCCATGTCGATGGCTTTTTTAATGAGTGGCATATAATGATCCGCTGTAACTAAATTTATGTTGTGGCATCCTTCGTTTTTAAGACGGAAGAAGATATCCTTTAATTCTTCGGGCGTTATCTCCGTTCCGACTCCTTCATGAGAGATCTCGTTGTTCTGACAATAAACACATCCGAGAGTGCAGCCTGAAAAGAAGATCGCGCCGGAGCCGTTTTCCCCGGAGATCATCGGTTCTTCCCAATAATGTGCCGCCGCCCTTGCAAGCTTTATCTTATCGGAGCTTTGGCAGTATCCCTTATATTTTGTTCTGTCAACGCCGCATTTTCGCGGACAAAGATTACATTTTTCCATATCATCATTCCTTTACGCTGATATATTACCACTCTTTGCCTGACGGGGCAATTATAAAAATGATTAATTGAAATTTTTATTTTGTGTGGTATGATAATAAAAAGGGGAGACAGAAATGAGCGAATTTGATCTGCATGAATTTTCCGCAATGGCTTATGAATCAAAACAGATAATTACATTTTCTGCAAATCCGACAAAGGCACTGTCCGATATTGACGAGGAGATGAAGTATCATGCGGGAGTGTCGTCTGTTCAGGTCAGCAACCTTACTCAGAATGAGTTTGATTATTTTATAAAAAATTACGGAGATAATTTCCAATCCATATATTTCTTTCAGAACACAAAAGTCAAAGATCTCTCCGCGCTTTCTTCTCTCAGGAAGGTGAAATATCTTTTGTTTTATAATGTCAGTGGAGAAAAATTGTGGGATATGAGAAAAAACGAAAACCTGCAGGGAATAATGATCTCAGACTGCAAGAAATTGCTTTATGATCTCGAAGAGATTCAATACGCGCCGAATCTTGAGGAACTGCTTTTGTTCAGCTCGATGCATAACAAATATACCGTAAAGACCATTACTCCCCTGAAAAACTGCAGAAGTCTGAAACGCCTGTCCATTGAGTTCAACACCGCGGACAAAAGTTTTGATCCGGATGATTTCGGGCATCTGGAAGTTTTACGGTATCAATGCGACAGAAAGAGGAATTTTACGTATTAAAACATAAATGAAAAATTACAGGAAAATATCCTGTCATTTTTCGTATATATGTCTATTTATCCCCGGTGGAGGCAAGGCGTCGTGATATGGATTCCCTGAAAATCAATAATGCAATCAGTGATGTTGCAACGATCTCGAAATTGTTAAGGAGCGATGCGTTTGCTGCGCTGCAGCTGATAAGACCGATTCTTTATCATATCAGGGAAAGTAAAGCGAATCTGAAGGTGATCCTCGGCGGTGAGAGCGGGGAACTGTTTGTCGGGTTTCTGAAGAGGTATCTTTGCGAACTGTTTTTGAGATATACGGATGAATTCATGTCTGAGATCCCGGAGGATCTTCTTTTGCAATATCTTTCCGGATCGTTTGCCGAGACCATCAAGTGGTGGATGAAGGAAGATACAAAACATACCCCCGAGGAAGTTGCCCGTTATTATATGACGCTGATCGGGAAGTGATTGTGGCGGATCAGTACTATCCGGCATCCGGCGTGGCTTGAAGTTTTTCATTGTGAAATCCGTAAAATACGCATGCCTGCGGAGTTTTAATGCATAAATAGGTATCTGTCATTTTTGTATGAAATATGTCAATATTTTATCAGCATAGTGTTATGGAGGACGTATATGAAGATGAAAAAGAACCTGAGTGAAAATAATGTAAGAGTTATCAAAATCAGCAAAGATGCACTCTTTGAGTTTGTATATGAAAAATTCATCGAGGATCAGGAAGAGTATTTCGACGTGGATCCATTGGAAGTTACGAATTCTTTCAGTATTGATTTTGAAAGTAATGAATTTATCTTTTGCGTGTATAAATCGGAAGATGAGGAAGGAAATCTCATTCTCCCGGATAAACAGATCGATCCCGGTAAGATTATGAAGAATATTCCCGATACGACAAATACCATGTTTTCCGACGGAAGATATAAGGAATTTACCAAAGATGAACTGATCGCTCTCACAAAGAGTTCTGTGGATGTGACGGAGGAATAAATCGGGGTGAGTTATCTCTTTTTATGTGATTTCATACTCATATATGCTATAATGAATTTATTGAACAAATAACAGGAAAGTGAGAAATACCATGAAGAAATATGTGGACTATATTACCGATGTGACCTGCCGTCTTCTTGCAGTGGACAGCCCCAGCGGATACACAAAAAATGCGGCGGAGTTTGTCATGGAAGAATACAGAAAAATGGGTTATGAACCGAAGATGACAGTCAAAGGCGGCGTTATCGTAGACATCGGCGGCAAAAACAAGGATAACGGAATCGTCCTTGCGGCACACGTCGACACTCTCGGAGCAATGGTATGCGGCATCAAGAGCAACGGAAGTCTGAAAGTTTCTCCCCTCGGGGGAATGAATCCGAACAATGCTGAAGCGGAAAACTGCCGTATCGTAACGCGCTTTGACGGAATATACGAAGGAACCTTCCAGCTCAACAACGCATCATTGCACGTAAACGGAAGTTATAACGACACAAAGAGAAGTTTCCCGGATATGGAAGTGGTGCTTGATGAACCGGTACATTCCAAGGAAGATACTCAGAAGCTCGGGATCATGGTCGGCGACATTGTCTGCTTTGATCCGAGAACTACTGTTACGGAGAAGGGATATATCAAGAGCCGTTTTCTTGATGACAAACTCAGCGTAGGCATATTGCTGGGATATGCGAAATATCTTAAAGAAAACGACGTAGAGCCTGAAAACAGACAGTATCACCTTATCACCGTATATGAAGAAGTCGGTCACGGCGGCGCAACGTCAATTCCCGAAGGAGTTACGGAAGTTATTTCGGTAGATATGGGATGTGTCGGCGACGGACTTGAATGTGATGAACATATGGTGTCGATATGCGCCAAGGATTCTCAGGGACCGTATAACTACGACGTCGTAACGGGACTTATAAAGGCTGCGAAAGACAACGACATCAATTTTGCCGTCGACGTATATCCGTTTTACGGTTCAGACGTCGATGTGACATTAAGAGCAGGTTATGACGTCCGTCACGGCCTTATCGGCGCGGGAGTCTATGCTTCCCACGGATATGAAAGAAGCCATAAGGACGGAGTGGAAAACACACTCAGACTGCTTGTTGCGTATTGCAAGTAAAAATTATACGTGAATATGTCTTTATCATACATTTTGAAAGGGAATAATGGTACATACTACAGAAACAGAAAAACTGATTAATGATATTGTCGGAAAACGGCTGGATGATCTCTCGCTTGCGTGCGAGATGATGATGTTTTCTTTTGGTGAATATTCGTTGCATTCCCAATGTCTGACGCGGATCGTCATGAATGATGAGATCATAACGACGACTTCTGATTATCAGAGCTGGGACGGGGTAAACGCAGAAAATAACGACGAATGGTATTTTGTCGGTAAATACAAAGACATGATCATTGGCGGTACTGTCTTGTCCGTAAGAGTAAATCCCCTTCATGATGTTGTTATATGTATGGACAATGGTGTCCGGATCGAATTGTTCATATCAGACGGACTTTATCATTTCGGTGAAGATAATGAACAATGGGTGTTTTTCAGACGACATGATCATTCATTTCCGTTTGTTACCGTATACGCCAAAAGTGTGGATATTGCTTATGAATGGTGACGCTATGTGTGCAGCCGGCATGGATGTGGCTGTAATGCAGGCCGGATGAACGGACAAACTGCCTGAAGATCTGTCCGCACTATGTTTATACAAATAAAAAAGTCTTCATCTCGTCATGAAGACTTTTGTTTTTTATACGAACTTAACAAGCCCGAACGCCCCGAGTTTGTCGTCTATTATTGCAACCGCGCCGAGAACTCCGTCAACGCTTTGTGCAAATTCAAGGGCTTTCGGGATATCTTCCGGGGTCCTTATCATATTGCATACGCTCGTTGCCATAGCGTCGGCGAGATATGCATCGTGGGAAATGATCGTCACACTGTCTGCTTTTCCGAAGCTGAGGGAATGACCGAGCTTTGCAGAAGACGTGCAGACGGACAAAGGAAAACTGTCCGCATCGAAATGAAACCTGAGCTTGCCTTTGAATCGGTTCTCTCCGGGATAGATACTGATGGTGCGGTCGTGTTTTGAGCGGATATAAAGATCTCCTCCGTTTTCGATGATGAGCTCGTCCGGATTGCCGAGTTTTTCCGAAAGACTCTGGGAAAATGCTCCCGCAACGGCCGCCATCGGACCGACTTTTGCAGCTCTTGCGGCCTCTGCCATCTTTACGGCAATAACCGGTGCATCCTTGTAAAGGGATATTGGCGCGAGGGCGGACTGAAAGCCTTTGTGGCGGGAAATGTACTCTTCAAGCTCAGTGCGCAGGGATGTGATGATATCCATACATTCATCGCGTCTGTCGTCTGCGGTTGCAACGTAAAGGTCGGTTTCCTTATAGACGACACGGTAATATATAAGTTCGTCAGCGGACATGTTGTCGCGATAAAATCTTTGCATAATTGTCACCTCTGTGGTATTATATCACTAAGCCCGGAAAGATTCAAATGTGAACGGGTATATTTTCCCCGATGTGTTTTTTGAAAAAGCTTTTTTATGGTTTGGTATATTATTCAAACTCTGTGGTAAAATATTTCATAAAGAGCTTAAATTTAGGATATTGACCATATTTTAAGTGCAATTTTGAGTAAAATTTTAAACAAAAACCTTGCAAAATTTCGTGCGAGCATATATAATTGTTTAAGCGTGGGCGACTGCGCTTGGTTGTCGTAGCTGATGCTATGACAGAAATTTCAAAGGAGGACCGCAATGACATATACGATTGCTGTGGCAGGCAAAGGCGGAACGGGTAAGACTACGCTTTGTGGTTTTATGATCGACTATCTGTGCAAAACCAAAAAAACGCCTGTATTGGCAGTTGATGCCGATGCAAACTCAAACCTCAATGAAGTTTTAGGTGTTGAAGTTGAGCAGACACTCGGAGATATCCGTGAAGAAGTTGCCAGAGCAGAACTCGCTGTTGTCAGCCCCATTCCTGCAGGAATGTCGAAAATGGATTACATGAATATGAAATTTTCGCAGGCTCTCATCGAAGATGATGACTTTGATATGCTTGTAATGGGTAAGACTCAGGGCGAAGGATGCTACTGCTATGTAAACGGAGTTCTTAAGACTCAGATCCAGAGACTCGTTGGCAACTACAAAACAATGGTTGTTGACAATGAAGCCGGCATGGAACATATTGCCAGAGGTATTCTTCCGAGAATCGATACGTTATTCTTGATAAGCGACTGCTCAAGAAGAGGTATCCAGGCAGTAGGAAGAATTGCTGAACTTGTAGACAACGTAAACATCAAGGCGAAGAATGTAAAACTCATCGTCAACAGAGCTCCCAACGGAGAACTCACACAGGGCGTTCTCGAAGAGATCGCTAAATACAACCTCGATCTTGCAGGTGTTGTGCCGCAGGACGAAATGATTTTTGAAGCTGACGGAGAAGGCGTTCCGACAGCAACACTTTCTGACGAAACACCGTCAAAGAAAGCACTTTGGGAAATTATGGGCAAGCTCGGTATTTAAGAGTTTGTGATAATAATTTTATATATTTTACAGGGAGGACAACCAAAAATGCCGTTTAAATCATCACCCCAGAAATTTAATGCTGCAATCAACACAGTTGAAATCGGCAGCGGTGATAAGAAAATTGTACTTGGAGGAGAATGCGTATACCCGCTTTACGCTTTCGACGCTCCGATCGAAAACAAACCCGTAGTTGGTATTGAAATCACAGACCTTGGTGTAGAAACATTCGCTGACTGCATCAAAGAATACTATGCAGGTGCTACAACACTTGGCGAAATCGCTGCTAAAGCTGCAGCTGCAGAAGGTGCATCATTCGTTACACTTACATTTGAAGGCGCTGACCCGATCGGCGAAAACAAATCAGTAGAAGAATGTGTTGCAGCAGCTAAAGAAGTAGCTGACGCTATCGATCTTCCGCTCGTAATCTGCGGATGCGGTAACAACGAAAAAGATGTTGAACTCTTCAACGCTGTTTCAGGCGCACTCGAAGGCAAAAACATCCTCGTTATGTCTGCAAAAGAAGATACATACAAAACAGTAGCTGCATCAGCAGGTCTTGCTTACGGTCATAAAGTAGGCGCTGAATCAGCAGTAGACATCAACCTTGCTAAACAGCTCAACGTTCTCATCGGTCAGGTAGGCGTAAACGCAGCTAACATCGTTATGAACGTTGGTACAGCAGCAGCTGGTTACGGTTTCGAATACGTAGTTTCTGCTATGGACAGAATCGAAGCAGCAGCTCTCAGCCAGAACGATAACATGCTCCAGATGCCGATCATCACTCCGGTAGGCAGCCAGGCTTGGGGAGTTAAAGAATCTCTCGTAAGCGAAGCTGATATGCCCGCATGGGGTCCGCAGGAAGACCGTGGCGTAAACATGGAAGTTTGCACAGCAGCAGCTTGCCTCGCATCAGGTTCTAACGCTGTTATCCTCAGACATCCGAAATCAGTTGCTACAGTAGCAGCATTCATTGACGCTTTAATGTAATTATAATACGGAGGAATAGAATAAAATGGCACTTACAGGTATTGAAATTTTCAAACTTACACCGAAAAAGAACTGTAAAGAATGTGGCGTACCGACATGTATGGCATTCGCTATGAAAGTTGCTCAGGGCGCAGTTACAGTTGATAAATGCCCGTACTTCTCAGACGAAGCACTTGCAAAACTTTCTGAAGCTACACAGCCGCCGATGAAAACTATCACAGTTGGCGAATACAAACTCGGTGGAGAAACAGTTCTCTACAGACACGAAAAAACATTCGTTTCTAAGACACTCTACGCAGTAAAAGTATGCGAAAAAGACCCGAACTGCGAAGAAGCACTTGCTAACATGGGCAATGTTGATTACGAAAGAATCGGCGAAAGAATGTATGTTGAATTCGCATATGTAAACTACGTTGACAACAAGGAAAAATTCCTTGAACTCGTAACAAAAGCTAAAGAAGCTGGCAAAACAATCATCCTCGGATGCAAATGCCCGGAAGTTGCTAAAGAAGCTCTCGCTATCACAGGCAAAGACGTTATCCTTAACGGCGCTACAGCTGAAAACTATGCAGCAATGAACGAAGTAGCTACAGCAGCTGGTTGCGTTCTTGGTGTAAGAGGCGAAAACATCGACGAACTCTATGACACAGTAGCAGCTCTCGAAGCAGCTGGAAACAAGAACCTCGTTATCGACGTTACACTTCCGACAATCAAAGAAGCTTTCGCAGCAGCAGTTCAGCTCAGAAGAGCAGCTCTCAAAGAAGAAAACAGAACAGCTGGTTACCCGACAATCGTTGACATCTCTAACCCGAAATATGCTGCAGATGCAACAATGCAGGAAGCTCTTGCTACACTCTTCACAATGAAATATGGCTCAATCGTTGTTATGTCAGGTATGTCATACGCTCAGGCTCTCCCGCTTTACGGCCTCAGACAGAACGTATACACAGACCCGCAGAAACCGATGAGAGTTGAACCGGGTATCTACGAACTCAACGGTGCTACACCGGATTCAGTATGTGCTCTTACAGTTGACTTCGCACTTTCATACTTCACAATTTCTGGTGAAATCGAACGTTCTGGCGTTCCGTGCAACCTCCTTATCCCGGATGCTGGTGGTTACTCAGTACTCACAGCTTGGGCTGCTGGTAAACTCGGTGCTGGTTCAATCGCTAAATTCATCGAAGAAGCTGACATTGAAAACAAGATCAACAACAGAACACTCATCATTCCTGGTAAAGTAGCTGTACTTAAAGGCGAAATGCAGGAAAAACTCCCGAACTGGAACATCGTTGTAGGACCGAACGAAGCAGTTCAGGTTGTTAAATTCCTCAGAGATCTCTAATCTTGGGCGGACTAAAGCCGCATAAAGACGAAAAAATAATATTTTAAGGAGACCTAAAATGGCAAAATTTATCACAATCGGTGAAAGAATTCACTGCATCTCTCCGGTTATCAAAGAAGCTATGGCTACAAGAAACCCGGAACCGATCCTCAAAAGAGCTAAAGAACAGATCGCAGCTGGCGCTACATATATCGATGTAAACATCGGACCTGCTGAATCAGACGGCGAAGACCTCATGAAATGGGCTGTACAGCTCATCCAGAGCGAATGCAACAACATTCCCCTCGCTCTTGACACAGCTAACCAGAAAGCTATCGAAGCTGGTATCTCTGTATACAACAGAACAAACGGTAAACCGATCGTAAACTCAGCTGACGCTGGTGACAGAATTTCTAACATCAACCTCGCTGCTGACAACGATGCTATCGTTATCGCTCTTCTTTCTAAAGATGGTATCCCGAAAGACAACGACGAACGTATGCTTTACTGCCAGGAAATGCTCGAAATGTGGATGATGCTCGGACAGGATCCGACAGACATCTGGTTCGACCCGCTCTTCCTCGTAATCAAAGGTATGCAGGACAAACAGCTCGACGTACTCGCAGCTATCAAAGACATTTCTGACATGGGCCTCAACACAACAGGCGGTCTTTCAAACGTATCAAACGGTATGCCGAAACACATCCGTCCGATCGTAGACTCTAACATGCTCGCTATGGCTATGATGTGCGGTTTCACATCAGCTATCGTTAACCCGTGCGACACAAGACTCATGGAAACAGTTAAATCTTGCGACATCATCAAGAATAACTTCCTCTATGCAGATTCTTTCCTCGAAATGTAATTTATATAAGATTACCTTTAAAAAGACCGCTTATGCGGTCTTTTTTGTGTTTATCGCTTTGAATTAATAATATTTTTATGCTGTAAATGTGATAAATTTCAAAAAAAAACTCTCCAAACGGGGAATAGTGTGGTATACTATAATTTAGTTAAAATAAAGACAAATCCGGAGGCTTAAATCAATGAGCGTTTTAACAGATCTTATCTATGGCGGCAGCAATGCTGTTTTAGGACTCACAGAAGGCGCCGTAAATGAAGCTATCAGCAAATACGGCGAAGAAAAGAAAGTAGCTATGCCCGACACAGCATACTGCCTTCCGACAATCTACGCTGCAACAGGCGTAAAGGTTACAAAACTCGGTGATCTTCCTGCTTGTGTAGGCGTAATGAAATCACTCATCACAAACGAAGAAGATCTCGGCGCAGCTCTCAACGCAGGTCTTGCAACAGCAGTTGGCGCAGAAATTATCGAAGCTCTCAAATATGTTGAAAGCGAAAACCCGTATGTAAACGAATCAGGTATCGGCTTTGTAGGCGACCCGATCATCCGTTCACTCGGTGTACCCCTTGTTACAGGCGACATCCCCGGCGTAGCAGTAGTTCTTGGTGAAGCTGAAAACCCGGCAGACGTAGCAGAAGTAGTAAAGAGCTATCAGAACAAAGGTATCCTCACATTCCTCGTTGGCAACGTTATCGAACAGTGCATCGAAAACGGCGTTAAAGCAGGTCTTGAATACCGTGTTGTACCCCTTGGTCATGACGTAACAAGCGTTATCCACGTTGTAACAGTAGCAGTTCGTGCTGCACTCATCTTCGGTGGTATCGAACCGGGCAACCTCGCAGCTCTCCTTAACTACACAAAAGAAAGAGTTCCCGCATTCGTTAACACATTCGGCGCTCTCAATGAAGTCGTTGTATCAGCAGGCGCAGGCGCAATCGCTCTCGGTTTCCCCGTTATCGTAGACGTTGATCTCGCTGAAAATCAGGTTCCGGGCGCTCTCGAAACAGAACTTGACCACACAAAGACAGTTGAAAAATCACTCGCTCTCAGAGGAATCAAGATCAAAAGTAAAGAAATCCCCATTCCGGTAGGATTTGCTGCAGCTTTCGAAGGTGAAATCGTAAGACGTGCAAACATGCATGCTGAATTCAACGGTGAAAAAGTTCCCACATGCGAACTTCTTCTCATGAAAGAAGAAAACGAAGTAGAAGATCACAAGATCACAGTTATCGGTCCGGACATCGACTGCGAAAACCCGCTTACACTTCCCCTTGGCGTTCTCGTAGAAGTATACGGTGCTAAGATGCAGAAAGACTTTGAATCTGTTCTCGAAAGAAAATTCCACACATGGCTCAACTACATGGACGGCGTTATGCACACAGGACAGAGAAACATCTTCCGTATCCGCATTACAAAAGATGCTTTCGCAGCAGGCTTCAGACTTAAACACATCGGCGAAGTTATCTATCATATGATGATGGATGAATTCGACACAGTTGTTGATAAATGCCAGGTAACACTCATCACAGACCTTGATAAGGTTAATGACATGATGAACAACCTCGCGCTTCCCACATATGACGCACGTGACGAAAGACTTTCTACAATGACAGACGAAAGCGTTGACACATTCTACACATGCATCCTCTGCCAGTCATTCGCACCGGCACACTGCTGCGTAGTTACACCTGAAAGACTTGGTCTTTGCGGTGCTGTATCATGGCTTGACGCAAAAGCTACAAAGGAACTTCAGCCGGAAGGTCCGTGCCAGCCGATCCCGAAAGTAGGTCTTATCGACGAAAGAACAGGTCAGTACGAAGAAGTTGACAGAGTAGTTAAAGAAGCTACACACGGCGCACTCGAACACGTTTCACTCTACTCAATCCTTGAAAACCCGATGACATCATGCGGATGCTTCGAATGTATCTGCGGAATCATGCCGGAAGCTAAAGGCGTTGTTATCTGCAACAGAGAATATGCAGGTATGACACCGGTTGGTATGACATTCGGTGAACTCGCTTCAATGACAGGCGGCGGCGTTCAGACACCGGGCTTCATGGGTCACGGCAGAAACTTCATCCCGTCCAAGAAATTCATGAGCGCTGAAGGCGGAATTGAAAGAATCGTATGGATGCCGAAAGAACTCAAAGAAGACGTAAGAGCAAAACTCGACATCACAGCTAAAGAAATGTTTGGCGTTGAAAACTTCACAGACATGATCTGCGACGAAACTATCGCTACAGATTCTGAAGGCGTTCTCACATTCCTTGCAAGCGTTAACCACCCGGCTCTCGGAATGGAAGAAATCATGTAATCGGTAAAAATTGTCATTTTCGACAAAAATAACAGTAAATTACTCCGCACGGTTTGACTTGTGCGGAGTTTTTCTGTTATAATCATTTCGGAGAGTTGAAGGATAAAATAAGACTCTCGTTTTTATTTTTAAGTATTTATTTTGAAAGTGCAGACCGGGATAATGACAAAAAAACTGATTGCGATATTAATGATTATAAATATATTACTGTTGGCGGTGCCTGCGGAGGTTTTTGCAGCAAGTACGTATACGGTATATATTGCGGATGTGACGTGCGACAGCATTGACAGTGTATGTTATACCAAAGTGAAATCGTATTCATCTTTCTCATCCGCCTATACTGCCATGAAAAAACACGAAAGCGAACACGCGGTAGTGAGAAATTCTTCGGGCAAGGTCATAGCCATGAAGAACGGCATGGTAATCACACAGGAAACTGATTCATCAATATTTATTTTTACTTCCCTGTTCGGAAACGGTTATAACCCATACACATCAATAAATCAGGTCGGGTACTATATTGAAAACAAGAACGCATCGGAAGCGAAGATCGTAATATCCGGATTTGAAGGATATGCGGATGTCAGCGATATGATACTCATTCCCGCGGCGTTTTGTTATCCGTATAATGAAGTGAATGCGAGGTATGAATTTGATTATTATGCTGTAAACTCATCGGGAGATCTCGTGCATTATATAAGCACATATCTCTCTTCAAACGGCGGAGTTACGGATTTTGACAGCATCGTCATAGACAAAGCTCCCGGATTTATGGAAAATGGAGTCAGATATTATTCCGTTGACGGATATAAGTATTATCTCGATCCCATTGATGCGGTGAGGGGAGAAAATGAGGTCGGAAGACATTGTATATATTATAAAAACCTCTCTTACCGTTCACGTACTGAGTATACTGCAGATGAACTGTCTTCATATCTCTCATCCCGTACAACGTCAAGTGTTTACAGAAATGACGTTTCAGCGTTTCTGGAAGGGCAGGAGAAATACGGAGTAAATGCGGCGATGGAAATGTCGTTTGCTAATCATGAAAGTGCTTACGGCACCTCAGGCCTTGCAAAGTCGAAATATAACTTCTTCGGTGTCGGCGCGGAAGATGAAGCTTTCGGGAATGCGTATACGTTTGTAAGCCCCGAGGCTTGCATTTTAAACCACACGAAATATCACATGAGCAGGTTTTATTTTGATGCGTATGCATATATCGATTCATCTCTCGGAAGTTCGTATTATGACGTTGAGGACAAATCTTCGGGATATATCGAAAATTATGCAGGTGACCCGACTTATTTCGGCACAAATCCCGGAAATAAGAACGCAGGGGTAAATGTCCGTTATGCATCTGATCCGTTTCACGGCGAAAAAGTCGCAGGGCATATGTATGCCATTGACAAATATCTTGGAATGAAGGATTACGGCAGGTATTCAATAGGCATGACCAACAAGATAACTTATGCGTACAGAGAGGCGGACATCTCATCATGGAAGCTTTATAAGTATTCCTGCAAGGACCGCAACCGCAAAGCAGGAACGCTCAGTAGTGATCCTGTGGGGATGATGGTGACGATAATCGGTGAAGAGGGGGATTTTTATAAGATCCTTTCCGATATGCCTGTAAATAAAGACGGATATGCGTGCTACACATGGGAGTATGACGAAAATTATTCTGTCGCATACGTATTGAAGAGCGACATAGATCTTGTTTATGATGCGGGAAATATGAGCCTTCTTCCAAGGCTCGCCTCGCTGATTGTGGAAGGATATGATATCGGATTTGATAAAAACACATTGTCATATACCCTGACGGTTGAAAACGATATTGAAACCCTTGATATTTCCGCTGTGGCGGAGGATAAGAATGATGCAGTAAAGATCGGGGAGTATGTTCTTGAAGAAGGACGGATCAGTGCGATCGAAATTACTGTAACGGACGAAGAAGGACATTGTAATGTATACACATTAAATGTCATCAGAAGCTATCCCGAAGAGGGAGAATCGAGTATTGATCTTTCGAGCCTTTCGGCTTCTTACGGATCTTTTACGAAGGCTTTCAGACAACAGACAAGGGAATACACTCTCGAAGTTGCGGATCTTTCAAAAGATATATCATTTGAATATATCCCCGTATCCCCGTATTCGGCTGTTGAGGTCATCGGCGGAAAAAATGAAGGTACATACAGGCTTTATACCATTATCGTGACGTCACACGAAGGCGATGCAGGGTATTACAGAGTGAAGGTCGTTGAAAGCAATTAAAAACAGCTGCGGCTGTTTTTTTATTGTATGCAGGAAGAAAGTATTGTAAAATATAAAAAAGGAGAGAAGCATGAAGATATATGAACTGACGCATATTTGTTTTGAATATAAAGGAGAGAGTGTATTGAATGAGCTTGAGCTTGGATTTTATTCAGACATTGATACAGCTCTTTCGGCAAAATCATATTACTTATCGCTTCCCGGATTCGGGGAAAACGAACACGGATTTCTGATAAAACCACGCGTTGTTAATGGAAATGTCAGTAATGATGAGATATTCAATGCTTATTTATATATCCATACGCAGGATCTTGAATTTGAGTACGTTGTTCCTGCAGGATTATTTTCATGTGAAGATGATGCAGACGCGGCAGTGCAGGAGATCTTTGATTGCAACAGCTTTGATGGTGGAAAATTCGAGGTCGAAATGATCATTGAGCGATGTATCCTGAATGAGATGCCGGGTGATTTTTATGATGGATTCAAGATATATACATATGACAGAAAATATCCGGAAGGAGCCGACATTATTCCGGTCTGGGTGGATGAGGATGAATGATAATATCATTATTGAGAAGATATGGGAAGAAGACGGCCTTTTCGATTGTTTCTTCGAGCTGAGGGTAACATCGGAAAATAAGTTTATCAGGGCGTCTTCGGAAATATATACGGACCGTTCAGGGATCATGGAGCTATGCGAAGGAATAAGGAAATTTACGGATGGTGAGATAAACGAATTTCATTGGCAGAGCGGAGAGTTCGGGGACGATTCTTCGGAATGTTTTTCGCTTAAAATGGCAAACGAAGACGAACTTGGCCATGTTCTTATTGAAGTCAGGGGCGAGATCGGTGACGGTGGAGGCTATTCAGCTCATAATTATTGTTTTTATGTCCGCACGGAGATCGGAGTTCTCGGAGAAATGGGAAAGCGCCTGAGAAAATTCGGCGATATCGGAAATATTGGAATACGCACAGGAATATACGAAGAAAATGATGAATTCAGGTAAAGATTATTACGAAATAATGCGCAGGCTAGGAGAGATATTTTTATCAGAAAAGTTTGAGGACGTATCGGAAATAAAGCTCAGGGAAGGGTATGAGATGACGTATTTATGTTATGTGGATGATGTCGTTCTCACAGATAAGCAGTTTTCTGCCTTGAGCAGGCTCATGGAAAATGACGGAAATATTTATATTATGAATTCTGCGTTTGATCTTGCTGCCACAAAACCTCAGGGCGAAAAGGAGTATCCCGAAATGTGCGAGATATACTCATTCAGGCTACCGATGGGGTATGACGAATACGTACTGAAATTTGAAGATATACGGATCCAGCCGCTTATAATGCTGTTTGATGACTCATTTGAATGGGTAGTCGTGACGGACGAAAACAGAGTTGACGGACATGGAGTGTTTATTGCAAAAAATGTTCTTACAGGACGTTTCAGAACGCTTTATCCGGACTGGAAGGATGATGAAAAGCTTTACAGGGAGTTGTTTGCAGGAGAGTGAATAATAAGGGTGATGAGAACAGCTGATGCTGTTCTTTTTTTACATATTTTGATCCGATCCGGAAAGAATACTTTTGTAAAGGTTGGTGAATGTATGTTGAAAAGCGAAAAGTATCTGAAAAACTTCTTTCCATATGCACTCTCTGCATTTCTCATAGGGCTCGTGGGCGGATTTGCGAGCGTTCTGGGGCCTGCGTTTGTAAAAGATATCGGAATAGGTTACAACAATACCGCATGGACGGCTCTTGCAACAGCGATGTCATCCGCATCGTTTGCCCCTGTTCTGGGAAAGTTGTGCGATATTGTGGGAAGAAAGAAAAGTCTTGTTGCGGGACTGTTGATATTTACGTTGGGTAATGTACTGACTGCGCTTTCCGAAAGTATGGTTGTAATGCTGCCTGCAAGATTTATCGTCGGCATTGGTACTGCAGCGATCTCTCCCGTCGTCATGGCATACATCATATCCGAATTTCCGCAGGATAAAGTTTCCAAAGGATTTTCATTGTATATGTTTGTTTCCGGATTTGGGGTGATATTCGGCCCGGGAACAGGCGGAGTGATCATCGGAAGATACGGCTGGAGGGTCATGATGTGGATCTGCGCAGCTATAAGTTTATCCGTGACGTGCTTTACGGCGCTTGTTTTCGGAAAATCGCTTCGGGAAGAAAAGAGAATAAATGCGGATTATCCCGATATTTCCGGCAGTATCGCAATAATTTTATTTTTTAGTATCGCATTGTGTATCCCTTCCGCAGGGCAGAATTACGGATGGACGAGTACAGTTTCTCTCGTAATAATCATATCTGCTGCTTTCGCGTTTGTTTTTCTGGTATATACCCAAAAGAATTCGTCATCGCCTGTTCTGTCGGTGGAATTTATGAGCAGAAAAGAATTCATACTGACTGTCGCGGCACTTTTTCTCACTCAGGGTCTGATGCAGGCAAACATGACAAATATGATAGTGTTTGTGAATTATTCTCAGCCTGAAAACGCGGTTATCTCAGGATATGCGGTTTCGGTGATGTATGCGGGGATGTCGCTTGGATCGGTGATAATAGGGCCTCTGGCTGACAGGTTCAGGGCTGACAATGTGCTTACTGCATCGCTTCTGCTTACAGCTGTTTCGTGTTCGTTGTTATTTTTGTTTACGGAGGATACTTCTTTATCTCTTCTTTCCCTCTCCCTCGGCCTTCTCGGATTTGGGCTGGGCGGAAATGCGACGGTGTTTATGAAAACAGCCCTTTCGGGAATGCCCACCCGTCTTGCCGGTGCGGCGACGGGGACATACGGTTTATTCAGGGATCTTGCGGCGCCACTTGGAGTTTCCGTTCTTGTACCGATGTTTACGAACGATATTTCAAAGCTTGTTTCTATGGGAATCTCGCCGGCGCTTTCTGCAGTCAGCGCAGTAAGAAAACTGGGGCGCATTGAATTGATATTTGTTTTTTCTGCAATTCTGATCGTGAGAAGCTTACGCATAGATAAAAAAGGAGGAATAAATGAATAATAAAAAAGTAATGCTCGTTACTGCCGCAAGCCGCGGTATAGGATTTTCTGTTGTTTCTCAGGCCGCAGATACAGGTTATGAAGTATATCTCGCCGCAAGGGATATCAAAGTGGCAGAAGAGAAAGTGCGAGATATGAGAAATATGGGATTGTCTGTTAATGTGGTTTACAGTGATGCGACAGACAGCGAAAGTTATGAAAGTATGTTTGCTGAGATTATGGATCGGTCGGGAAGACTGGATGTCCTTGTGAATAATTTCGGCACTTCAGATCCGGTTTCGGACAGAGATATTGAAAACACGGATGTGGAGGTCTTTCTCAGGACTGTGAATATGAACATAAAAAGTGTGTTTCTTGCTTCACAGTACGCAGTTGAGTGCATGAAACATTCGGGAGGCGGAAGTATAGTGAATATATCTTCTGTCAGCGGAACGGTTGCCGATATTTCACAGATATCATACGGCGTGGCAAAGGCGGCAATAAATCATATGACAAAGATCATTGCGGTTCAGGAAGCCCAAAATAATATAAGATGCAATGCCGTTGTTCCGGGAATGACGGCGACCGAGTCGGTGATGAATAATCTTACGGATGAATTCAGGGATATCTTTCTGAAGCATACTCCGTTGTCAAGAATGGCGGAAGCAAAAGAAATCGCCGATGCGGTAATGTACTTTGCGGGAGATGATTCTCGCTTCACGACAGGACAGATTCTTTCAGTCTCGGGAGGCTTCGGACTCGGAACTCCGCTGTATGGCGATTATCGTTCGGCCGAGCAAAAAAGATAAAAAACCGCGAAGTTAAGGTTGAAAAATTTGCTTTGGTAGTGTATAATATCCTCAATATTTTTGCATACCCTCCGAGGGGGAGTAGCCTTTATTCGTATGTCAACAACCGCCGCAAGGCTGGCATACGAAGCAATAATTTGTTGGCAAGACCTTCAGCATAGTGTCTATGATGAAGGTCTTTTTATATAAATAATATAATATGAAGGGGTAAATATGAAACACTATCTTGAAGAAGTAAGTTCGGTTCTCGGAGAACTGAATACTACTGAAAACGGTCTTTCATCTGCAGAAGCGGAGAAAAGACTTGCCGCAAACGGCAAAAACAAACTTAAAGAAGCTGAAAAAGTAAGCACGTTCAAGAAATTCTTAAATGCACTTGCTGACCCGATGATCATCATGCTTCTCGTTGCAGCAGGCATTCAGGCTGTTGTGGCAGTATTGGAAGCAGGCGGAGTTCCGACACTCGGAGACTTTGCGGATGTATTCGTAATTTTAGTCGTTGTAATCATTAACTCAGTAATGAGCCTTGTTCAGGAAAGTAAATCCGAAGCCGCTATGGAAGCACTCATGCAGATGACTGCCGCTACGTCAAAAGTAATGAGAGACGGCGAAGTAAAAGTAATCAAGAGTGAAGACATCGTTGTCGGTGACGTTATCGTTTTCGAAGCCGGGGATGCTGTTCCCGCTGACTGCCGTATTATTGAATCTCACAGCCTTAAAGTTGAAGAAGCTGCACTTACAGGGGAAAGTGTGCCGGTAGACAAGATCGTGAAGGTTCTCATGCTCAAAAACGGTCAGGAAGACGTTTCTCTCGGCGACAGAACAAATATGTTCTACAGCGGTTCCACAGTAGTTTACGGCCGCGGTAAGGCCGTTGCAACAGCTACAGGTATGGACACTGAAATGGGTAAGATCGCAGATGCTCTTACACAGGCATCAAAAGAACAGACTCCGCTTCAGAAGAAGATGGCAGAGCTTTCTCACTTCCTTACAAAGCTCGTTATCGGAATCTGCGTTCTCGTATTCGCTATCGGTCTCGTTGAAGGTCTTCTCCTTTCAGGCGAGCCGTTCTCAATGGCACTTTTAGGCTCAGTCGGCCTTGATACATTCGTTGCGGCTATCGCACTTGCAGTAGCTGCTATTCCGGAAGGTCTTCCGGCAGTTGTAACTATCATCCTTTCAATCGGCGTTACAGCTATGAGTAAGCGTCAGGCGCTTATCCGTAAGCTTACGGCTGTTGAAACTCTCGGATGCACACAGATCATCTGCTCTGACAAGACAGGTACTCTCACACAGAACAAGATGACTGTTGTAGATGAATATACATCAGATAAAAACCTTCTTGCGAAAGCAATGGCTCTTTGCTCAGACGCTGAAATCAAGCCCGGCGAAGAATTCTCTATCGGAGAACCGACAGAATGTGCTCTCGTAAACTACGCTAATAAACTCGGTCTCCCGAAATATGAACTTAAAGAATCTTTCCCGCGTATCGGCGAAGCTCCGTTCGATTCAGGCAGAAAGATGATGAGTACAGTACATGACGAATCAGGCAAATTCATGCAGTATACAAAAGGTGCATGCGATGTAATGCTTGATCTCTGCAGCGGATATCTTATGGATGGCAAAGTAATTCCCATGACTCAGGAACTCAAAGATGCCATCAATAAAGCCAATAAAGCATTTGCTGACAGAGCTCTCCGCGTTCTCTGCGCTGCTTACAGAGAATATGACAACGCACCGGCTTCATACGATGCCGCTGATCTCGAACAGGATCTCGTATTTATCGGTATCGTCGGAATGATCGACCCGTGCCGTCCGGAAGTATATGACGCTATCAAGGAATGTGAACGTGCAGGTATCAGACCGATCATGATCACAGGTGACCACAAAGACACTGCTGTTGCTATCGGTAAAGACCTCGGAATCATCACTGATGAAACACAGGCTATCCTCGGTGCTGAACTTGATAAATACAGCGACGAAGAACTCGTTGAAGAAGTTGTTAAATACTCAGTATATGCACGTGTTCAGCCGGAACACAAGACAAGAATCGTAAACGCATGGAAAGCAAGAGGCAAGGTAACCGCTATGACAGGTGACGGCGTTAACGACGCTCCGTCAATCAAAGCTTCTGACATCGGTATCGGTATGGGTATCACAGGTACTGACGTAACAAAAGGCGTTGCGGACATGATCCTCGCAGACGACAACTTTGCGACGATCGTAAACGCAGTTGAAGAAGGAAGAAAGATCTTCGACAACGTTTGTAAGGTTCTTCAGTTCCAGCTCTCAACAAACCTCGCAGAAGTTATCATCATGTTTGTTGCAACACTCATGAACTTCACTATTCTTGAACCTGTTCACCTCCTCTGGATCAACATGGTTACAGACTCACTTCCGGGCCTTGCTCTCGGTATGGAAGTTGCTGAAGGTAACGTAATGAAACGTAAACCGAGAGATTCCAAAGACGGCATTTTCTCTAACGGTGCAGGCGTTGACATGGTATGGCAGGGTATTTACCTCGCTATCATCGAGCTCGCTGCTTATTTCATCGGTTACCACATCGAAGTCGGTTCATTCACAGGCATCATGTCAGGAACACTCTGCACAAACGCTATGGCAATGGCATTCCTCGTAGTTAACTTCTCAGAAATGTTCTGCGCTATCAATATGCGTTCACAGAGAGAATCACTCTTCTCAAAACATCTCCTCACACACATGAACTGGTGGGTAGTAGGTGCTGCGATCGTGACATCTGTCTTTACATTCGCCGCTATCTATATGCCGGGTCTTTCTACAGTATTCGGTATCGAAGAAGGAACCTTCCACTTCAATGAACTTGTTATCTCTATCGGCCTTTCACTCACCGTATTCCCGGCGTTTGAAATCGGTAAATTCTTCAAGAGAATGAGCTCTAAAAATAAAGAAGCGTAATATAATTTAAATTTCAGACTGCCCGCATAGTCGGGCAGTTTTTCTTGTGAGCAATATCGGAAATTTATTTTTCATTACGGCAGTTGCCGCTGATTTTGGGTAAATATAATG
Source organism: Eubacteriaceae bacterium (assembly GCA_017531485.1). GTDB lineage: Bacteria > Bacillota > Clostridia > Eubacteriales > Anaerofustaceae > SVCP01. The sequence continues at coordinate 21,804 of JAFXKY010000072.1, read as the reverse complement.
CAAATCATTGATTTGCATGAATGGGTATGATAAAATAAACGGAGTTTTGTAAAAAGAAGCGTTAAAGGAAAATGATAAATGGAAAAAGCAATTTATAATTCGGAAGTCTTCGGAATTAATGAAAAGACAGTATCGGCTGTCAGCAAGATATGTGCAGCGTTTCTCGTTTTTTGCCCGATTCTGCAGCATTATAAAGCACCGGTGTTTAATGCCGGAGTTTTCGTTCTTATAATCGTGTCATTCTGGCTTATGGCACTCACGGCAGGAAATATAAAGAATATAAAAGTAAAAGATATCATGCCTATGGTGCCTATGATGATATACCTTGTATTCAGAGTGGTGAACCACGGGACATCTGTCACCGAATTCGGTCAGTCAGGAGTTATAGGTATATTTATGCTGAGTATGATTCTCGGATGTATTGACCTGAAAAACTATGTCAGATTCGCTTCGTATATTGCGATCTTTGCATCTGCTTGTCTTGTCATGCAGTACATATGCTTTTATATTTTCGGATTCCATCTTCAGATGGTTCCCACAGAGCTTCTTATCGATTCGGCAGATCAGTGGATACTCGGAGCAAAGACGGGTCTTTACGGAATAACAGGCGTTCTCAGGGATACATACCGTCCGTCGGCATTTTTTCTGGAGCCTTCACACGCTTATCTGTATATGTTCCCACATCTTGTCTTTTTCCTGTTCAGCGAAAAGGATAAAAAACATTCTCTTTATCCGGCAATCTTCATTTCTCTCGGACTTGTTCTTTCAACGTCCGGAATGGGCATTGTTGCGGCGGCGGCAATCTGGATCTTATATTTTATCCTCAGGGACAAAGAAAGCGGTTCGTTCAGCGTTAAAAATATTTTCCGACCGGAGGTTCTGAAAATATTCGCTGCATTTATTGCTCTTTTTATCGTTCTTATGATCGTCGTTCCGTTCTTCAGGGAAGCGGTTACGAGGATCTTCATCCCCAAAGAGGTCGGCGGATCCTCTGCGATCGAAGGAAGAATAAAAAAAGCACTCCAGCTTCTCGATGGTATGACGCTGAAAGATTACATCAATGGTGTCAGAGATAATACAAGTGGGATTACATTTAATATCCCCGGATTTGCGGATGTTTTGTATCGCCACGGGATAATCGGCATGGTGCTTTCGTACAGTGTTTATGTCTTTGCGGTGTTTAAGTCTTCGCTTCCCTGCAGCATTGTCTCTCTGGGAGTTCTTGCAACATCTCTTGCAAGTGTACATACACACGCTACGGTAGGCATTATAAATTTCAGTATGCTTATTATGAGCGGATATGTCAGTAAAGAAAAAAAAGTGCGGGACATTGACTGAGGAGATTTTGTATAAGGGTTATTTATGTGAATTTTATTGTATTGTAAGTTGCATTATGATATAATAAAATCGCTATGTATATAAGGAAACTTGCCGAAAATTGGCGTAATAACAGAAAATTTGAGGTGAACGAATGACAGATTCGGAAAAAAGAGGCAGCACCAATCTTGCCATAAAGGCAGGACTGTGGTATGTCATCAGCACATTTCTGGTAAAAGGACTTTCATTTATAACTACCCCCGTTTTTTCGCGCCTGATGAGCAAAGGGGACTATGGCGAATTTTCCAACTTTGCAAGCTGGCAGGCGACGCTGCTAATTATCGTGGGAGCGGAGCTTTACAACACGATCAACAGGGCATATTACGATTTCAGCGAAGACTTTGACGGATATGTTTCCACCGTTACAATAACAAGCTGTATGATCAGCGCGACGCTGTATGTACTGGCTCTTATCGGCGGTGATTATGTCCTGAGTATCATTGCTATACCGAAAGAATTTATCCACGTTCTGTTTTTCGTACTGACATTTCAGGCGTGCAAGCAGATATATCTAGCAAGGGAAAGGACACTTTACAGATATAAGTCCGTAGCGGCGATGAGCGTCTGCAACCTCATAATTCCGACACTTATAGCCGTTGTGCTGGTAATGCTTTCGGAAGAATCTTCAAGGCTTTCAGCAAGAATATACGGATTTTATATTCCGTCGGCGCTAATCGGGGCGATGTGCGCGTATGTCATTCTCAAAAGAAGCAGGAAGTATAAATTCGAGTATTGCAAATATGCCATGAAGCTTTCGCTTCCGCTTATTGCAAATTATCTCTCTGCACATCTGCTTACATCTTCAAACACTATCGTAACAAAAAATGTGCTTGGTTCACAGGCTGTGTCAACTGTAAGTATGTCATCAAGTGCGAACCATATACTTACCATCCTTTTGCAGTCCGTATCCGGCGCAGTCAGCACGTGGCTTATGGACAACCTCAATCAACAGAATATCAAGGCAGTCAGAAAAGGAACTCTTCTGTATGTTGCGGGAGTTGCGGCGGTATCTGTCGGGGTCATGTTGATGTCACCGGAAGTAATATGGATACTCGGAGGAGCAAAATACGCAGATTCTGTTTATCTCATGCCGGGAATGGTCGTTTCAGCGATGGTTCAGTCGATTTCGACGATATTTACCATTATCCTTACATATGAAAAGAAGGTCGTCAAGACCGCACTGTATACGTCGATAGTATCGGTAGTGTGTATTCTCTCAAAGATGTTCCTGCTTCCCGTATTCGGAGTTATCATTCTGCCGTTTATCAACATTTGCTGCTTCGGCACACTGACGGCTGTGAATTATTATCTCGTTGTCAGGGCAGGATACGGAAAATATATAAATATCAAAGGCATCCTGGCTGTAATCGGTTTCACATTTGTCATCATGGGTGTAAGCTATTATCTGTATAAGAATACTATTCTGAGATATGCAGTGATCGGAATAATGGCTGTAGCGGCAGCGGTGATAATGTATAAGTACAGAAATATAATATTGAAATTAATAAACAGAAAATTAAAAAGAAAGAAAACCAATCCGGAGGAATAAAAATGGATATCAGACAGACAATCGTAAATATTCTTACAGAAGTAAAACCGACAAAAAATCTTGAAGGCATCGAAGATATCGTAGAAGGCGGATACATTGACTCATTCGAGCTCATGGGACTCATCACAGCTATGAGTGAAACATTCGGAATTGAGATCGAGGTTGATGAGATCGTTCCCGAAAACTTCAACTCAATCGATGCTATCGTTAAAATGGTAGAGAGATTAAAATAATATTCTCGAAGGGACTTTAAAATGAGAGCAGACAGAATGTATCACAGCGTAAGATTGTTCTTATGCAGAACACCTGCGAAACGCGCAGCGTATCTCAAAAAACATGACATTTTAGGAAGTATCGGAGAAAACTGCAAGTGGGGACCGTGGCTTCTGCCGCTTTATCCCAAGCTCATCAGACTCGGAGATAATGTTCATGTACACAAGACAGCAAAGATCGTAACTCACGATATGCTCAACAAATATCTCCAGAAGATCCAGCCGGATGCTGATTTCGGATTTGGTGAAAAGCTCGGATGCGTTGAACTTATGGATAACGTTTATATCGCCATGAATGTTATCGTCATGCCGGACGTAAGGATCAATAAAAACTGCATCATTTCGTCAGGCAGCGTAGTCTCTTCAGACATTCCGGAAAACTCTATGGCATCAGGCATTCCCGCAAAGCCCACAGGCAGAACGGATATGTTCATGGCTCTTCGTAAAATGAGCAAATCCCAGAGAGTTAAATTCAAGAATCAGGAGCTTGATGACGCTATTGCGGCAGCTGAGTGGGAGAGATTTACGAGAAGAAGGGATAAATAATATGGATGCTCAGAGAAGTATTGTAAAATGCATATATCAGCACAGCATTTCCAGAGCAGATAAAATTGCGATCATTGCTCCGGATATGACGGTGAATTATAAGGATTTCTGGCATATCATTAACGTTACTGCGCAGAAACTCATCGAAAAAGGCCTTAAAGAAGGGCAGAGGGTTATTCTCGAAGCAAGCCACAGCGTTGAATTTATGACAGTATGCTACGCTGTCCATCTCGCAGGAGGTGTTCATGTGCCCGTGGAAAACGGTGCGCCGGCAGAGAGAGTTGAAGAGATCACAAAAGAGATCGAACCTTCTATGGTCATTACAGGAGAGCATCCCCTTGAATATTTCGGATTGACTCTTAACGATCTGTTTGATCTTCCTCAGGCAGAACTCGGGTTCCCGAGAGAAGAAATGCTTCAGGAGATCCTCTTTACGACGGGAACCACAGGCAAATCAAAAGGAGTAATGATCACTCATTACGGACAGATGAATATGTGTGTATCTCAGAATGCAGTTTTAGATTTCAGTATCGACAATGTATGGCTCATCCCCACACCGATGAACCACGCAGCAGGGCTGAGGAAGACCCATATGTCTATGGTAAGAGGCAGTCAGGTCGTTCTGATGAACGGTTTCACAAACCTCAAACAGTTCTTTGCAAACATCCGTGATTATGGCGTAACATCAATTTATCTGCCGCCTGCAGGTGTGCATTATATTCTTATGCTCGCGTCCAAAGAACTTGCTAAATATGACGAACAGCTTGATTTCCTTTATTCAAGTTCCGCAGCTCTTCCCGGCGGAGATAAAGAAAAGCTCATAAGCGTTCTTCCGACAGTAAGAAAATTCGATGCTTACGGCGGAAGCGAAGTCGGAGCTGTATGTTATATTGATTATAATGCAAACAGAGATAACACAAAATGCGTCGGAAAGCCGAATCCCGGGGTAGAAGTGTTTATTGTTGACGAAGATTATAACAGAATAGAAGCGACGGAAGACAATCCGGGAATCATCGCTATCAGAAGCAATACAGTAACAGCAGGTTATTGGAACGAGCCTGAAATTACAGCCAATACCATCATTGACGGCGTTATTTACATGACCGACCTTGGATATCTTGAAAACGGATATCTCTATTTGGTGGGAAGAAGAGATGACGTAATTAATGTCGGCGGCCTTAAGATTGCTCCGACGGAAGTTGAAGATGTTGTTCTTCGCCATGAAACGGTGGATGAATGCGTATGTATTCCTTATGAAGACAAGAGATTCGGAAGAGTTGTCAAACTCCTCGTGAAGGTAAAGGGCGGATGTGAGCTTAATGCGGAAGAACTTGCTTCGTATATCGCAGACAAGGTTGAGGATTATAAAGTTCCGAAGTTCATCGAAGCGGTGGATGAGATCCCGAGAACCTTCAACGGAAAGATCGACCGTAAGAAGATCATAAAGATGTATAATGAATAGTTTTTTTGACGTGCTTTCTCATGAGAGCACGTTTGTTGTTATAGGGAGGTAAGTATGGAATATACGGGAAAACTTAAAACGGCGCTTGAATTTGCATCGGAAAAACACGAAGGGCAATACAGAAAAGGCGGCGAGGATTATATCATTCATCCCATGGCAGTATGTGAGATGCTCGAAAAAGACGGTTACGGAGAGGACTATCTCATCACAGCGCTTTTCCATGACCTGCTTGAGGACACGGATGCGACAGAAGATGAGATAAGGAGTATTGCGGGAGAAGAAGTGCTGAGGGCTGTAAAACTGCTCACAAAGACTAAGGGATATGTTCAGGAAGAATATATTTCCAATATCAGATCCAACCCAATAGCCAGAGTCGTCAAAGCTGCGGACAGACTGCATAACCTAAGGAGCGCTGTTGTCAGTACAGAAGAATTCAGAAGGAAATATATTCTTGAGAGTCTTCAGTGGTATGTCGATCTTGACCCGAGAATCATCGGAGCAGTCAGGGATCTTAATGAAACATTGACGGAACCGCTGGATATATAGAGGAAGGCACCCCTGGGGTGCCTTTTTTACATGTCTGAAATTTAGTCTTACTGTGCTTTTGCTTTTTCCACTTCTTCCGGAGTGAATTTAAAACCTACGATTGCAGCGACAAGACCAAGGCAAGCAAATATAAAGCCTGTAAGGAATGCTCTTGAGAAGTCGCCGCTTGTGCCTAAAACAACGCCTACAACTGCGCTGAAGATTACGCTGCCGCCTGTGTTACCGAAGTTGTAAAGTGCAGAACCTGTCGCGATGTCTTCTTTGGGCATTGTTGACTGCCAGTATGCTGAATAAAGTGACTGAGCAACTGCAGATGTAAAACCGCCGATAGCTGTTGCAAGGTAAATGAGAAGCATACCTACGGGGATGGTGCCGTTAACGATGAGCATAAGATCTCCGCCTGCAGCTGTGCCTGTGAATTTAAGGCAATAAAGGATTCCGCAGGCTGTCATTGATGTAACCATAGACAGGATACCGAAAACTCTGAAACGTACTGCAAATTTCTTGCCTACGTATCCGCCGAGGAATAATCCGAGGATAAAGATCACAATACCCTGAGCCATTGTTCCTGTACCTGTGAAGAATGTTGATGCGGGAAGTCCCTGGAAGTTTGTTCTGATCCACATAGCGCAGTATGAACCTGAGCATGTTGAATATGCTGAAGCAACCGCTGCGCAGATGAAGGAGTATGTAAGACGTTTGTTTTTGAACATCTTGATGGGAACTGCCGGTTTCGCGATCGTGAGAGAACGACGGATCATCGTAACGATAGATGCGATAGCAACTGCCGCAAGGATAAGGCATGGTGCGCTTCCCCATGCGAACATCTTTCCGCTGAGGTTGAGGCAGAATACGAGAGATGCGATTCCTACAACAGTAAGGATAAGGCCGAGGAAGTCATAACCCTTTGCCGCATCTTTGTTTTTGTTGTTGGGGCAACCTTTGATTACGAGTAAAAGACCGGCAGCGATGAACGGAAGGTTCATAATAAGGTCGATCTTGCTCATGATTCCGCCCATTGCGTATACGAAGCTTACTACAAGCGGTCCGAAGATAGAACCGAGAGCGTTTGCTACTGCGATATAACCGAAGAATTTTGCAAGTTCTGAACGGTCAACGTCGAGAGGCATGAGAACATATGCTGCTGAGATATAGAATCCGCCACCGATTGACTGAATGAGCTGACCTGCTGCGTAAAACGGCCATGAAGGTGCGAGTATCATGATGATTCTGCCTGTGAGCTGAATTGCAACACCTGTAAGGATGGTGTTTCTCTGCCCGCGTGAATGATGTGATGCATACGGGTATAGTAAATGATATAGTCTTTACATCCCCGAAAACACTTAACCATTTCAGCATTGACAGTAACTGTTTGCCGACGAAGTCTGTCCGTGCCAGCGGGATAATAGTATCAACTCCCACAGGCTCCACCGCATATAATAAATCGGCAGGCGGCGCCGTCATAGACAGAAGTCTTGATGTACTTCAGTTAACACCGCTATGTCCTCAGAATGATTGCAGAAATCCGGTCATCATAAAGGCTGACGAAGAGATCAGAATATCGAGCTGTGAAGATATGTATATGAGCGCAGACGGCGAGGGAAGAATATTTGTTCCGAAGAATACGGTAATTACTGTAACAAAATCACCGGAAAGCCTCATTTATCTTGAGGTCTGAAAAATACATCACCATTAATACCTTTCCCATTTGGAAAGGTATTTTTGTTTTACAATGTTGCAATCAAAATCCAGGATCTGCGTGGGGCAATTTTGTCCATGCGCTTGAGTGGCTTCACGAAAATAAAATAGTTATAAAAAAATAATAAATTTCCATAAAATTATCCCCCGGGGGGGCTTGTGGGGTGAGAAAAGGGATGATAGAATATAGTCACAATATTGAGTAACCGGTTTACCCTGATAAAGAGAGAGGATAATAAATGAAAATATTTTTACACGAAGGTCATCATGATTCTGACGGACATCATGACCACAAGCACGCTCATACTCACACACATGACGGTATTGAACACACACATGAACATACCCACGAACACACTCACGATGGAGCGGAGCATTCCCACGAAGAAGTAAACCTGCACGATTCCGCAAAAGACATGGCAACGCTCAAAGCCCTTGTGAAGCACTGGATTCATCACGGTGAAGATCATGTGGGAAGCTATGAGGAGTGGGTTGAAAAAGCAAGAGCTCACGGTAAAGAAGACGTGGCAAATGCTCTCGAGGAAGCCATCGGGCTTCTCAACAAGGCAAATGAAGCTTTCAGAAAAGCTCAGGATCTTATGTAAATAAAGGAGGATTTATATGAATAACAAAATAAAGAAAATACTCTGCATCGCACTCGTGGCGGTAATGCTCTTGGGAACATTTACAGGATGCGGAAACAAAGATGAAAGCAAAAACGGTATCATAGTTTCGGCCGGAACATCGCTCTTTGATGACAGTTTAGATCCTATCAAAGGCAGTATGTCATACGGTTATCCGTTTGTGTGCGAAGCTCTTATGATGGCAAATCCGGATTCCGAATACGTTGGATGTCTTGCTGAAAGCTGGGATATGGTTGATGCAACAACTTACCGCTTCAAGCTTCATCAGGGAATTAAATTCTCAAACGGAACAGATTTCAACGCAGACGACGTAGTGTTTACATACGAAACAGTAAAGAACAATCAGGCGCTCAACTCAAATGTTGATCTTTCAAGTCTTGAAAGCGTAACAAAGCTTAACGATTACGAAGTTGAATTCAAGCTCACAAAACCTTATTCACCGTTCTTCGATGTAACGGCAATGCTTCAGATCGTACCGAGCGACAGTTATGATTCAACACTTTTCGATACAATGCCTGTCGGAACAGGCGCATATAAAGTTGTTCAGTACGACACAAACCAGCAGATCATTCTTGAAGCAAATGAAAATTATCACGGAACAGCTCCGGATATCAAGAGAGTTACTCTTGTATACATGGATCAGTCAGCCGCATTTGCAGCTGCTAAATCAGGGGACCTTGACATCGTAATGGTAAGCGTAAGCTATGCTGACGAAAAGATTGAAGGTATGAAATATGTGGAATTCGACACAATGGATGTAAGAAACCTTTCACTCGTAACTCAGCCTGTAAGAACGATCAAACATCCTGTAACCGGTAAAGACATCACAGTCGGAAACGACGTTACATGTGATGTGAACGTAAGAAAAGCAATCGCGATCGGAATTGATCGTCAGACAATCATCAACAACGCGCTCAACGGAGTAGGACGCGCTACAGAAAACTACACTGAAAACCTCACATGGACGAGCAAAACAGGTTATGAAGATAACCGCAAGGAAGAAGCTAAACGGATCCTTGAGGCTGCTGGCTGGATCGATACGGACGGCGACGGCATCAGAGAAAAAGACGGTCTCAGATGTGCTATCGATGTTATTGCTGCAAGCGGTGACGATGACCGTTACAGACTTCTTTCTGCTCTCGGTGAAGAAGCTAAAGAGCTTGGAATCGAGATTACGGCCAAGACAGGAACATGGGGCGAAATTGAACAGCTTCAGTATACAAACGGCGTAATCTGGGGTTGGGGACAGTTCTCACCGACAGTAATTCAGTCACTTTACTCTTCAGACCGCTTCCTGGTTGGTACATATGATAACGTAGGCGGATATGACAATCCGGAAGTTGATGCTTATATCAATGCGGCAATTACAGCCGAAACTCAGGAAGAAGCAACTAAAAACTGGATCGCTGCTCAGGATGTCGCAAACGCGGAATATCCGTACATTTACATCGTAAATATCCGTCACGGATTCTTCATCAGCGACCGAATCGATATCTCAATGGATACTCAGATACCGCACCCACACGGACACGGTGCGCCGATCATCAACAACATGGCAGACTGGACATATGTAAAATAAGAAATCCGTCTGAAACATTTTTAGTCTGAAAAATTAACAATAAAGGTACACCGCACATGCGGTGTATCTTGGGTTAAGGAAAGTGGAGCAAATATGAACAAAAAAATGAAAAATGTCATTTCGGAGAGTATCAGAATGGCGCTTTTGCTCATAGCGGTGAGTATAATAGCCTTCTTCCTCGTAATAAACTCTCCGATCGATCCCCTTACATCTTATGTAGGGCCCGAATCCACTCTCTCGCAGGAAGCGAGGGATGAGATCGCGGAATACTGGGGGCTTTATGATCCGCCGGCAGAAAGATTCATGAGCTGGGTAGGAAACATTGTCCGCGGCGACTGGGGAGATTCAATAACTTACAAACGTCCCGTAAAAGATGTCATTTCAGAAAGATTCTCATACTCTTTCGGCCTTATGGCCTGCACCTGGGTCATCTCGGGCTTATTGGGATTTGTCGTCGGAATTATTTCCGGAATGAGGGAAGGCGGATGGTTTGACAGGATCACGAAATATTTCTGTCTTATGGTCAAATCTGCACCTACATTCTGGATAGGTCTTCTCGTTCTGGTCATCTTTGCCGTCGAGCTGAAATGGTTCCCCATAGGAATGGCGGTTCCTCTCGGAAAACCGGCGAATGAAGTAACTTTCTGGGACAGATTATATCATATGGCGCTTCCGGTAATAACGTTGTCAATAATCAGCATGAGCGATATAATGCTTTACACAAGACAGAAGCTCATCGAGATCATCAATTCGGACTTTATTCTTTACGCAAGGGCAAGAGGTGAAAACGAAAAACAGATTGTTCTTCGTCATGTCATCAGAAATATCGCGCTTCCCGCAATAACCGTACAGTTCGCATCTTTCAGCGAACTATTCGGCGGAATGGCTCTTGCTGAAAACGTATTTTCATATCCGGGGATCGGTACTGCCACCACAGCGGCAGCCGTAAACGGAGATGTGCCGCTTTTGTTGGGCATCGCCGTATGCAGTGCGGTATTCGTATTTGCCGGAAACTTAATGGCAAATGTCCTTTACGGAGTATTTGACCCGAGGATCAAGGAGGGTGTAATAACATATGAGCACACACACGCACACTCACACTGATAAAAAACGTTTCGAATTCAACAGAAAAACATTCGTCACCATGATGGTGATTTTCGCGGTGGTATATCTCGTCGGTGTAGGTATATGGGGGCTTTTCATGGATCCCGAAAGCTATGCGGTAAATTACGATGCAAAATTCGTTTCTCCGAATTTTGATCACCCGTTCGGAACGGACTTCATGGGAAGGGATATGTTCAGCCGTTGTATAAAGGCGCTTTCAAACAGCCTTATAATCGGCGTACTCGCATCGCTGTTTTCTTCATTCATCGCGCTTTTCATGGGCGTTGCGTCGGCAGTGTTCGGCGGATGGGTGGATAAATTCGTGAACTGGTGCGTTGACCTTTGTCAGGGGCTTCCGCATCTGGTTCTTCTCATCCTCATTTCATTCATGCTCGGAAAGGGTGTTAACGGCGTTACTCTTGCGGTAATCTTCACTCACTGGCCGAGCCTTACGAGGATCGTCAGGGCAGAAGTAATGCAGGTGCGTTCTTCACAGTACGTTCAGGCGGCTTATAAAATGGGCAAGACAAAATGGCAGGTTGCGGCTACGCACATTCTTCCGCACGTCATCCCGTCATACGTCATCGGACTCATCCTTCTTTTCCCGCACGCGATCATGCACGAAGCAAGCGTCACATTCCTCGGATTCGGACTTCCCAAGGAAATGCCCGCCATCGGCGTAATCCTTTCGGAAAGTATGGATTATCTCGCGACGGGGAAATGGTGGCTCGCAGTATTCCCGGGGCTGATGCTTCTTGTGGCGGTTGTTCTCTTTGATGTCATCGGTGACAACCTCAAAAAACTCTGGAATCCGCAAAGCGGAAACGAATAGGAGGAAGTATGTCAGAAGAAAAAAAGACAGTTCTGAATGTTGAAGACCTTACTGTTGCATTTAATATGTATCAGAAAGGTGCGTTCAAAAAGACAGATCTTGAAGTTATACACAAACTTTCCATCGACGTAAAGGAAGGGGAGATCGTGGCAGTCGTCGGCTCATCCGGTTCGGGAAAGAGCCTTCTTGCTCACAGCATCCTTCACATTCTCCCCAAAAACGCGAAGGTCGGCGGAAAGATTGAATATTGCGGCAAGGAGCTTGATGATAAGTATGTAAAAGAGCTTCTCGGCAGGGACATCGCTTTTATTCCGCAGTCTGTTGATTATCTTGATCCGCTTATGCATGTGGATAAGCAGGTAATTGGAGTCTATGGCAATAAAGAGCGTCAGAGAGAAGTCTTTGACAGGTATCATCTTGATGAAAGAGTCGATACTCTCTATCCTTTCCAGCTGTCAGGCGGTATGGCAAGACGAGTTCTCATCTCTTCCGCAGTTATGGAAGAACCTAAACTTATCATCGCCGACGAACCTACTCCGGGGCTTAATGTTGAAATGGCTATGGAAACGCTGAACAACTTCAGGGAGCTTGCAGACAAAGGTACGGCAGTTCTCATGATAACTCACGACATCGACCTCGCTTTTGAAGTAGCGGACAGGATCGCTGTATTTTATGCGGGAACGGTCGTTGAGATAGCATCTACCCTTGACTTTATCATGGGACGAGGCTTTTTAAGACACCCGTACAGCGCAGCATTTGTCGATGCTCTTCCGCAGAAGAAATTTAAACCCATCGAAGGAACGCAGCCGTATGCGGGAAATCTCCCGAGCGGGTGTCTGTTTGCGGACCGTTGTCCGTATCGGGATGATGAATGTGCCGGAGAGATTCCCATGAGGGATCTGCGCGGCGGAAAGGTAAGGTGCGTTCATGCAACTTAAAGCAGAAAATATAAGCTTCCGTTATACTGATGACGGACCGTTTGTTCTGAAAGATATTACCCTCGAAGTTAACAGCGGCGAAAGAGTCGGCATCGTTGCTCCGTCAGGATACGGCAAAAGCACTCTTGCAAAGATCCTCTCGGGATATCGCCTTCCGGAAGAAGGAAAAGTTCTCCTTGACGGAAAGCCACTTCCCATGACGGGATATTGCCCTGTGCAGATGGTGTATCAGCATCCGGAACAGGCAGTCAACCCGCGTCACAGAATGGATAAGATATTGAATGAAGCGTGGCAGCCGGATGACGAACTGCTCAGAAAAATGGGAATTGAAAAATCATGGCTGACCCGTTGGCCGTCAGAGCTTTCGGGAGGGGAGCTTCAGAGATTCTGTATCGCAAGGGTCCTCGGTCCCGAAACAAAATTCCTTATTTGTGACGAGATCACTACGATGCTTGACGTAATAACGCAGGCGCAGATATGGCATCTTCTCATGGAGATCTCCGAAGAGAGAAATCTCGGGATGATGATCATAACCCACAATATGTCGCTTGCAAAGAGGGTCTGCACAAGGATCGTTGACCTCACAAAGCTCAATAACGTCCATTCACATACTCATACGCATATTCATGACCACGAACACGGTGATGAAGATCACGTTCATTAATTATAAAAAATCACCTCACAGGCTTAACTGTGAGGTGATTTTTTATAATTAACAGATTTATTCTTCATTTTCCATCAAGGCTGCGTATCTCAGAAGCTGTTTCAGGGAATTTACTCCAAGCTTGCTGTAAATATTCTGATTGTGGAAACGGAGAGTGCTTTCCTTTATTTTTGCTGTTTCCAATATTTCTTTCACACTGAGCCCCGAAAGGTAATATCCGAAGATCTTTCTTTCCGTGGGAGTAAGAGTATTTATACCCTCGAGGAACAGTTTATAGTTTTCCGGATCAACTTCCTGCTTTCTTGAATACGCAAGACGTGCTATCTCTGCTTTCGCCTTTTCGTATTCGCTCTCAAGGCGGTTGATTTCGTTGAGATAATCCTCGGTCTTCTGCGTAAGAGCATTGAGGTCTTTTTCGTGAAGAGTATCTTTTTTTGACAGAAATTCAAACAAATCGTTTATTTCCGGCACAGTCGATTCGGATAACAATGCGCTATCGGTCTTTATCTCGTCTATCGCTTTAAGGATAGGGGAGATAAACCTTTTGCTGAAAAACATGCTGCAGGTCACCGTGAAGAACAACAGAAGAAGAACGAGCAGTGAATTTTTCAGCAGGCTTGTCGTTCTGATGCTGTCATAATCGCTTTTGAGGACCATGACGCTGAGAAGATGGTCTTTGTTGTTCGGAGAAAGGCTGATCTTTTTTGTTATTCCGATATATTCGGGAGAGTCGCCTTTGTAGCTGTACAGATCCTTTCCCGCCTTTGAATAGGTGAGGACGCCGCCCGGTGCACGGTAATATCCGTTTAAAACTCCGCAACTGAACGAGCGTCTGGCTTCAATGGCGCCGCTTTCTGTAAATTCAGATAAAAGGCAACTCAGGTGTGCCATGGAAGACGGCTGAGCGTGATATGTCATAAAGTAGCTTTCGCTTATTTCAAATCCGCATATGCCGTAAAACACGTCGTCTGATCCTCGGACAGGGACTATGAGATGCATCGCTGACTCGGATGTTCCCGGAAGCCTGTCTATTGACGAGAAGACGTAAGCTTCGTCATAAGGTGTAGATGAATCTTTCAGGGAGAAATATTCATCAAACATATCCGTGTTGATCTCAAGGTTCCACTTGCGGTGAGGCATTATATTGTTGTTTTTTCCGACGTCCGAAAGCCCCCTGTATAAAAGGACGGACGGGTTTGCCGTTTCATATCCGTTTATCTGCAGGTACATTCCCGTTCTGGATTCATTGGAATATGAAATATGGCTGTTGACGGTCGTGTCCCACACGACGAAGATCCCGGAGCAGTCTTCCTGCAAAAGACTCTGACGCATCGGCGAGATCATTTCATTCTGAAGCTGCCTTATCAGCTCTTCATTGTCGGCAAGATCGTCAAATGAAATGTTTCTTGCGGACAGGAATCTGTTCATAAGAAATGACATATCCTCCGAAAGATTGATCCCTGCGGCGGCTATGTATTCAAAATGGGTAAGAACATCCTTTTCATAAACGGACATCTGCAACCCGAGAGCTTCCGACATGGTTCTCTCGGGGGTGCTGACATTGCCGAATATGAGCAGGCCGATAAAAAACGATATGATGAGTATTGCACCAAGGATAAGCATATATGCGAACAGTTTCCTCTTCATCGGCCATTCTTCATAGGAAAAAGCTCTTTGTGTTTTCATGTTATCCTCTTTTATTTAATTCCCGCAAAGAAACTCCACGTTTCTTCGGCAAGAGTTTCGACACTTTCGCCTTTGTTGATCCTGTTGACAAACTCACCTCTGTTTTCGCGGAAGTAAGCGTAAAGTACATTCACTTTGTCGTAATATCCGTCATATGCGGGGCGGACAACGGGAACGTAGCTTTCGCTCATTGTGTGGATGGCTTCGTAAAGACGTTTGTAACCTTCGTTGATGAATTCATATTCGGATATTGAGTCATATGCCGCGTTGTTTGACGGCATATATCCCGTACTTGCGACGAAATCAAGGTTGGTTTTTGCCTGAGTGAACCATTTGATGAATACATATGCGGCTTCGGCTTTTTTGTCATCTGTCTTGTACGCTGCAAGCCCTACACCTGTCTGCGGCATATATTCACTTCCCATTCCTGTCTTCGGAAGGGCAAGGACGTGAAGATCCATGTTTTCCGTAGTGTTGTCGGGATATGTCACTGTATCATTGAAGTATGTGATAGCGGCAGAAGAACCGATTCCCGCGAGAACTTCACCGGTCATCATCTGAGTGTTCGCATACAGGTCTGATACGATGATGTGACCTGAGACGAGTGCTTTTGCGAATTGCATCCATGATTCTTTGAGGGACGGATCTGTGAAGTCATACCAGCCGTCTTCTGTATAAGTAAGTTCATCACCCTTTGCCATGACGTCAAGTTCAACGTGCCTGATGAGATAATCAAGGGCACAGAAAGGCTGTCCGCCGGAATAATTATAATATTTTTCTGCCGCGTCAAAAAAGCCTTCCCATGTTGCAAGATCGTCGTATGTCACTCCCGTATTCTGAGAGAACTTTTCGAATCCCGTTCCGTTTACGTAAAGAGTGTAAGTGGATTTTGAAACGGGGAACACACAGAATTTTCCGTCAAGGGTCCCGTCGGAAATGAACTCCGGAACGTAGTCGGAGAGTTCTTCTTTGGTAAAGAATCCGTTCCAGTCCACAAGATTATCTGCTCCGATGGATACAGCTGTATTGGTATGGCAGGAAAAAATATCCGGCATTTCGAGAGAACCCGGTTTCTTTTCAGCTGAGTCGATGAGCTGTGAGGATATCCTGGATGTGCTTGTGACGTTTGTTACTTTTACCACGACGCCTCTTTCAAGCCCCTCGGTTTTGTTGAATTCTTCCACGAGGCGGTTCATCGGTGAGTCTGCCTGTTCGCCGTAGACATGCCACAGATTCAGCGTTACCGGATCATCCTTTGAGAGCAATGTTTCTTTTTCTCCGCATCCTGCGACAGACAGAAGAATCATAATTGCAAGGATGACCGAAATTGTTTTTTTCATGTTTCATATTCCTCCTTGGCGTAATACGCCGATTTCCGATTTTTAAAGAAAATTTATACCATTCCCCTCAATTACGGGGGTTTTGAGGGGGACATTATTACGGAAATCTATATAATAATAACTGCAGGAGTGTATTGGTTGAGCCCATATATCTTGCAGGGGACCACGCACAATGACCTTTGCACAGCGCCAACAAGCAAAGGTCATTTCCCCTACTTCGATAGATTATATCACACGACTGTTTATTCAGTCAATCGGTATGGAGGTCCGGTTAATTTGTTTTATCGGACAAAGATAATTTATGTCATGTTAAATATTGCCCGGAGGAGAGAATTATGGACAACAGAAAAAAATTAACGATACTTCATTCAAATGATCTTCATGGTGATTTTTTCGCTGAAGAACTGGAAAAAAGCCTCGTCGGAGGGGTGTCGCTCCTTTCGGGGTATGTCAATAAAGTCAGGGAAGAAGAAAAGAATACTATTTACGCCATCGCAGGGGATATGTTCCGCGGCTCAGTCATAGATTCGGAGTTTCAGGGCATTTCAACGATCGAGATCATGAACATGCTTTCGCCGGATGTGGTGACAGTCGGAAACCACGAAACGGATTATGGGATCGCTCATCTTCTGTTTCTGGAAAAGTGCGCAAAATTCCCTATCATCAATGCCAATCTGCACATAAAAACCAACAACGCAAGGCTCTTCAAGCCCCATCATATCATTCAGATTGATGGTATGAAAATTTTATTTATCGGCATAGTAACGGAAGAAGTTATTTCGCAGACAAAAAATGACGGTCTTATAGGTTCATTTGTTGACATCAAGGAAGCGGCCGATGAAATCGGAAAGATCTGCAATACCTATAACTCGCTGGATGTCGACCTTACAGTGCTTTTGACACATATCGGACACGAAGAAGACAAACACCTCGCATCCCTTCTCGATCCTGCATGGGGTGTTGACATCATCATCGGTGGACACTCACACACTTTCCTTGAAGAACCTGCCGTAGTGAATGACATCGTCATTGTTCAGGCCGGTACGGGAACTGACGAGATCGGAAGATTCGACATCGTTGTCGATATGGACAACAACTGCATAGATTCATACACATGGAAGACCGTTCCCGTCAATGCGGAAAATTGTCCGCACGATGCTGAGATGGAAGAGATCATAAAGCATTACAAAGACAAGACAGATGAAAAATACGGTCGTCTCATTACCCGTTTCCGCAGACAGCTCACTCACCCCTCAAGAACGCAGGAGACTGCCCTCGGCGGACTTATTGCGGATTCATTGAGAGAATCCCTCGGACTGGACATTATGCTTCTCGGTTCGGGCAGCCTGAGATGCGAAGCGATGGGACCGATGGTCCTTCTGAAGGACCTGACGGAAGCTTTCCCGTATGATGATGCAGTGTATATGTTTACGGTAAACGGAAAACAGCTCAAAGACATGATCAGGTTTATGGTCAGGGATGAGGTATGGGAAGGTGCACACTGCGAGTTTTATCAGTTTTCTGAAGGCCTCAGAGTTGTTTATGACAGAAGCACTCACGAATACGAAGAATTTACTTTCGAGGGAATGGATGTTACGGAAGAAAGGCTGTACCGTGTCGGCCTGCAGAACTTCCATTTCAAGAATATCGAAGAATTCTTTAATATCCCCTTGAGTGAGATCGAGAAAAACGGAAAAGCAAGGATCGTCTCCACTTCATGCAGGGATGTCATAGAAGAATATCTTTCAGAACACCGCAACCTTGACAGAGAGATCAGCGGCAGACTTGTGGTAAAATAGCAGAGATAAGCTTCATCTTAACGGAAAGATGATTTTTTGATAAATAAATATTATATACAAAGAGGAGATCGGATATGACCGGAGTAAAAAGAATTTTATGTGTCATGCTCGCAGCGTTACTTGTTATCTGTATGATACCTGCGACAGCTTTTGCGGGGATGAATGAATACTGCCCGGAATGTCATGAAAGCTATACTCATGCATACTGCGTAGAATGCAGAAAGTGTAATTTCTGCATAGAGCTTTGCGATGTATGTGAGGAATTATGCGAAGAATGCTGTGACTGCGCAGGAGTAACCATAACGGGAACAATCTTCGGACATTTCGCAAATAAAGAAGCGATCGTCAAACTTGTTCCCGAATCGGATATGCCCGAGCAGATCTGTACTGTAAAAGTTGGGACGGATTCTTATTCATTCACAAAGATCCCCGCAGGTAAATATACCATCATGGTCATTCAGTCAGACATTAAGATCGCAGAAAGAAGCATTACTGTAAGTTCAAAGAATGTTACGCTGAATTTTTCCTGTACACGTCCTCCATGCCCGTCATGCGGGAAGGTTCCTGTGGGAGTGGTATGTTCCGGATGCATGGATTGCAGCGACTGCGCAGTATTATGCCCTTCTCATGCACTTTGTAACTCATGCAGTGTGTATCTCGGTGTGCATTGTGCATCCTGCACGAAATGCGGCAATGAATCTGAAATCTGTGCGGATTGCGGTTTCTGCAGCGAATGTGCGGTGCTTAAAGGCAAGCATTGTCCGGAATGTCGTGAACATTACACTCATGCATACTGCGTAGAATGTAAGAAATGTAATTCCTGCGTGGAACTTTGCGAAGTGTGCGAAGAATTATGCGAGGAATGTTGCGTATGCATCAAAGTAACCATAAAAGGAACGATTGCAGGTCATGACGTAAGTAAAGATGTAATCATCAGACTTGAAGCAAAAGCGGGTACACCTGCGCAGAGCGTGACTGTAAAAGCGGGAACGGATTCCTACTCATTCACAGAGATTCCTTCGGGTGAATATACCATCACAGTCATTCAGTCAGACGTCACACTTGCACAGCGCACAGTTACCGTAGGTGAAAAGGATATCACGCTTGATTTCGAGTGCACACCACGTCCTGTCTGCCCGTCATGTATGAAAGAGCCTGAGGGGGAATTATGCGCTGATTGCGGATACTGTAGCGAGTGTGCGGTGCTTAAAGGCAAGCATTGCCCGGAATGTCGTGAACATTACACTCATGCATACTGCGTAGAATGTAAGAAATGTAATTCCTGTGTGGAACTTTGCGAAGTATGCGAAGAATTATGCGAGGAATGTTGCGTATGCATCAAAGTAACCATAAAAGGAACGATTGCAGGTCATGACGTAAGTAAAGATGTAATCATCAGACTTGAAGCAAAAGCGGGTACGCCTGCGCAGAGCGTGACTGTAAAAGCGGGAACGGATTCTTACTCATTCACTGAGATTCCTTCGGGTGAATATACCATCACAGTCATTCAGTCAGACGTCACACTTGCACAGCGCACAGTTACCGTAGGTGAAAAGAATATCACGCTTGATTTCGAGTGCACACCACGTCCTGTCTGCCCGTCATGTATGAAAGAGCCTGAGGGGGAATTATGCGCTGATTGCGGATACTGCAGCGAATGTGCGGTACTTAAAGGCAAGCATTGCCCGGAATGTCGTGAACATCACACTCATGCATACTGCGTAGAATGTAAGAAATGTAATTCCTGTGTGGAACTTTGCGAAGTGTGCGAAGAATTATGTGAAGACTGCTGTGTATGTGATACGGGAGTTTATGTAAAAGGGGTTTTAAAGGGATCAGACCCAGCCAAGGAGCACAAGATCTTTATGTATCCGGATGATCCGAATAAGGATACAAGGCAGTATGAGCTTCTCGAAGGAAGATACGTTTTCCAGTTCGTGGGAGTACATTCAGGCGGATATACTATCGAAGTTCATCAGGGCGGTGAGAAGATAGCTGAAGTGCACATTCAGGTAGGCATCAAGAACGTTGAGGTTGAGATCGTAATGTCAGAAACCGAAGAATATCTCCTCGGGGATGTCAATGGTGACGGAAAGATCAACGCACTTGACGCGACACAGATTTTAAGATATGCAAACAACAAGTCTTCGGTTATCGCAGCAATGAGTGATGCGGAAGCAAAAGGCAAAGCAGACGTCAATAAGGACGGGAAAATCAATGCACTTGATGCAACGCAGATCTTAAGATATGCAAACAACAAATCTTCAATTCTGAAATAATAATATTATTATAAAAGGAGAATGGTGTGAGAATGATGAAGAAAATTATATCCGTAATTCTTGTTGTCGTAATGATTATCAGCATGACCCCGGCAAGCGTCTTTGCTGGATATGAAGACGGCGATGAGTGTGAATTCTGTGGCAAATGGAGATATGATGACTGGGTATGCGACTGCGGAAGCATGGGGCATCACTGCAACGAAAACGACAGTGTTTGCTATGAAGCTCATCACTGCCCGGAATGTAACAACGCCTGCGAAGACGATGATCGTTGCGACGGATGCGGCGCCTGCCCCGACTGCGGCGAAATCATCTGCAGCGAATGTGAATCGCAGTGTTTTAACTGCTCAGACGATTCCGAATTTTGCATAAGCTGCGGCCGCTGCGGCGACTGCAACGGAAATACAACGTGCCCCGGCTGCCGCGAGACCTGCGGCGAATGCGAATCCAAAAACTTCTGCAGCGAGTGCTTCTATTGCGAAGACTGCGGCGAAATGATCTGCACCGAATGCGGCAAAGCCTGCTTTATCTGCTCAGACGATTCCGAATTTTGCATAGGCTGCGGCCGCTGCGGCGACTGCAACGGAAATACAACGTGCCCCGGCTGCCGCGAGACCTGTGGCGAATGTGAGTCGCAGGACTATTGCGGAAACTGTTTCTCCTGCGCAGGCTGCGAAACGGTTTGTCCTGAATGCGGTGAGACTTGCACGGGTTGCTCGGACGAGGCCACATTCTGTGCCGACTGCGGTCGTTGCGGCGAATGCATGGATGGATGGTGCGATGACTGCGAGATGTGTATAGCCTGCGCCATAGCAGAGGGTTGGCACTGTCCCGGCTGCGATGAATGCTATGAACAGGTGGCAAATTACTGCGATAACTGCGGAAACTGCGATAATTGCGCTGTGATCTGCCCGAACTGTGAGAGCACCTGCAGCGAATGCGGTACCGTGTGCTATGACTGCGGCACCTGTGAAAGCTGTGCCATGATCTGTGAAAGCTGCGGTCTTTGTGAAAACTGCGTAGACATCTGCGGTGGCTGCGGACTTCGCTGTGTAGACTGCGCCGTGGTTTGTCCGGATTGCGGCAGCACCTGCAGCGAATGTGGGGTGCTTTGCCCTGATTGCGGCACCTGTGAAGACTGCGCCAAGATGTGTCTGGATTGCGGTTTATGCGAAAATTGTGTAACGCTGTGTGGCGGTTGCGAGGAATACTGCGCCGACTGTGTAACTGTCTGTGACAGCTGCGGCGATCACTGCAGTGAATGCAGTACTCTTTGCCCTGATTGCGGCATCTGCTCCGACTGCGCCGACCTGTGCCTGGATTGTGACCGATGCGGTGACTGTGCCACGTTATGTCAGAATTGTCATGAATATTGCTCCGACTGTGCGATCCTTTGCGAGGGCTGTGATACCTGTGAAAACTGCGCCACCGTATGTATGGAGTGCTATCAGTACTGCTCTGACTGCGGAACGATCTGCGAGGAGTGCGG
>JAFXKY010000071.1 GCA_017531485.1 Eubacteriaceae bacterium | reverse complement strand
TCTGCTGATCCATCAAGCACATGGTAGTATCCATGCCAAAAAAATGCAGAAAGCAACAAGGATAAAGCGCACAGAATCAAACTGATAATACCAACGATCAATAGCAGTTTTTTCATATTTCCCTCCTACAAATTCAAGTTTGCTTATCTGCCTTGCAGTTCAAGCAGTTTATTCAGAAAGTTATCCTTGCAGCTGCAGGTATAATATTCGCCTTCGCCATCTACAGAAATATGGAACGCTGAATTTTCAATCACACCCAGATAATAGTTATCCTCGGTGGTTGTAATGTAAATTGCTTCAATACTTCCCCAAGGCTCTTTGGGTCTTTCACATACTTCATAAGTTGCACCGTCTAAAGTGGCTAATAACTCGTCAACGATTGTCAAATCCTCAATGTCATAGATATAGTTAGGGATATGGCTATCGAAACGGGCGGATACAATTCCTTCTGCAACAATATCTGCAATTATGGCGTTGGAGGTTTGGTTGGCATGATTACCGATAACAATGTCTTTTACATATCCATTCTCGTCATAATACAGCGAGATATATTTGTCGTCGTTATCGTCCAAATACCAAGAATGGCCCCAAAATCCAGAGAATTGAATATCACCCTCACCCCAAGAGTGGATAATATCCTCGTAATATTGTCCAACCAGCTTTTCTTTGAAATCTTCTGCTGTATATCCCTTTTCAGAGACAAAAGCACTTACTTCACCAAGTTCAATAAGGTCAGTTGCGCCGTCCGGCTTGCAGCCCACAAAGCCAAGCGTACAGACCAATGCTAAAACTAATGCTATTAACTTCTTCATACAATCACACTCCTCCGTCATATTCCAATTTATCGGTCTGACATATTATAACATAACTTGACCGACGAAAAAAGAGAATATAAAAAACACCCGCAGTTAAAAAACTACGGGTGTTTCAGTAACTTATTGTACTGTCTTTCAGAGTACAACTCTTATCCGACTTTCCTGTTTTTTGATTTATTTATCTTCTTTCGGAATAACTGATGATTTGTTGTTTGCGAAACGAAGGATCTGTGTTGCATCAAGTGCGTTTACTTTTCCGTCGTTGTTTACGTCTGCGATGTAATCAAGTTCAGCCTGATTCATCGTCGCAACTACTGAAGACTTGTTGTTTGCATATCTGAGGATCTGCGTTGCGTCAAGGGCATTAACTTTGTCATCACGGTTTACATCGCCGACCTTGCCGTATTTTACGACCTGTTCTTCCGTATAGTCGCAACGTACGCAGTCACGGTGCTGATGTCCGTCTTCTTCGAGTGTAGCTTCCTTGTCAACGATCCATGCGCCGAAATCATGGCCGAGGGCTTTTCCGTCAACCTTTTCGCATACTTCGCAGTATTTAGCTGTTTCGCATGTTGCAGGCACCCATTCGTGACCGAGAGGTGCACCTGATGAGATCGTTGATTCGAGAGAACAGTTTGCACAGTATCTTCTGATGACTTCTGCGTTTTCGCAGTCAGCTTCGGAAAGTGTTTCTTCTTTCCAGTCATGTTCGCAGATGAAATGGTTGAAGTGGATGTTTGCGTTTACCACGGAATCATTGCCTGAACCGATCTTGATAGCGCTCCAGTCTTCTTCTGTTCCCGGATAATATACGTCCGTGATCGCTTTGCATCCTGCAAACGTGCTGTTGTTGATCTTTTCGACACTCTTGCCGATAACGACTTCTTCAAGCTTTGTGCAGGCACCGAATGTCTGGGCCTGAAGTTCTTTTACTTTCGGGCCGATCGTTGCGCTCTTGAGAGCTGAACAGCCGTAGAATGCTCTGTCGCTGATTGATGTAAGGCTGTCGGGAAGGATAACTTCAACGAGTGATGTGCACTGTGCGAAAGCGTACTTACCGATAGATGTGAGGTTTTCGCCCCATACGATGTTTTTGAGGGAACTGCAGCCTGAGAATCCTCTTTCGCCGATGCTTGTGAGGTCTTCGCCCATTATGAGCGTTTCAATTCCGGTGCATCCGTTGAAACAGTGATACGGAACAGATGTGAGTCCGTTTCCGAGATTTACTGTCTTGATAGCTTTGCAGCCTGTGTATACGTTCTGTCCGAGTGTTGTCAGGCTGTCCGGAAGAATAACTTCCGTAAGTGAAGAGCATCCGTTGAACGCAAATCCTTCAACAGTCTTTACTCTTTTTCCGAAAACGAAACTGTCCATTGAAGAACATCCGTTGAAAGCGTTTTTGCCGATAGTTGTTACCTTGTCGGGGATGACTACATTATTCAGTGAAGAACATCCGCTGAAAGCATCTCCGCCGATGGTTTCAAGTTTTTCGTTGAAGTTTACTTTTTTAAGACCTGAACATCTGATAAAAGAACTTCCGATAGTTTTGAGAGTTGAGGGGAATGTGATCTCTTCGAGGGAGGTGCAGCCTTCGAATGTGTATGTTCCCATTTCGATGAGTCCTTCGTTGAGGACTACCTTTTTAAGGCTTGAACAGCCGCTGAATGAATAGTCATTCGCCCAGCCGTCGTAACCTGTCATGGTGATATTCTTTCCGAAGATTACTTCTTCAAGGCTCTTGCAGTTCTTTGCGAAGTATCTCGGAACTCTTGTCATTGAATCTCCGAGGACTACTTTTTCGAGATTGTCGCAGTTTGCGATTGCAGAGTCACCCACTGTCGTTACACTTTTGGGGATAATGAATTCCGTAATGGAATCGCATTCGTTAAACGCACTGTCTTCGATAGTTTTAAGTCCGTCATTAAGAGTGATCTTTTCCATTGAAACACATCCGTTGAATGCGTTTGCGCCGACAGATGTTACTGTTTCCGGAAGAGTGACTTCTTCAATAAGAACGCATCCTCTGAATGCGTCGTCACCGATAGTTTCAAGAACCGGCGACCATACGATGTCAGAAAGTTTCTTTGCTCCCGACCATACTGCATATCCCGTCGTCTTAAGGCTTGTGCCCATGTCGAAATATTCGAGGGACGGGCAGTTGTTGAATGCGAGATCCGCAATTGCCGTTACGCCGTCTTCGATGACTACTTTTTCAAGGCTCGTGCATCCGCTGAATGAGCTTCTGCCGATATATTCGATCTGAGAAGGGATAACAAGTTCTTCAACGCTTACGCATCCCTGGAAATAACATCCGTCATAAGTGCCGTTGCCGGGAAGTGATGTAAGTCCTTTTCCGAGGTCGATGGTTTCAACGCTCTTACAATTCTGGAACGATGCCGTTCCGAGCTTCTTCATAGTGTCCGGAAGGTTGATTTCCATAAGTGAACCGCAGTCAGCGAATGAACCCCAGTCTGTGGATTCGATATTTCCCCATTCGATGTCAGTAAGGGAGTCGCAGCTTCCGAATGACTGATAACCTACTGCCTTGACTTTTTCGCCGAAAACGATCTTCTGCAGGCCGTCGCAGTCATAAAATGCGTGATATGCAACTGTTGACGGACCGTAGATTTCGACTGTTCTGATGGTGTCATAATTTTCGAATGCCCATCTGGGAAGAGCGGTAATGCCTTCTTCAATAATGACGTGATTGAAGATCTTGCCCTTCCACGGGTAATTGCCGTAGCTTACTTCTTTTATTTCACCGCTTCCGCCGAGGGTGAGGGTACCGTCGTCCGTAAGGGTCCATGTCACTCCTGTGCCGATAGTGCCGGATTCATCGGCGAAAACTGCCGAAGGAATAAGCATCATGGCAAGGAGGATGATACATAATGAAATTAATTTTTTCATTGCGCACTCCTTAAATTTGTATATGTTTTCTGCATTTAGAATACCATTATTTCGCCTTTCTGTCAATTATTTTCATCGCCGCATCATTCTGTTTTCATCTTCTGTCGCAAGGAAGCTGCGTATCCCGGAAAAATGTTTTTTTGTGGGGATAGTTCGTGGGACATCCGCATCTGCCTGACATTATGCGTATCGCATCCCCCTTTATCCCCCTTATCCTAAGGGGGGACGGATGCGGCTCTCTTAGAATAAGGGAGCTGTCACGGAGTGACTGAGGGATGGGCGTCAAAGCACCGTGCATCCGTCATAATCTGCGGCAAGCTCCGATTCTGACTCCGCAGGTGCTCCTCCGCCCTGTTCCACTGAAATGGGATTTCCGCGGGTTTGGTTGGTGGAACACCCGTTTTTC
>JAFXKY010000070.1 GCA_017531485.1 Eubacteriaceae bacterium | reverse complement strand
CGGACTCTGCGGACAGATTGTGGCGGTCTGTCCGCAGGGGTATTCCTTTCAAGAATATTTTTTTCTCGCAAAAGTCCCGCAATGCGGGGCTTTTGGCGTTTTTTGTACTTTTTTAAATTTTAGCTAGATGGCAATGCGCTTCCGGAAAACGGGAGCTTTTTTTTTGCAAAAAAACAAACAGGAGTAAAAAATGAACAAAAACAACATTAATCCCAATGACGTCAGTCCCAAAAGAAGAAAAGCCGACGACAATCCGTACACCATTTTTACAAAAGGAGCAGGAACCGACGATCCTCGTTATTACGTCTCATTCAAGGATATTCATGGCGTAAATATATGTATGGAGATACAAAAATCTCTTTACGAACTTTTGAACGGATTTGAGCTTGAAGACCTTTCTTATCTCAACAGAGTGGACAGGCATTATGAACGCAAAGAACTCAGTGAAGAAGAGTTGTATGAAAGGGCTTTTGAAAGCTCAGAGGATATATTTGATGCTGTCTGTAAAAAGATCATAAGTGAAATGCTTTATCGGGCGATTGACGAACTCCCCGAAAAACAGCGGCGGCGGATCATTATGTACTACTTTTACTGTCTTACATATGAGCAGATCGCGGAGATTGAAGGATGTTCGAAAATTGCCGTTAAGTACAGCATTGGAATAGCTTTAAGAAAAATAAAAGAAAAAATTTCATTTTAGACTTAACTTTTTGCATTTTAGTGAGGTTATAGGTGAAGGGATTGTTCTCTTCAACAGATTTTCCTTCGAAAAACGATGATATCCGTAAAAAAATAAAAAACTTTCATTTCATGGGTGTCAAAATCGCGTTTTAGTGAGGAAGTATATGAAGGGACAAAAACTCCTCACCAGTCCCGCTGCGGGGGACAAGCTGATTGACAACTGAATACATCTTCATCGGATACATTCCTGCTTTTGTAGGGTTACTTACGAGCCACTTCAGAACCGCGCCATGATGTTTTAACGGAGCGAGAAACGGATTCTGTGAATGCCGGGCGGCACCCGGCACGGCGATGACAGAAGGCAGGGACAATGATACTCCCGCACAGCCACAGTCCGAGCGTTAAGAGCGTCGCAGGCAATGGGTGCGGTCGCGTGAGAACCACGTGAGGGTGAGATTCCCGTGGAGTTGGTGTATGCCGCCGACCGTCCGATTGGATTTTGAGAATAAATGAAGAAAGGGAGAAACTATGGATTTTGCATATTTGCGCGGAGAGATATATTATGCTAATCTTGGTGTGGGCGTAGGTTCCGAGCAGGAGGGTTATCGACCTGTTGTTATAGTTCAGAATGATCTCGGAAACAGGTACAGCCCGACGGTGATCGTCGCACCGCTGTCGTCGAAGGTTGACGGAAGAACAGATCAGCCTACTCACTGTTATATAAAAGATGTGGATGGCTTGAACGGAGCATCTGTAATACTCACAGAACAGCTCAGAACCATCGATAAAAGCCGAATTCATTACAGGGCAGGAAAGCTTGATGATACTCAGATGAAAGCTCTGAACGAGTCTCTTGCGGTCAGCGTGGGGCTTCGGAGAGTATCTGCGAAAAAGATGATCATGTGCCTTTGCGGCGTTTGTATGGATAACTTCCTCAGTACGGGGAAGGTCAGGCTCAGGAGGGTGGACATTTCAAAAAATGAAAAGGAGACCTGTACATATTGTAATACCCGAAAAGGCTATGATTACGAACTTACTTACATTAAAGAGAGAAGGAGACAAGAATATGGAAATGAAAAACATGACTGACAATGCGACTTATACGGTAGGAAACGTGACTTACAACGTGGATAAGATCTTTCAGGATGAGAAGAAAATCCTTCCCGAAGAAAAGCTTCTGTTATTCATTCTCAGCCATGAAAAAAAGTCCTGATTACAGATTTGCTTTTGTATATGAACGGGTGTATGATGAGTGTACTCGTTTGACTGCGACATGGAGGTAAATATATGCAGTCAAGAAAAATAAAACCAGAAAAATCAGCGGCGCTTTATTGCAGGTTGTCGAGGGATGATGATATTCAAGGTGAAAGCAACTCTATCGCCAATCAGAAGAAGATACTCTTAAAGTATGCAAAGGATCATGGCATTGAAAACGTGGAAGTTTACGTCGATGACGGATTCTCGGGAACCAACTTCAACCGCCCGGATTTCAAAAGGATGATGGAGGATATAGAAAATGCTCTTGTGGATACAGTCATCGTAAAGGATCTTTCGAGGTTCGGCAGAAACTATCTCGAGGTGGGTTATTATCTCGAAGAATACTTTCCTTCAAACGATATACGCTTTATCGCTGTAAACGACAACGTAGACAGCTCTCTCGGTGAAGATGACTTCACGCCGTTTAGAAACATAATGAACGAATGGTATGCGAAGGATATTTCCAGGAAGGTAAAGAGTGCTCACAGGGCAAAGGCCCTTGCGGGAGAACCGCTGTCAAAGCCTGTGTACGGTTACATCCGCAATCCTATGGATAAAAAACACTGGATAATCGATCCGGAAGCAGCTGCAGTTGTAAAAAAGATATATTCTCTCGCATTAAGCGGGTGGGGGACAGACCAGATCGCAAGATATTTAGAGAGCGAAAAGATACTGACTCCGACGGCATACTGGCTGTCAAAGGGTATAGTGATCCCCGGAAGGAAAGATACCACTTTGGATCCGTATTACTGGGGAAACACTACCGTAAAGGGTATTCTCGAAAAGAGGGAATATATGGGAGATGTGGTAAACTTCAAGAGCTATACGAAGTCCTATAAAAACAAGAAGCGTTATCGAAACGATGAATCTGATATGCTTATCATTGAAAATGTCCATGAACCGATTATCGACAGGGCAACATGGCAGGCAGTAAGGACTCTCAGAAATCAGAGCAAGGGCAGAAGAAGATCGCCAAAAAGCGGAATAATCAATCCGTTCTCGGGAGTCATGTACTGCGCAGATTGCGGTGGAAAGATGCGCTTCAGGCATTACGATTCAAACGGCCTTGAATACTTCGAATGCTCAAACTACAAAGGCAAGGGCACGAGAGGCATATGCGAGACGACACACAGGATAAGATGCGACGCACTTGATATGGTTGTTAAGGAAGAACTGAGAAAACTTACGTCCGTCTACGAGAACAGCAAAGAGGAATTCTGCAGGTTTCTCGAAAAGGAATATGAATCCACCTGCGGACAGAATAAGGAAAACCTCGAAAAGAGGATAAGGACCCTTGAAAGCCGTAACGAGCAGATAGATATACTGTATAAGAAGATATATGAGGATAACTGCTTCGGCAAGATCAGTGATGAGATGTTTTCGGTGATGTCAAAGGATTATGAGAAAGAGAAGAAGGACAACACAGAACTCTTAATAAGTCTTAACGACGAACTCCGGAGAGAAAAAGACGGAAAAGCCATGAAAGAGAGATTCATGGATACGGTGAGTTACTATATAGATGTAAAGGAACTTACACCGCTTGTGGTAAGCGAGCTGATTGAGAGGATAGAAGTCTTTCACGCTACGGGAACGGGTAATGACAAACATCAGAGGATAATAATACATTACAATTTCATCGGTTCATGCGAACTTCCGGAAGGTGACGATGCGAATGAGATAAAGATCGATACAAGACAGGGCATGAGTATTTCATATTCGGCACTTGCCGTATAAATGAAAAAGGTCTGACTTTGTAGGAGAAAGTCAGACCACCGAACGGCTCATGTCCGTTACCTTGTCAAAAATGGAGCTGATGAGAGGACTTGAACCACCAACCTGCTGATTACAAATCAGCTGCTCTGCCGATTGAGCTACATCAGCGACAAGAGTTATTATATCAGAGTTTCGGAAAAATGCAAGTGTTTTTTGTGATTTTTTTATTT
>JAFXKY010000069.1 GCA_017531485.1 Eubacteriaceae bacterium | reverse complement strand
GAGCCGTGCAGGCACGGCTCGCAAAGTGGCTTTGCCACTTTGCCGCGAAAGCTTGCTTTCGCGCGGCGGCGGCAGCGCCGCGCGGCTTCGCGGAGCGAAGCCGCAGCCCGTGGCTTTGCCACGGGCAAGCGATGCTTGCATCGCTTGCGGCGCGGGAGGGGGTGGGCGGGCGGGGCGACAGAAACGGAAAGCAGAAAGAAAAAGCCCTTGCAGGGAATCTGAACGATCGTCTCCACGAAAAAAGGTGCCAAAGGCACCTTTTACAATAAGTATGTTATTTATTTGATTTACCGAGATACGCGGCACGCACCGCATCGTTTTCAAGAACTTCTTTACCTGTTCCGCTCAGAGTTACTGAACCCGTTTCGAGAACATGTGCGTAATGCGCACAACTGAGCGCCATATTAGCGTTCTGTTCGATAAGAAGGATCGTAACACCCTGCTTGTTTACTTCTCTGATAATGTCGAATATTCCCGAAACGATGATCGGAGCAAGACCAAGGGACGGTTCGTCCATCATTATGAGTTTCGGACGACTCATAAGGGCTCTGCCTACTGCAAGCATCTGCTGTTCACCGCCTGAAAGTGTTCCGGCATACTGCCATGAACGTTCTTTAAGACGCGGAAAGAGGGAATATACCCACTCAAGGTCCGGCTTGATATCGTCTTTTCTCATATATGCACCGATCTTGAGGTTTTCTTCAACAGTAAGATCTGCAAAGACCTTTCTTCCTTCCGGAACAAGGGCTATTCCGAGCTTTACGATCTGTTCTGTGGGCATATTTGTGATATCCTGCCCCATGAATTCCACCGTACCGGCTTTGGCTTTGACAAGTCCTGCAATAGTACGGAGCGTTGTTGATTTTCCTGCGCCGTTTGCACCGATTATAGTCACGACCTTTCCCTCCGGAACGTCGAACGACACATCCCTGACGGCTTCGATACCGCCGTATGATACGCTGAGGTTTCTGATTTTAAGCATCTTCACTCACCCCCAAATAAGCTTCGATTACTCTCGGATTGTTCTGGATCTCTTCCGGTGTGCCTTCTGCAATAAGTTTTCCGAAGTCGAGAACGTAAATTCTGTCGGAGATCGTCATGACAAGGTCCATGTGATGCTCGATCATAAATACTGTGAGATTGTAATCATTTTTGATTTTCGCGATGAAATCCGTAAGTTCATTTGTTTCCTGCGGGTTCATACCTGCCGCAGGTTCGTCCAAAAGAAGAATTTCCGGTTCTGTCGCAAGAGCACGCGCGATCTCAAGACGTCTCTGTATCCCATAAGGAAGGCTTCCTGCGATCTCATCTTTAAGATAAGTCATACCCTGCATTTCCAGAAGAGCAAGAGCTTCTTCGCGCATTTTCTTTTCTTCGGAATAGGCAATTCTCGTCGTCGCCGTAAACACATTATGTTTTGCCCTCATGTGTTTTGCTATGAGAACGTTTTCAAGAACCGTCATGTTAGTGAAAAGGCGGATATTCTGGAATGTTCTTGCCATACCGAGCTTTGTGATCCTGTCGGGAGTCTTGACGATACGCTTGTTGTTATGGCTTTCGTAACCTCCCGCATATATCTTCTTCATCTTTCCTTTCGGACGGTTGGAGATGATGAGTTCGTCGTTGAAGTAGATCGCGCCGTTTGTCGGCTGATAAACTCCTGTGATCATATTAAAGGCTGTGGTCTTTCCTGCACCGTTCGGTCCGATAAGCGCCACGATCTCGCCTTTGTTGACGTTCAGCGAAAGATCATCAACAGCAACAACGCCGCCGAACTGCATCGTTGCGTGTTCAAGACGCAATACGTTATTACTCATTTTCCGCCTCCGCCTTTACTTTTTTCTTTCCGATATTTTTTAACTTATTCTTCAGCTTGCCCAGCCTGTCTTTGATAAATTCCCATGAAAGTTCATTCTTACCCATCATACCTTCGCGGTAGAAAAGAACTACTACCATGATAATGACAGAGAATACGACCTTTCTGAAGCCGGATTTAAGAAGCGGCACCTGGAATGCTCCGATAAACAGCGGTTCGTCAAGAAAACGCAGCCACCATTCGCTTGCCGCAACATATAAGAACGATGCCATGACGGATCCTGAAACTGAACCTATACCGCCGAGAACGACGATAAGGAGAATTTCATATGTAAGCGAAGATTTGAACGTGCTGGCGATTACGGTCGTGTTAAACATCGCAAAGAGTGCACCGCCGACACCTGCAAAGAATGAGCTGATAACAAACGCCATCTGCTTATGCTTAAAAAGGTTTATTCCCATCGCTTCAGCGGCAACTTCGTCGTCACGGATCGCCTTGAACGCCCTGCCGTAAGATGAATTCAGAAGGAGAACTATTACGAAAATACATATTCCCACAACTGCAAACGGAACGAGTACTGACCGGAAATACGGGAACTTTCTAAGAACGTTTGAACCGTTTGTTATCGGCCCCATAGCTTCCCACTGTACGAACGCACGGATAATTTCCGCAAAACCGAGAGTCGCGATGGCGAGGTAGTCACTTTTAAGTCTTAACACCGCAAATCCGATGAGAGATGCGAACAACGCAGCAACAACACCTGCCAGAATAAGTGCCAGCCATGGCGGAAGGGCGAATGTGAGTGCACCGCCGTCATAATACTGATATACACTTGCGCGGGACTGAACGGGGATCGTAAGGATAGCATATGTATATGCGCCGAGAAGCATGAATCCTGCCTGACCAAGACTGAAAAGTCCCGTGAATCCGTTAAGAAGGTTCATTGATACTGCAAGGAGAGCATATATCGCGCCTTTTTTCAGTACAGGGAAAACCATGCTGTTGCGGGGAAGTGTTTTTTCCATGACATACAGTCCCGCGAACAGCGCGATGACGAGCAGGATATCTATAATTATCCTCTTCTGAGTCTTTTTATCCATATTTTTCATACTCACACCTTAT
The DNA here is from genome assembly GCA_017531485.1 of Eubacteriaceae bacterium. Lineage (GTDB taxonomy): Bacteria > Bacillota > Clostridia > Eubacteriales > Anaerofustaceae > SVCP01. The sequence continues at coordinate 48,369 of JAFXKY010000069.1, read as the reverse complement.
CCGTGTTGGCCTCACCGAAAATGCCGTTCGGCTTAAAGATGAGAATGACAATGAGAAGCGCGAATGTAAACGCGTCGCTGAATGTCGTCCAACCAAGACCCTTAATAATATTTTCACATATACCGATAACGAACGCACCTATAACAGCCCCCGGAATTGAGCCGATGCCGCCGAAAACGGCTGCGACGAACGCTTTGAGACCGGGCATTGAGCCTGAAATGGTGGAAACGCCTGTGTAGTTGGTAAAATAGAGCATTGAACCGACTGCGGCGAGGAACGTACCGATGATGAATGTAACGCTGATTACGGAATTGATCTTAATTCCCATAAGGCGTGATGTTTCGAAGTCGCGGGAAACGGCTCTCATTGCCATACCCACTTTTGTCTTTTTGATGAGGGTAACCAGTGCGATTACCAGAAAGAGTGTCAAAAACGGCGTTATTACCGTAACCATCTTTGTTCTCTGTCCGAAGATCTCTACAGTACGGCTGATGAACGGGATCTCGGGGTACTGTTTTGTAAGTCCGCCTGTGAGATACAGTGCGAAGTTCTGAATAAAGTAGCTTACGCCGATAGCACTGATCATAATAGACATTCTCGGAGCTTCACGAAGAGGCTTGTAAGCTATTCTTTCAACCAAAAATCCGATAGCGACAGTAATTGCTATCGTGAGAGGCATTGCGACATATATGGGAAGCCACGTTGCCAAATACACCATAATGAGCCCTGCAGACATAAAAATATCCCCATGGGCAAAGTTGATAAGTCTTAATATTCCGTATACCATAGTATATCCGATGGCCATAAGGGCATATTGTCCTCCGACGGAAACACCGGAAAGTATGTATGGCAAAAATTTGCTGAATTCCATTTTCTTACTCCATATTCGGGATTTGGGTTAGGGTGATAATATGTAGTATTACAAACTCAAAACGGGGACATATATGCCCCCGTTTAAATCATGATTATTCCGGGAGAATTACTGTACAGACTGAACTGCAACGAATTCCCAGACTGCATCTGTTGTGTTAACTTTCTTGATGTATGCAACGTTTCTGATAGCGTCGCCGATTTCGTCGAACTGGATATTTCCTGTTACGCCGTCATAGTTAACATCCCATAAAACTTCGTTTATTGCTACCGGGTCTGTCGGATCTGCTGCTGCTTTGAGTGCTTCGAGAGCTACAAAGTATGCATCATATCCCATTGCTGTTACAGCTGCGATAGTGTCATCGCCATTGTTGTTTGTCTTTGCTTCTGCGTTGCCGTTGATGTATGTCTTGCATCCTGATACGAAATCAACTGCTGCCTGTGCTGTGTCGCCTTCGTCAAAGAATGTTGTGATGTAGATGTTGTTTGCTGTTCCTTCGGCAGCCTGAAGTACTACGTTTGAGTCCCATGTGTCGCCTGCGAGGATCGGCATTGTCATGCCCTGCGCATTTGCCTGTTCAACGATGTTTGCTGCAGCTTCTGTTGAAACCGGTGAGAAGAATACTCCGCAGCCTTCGTTCTGTGCTGTTGTGATGTATGATGTGAAGTCACTTGTTCCGTCCGGGAATGTCTGGCTTACAACTGTTCCGCCGAGTCCTTCAAAAGCTTCTTTGAAGTAGTTTACAAGACCTGTTGAGTAATCATCGCCCATCTTTGCAAGGCAGTATGCTTTGGTTACGCCGAGTTCCTCTTTTGCAAAGTTTGCAAGAACTGTGCCCTGGAACGGATCGAGGAAGCAGATACGGAAATAGTGTTCGTTGCCTTCTGTTACCTGCGGGTTTGTGCATGTGATACCGATTACCGGGATCTGCGCATTACCGAAAATATCGCTTGCTGCGATGGAAACGCCTGAACCGTAAGAACCGAGAACAATTGAGCAGCCTGCGTTGATGAGTGTGTTTGCAGCTGTTGCAGCTTTGTCGTTTGAAGACTCGTTGTCAACGATTTCAAGCTGGATGTCGTATGTAACGCCGCCGATTTCTACTGTCGGTGCTACACTGTGAGCATACTGGATACCTAATGTTTCCTGTTTTCCGCCTGCGCCGTTGTCACCTGATGCCGGTTCGAAAACACCGATTTTGATAACGTTTGCCTGATCATCTTTGTTTCCGCATCCTGCGAAAAGCGTGAGAACCATAACTGCGGCAAGTAAGATTGCCAATGTCTTTTTCATTTTTTCCCTCCGTAGCGGCACTCCCTGTACCGCCGTATGTTTATTTCCTTCCGACAATGGATCTTAAATTATTGGGGGTGATATCGAAAGGATTTGACCCATTATAACACCGAAGGATAATATATGCAACCCCTAAAATGAAAATCTTTGATATTTTGCATACTTTTTACTTGTTTTTCTGAAACTTTCACAATTTGGCTTGTTTATGCCATATTCTGACATGTATTGTGTGGTATCATCCATATTCGGGGATTGCTGAAAAGCGCAGAAATGAAAATTTTAAATATGCATTTTTCATTTTATGCATCATGTCAGACAAACGGGAATTTTTATTCAATCGAAAAAATCGCTGTTTATCAGTCATATTTCAATAAACATCCACAAATCAGCTTCTTTTATGTTTATCAAAACACGACAACATGCATACTTATTCATAGCACTTATTTATGGCATTATAAAGCCAAAAAAATGCGGTATCTTACGATACCGCACTGATTCTTCGAAATTATCTGTTGAAGCCTTTTTCTTTAACTTTAACGGCTTTACCAACTCTGCCACGGAGATAGTTGAGTTTAGCGCGACGAACTTTACCGCGACGAACTACTTCGATCTTATCGATTCTCGGGCTGTGAAGCGGGAATGTTCTTTCAACGCCAACGCCTGAAGAGATCTTTCTTACTGTGAATGTTTCTCTTGCTCCGCCGTTCTGACGTTTGATAACGATACCTTCGAATACCTGAATTCTTTCTCTTTTACCTTCTACTACTTTTGCGTGAACTTTTACTGTGTCGCCAACTGCGAACGGTGTCACGTTTTCTTTGAGCTGCTGTGACTCAACAATTTTGATTAAATCCATTATTTTTATATCCTTCCCGGGCGTTCTTGCGTACTCAACTAACAGAGGACCGCCACATTAGCCTTAACAGTATATCACCGAAGGAGACAATTTGCAAATACTTTTTTGCGAAAAACAGAACTTTTTTAATCCCAGTCGTCTTCAAGCACAGCCTTGGGGAGGTTTATATCATATTTTATGGCAAAAAACCTGATTAAAATAACCACAGCCATGCCCGAAGCCAGAGCGATTGAGGAAGAATATTTCCACAAAACGCTGCAGACAGCCGCGCCGACGATGGATGCGCAGGCATATACGTGCTTTACGAAAACATACGGTCTGTCCCCTGCAAGGACATCGCGCATGATACCTCCGCCGACACCTGTGATGACGCCGACGAATATGAGAAGAAAAATATTATACTCTTCCGACATTACCAGAGCCGTCCTTGCGCCGACGACCGTAAAAATGCCGAGACCGGCGGTGTCCATATAAAGAAGTACCTTATCATAGAGCTTCTTATGTCTGAAAAGCATCTTTCTGACAAACGGCAGAAAGATTATTATGGAAGTCACCGTCGCCGTGACGCCGTACACGGGATCGCGGAATGTGTTCGGTGGAGTGATTCCGAGAATGATGTCCCTTATTACCCCGCCTCCGCAGGCAGTGATTATTCCGAGAACGCACACACCGAAGATGTCCATCTCCTTTTTCATTGCAGTCATCGCCCCCGACACGGCAAACGCAACCGTACCGACAAGTTCAAGGACAAGAATAAATAAATCCGAATCCATACTTTATTCCTCACCACATTAATACAGGGGCATAGCCCCTATACATAATAATGTATGTTTTTAATTCTGTTCGTCTTCAAGAAGGTCCGGACGGTGAAGTTTTGTGACTTCAAGGCTTCTTTCCTTCTTATATTTCTCGATGTTCTTATGATGACCGCTCAGGAGAATATCGGGAACTTTTCTTCCGCGGAATTCGTACGGGCGGGTATACTGCTCATATTCCAGAAGTCCGTTTTCAAAAGATTCCTCTTCGGAAGACTCGTTGTTTCCGAGAACTCCGTCGACATATCGTGATACGCTGTCCATAAAACACATTGCGGCGATATGTCCGCCTGTGATGATATAATCCCCCATACTTATCTCATCCGGAGAAATTATCTCTATCGCCCTTTCGTCGATCCCTTCGAAATGACCGCAAAGGAGGATGAGTTCGTCGTATTTTGCATATTCTTTGGCGATTTCGCTGTTGAAGACTCTTCCGCGGGGAGTAAAGAACACTACTTTCGTATCCTTTCCGTCTTTTACCGCATCCACGCAGTCACACACAGGCTGCGGCATCATCACCATTCCCGCACCGCCGCCGTAAGGATAATCATCGACGTTGCCGTGCTTGTCAAGGGTGTAATCCCTTATCTGCACGGGGTTGATGTCGATATGTCCGGCTGTTACGGCGCGTCCGATGACGCCGGTCTTTTTATACTCCTCTATGAGTTCATCATAAAGAGTAAGAACATGAAACAACATTTTTATTAATCCACGAATTTTGTGAAGTCTACGATAATATATCCTTCATTGAGATTTACTTCGTCAACATACTCAACAAGGAACGGCATCATGTATTCTTTTCCGCCGCTGTTTTTGAATACGAGAACATCTGCGCCGCCTGCACGGAGAACGTCAACGAGAGTCATTGTTTTGTCTGAATTTCTGTCGCGTGCTTCAAGGCCTTTGAGGTCTTCGATAAAGAACTGACCTTCTTCGAGTTCAACCGCATCTTTTCTGTAAATTTCGATCATCTTCCCTCTCATCTTTTCAGCTTCCGTTCTGTCCTGGATCTGAGCTGTCTGGATGAGGACTGACTGTTTGTGGATTCTTGCAATCTGGATGTCGTATTTCTTTCCTTCGCAGAGGAAGTAATCGAGATCGTAAAATCTTTCAGCCTCGTCTGTCATGGGGTATATTTTGAGTTCGCCGTAAATTCCGTGAGCTCCTGTGATCTTTCCGATTGTAAGTGTATCTTTAAGCATAAAATATCATTCCTTTCTTTGTCTAAAGTTGATTATATATATTAGAGAGAGATTTTTCAAGGTGAATTTTAAATTTTGAGTAATTCACGATGCTTACTCATCCGTTTCGTCGTACTCGTCGTATTCATCAAGGAGCTCTTCCGCCCTGACAAGCTCACGGAATTCTTCCTTCACTTCCGGACGGGGCTTATTTTTAAGGAACCTGATGCCGAAGTAAGTAAGGCCCACTCCCATGAAGTAAAACGCCAGAAGTCCGCCGAGGCCCATAAACATGAGACCCACCTGCGGGATCATGAATACGAAGCTGCACATGTTATACAATATATGAAGGATTATTGGGATGAGGATGTTTTCATACTTATAATATGCCCACGCGAACACTGCTCCGACCGCAAACGTATACACACACTGAGCAACCATCGGGAAGTGCATTGATGCGAAGATGAACGAAGATGTGAATATGGCAAACGGAACAGAACCGATCTTTCTGAGGCGGTTGAAAATGAGTCCTCTGACGAGAAATTCCTCAACGACCGGCGCGAGGATCCCGACGACGATAATCGTAAGCCACACACCTTCTCCCACCATGGCACCCACGGTGGTATTGAGTTCGTCCATGGAATCCATCATTGAAGAGAAGAGCCGGGTAATGACCGTCATGACTATATTTACGGCAAAGAACATTCCGAGGGCTGTGACTGCCATCATAAGTATATCTTTGACAGAAAAACGGTTTTCATAACGTCTGTCGAAGACATATCCTTCGCTTCTGACAAACGAACGGACGGCATAAATAAGGACTGCGATATTTACAAGCATCATCAGAAGCACCGAATCGGCGCTGAGTATTTCATTGAACATAATGTCCACTTCCGCCATATTTGACGGCGGGGAAAGTGAGATGGTATCGCTGAGTTTCGGCATGGCGATTAAAAACACATACGCAACGCTTACAAGGATATTTATTCCGAAATACGCAAACATCGGCATAAAGCAGCTCGTGAGCGTCATTTTTATTGGTTTCGGCTTTATTTTCATAATGAGAAGTGTCCTCCTTTTTCATTACTGCATTATTATATATTACTTTACCACAAATTCCACTTGAATCAAAGAAAAATCAGGAATATAATGGTTATAAAGTGCAGCTGAAGCCGTAAAAAACGCACAGTGAAAACTTTTTTGAGATTTCATCAAAAAAATCTTGCTTTTTGACGGGGGTATGGTATAATAATGTCACGGAAAAGGGCGCAAAGTGCCTTTTTTTAGTGCAGTTTTAAAAAATTACCGCCACGGAGGGTAAAATGAGAGTAAAAATCACACTTGCATGCCAGGAATGCAAACAGAGAAACTACGACAAAATGAAAAACAAGGATAAACCGAAAGAAAGACTTGAACTCAACAAATATTGTCCGTTCTGCAGAAAGCATACCCCGCATAAAGAAACAAAATAATTATTAGGGGGGCTATTATGGCAAATACACCAAACACAACAAATGTGAAATGGTACAAAAGACCGATTCTCTTTTTACAGGGAGTTTGGAGAGAGCTTAAAAAAGTTTCTTGGCCGAACAAAAAAGAGCTCCTCAACCACACATGGGTGTGTCTTGTAATCGTTGCTGTTTTTGTAGCGGTTATCTTCTGCCTTGACACCGTTTTCTCATTCTTGACAAACCTTATTTACAGCATTTAAGGCCGAGGGGAAAGTAATGAGCGAAAATAACGGTGCAATGTGGTATGTTGCACACACTTACTCAGGTTACGAAAACAAAGTAAAGGCCAACATCGAAGCGACTGTTCAGAGCCGCAATATGGAAGACGTCATTCTGGAAGTTGTTGTTCCCGTTCATGAAGTTGAAGAAATGAAAAACGGTCAGAGAAAGAACGTTACAAAGAAGGTCTTCCCGTGCTACGTACTCGTTCATATGTATATGACAGATGAATCATGGTATGTAGTAAGAAACACAAGAGGCGTTACAGGGTTTGTCGGCCCTGCAAGCAAGCCTGTCGCATTGACGACACAGGAACTTGAAGCCCTTGGAATCAAGGAAACAAAGCTTCCGCAGATCGACCTGGAAACAGGAGATCACATCATCGTTACAGACGGTCCGTTCAAGGATTTCGAAGGAACGGTTGATGAGATCAACAAAGAAAAGAGAAAACTCAAGATCAGCATCTCAATGTTCGGAAGAGAAACACCTGTTGAACTTGATTTCTCACAGGTAAAGAAAGCCTGAAAAACATAAAAAGAAAACTAACTAACTTAATAGCATTCGGAGGATAATATGGCAAAGAAAGTTACCGGAATTATCAAACTTCAGTTACCGGCAGGAAAAGCTACTCCTGCACCGCCGGTAGGACCGGCTCTCGGTCAGCACAGCGTTAACATCATGCAGTTCTGCAAAGAATACAACGCAAGAACAGAAAAACAGGCAGGACAGGTTATTCCTGTTGTTATCACAGTATACCAGGACGGTACATTCACATTCGTAACAAAAACACCGCCCAACGCTGAAATGATCAAGAGCGCAATCAACCTTCAGTCAGGTTCAGGCAAACCGAACTCTTACAAGGTTGGCACAATCACAAAAGCTCAGCTCAGAGAACTCGCTGAACAGAAGATGAAAGACACAAACGCAGCAAGCATTGAAGCTTGCATGAGCATGCTCGCAGGTACTGCAAGAAGCATGGGCGTTGTAGTAGTTGACTAATTTCAAAAAATAGCAAAAAAGGCTTGATTATTGCCGAATTTGCGATATAATAACAAAGGCCGCTATTGTGGGAGGCCTTAAACCACGGAAGGAAATCAAAATGAAAAGATCAAAAATTTATCTTCAGAAGAAAGAACAGCTCGAAAAGGGCAAATATTACGAATTCGATGAAGGCGTTGCTCTTTGCAAAAAATTAGCAACAGCTAAATTCGACGAAACAATCGAACTCCACATCAAATTAGGCGTTGACTCAAGACACGCTGACCAGCAGGTTCGTGGCGCTATCGTTCTTCCGAACGGTACAGGTAAAAACACAAGAGTACTTGTTTTTGCTAAAGGCGACAAAGTTAACGAAGCTCTCGAAGCAGGCGCAGATTACGCAGGTGCTGAAGAATACGCTGAAAGAATCCAGAAAGAAGGCTGGATGGAATTCGATGCAGTTATCGCTTCACCGGATATGATGGGCGTTGTTGGTAAGCTCGGTAGAATCCTTGGTCCGAGAGGCCTCATGCCGAACCCGAAAACAGGAACAGTTACACCGGATATCGCTAAAGCTGTTAAAGAAGCTAAAGCTGGTAAAGTTGAATACAGACTCGACAAAACAAACATCATCCACGTTCCTGTAGGAAAAGCATCTTTCACTGAAGAAGCTCTCATGGAAAACATCAACACTCTCGTTGACGCTATTAAGAAAGCTAAACCGGCAGCTGCTAAAGGCCAGTACTTCAGAAGCGTTACACTCGCAAGCTCAATGGGCCCGGGCGTAAGACTTTCAGTTGCTAAATTAGTATAGTTGATATAAATGCATTTAAGGGGTGGCAACCCCACCCCTTAATATAAAAATTTTAGTGGCAAAGCCACTGTACCGCAGAAAGCAGGTGCGAAAGCTTAATTTCCTGCCGAGGTAAGTTAAAGCAGTCAAGCTCTTTATCTTATTGCGGTAAAGGGTATTTTTTATACTCTTTCAATATCAAGAAAAGGAGGAACATATGGCTTCACAGGTTATTTTAGCTCAGAAAAAAGAAGTTGTTGCTGAAATCGTTGAAAAAATGAATAACTGCGCATCATTCGTACTCGTAGATTATCAGGGAATCAACGTAGAACAGGTAACAGCACTCAGAGCAAAAGCCAGAGCAATGGGCGTTGATTACAAGATCTACAAAAACACAATGCTCACAATCGCTGCTAAAGAATGTGGTTTCGAAGGACTTGAAGATGCATTCAAGGGTTCAACAGCTATCGCATTCGGTGATGACGCAGTAGCTCCGGCAAAAGTTATTTCTGAATTTGTTAAAGACAACAAGCTTCAGATGCTCAAATTCAAAGGCGGCGTAGTTGACGGTAAAGTTACAAGCGCAGCTGAAATCGAAGCAATCGCAGCACTTCCGCCGAAGGAAGTTCTCATCGCTCAGGTTGTTGGCGGAATCAAATCCCCCATCACAAAATTTGCTCTTGTTATCAAAGCTATCGCAGACAAGGCACAGGAAGAAACAGCGTAATATCGCAATTTTGGCTGCGTAAGGCAGCATAACGTAGGGCAAAGCCCATAAAAAGAAATTTACAATTATTTGGAGGAAATATACAATGTCAGAAAAATTTCAGGCTATTATTGATGAAGTAAAAGCTATGACAGTTCTCGAACTCAGCGAACTCGTAAAAGCTTTAGAAGAAGAATTCGGCGTATCTGCTATGGCAGCAGTAGGCGTAGCAGCAGCTCCGGCAGCTGCAGAAGCAGTTGAAGAAAAAACAGAATTCGACGTAGTACTCGTTGAAGCTGGTGCAGAAAAACTTAAAGTTGTTAAAGCTGTTAAAGAACTCACAGGTCTTTCACTCAAAGACGCTAAAGATCTCGTTGACAACTGCCCGAAAAACCTCAAAGAAGCTGTTTCTAAAGAAGAAGCTGAAATGGTTAAAGCTAAAGTTGAAGAAGTTGGCGGTAAAGTTGAAATCAAATAATGATTTCGGTTTATTAATAACTGAACTCAAAGCGGATGCGAAAGCGTCCGCTTTTTTATTGCGGGCGTGTGTTATGTGTAGTATAATCGCTTCATAGGATCAATAAAATTTATATGTACCCGACAAGGAGATAGTTATGAATATTAAACCCATTACTGTATCCGATGAGAAATGGGAAGCTGTCAGAAAATATGCTGAGGCATGTCCGTGGAGCGCAGGAAGAACATTGGCATATAAAATGAGCAACAATGAATTTACTGATTGGGAAAGAGTCATCGTCGCTCTGGATGATGAAATAATATGTGGTTTTTGTACTGTTACAAAAACAGACTGCATTCCGGATGTTCACTACACACCTTATATCGGATATGTTTTCGTAGATGAAGAATACAGGGGAAACAGGTTAAGTGAGCAATTGATTGAATATGCTATAGATTATTTAAAGCGCTCCGGTTTTAACGAAGTGTATCTGATAAGTGACCATGTTGATCTGTATGAAAAATACTGTTTTCATGTCGTTGACACAAAAATAGCTCCGTGGGGGACGGAAGAAAAAATATATAAAAAGTATATCGACAGATGAATTCTTATTTATCATACAGACAACAAACCCGGCCTGATCAGGACCGGGAATTTTTATTTTATATGAGTATCCCTTCTAAATGATCCATTTCATGCTGGATGATCTGCGCGGGGAAGTCCGTAAATGTCTTGGTTTTATGTTGGAATTTCATATTGAGGTATTCCACTTTTATCTTCTTATATCTCGTTACGGGGCGCGCTCCTTCGTGGCAGAGGCAGCCCTCTTCCGTTTCATATGTTTCGTCGGATTTATAGACTATCTTCGGGTTTATCATGGCGATCATGCCGTCGTTTGTGCAGACTGCGATTATCTTTTTATTCACACCTATCATATTCGCTGCCATTCCGACACATCCCGCTTCGTGGTGTTTTAAAGTGTCGAGAAGGTCCTGCGCCACCTGAAGGTCATTTTTCGTGGCATCTTCTGCTTTCTTTGAGAGGAATAATATATCTTTACACAGTTCTTTTATCATAAGTCGCTCCTTTTCTTTTGATGTATTATACCAGAATTATATAAGAATATAAAGCCCTGCAGATCAATAAAGGAAAATTACTTGACAAAGGGGTAGTCATGTTGTAAACTTATATAGTTTGTGTCTGAGAAAAGACACGCTACATAAAAGGAGCTTAAAATCAATGAAAAATAAGATATCAAATCTTTCAACGAAGATCCTTCTTGCGCTTTTATTCGGTGCAGTGTTTGGGATCATACTTAATTATCTCGTTCCTGCAGGACAGTTCAGGGATAAAATACTCATCAACGGAATCCTGAATCTCATCGGTTCCGGATTTATCCGCCTTATGCAGATGCTCGTAATTCCCCTTGTATTATGCAGTCTTGTGTGCGGCGCAATGGCTATCGGCGACACAAAGACTCTCGGAAAGGTCGGCGGAAAAACAGTTGTGTTCTATCTTGCAACGACTGCATTTGCGATCTTCCTCGCTCTCATGCTCGCGCTGATCATTCAGCCGGGAAAAGGGCTTGACATTTCGTCTGTGGAAACTTCACAGGTAGTGATTCCCGAGAAGACGAGTCTTGTGGACACACTTCTTAATATCATTCCGAAGAACATCTTTTCATCAATGGCAAGCGGAGATATGCTTCCGGTAATATTCTTTGCCGTATTCGTCGGTATTCTCCTTGCAAACATGGGCGAAAGGGCTGCCACAGTATCTAAATTCTTCAATGAATTCAATGACATCATGATGGAAATGACGATGACGGTAATGAAAGCGGCTCCTTTGGGAGTATTCTGCATGATCGCGAAGACATTCGCGACGATAGGGTTTTCCGCATTCTTACCGCTTATCAAGTACATCGTTTGCGTTGCGGCAGCGCTTATACTTCACTGTTTCGGAGTATATCAGGCACTTCTTTATATATTCACAAAGTTAAATCCCATGAAGTTCGTGAAGAAATATATTCCCGTAATGCAGTTCGCGTTCTCAACATCTTCATCTAATGCGACGATCCCCCTCTCTATCGAAACGCTCACAGACAAAATGGGAATCTCGCCGAAGATCTCTTCATTCACCGTTCCCCTCGGCGCGACCATCAACATGGACGGAACGGCTATCATGCAGGGTGTTGCGGTAGTATTCATCGCAGCGGCATACGGCATTGAGCTTACGATACCGATGCTTCTTACTGTAATGCTCACGGCAACTCTCGCGTCAATAGGCACAGCAGGAGTTCCGGGAGTGGGAATGATCACTCTTTCAATGGTAGTATCCTCCATCGGTCTTCCGGCAGAAGGAATTTCGCTTATCATGGGCGTTGACAGGATCGTGGACATGATGCGAACAGCCGTAAATGTAACGGGGGATGCGGTCTGCACTACTATCATTGCTCATCAGGAAGGAATGCTTTGCAAGGAAGTTTTTGAAAAATAATTTCAGGTGCGGCACCATCGTTGGTCCGCACTTTTTTATTCAAAAAATAAAAGTGCCTCATTAAAAATCAGGCACATATATGTATATAATTCAGTTTTTAAAATACAGATATCCGGCAATCACTATCACAGCACCTTCGACTTTAAGCACCCAAGGCGGCATTGTTCCGAACAAAACCGCAACGGGTATGAGGAGTGCAACCATAAACAGTGATATCAAAAATAAAGATGAATACACAGCAAGTATGCCTTTCAGGAATTCAGGCAGTTTGTCGTATAATTTTTTCATGCATTGACCTCCACATCTTTTGGACAGATTATAGCACAATGTTTCACAAAATGCAAGCGTTGTCAGTTTTTTTATTCCCCCGCCGCAGGCGCGCCGAAGCGGCAGCTTCGGCGGTTCAAAGCCATGCTTTGAACTTGCGATGAGGCTTCCTCATCGCAGCCTGCGGCGGGGGGGGCGGGTGGGCAGGGCGCGGCGGATGCCGCGAAGTTCCTGCGGTGCAGGAACCTGGATATGCGGAATTTATTATAAAAACAGGCGTACCGAAAACGGTACGCCTCATGTTCACTATATTAAATTTTCCGGATTAAGGCATTTGAGTTCTTCAAGAACGAATCTTCCGTTTTCACGGATAAGAACATCATCAAAATAGATCTTTCCCGGGTGTTCATCGGAGTGGATACATACCAGATCCCAATGAACTGCGGAATAGTTTCCGTTGTCCGCATCTTCATATGCACAGCCGGGGGTAAGGTGGAAACTGCCGGCGATCTTTTCGTCGAAGAGCGTATCGAGGATGGGGCGGGTTACGTAAGGATTCACTCCGATGGCAAATTCGCCGATATATCTTGCGCCTTCGTCCGTGTCGAGAAGTTCGTTGATCTTCTGGATGTTATTCGCCTTTGCTTCGACAATTTTTCCGTTTTCAAAGCGGAAGAAAATGTTTTCATAAACAAATCCGTCTTCAAGGCTCTGGGTGTTATAAGTAATATATCCGTTCACGCTGTCTTTTACCGGTGCCGTATAGATCTCTCCGTCGGGGATATTGCACTGTCCGGAACATTCGATGGCAGGAAGGTCCTTGATGGAGAATGTGAGGTCTGTTCCCTCTCCTGTGATATGGACCTTATCCGTCTTATTCATGAGTTCCACAAGGGGTTTCATGGCGTTGCTCATCTTTTCATAATCAAGGCAGCAGACGTCGAAGAAATAATCTTCATAAGCTTCCTTACTCATCTTCGCAGACTGTGCGGATGAGCCGTTTGGCCAGCGGAGGATGACCCAGCGGGTATTATCCACTCTTTCACGGAGGACAGGGTTCAAGATGCGGTTTGACATATTCATCTTATCCATCGGCGCGTCGCTGAGTTCATACACGTTATCCGTTGAAGACACTCCGATATACGCATCCATCTTCTTCATCTGATAAAGCTGATAATCAAGCATCACGTTCAGTTGTTCTTCCGTATATCCCATCATGAGTTCTCTCGTTACGCTTCTGTTGATGAGTTCCACGTGGGGGAAAGCTCCGACTTTGTATACTTCCTTAATAAGTGCCCTTGCCATATCGACTGTATCCGTGCCGACGGCGTGAATGAGGACGTGTTCATCTTTTTTTATTTTAAGAGATATATTTACAAGGTTATAGGCAAGTTTGTGTATTCTCTGATCCATATGTTTTCTCCCTTTTTTTTATAATTATATAATATATAAAGGCATATCACAAGATTTTCTTTTTCATACGCGCCCGAAAATGTTTTTGGTATGTTTATATTATTACAATCACTGCACCCCTTTCCAATATTATGCGTTAATTCATACAAAATTATATAAGTTTTGTAGTAAAAAAATCCATTTTTTCACTTAAAATTGTCAATATATGATGTATTTTTTCTGTGTTTGTGATAGAATAAGTCTATCTGTAAATATATAATGCGTGAAGTGTAAGTACATTATATAAATTTAATTTTAATATACGTGAGAGGTATAAAATGAACATACTCGTAGTCGGAGGCGGCGGAAGAGAACACGCCCTCATCGAAAAAATCAAAGAAAGTGAGCTCTGCGAAAAGATATACTGCGCACCGGGCAATGCCGGAATCGCAAAAGTTGCGGAATGTCTTCCCATCGCAGCTACGGATATAGATGCACTCGTTAATTTTGCAAGGGAAAACCAGATCGGACTTACAGTCGTAGGTCCCGAAGCTCCACTCGTTGCGGGAATCGTAGACAGATTCGAAGCTGAAGGAATGAAGGCATTCGGTCCGTCCAGGGAATGTGCTCAGTTCGAAGGCAGCAAGGCATACACAAAGAAATTCCTTCAGAAGCACAACATCCCCACAGCACAGTACAAGGAAGTTCATTCTTTTGACGAAGCTGTAAGTTATCTTGACAAATTCTCTTATCCCCTCGTTGTGAAGGCTGACGGACTTGCAGCGGGAAAAGGCGTATTCATCTGCCCGACAAAGGAAGATGCGTATAATTCACTGGACGAAGTGATGAACAAAAAATCTCTCGGAGATTCAGGCAATGTCGTTGTTCTGGAAGAATATCTTGACGGCGTTGAAACAAGCGCACTCTGTTTCGTTGACGGAAAGACACTCGTTCCAATGACATCATCAAAGGATTACAAACGCATCTTTGACAACGACATGGGCGACAACACAGGCGGTATGGGAACATTCTCCCCCAACCCGATGGTTGACGAAGCAATGGCTGAAAAGATCGAAAAGACTATCCTCAGCCCCATCATGAAAGGTTTCCTCGAAGACGGAATCTCATTCAAAGGCGTACTTTATGTAGGTCTTATGATCTGCGCCGGCGTTCCGAAAGTCCTCGAATTCAACGTACGTTTCGGAGATCCTGAAACACAGGTACTCATGCTCAGACTCGAAAGCGATCTCGTAAGGATCATGCTCAGCTGCTGCGACGGACTCCTCGCAACACAGGAAGTTCTCTGGAAAAAAGAAAGCGCAGTATGCGTTGTAATGGCATCTGAAGGATATCCCGCAACATCACACAAAGGTGACGTTATAGACGGACTTGACAGCATGTTTGAAGACAACATCAAAGTTATTCACGCAGCGACAAAACTCACTGATGACGGCATCGTAACAGACGGCGGCAGAGTTCTTAATGTATGCGCACTTGCGGGAACACTTGAAGAAGCGAGAGAAGACGCGTATGCGGCTCTCGGAAAGATATCATTCAACGGAATGCAATACAGAAAAGATATTGCAAAGCTTGACAAATAGGAAGTGTGTAAATTATGAAAATGAAAGAACTGCGTGACAAGCTCACCCAGTCCGGATATGACATAAGCGAGAGAATGATAAAGTATTACATTGAGCTCGGGATCCTTCCCCAGCCGGAATATACTTTTTCAAATCAGGCGAATTATGACAAGATCCACCTTTTAAGGCTCAAAAGGATCGGTTATATGAAACAAAACGGCAAATCGTTCCCCGAAATCAAAAGACTTCTTCTCAACGAACAGAAAGAAAAGAAGAAGATCGCAGAAAGAAGGGGTATGTCATATGAAGAATTCAGCTACAGCTTCATGGCTTACGCTATGGAGGAGCTTGATTATCTCACGACAGAGTTAAGGATCCAGTCGATCCCCGCATCATATTCAAAAGAAGAACTTCTTGAACAGAGTGAATGCAACAAGCTCGTTTATGAGCTTGCCATTGACACAGGTGTTTTAAAGGACAAAGACACATACAATCAGTGCGAACTTCTCATCCTTATCTGCGTGAGAAACCTCATTGAGTGCAAGATCGGTTCAAACGAAGGCGGCGGACTGGTAGAAAAAATTGGCGACATCAGCAAGATAAACTCCATCAGCAGTCAGTTCGCATCATTCTATGCAAGAGACCGCGATATGAGATGGATATATTCACAGCTTTCCAACTGGCTTATCGAAGATAAGCTTCAGAAGCAGGATGACGCCGCACTTGGAGAAATATAATATGGCGCAAAGACAGGAATTAACAAGAAACTTTTCAATCATTGCTCATATCGACCATGGCAAGTCAACTCTCGCAGACAGACTCATTGAAAAGACAGGACTTATCTCTCAGAGAGATATGGTAAGTCAGGTTCTTGACAAGATGGATCTTGAAAGAGAAAGAGGCATCACGATCAAGCTTCAGGCTGTCAGGCTCGTATATAAGGCAAAAGACGGAAAGGAATACATCTTAAACCTCATCGACACACCCGGACACGTTGACTTCACTTATGAAGTATCCCGTTCCCTCGCCGCTTGCGAAGGAGCTGTCCTCATCGTCGATGCTACACAGGGCATTCAGGCACAGACACTTGCAAACGTATATCTCGCGCTTGAAAACGACCTTGAGATCATCCCCGTAATCAACAAGATCGACCTCCCCAGCGCCGATCCGGAAATGGCGATAAGGGAGATCGAAGATTATATCGGACTTCCTGCGGAAGATGCTCCGAGGATCTCCGCAAAGGAAGGCATCAACATCGAAGACGTTCTCGAAGCTATCGTACAGAACGTTCCTGCTCCGCAGGATAACGATTCTGAGCCTCTCAGGGCGCTTATCTTCGACAGTTATTATGATCAGTACCGCGGAGTAATCGCATCTATCAGAATCGTTGACGGCGTGCTCAAAGCCGGTGACAAGATCAAATTCATGGCTACAAATAAGGTATTTGAAGTTGAAGAAGTAGGCGTATTTACAGACGTCTTACGTCCTGTGGATGCACTTCATTCAGGCGAAGTAGGATACCTCACAGCTTCCATCAAGAACGTTGCGGACACACGTGTCGGGGATACGGTGACTTTAGTGGAAAACCCCGCAAAAGAACCCCTCGCAGGTTACAAGACCATCCAGCCGATGGTTTACTGCGGTATCTATCCTGCAGACGGTTCAAAATACGAAGACTTAAAAGCGGCTATCGCAAAGTTAAAGCTCAACGACGCTTCTCTCATTTATGAACCCGAAACGAGTGCTGCCCTCGGATTTGGTTTCCGTTGCGGTTTTCTGGGACTTTTGCATCTCGAAGTAACTCAGCAGCGACTCGACAGGGAATATAACCTCGATCTCGTGACGACGGCACCGTCCGTTGCTTATAAGGTAATAAAGACAAACGGAGAAGTTCTGGAAGTATCAAACCCGACGAACCTCCCGAACATGGCTGAGATCAATTATATGGAAGAGCCGTTCGTAAACGCGGACATCATGCTTCCGAAGGAATATGTCGGTCCGGTCATGGAGCTTTGTCAGTCAAGACGAGGCATTTATGTTACAATGGAATATGTGGATGACAGCCGCGTTATCCTTAAATACGAGCTTCCCCTCAATGAGATCATTTATGACTTCTTCGATGCTCTCAAATCACGCACAAAGGGCTATGCGTCCCTTGATTATGAGATCGCGGATTACAGAAAGAGCAAGCTTGTGAAACTGGACATTCTCTTAAACGGAGAGATGGTGGACGCGCTTTCATTCATCGTGCATGAAGATTCCGCATACAAACGCGGAAGAAAGATGGCTGAAAAGCTCAAGAAGGAAATTCCGCGTCAGATGTTCGAAATCCCCATTCAGGCGGCTATCGGCGGCAAGATCATCGCCCGCGAAACAGTCGGTGCGCTCAGAAAAGACGTACTTGCAAAATGTTACGGCGGCGATATTTCCAGAAAGAAAAAGCTTCTTGAAAAGCAGAAGGAAGGAAAGAAGAAGATGCGTCAGATCGGCGTAGTCGAAGTTCCTCAGGAAGCCTTCATGAGCGTATTGAAGCTTGATGACTGAATTAAAAGAGATTGCCTGAGGGCGATCTCTTTATCTTTTGAAGAAAAACCATTCAGGAGAAGACATGAACAAGACATCCGTTTATATCCACACCCCCTACTGCAAATCAAAATGCCGTTATTGCGACTTTCCGTCGTTTTCCGGAATGGAAGATACTGTGAGTGAATATTTCAGCGCGCTCAGTAAGGAGATCTCACGAAGCGTCCACCGGGGAAAGAAGATAGATACGGTATTTTTCGGCGGTGGAACTCCGTCTTATGTCAATGAAAAATATATCGCAGGCGTTATGGACACACTAAGGGAAAACTTCACATTGTCCGAAAACTGCGAGATCACCATCGAAACAAACCCTGGAACGCTTACGAAAGACAAACTCTCCACATACAAAGACTGTTGCATTAACCGCATCAGCATGGGGATGCAGTGTCATGATGACAGGATCCTTTCCGTTCTCGGCAGGATCCACACGTCGGAAGATATAATAAACGGCGTTGAACTCATAAACTCCGTCGGCATCACAAATTATAATCTCGACATCATGTGTGCCCTTCCGACCCAAAAGCTCCGCGATCTTGAAAAAAGTCTTGAGTTCGCAGTTAAGCTTAACCCAACACATATCAGCGCATACAGCCTCATAATCGAAGAAGGCACCCCGTTTTACGATACGTGGCAGGAGCTTGACCTTCCCGACGAGGAAGAAGAAAGGAAGATGTACCACCTTTGCAAAGACTATCTTGCTTCATACGGATATGAGAGGTATGAAGTTTCCAACTATGCGAAAGAGGGGTATATCTGCCGTCATAACAAATACTGCTGGGATTATGAAGACTACATCGGTTTCGGATCTGCGGCACATTCGTTTTGTCGCCCTGTAAGGTGGGAAAACGTCGCGGACGTTCATGGGTATATAAGCGCAATAAAAAACAATACCTCCCCCGTAAGGACTTTTGAGGAGCTTACGAGAGAGGATATGATCGAAGAATATATCATGCTTGCCCTGAGAAAGACTGAAGGGATTGAAATAAGCAGGCTGAGGGAAGAATTCGGTTATGATATTCTTTCACACAAAAGCATTGAACTGTCCGCACTTATTAAAAGCGGATATGTCGGAATTAATGATAACAACCTCTTCATCACAGAAAAAGGCTTTGACATAGCGGACAGCATAACGCTGAAATTACTCTGATCATCTCAGCTTACCGACAATGACGCTGATGTCATCCTGTGCTTTTCCGCCGCTGAGTTCAAGAGCGGAAGAGAGGATGCCGTCGGCGACTTTCTGGGGATAGCGGTATGAATTCCGGAGGATGAGGGTCTTTATGAATTCCTCGTCATACCCTGCCGCCGACACAAGTCCGTCGCTGAAAAGATAGACGTAATCACCTTTTTCAAGCTGCATTTTCAGAGAATTGGTATGAGTGGACTCAAGGATGCCTATTGGCAGAGTTTCACTCTTTATTTTTATTATCTCATCGTTTCTTTTAATATAACAACTTTCGGCTCCTGCCTTCAGAAAGACGGCTTCGGAAGTCTTTCTGTCATAAAGGAGCATATCCAGAGTAGTGAACACTTCCGACTCTTCACCGAAGGTAAGAACGGAGTTGATGAGTTCCACTGCCCTTTCGTGGTCATATCCTGCGGTGAGAAGCCCGTCAAGCATCTTCACGACCTTCCTGCTGCGAAGGGCAGCTTCTTCACCGCTTCCCATTCCGTCGCAGATCACGGCGAGTTGTCTGTGTGAAAAGTTTTTTATGAGGATGCTGTCACCGGAAAGCTCTTCCCCCTCCTTATAGCGGGAAGATACGGCAAATTTAAGACAGCGTCCGAAGTCCTCTTCGTAAACATAAATATACTCTCCTTCTCCCGAAGGTTCTTTTGAGTAAGAATATGTAAACATCCTGCCCGTAAAAGCACTGAGGATATTTATCACATCACGCTTTATCGCCCCTTCCAAAAGAGGTTCTTTTATTGACAGGACAGCTTTCATATTCCCCGAAAGGTCTGTTGAAAGGACTACATCATGAGGAAAAATGCCGTTTTCGCGGAAAAGGGACATGAGTCCTAAAGACGAGGAGGTGTAATATCCGAGGTTTCTGTTTATGGTATCGCTGATACAATCAAGCATATCGCAAAGGCAGGTGATCTGATTTTTATATATTCTCATAAACCTGACTATCTTGTTTTTACTGTCACTCTGAAGGCGTAAAGACAGATATTCTTCCCGGACGGCTTTTGACAGGGATTTTCGCTTTTCCTCATCACAAAGACTTCCGAAATCTGCCATATCCACCTTCCCGTCGATGGATGAAATGGAACATTTAAATTCGGAGAAAGTCTGTTCACCCCTCTCAAGCCAGCATACAGGATAGTTTTCGCATTTCATACACACTTTCGTTACGACGACGCGGGAGATCTGTTTATAAAGATCGCTTTCATCATCATTTATAACAACTCCGTCGCTGATGCACCGAAGGGCCGCTTTACTCAGGGAGATTTCGTCCGAAAGGATGGTACTGACTGACGAGCTTATCATGTTTTCCGAAAGCACAGCTTCTTCTTTGACAGCTTTATTTTTGATATATCCAACGATACCGAAGCTGACGGCAGAAGAAATGATCCACTCGGGAAGGTAATTTCCGGGAGGGATCCCGAATAAGGAAGATGCTGTCAACATTCCGAGCAAACTTCCTGCGTATGATACGGACAACTTATATTCCGAAAGGAGCGCGGCACAAAACGAAAACGTCGCGATCATAACAACATCCGCCGCTCCTTTTCCGGAAAGCAGTGCAGAGAGAAGAGAATATATAAACCCCGTCTGCATACAGCGCTTTTTGTCGCGGACGGAAAATACCGATATTGCGGTCATTATCGCCACCGCGGAAAGATCCGCATACCGGAAGGAAATATTTCCGGACGAGATCGCCATCAGCGACACGCATATAAGACAGCTGAGTTCCTCTCTTGCAGAGATCTTTCCCGAAGCGAGAAACGACGAAAAGCTTTGAAGCGCTGTACTGAAGACGGCGGATGAAATAAATGCCGCTGAAGACGAGATGAGAGAGTTGATAATAAACCCGTCATTCAGGGAGAAAAGGCGGTATGCACACAGACTGCCTGCGAAGGTTATAACAAAGCTGCTGCACGCCGAAAACAGGCTTCCCTTCTTTCTGAGCAGGGCTGATGAGGATACTGTAAGGAAGGTGGATATTCCCGCCATGACGGAAGTTATAATATCCCCCTTACGTACGCACGAAACAAACATCACAAACGGACAGAGGATATATCGTCTGTCGTAAAATATCATACTTACCGACAGCGCCGTTCCCATAAAAATATCTCTTTCAAAGAGACTGATCCCCGCTGAAAGGTATGTAAAAACCATCGGAATGAGAAGATCACGAAAGGTAAAGATCACGGTTTTCAAATCTGTTTTTTTGTCATATACACTCTTTTGCATCATATGCCTCCCGATTGGAAAATATACCACGGCCGACTTAAAAAAAATGTCGGAATCTGGGCAATTTCAAATGTTTTCAGGACGGATTTTCTGCGTGCGAAATCCTTCAAAAAAGCTCTGTTTTGCTTTAATTATGATGACATTTGTGGTATAATGATTATGTGTTTAAAACTGACATTCGGAGGGAAAATGCGAGTTACGCGCTTATGGATAAAGGACTTCAGAAACATAGAAAATGTCGTTCTGGAGTTTGGTGACAAACTGAATATTTTCACCGGAAAAAACGGCTCCGGAAAGACAAACACCATCGAAGCTCTCAGGATGAGCCTGAGTCTGAAAAGTCATCGCGAAAATAAAAACGTGAACTTCATAAGGCACTCATGTTCTCGTGCGGACGTCAAAGCGGAGATAGTATTTGACGATCTGACCACCGCAACTTCCCACCTTGCGATACTTCCGAACAAGAAAAGCGTGAAGTTCGACGGGCAGGAAAACATGAAGAAAAATACGCTCAGGCTGAATTGCCCTGTTATTTTTTTCGCTCCCGAAGATCTGGATCTGATAAAAGGAGGGCCTTCCGTGAGAAGGGACTTCATCGACGAAGCCGTTTCTTTTCTCAGCCCCAGATATGCAAAGGAGTTAAAGGAATATTACGAGATCCTGCGTCAGAAGAGCTTTCTGCTGAAAAATTACAGAGAGTCGGACAAAGGGCTCCTGGAGCTATATAACGAAGCCCTGGCAAAATGCGGCTCGAGCATAGTCCGTCACAGGATCAAGTTTCTGAGGGAGTTTGATGAGTATCTCATTTCTCTGCACCGCTCTCTCAGCGGCTCGGACGATATCTGTCTGAATTATATCTCCAATATTTACGACGACGCCTCAAGTGCGTTGACAGAGGAGATATATCTTTTAAAATTAAGCGAACGAAGCAGAGAAGAGATCCTTTCAAGGCAGTGTCTTCTGGGGATCCACAAAGACGACATCGCCGTTATCCTCTCCGGAAGAAATTCCCGTTCCTTCGCTTCCCAGGGTCAGCAAAGGACACTTGCAATATGCATGAAGCTCGGAATGATCGGGTTTTACAAGGAAAAGACAGATCAGAAGGCAATAGTGATGCTTGATGACGTAATGAGCGAGCTTGACAGTCAGAGAAGATCTCAGCTCATCGAGATCCTCAGCGACACACAGACATTCATCACCGCAACGGAAGACAATTTCAGCCATGATGCGGCAGAAAAGAAGATTTTTTCCGTAAGTGATGGTATTATTACAACTATCGCAGATAACCGCCCCTGAGGGCAGTAAAGGTAAAAATAATAAAGAAGGAGTATAAAATGCCGAACAAAGAAAACAACTACGATGCAAGCGGCATAAAAGTGCTTGAAGGGCTTGAAGCCGTAAGAAAGCGCCCGGGGATGTATATCGGTTCAACGGGCAAAAGCGGTCTTCACCATCTCGTTTACGAAATCGTCGACAACAGCGTTGACGAAGCGCTTGCAGGCTTTTGTAAGAATATTGTCGTCAGGATCCAGCCTGATGATGTCATTACAGTAGAAGACGACGGAAGAGGTATTCCGACGGGAATGCATCCGCAGCAGAAAAAATCCGCCGTTGAAGTTGCCCTCACAGTCCTTCACGCAGGCGGCAAGTTTGATAATGACAACTATAAAGTATCCGGCGGTCTTCACGGCGTAGGCGTGTCTGTAGTAAACGCGCTGAGTGAGTGGCTGAAAGTTACGGTTCATCAGAATGGCAAGGTACATGAACAGATGTATCACCGCGGAAAACCGGAAAAGCCCCTCGCTGTTACGGGAAACACCAAAAAGACCGGAACCATCATCACCTTCAAGGCAGACGCAGAGATCTTCCCCGTTACGGAATACAGCTATGACACTCTCCGTCAGAGACTCCGTGAACTTGCGTTTCTGAACAAAGGCCTTCACATCACTCTCATCGACGAAAGAGAAGACGGCAAAAAAGAAGATTCCTTCCTTTATGAAGGCGGGCTTCTCTCTTATATGGAATATTTAAACCGCGGAAAAGAGATCCTCAACAATGAAGTGATTTACTTTGAAAAGGAAACTCCCGCGTGCGCTATCGAAGTTGCGATGCAATACACGGATTCATACAACGAAAACGTTCACTCATTCGCAAACAACATCAACACCACCGAAGGCGGTATGCACGTAAACGGCTTCAAGACAGCCCTTACGAGGAGCGTCAACAACTACGCGAGAAAATACAACCTTCTCAAGGAAAACGAAGATAATCTCTCAGGAGAAGACATCCGTGAAGGAATCACGGCCATCATCTCCATTAAGATCAAGAACCCTGAATTCGAAGGTCAGACAAAGACTAAACTCGGCAACCCGGAAGTAAGGGGAGCGGTGGATCAGGTCATCGGTGAACACGTTTCCGCATTCCTGGAAGAACATCCGCAGGACGCGAAACTTATCGTAGAAAAGGCAGTTCTCGCAACACGCGCAAGAGCCGCTGCAAAGAAAGCCAAAGACCTCATCAGAAGAAAGAGCGCCCTCGAATCAGCAGCGCTTCCCGGCAAGCTCGCGGATTGCAGCGACAAGAACCCTGCGAACTGCGAAATATACATCGTCGAAGGGGACTCCGCAGGCGGCAGCGCGAAGCAGGGCAGGGATCCGAAGATCCAGGCTATCCTTCCGCTGAGAGGAAAGATCTTAAACGTAGAAAAAGCGCGTCTTGACAGACTTCTCAGTTCAGACACGATCCGTTCCATGATCACAGCATTCGGAACGGGCATCAGCGACGAATTCGACATCACAAAGGCGAGATATCACAAGATCATCATCATGACCGATGCTGACGTTGACGGTGCCCACATCAGAACGCTTCTTCTCACGTTCTTCTATCGCTATATGCCGGGTCTTATCGATCACGGATACGTATACATCGCCCAGCCGCCGCTTTACAAAGTGCAAAAGGGCAAAGAGATCCGTTATTGTTACAACGACCGTCAGTTAGAGAAGATCTTTGACGAGCTCGGAAGAGAAAAGACGGAAATGAGCAGATATAAAGGTCTCGGTGAAATGAACCCGGAACAGCTCTGGGACACGACAATGAACCCGGAAAACAGAACGCTCCTGAAAGTTACAATTGAAGACGCTGTCAGGGCAGACGAAATGTTCTCCATTCTCATGGGGGATCAGGTCGGACCGAGAAAAGACTTTATCATGGAAAACGCGGATAAAGTTATCAATCTTGACATTTAAGGTGAAAAAGTATGACAAACGAAAATGAAAACATCTTAGATAAAGGCATACAGCACGTTGACATCGCAAACGAGATGGAAAAGTCCTACATCGACTACGCAATGAGCGTTATCGTAGGACGTGCGCTTCCTGACGTACGTGACGGCCTGAAACCCGTACACAGAAGGATCCTCTATGCGATGGACGAACTGGGAGTAAGGGCAGGAACGCCTTATCGTAAGAGTGCGCGTATCGTCGGAGACGTTATGGGTAAATATCACCCGCACGGCGACTCCTCCATTTACGACGCTATGGCGAGAATGGCTCAGGACTTCTCTTACAGATATCCCCTTGTTGACGGTCAGGGTAACTTCGGCAGCATCGACGGCGACGGAGCCGCTGCCATGCGTTACACAGAAGCGAGAATGTCACGCCTCACAGTGGAACTTCTCCGCGACATCGGAAAAGAAACTGTCGACTTCACGGGAAACTTCGATGAAAGCTTAAAAGAACCTGTCGTTTTGCCGGCAAGATTCCCGAACCTCCTCGTCAACGGCTCAAGTGGTATCGCAGTCGGTATGGCGACAAACATTCCGCCGCACAACCTCGGCGAAGTTATCGACGCGACCATCGCTCTGATGAAGAACGAAGATCTTTCAGCGAAGGAGCTTCTTAATTACATCAAAGGTCCGGACTTCCCCACCGGCGGCATCATCATGGGAAAAAGCGGACTCATCTCCGCATACACAACAGGTCGCGGCAGGGTAAAAGTACGCGCGAAGACAGAGATCGAGCAGGTCGCAGCCAACAAGCAGAGGATCGTCGTTACGGAGATTCCGTACATGGTAAACAAAGCCAAGCTCGTTGAAAAGATCGCAGATCTCGTAAAGGAAAAACGCATCGTAGGCATTTCCGACATCAATGACTACTCAGACCGCAACGGTATCAAGATCGTCATTGACTTAAAGAGGGATGTCAATGCAAGCATCATCCTCAACCAGCTCTTCAAGTTCACTCAGATGCAGGAAACATTCGGCGTCATCATGCTTGCCCTCACGGACAACAATCAGCCGAAGGTCCTTAACTTAAAGGAAGTTTTAGAGTATTATATCGCACATCAGAAGGAAGTTATCGTAAGAAGAACGAAATACGACCTTGACAAAGCTCTTGCAAGAGCTCATATACTGGAAGGATATCTCATCGCCCTCGACAACATCGACGAGATCATCCGAATCATCCGTTCGGCTTACGACGACGCGGAAGAAAAACTCATGCAGCGCTTCAGTCTTTCCGAAGTTCAGGCGAAGGCGATCGTGGATATGCGTCTGAGAAGACTTCAGGGTCTTGAAAGAGAAAAGATCGAAAACGAATATGCCCAGCTTCAGGAACAGATCAAGTATTTCAGGGAAGTTTTAAACAGCGACGAACTCGTAAAGAAGATCATCTGCGACGAACTCACGGAGATCAAGGAAAAATATTCCGACGAAAGAAGAACTTCATTTGAAAATGATGATGAAGACATCGTTGTGGAAGACCTCATCGAGCAGGAAGACGTCGTCGTTACGATTACTCACGTAGGTTACGTAAAACGCATCCCCGCAAACACATACCGCGCACAAAGACGCGGCGGCAAGGGAATCGCAGCACACGCAACGAGGGACAACGACTTCGTAAAACACCTGTTTATGACGAGCACACATGATTACATCATGTTCTTCACAAACGCAGGTAAGGTATACCGCCTCAAGGCATACGAAATTCCGGAAGGAAGCAGAACATCAAAGGGCACGGCGATAGTAAACATCCTTGCGCTTGATCCCGGCGAAAAGATCAATGCTGTCATCCCCGTAACGGAATATAAGGATGATATGTATCTCATGATGGCAACGAAAAATGGCATCATCAAGAAAACTCCCCTTACGGAATACGCTTCACCGCGTAAGACGGGAATCATCGGTATAAGCCTTGATGAAGGGGATGAGCTCATCGAAGTAATGCTTACAGACGGCTCTCACGACATCATCGTCGGCACAGACAACGGATATGCAATCAGGTTCCCCGAAAGTGATGTCCGCCCCACAGGCAGAGTCACAAGAGGCGTTGCGGCAATCAGACTGACGGATGATGCGCATGTTGTGGGAATGGGAATCGCACAGGATAATATGCAGCTTTTATCAGTAACAGAAAACGGTTACGGAAAGCTGACGAAATGTTCGCTTTACCCGATTCAGTCACGTGCGGGAAAAGGCGTTCAGAACTACAAGATGACGAAGAAGACAGGCAAAGTATGCGGTCTTTCGGTCCTGGACAAAGATCAGCATGATGTAATGCTTATCTCTGTTGACGGAACAGTCATCCGTATGGAAGCAGCAGGCATCTCAACAATGGGAAGAAGCACTTCCGGCGTCAAGCTCATGGACCTCGGCGAAGATACGGCAATCGCTGCGATCGCAAGGATCAACCATGAAGAAAGCACAGACGAAGAAACAGCAGAATAAAAATTCCGGCACAGCTTTTAAAGGCTGTGCCTTTTTCATAGCATTATCAACTATTTGTTGCAAAATTTAAAAATATTTCTACATTATAAGCATTTATATATCGGTACAATTATGGTAGATTATGTACGTAGGTTTTTACATAAATTTAATGTAAAAGCAAGTATGAAAAACAAGGAGATCTATAATGGAAAGAATTAAATTCAACCCGGAAGAAATTAAAGTTTCTGCTCTTGACGGCGAACTTCAGATCGCTACACCTATCTCACCGAAAGAAAACTGGAAAGCAGTTATCGAAGGCAAAAACCCGCTTTGGTTCCCGATGGCTCTCGAATCAAAAGGCTTCACACCGAGACTCGAACCGGACAACAAATCACGTGCTTTCATCAACGACGGTCAGCTTCCTGTAGTTCCGAAAGAAGAACAGGGCGGTCCCGACATGTTCGGTGTTGAATGGGTATACGTACCGGTAGCAGGCGGTTCAATGGTTAAACCGGGCAAACCGATGCTCGAAGACGCTTGTGACTGGAAAGATGTTATCAAATTCCCGAACGTAAACGATTGGGATTGGGAAACATGTGCAGCTGAAAACAGAGAACACCTCAAAGCAGAAGGCATCAAAACATGGACATTCCTCAACGGTTCAATGTATGAAAGACTTATCTCTTTCATGGACTTTGAAGGCGCTGCTATGGCTCTTATCGATGAAGATCAGAAAGACGCTGTTATCGAACTTCTCAACAAGATCGCTGATGACGTTTACATGCCGTACATCGAAAACATTCAGAAATACTTCGGTGACCTCATCGACGTAATCTGCCTCCACGATGACTGGGGCGCTCAGAGAGCTCCGTTCTTCTCACTCGCAACAGCAAGAGAAATCTTCGTTCCGATCCTCCAGAAATTCCGTAAAAAATGCAACGAATGCGGATTCATCTTCGAACTCCACAGCTGTGGCGCAAACGAAATGCTCGTTCCGGCATACATCGAAGGCGGCGTTCAGCACTGGAAAGGTATGGCTAAGATCAACGACAAGAGAAAATACTATGACACATGGGGTCAGGAATTCGTATTCGGCGTAGACGCTCCGGACGTAGCTTCTGATATGAACGCTGCTAAAGAAGATCTCGAAGCTGCTGCTAAAGAATTCTGCGAATTCTTCATCAGAGACGGCAAAGTTCACGCTATCGCTAACATCGCAAGAACAAACCCGTACTTCAAAGAATGCGTATACAAGATCTCAAGAGAAATGCTCAACGCTTAGTTTAAATTTCAAAGGGAAGGCTTTGCCTTCTCTTTTTTATACAAATTTTACATTAAATTTATATATTTGTTATATACTAATTTATGTGCTGTCAAATCGCATAAATCAATATTTTTAAATCCTACAAAAAGCGAATTTGAATATTTTACAATAAATGGTACAGTATAGTGTAATGTTTTGAAGATCTGGATGTACATATGTAATAATCCATACTTAAACAAAAATATTAATCAAAGGAGTACAACATGGAAAGAATCAAATTTAATCCTACTGAAATCGTTATTTCAGCTGCTGACGGTACAGCACCTGACATTAACTACCCCGTAACACCGCAGGAAAACTTCCTCGCTCTCTTCGAAGGCAAAAACCCGGTATGGTTCCCGATGACATCTGACTGCCTCAGCTTCACACCGAGAATCGACGTTGACAACATCGCTCGTGCATTCGTATTCGACGGCGGCGTTAAATTCACACCGGAACAGTACGGCGGAAAAGATATGTTCGGTACAGAATGGGTATTCGTTCCTGTAGCAGGCGGCTCAATGGTAGCTCCGGGCGAACCGAGACTTCAGGATGCTAACGACTGGAAAGACGTTATCACAATGCCGAACCCGTATGAATGGGATTGGGAAACTTGCGCTAAAGAAAACGCAGAATACCTCAACACAAACAAACTCGTTTCTATGACATTCCTCAACGGTTTCATGTATGAAAGACTTATCTCTTTCATGGACTTCGAAGGCGCTGCTATCGCTATTATCGATGAAGACCAGCAGGATGCTGTAAAAGAACTCATCGGCGAAATGCTCGACAAAGTTTACATTCCGTACCTCGAATGCGTAGCTAAATACCTCCCGCAGGTTAAGATGATCTCTCTCCACGATGACTGGGGTTCACAGAGAGCACCGTTCTTCTCAGTTGAAACAGCAAGAGAAATGTTCGTTCCGTTCATGCAGAAATTCGCTGCAAAATGTGCAGAACTCGGCCTCATCTTCCAGCTCCACAGCTGCGGCGCTAACGAACTCGTAGTTCCGGCATACATGGAAGGTAAAGTTCAGATGTGGAATGGTATGGCTGACATCAACGACAAGAAAAAATACCACGAACTCTGGGGCGAAAACTTCGTATTCGGCGTAGATCCGCCGGCAATCGCTAAAGACATGGAAGCTGACGGCGTAGCTCTTTATGATGCTGCTAAACAGTTCTGCGAAACATACATCATCGATGGAAAATGCCACGCAGTAGCAAGCCTTATGAGAGTTAACCCGATGTTCATCGAACACGTATACTGCATCTCAAGACAGATGCTCAACGCTTAATTCAGGCTTTAAGAGAAGACAATATGTCTTCTCTTTTTTATTTGACACACTACATATTGTTTGATTATGTACTACCCGACAGTGCAATGTGTCAATTTGAATGTTGATTAAAAGATGATATACTAAATAAGTACAGTAATCATGTATTATGGGTACGAAAAGAAAATTTCCGCACAGCGGATAAAAAACAAAGGAGAATACATAATGGAAAGAATTAAATTCGATCCCGCTGAAATCATCCATTCAGCAGCTGACGGTACAGCACCGGACATTAACTATCCCGTAACACCTGCAGAAAACATGCTCGCTCTCTTCGAAGGCAAAAACCCTGTATGGTTCCCGATGACAACAGATTCAATGTCACTCTGCACAAGAATCGACCCGGACAACATTTCACGTGCATTCGTAATCGACGGCGACACACCGTACGACAGAGACCTCTATGGCGGTCCGGACATGTTCGGTATTGAATGGGTATTCGTTCCTGTAGCAGGCGGTTCAATGGTTAAACCGGGCAAACCGGCTCTTGAAGACGCTAACGACTGGAAAGAAGTTATCAAATTCCCGAACGTTGCAGAATGGGACTGGGAAGGCGCAGCTGAAGCTAACAAGGAATTCCTCAACACAAACAAACTCGCAGGCATCATGATGCTCAACGGTTTCATGTATGAAAGACTTATCTCTTTCATGGACTTCGAAGGCGCTGCTATCGCTATTATCGATGAAGACCAGCAGGATGCTGTAAAAGAACTCATCGGCGAAATGCTCGACAAAGTTTACATTCCGTACCTTGAAAACGCTAAGAAATACTTCCCGCAGATTCAGATGGTTTGCCTCCACGATGACTGGGGTTCACAGAGAGCACCGTTCTTCTCACTCGAAACAGCAAGAGAAATGTTCGTTCCTTTCCTCCAGAAATTCGCTGCAAAATGTAAAGAACTCGGTCTCATCTTCCAGCTCCACAGCTGCGGTGCTAACGAACTCGTAGTTCCGGCATACATCGAAGGTGGCGTTCAGATGTGGAATGGTATGTCAGACATCAATGACAAGAAAAAATACCACGAACTCTGGGGCAAAGAAATGATCTTCGGCGTTGATCCGCCGGCAATCGCAAGAGACATGGAAGCTGACAAAGATGATCTCCTTGCAGCAGCTAAAGAATTCTGCGAAACATACATCGTTGACGGTAAAGTTCACGCAATCGCTAACCTCATGAGAGTTAACCCGATGTTCATCGAATTCGTTTACAAGATCTCAAGAGAAATGCTCAACGCATAATTTTACAAAAGAAGGCTTCTGCCTTCTTTTTTTGTCAAAATGCAGTAATTAATACCCCAAAGACCCTACACATTGTACATTTGATTAATGTGAAAATTGAGTTATAATGATACGTATGAAAATCTGTATAAAATGCAGATTAAAGAAAAATTAAGGAGTACATAATAATGGAAAGAATTAAATTCTGCGCATGTGAAATCGAAGGCGACACAATCAAAAAGCCTGTAGCAGCAATTGACAACCTCATCGAAATGACAAAAACACACAAACCGCTTTGGATGCCGATGTCTAACGAATACGGCTTCTTCGCACCGAGAATCGATCCGGACAACATCGCTCGTGCATTCGTAATCGACGTTGCTGAACCGAAACTTACAAAAGAAGAACAGGGCGGCAAAGACATGTTCGGTATCGATTGGGAATACGTTCCGGTAGCTGGTGGATCAATGGTAAGACCGGGTCAGCCGCTCATGGAAGACGTAAATGACTGGAAAGAATTCATCAAATTCCCGAACGTAGCTGAATGGGATTGGGAAGGCGCTGCAAAAGCTAACGAAGCACTCGTAAACGGCGAAAGAATTATGGCTTGGACAATGCTCAACGGCTTCATGTTCGAAAGACTTATCTCTTTCATGGAATTCGAAGGCGCTGCAATGGCAATCATCGATGAAGATCAGGTAGATGCAGTTAAAGAACTCCTCGACAAGATCACAACAGAAGTTTACATTCCGTATCTCGAATGCATCGCTAAATACTTCCCGACAGTAAAAATGCTTTGGGTACATGATGACTGGGGTACACAGAGAAGCCCGTTCTTCTCACTCAACGCTTGCATGGACGTTCTCGTTCCGAACATGCAGAAATTCGTTGCTAAAGCTCACGAACTCGGATTCTTCGTACAGTTCCACAGCTGCGGTGCTAACGAAATGCTCATCGATGCATACAAAGCTACAGGCGTTGATATGTGGCAGGGTATGGCAAACATCAATGACTTCAACAAACTTTACAAAGATCATGGTTTCTGCGTAACACTCCAGCTTCCGGAAGCAGCTAACAACCCGGATCTCACAGAAGAAGAAGCTGAAGCAATCGCTAAAGCATTCTGCGAAGAATTCATCGTTAACGGCGAAATCAATGCTGTAGCATCAATCGGTTTCACAACAAACCCGAAAGTACCGAAATACATCTACAAGATTTCAAGAGAAATGCTCAACGCTTAATTTGAGTTTTCAGAAGAAGGCACATGCCTTCTTCTTTTTTTATGCAACGGGCTGTTTCTTTACATATTCATATGAGAGTCATATAATAAACATACAAACTATGCGGAGGAAAATATGAAAACAAAAGACATCATCCTCGGACTGAGAACAAAAGCAAAATTTTCCCAGGAAGAACTTGCGGAAAAGCTTTTCGTCACACGTCAGGCCGTATCACGTTGGGAAACGGGAGAAACGACACCGAACACGGAAACGTTACTCCTTTTATCAAAACTCTTCGATGTTTCCGTAAATACTCTTTTAGGCTCTCCGAGAAAGCTCATATGTCAGTGCTGCGGGATGCCGCTTGAAGATGAGATCATCAGCAAGGAAGAAGATGGGATGTTTAACGAAGAATACTGCAAGTGGTGTTATACCGACGGGGAATACACATACACGGACATGGACACGCTCATTGAATACTGCATTCCACACATGGTTGATGAAAATCACTCAGAGGAAGAATTAAGAGCGTATATGCAGGAGATGCTCCCGAAGCTTAACTACTGGAAAAGATACGAAAGTCTCGGAGAAGATCATTTTGAGGAGTTCAAGGAAAAGCTCATCGGTGAGATAAACGCTCTTAAAATCGAAGGACTTCCCCATGTCAGAAATCTCAACGCACTTGTCGGGAAGTTCGTCAATCCCGAATATACTCTTCCCGGCGGAAATAAGGTAAAGTTTCTTGATGACAATGCGACATATCTCGGAAACGAGCTTGAATGTGAATTCGGCGGAGACAGATGTTTCGGAATCGTTGCGAATATGGATTTCATCCTTGTCTGCACGTATGGTGAAGGCGGGAAAGATGCGGATATTGTTGTATATAAAAAGAGGTAGGAATAAAAAATGCAGACACTACATAATCAGTGTCTGCATTTTGTTTTATTGATGATTGGTGATAAAGCCTGCTATATCAGAAGTAAATCTGAGTTCATTCACAACGCCGTACCCGTCGTCAAGGCCGAATTCTTCCGTTACTATAAAGTAAAGTTCCGGAACGTCTGTCGTATACGCATTGATGCTGTACATGGCTTTGTTATCCGTAAACAGGTCTGCGGATATTGTACGGTTATCAATGCCGAGGCTTTCCACAAGGCAGTCGTACTGCGGGATATCGCTTTCAAGGCTGACTACGATGTCCTGAAGGTCACATTCGTAGTACTCCATTTCCTTTTCCGCAAAATAATCCCTGATTCCGCCAATATCGCAATTAACAAGAAGAGCTCTTAATTTCGCGTCCATGAAAACCTCCTTTAAAGTGAAACAAATTATCTTCTGATAACCCTGATTCCGAGTTCTTCCAGAGCTGCAAGGTCAGCAACCGCCGGAGCTTCTGACATAAGGCAACCGTGGTTCTGTGTTTTCGGGAATGCGATTACGTCACGGATGTTGTCAGAATCAGTAAGGATCATCATAAGTCTGTCCATACCGAATGCAAGTCCGCCGTGGGGAGGTGTGCCGTATTTAAGAGCTTCGAGGAGGAATCCGAATTTGAGTTCAGCTTCTTCTTCCGTAAAGCCCATAGCCTTGAATACTCTCGCCTGAACGTCTCTTGAGTGGATACGGATGCTGCCGCCGCCGAGTTCCATGCCGTTTACTACGAGGTCATATGCTTTTGCAAGTACTTTATCCGGTTCTGTTTCCATCATGTCGAGATGTTCAACTCTCGGAGATGTGAACGGATGGTGCATAGCGTAATATCTTCCGTCTTCTTCGTCATATTCGAACATCGGGAAGTCTGTTACCCATAAGAATTCATATCCTTCCTTCATGGGGATATTGAGTTTCTTCGCAAGCTGGAGTCTTAACTGACCGAGGGCGTTGTAAACTACTGTATTCTTGTCGCCAACAACAAAGAGAGCGTCGCCGACTTCTGCGCCTGTTTTTTCAAAGATAGCGTTTAACTCTTCTTCCTTGAGGAATTTAGCAACAGGAGATTTTACGTTGCCTTCCTGAATTACGAACCATGCAAGTCCCTTAGCGCCGAAATCTTTTACGAATTCGCCGAGTGCGTCGATTTCTTTTCTGCTGAGTTTATCCCCTGCGCCTTTTGCTACGATCGCTCTTACGCTATGGCCTTTTTTACAGTTTGACGCGAATGCGTTGAATTCGCAGTCTTTGACGATGTCAGTAATGTCACAGAGTTCCATTCCGAAGCGAAGGTCCGGTTTGTCGCTGCCGAAGCGGTCCATAGCTTCCTGCCATGTCATTCTCGGAAGCGGGAGGCTGATCTCATAGCCTTTGATTTCCTTGAATACTGTATAGATAAGTCTTTCGTTGATGTCCATGATGTCTTCCGGTTCAACGAATGAGAGTTCCATGTCGATCTGTGTGAATTCCGGCTGTCTGTCCTGACGGAGGTCTTCGTCACGGAAGCATTTTGCGAGCTGGAAGTATCTGTCCATTCCGCTTACCATAAGGATCTGTTTGAAGATCTGTGGTGATTGCGGGAGAGCGAAGAAGTTGCCCTGCTGAACACGGCTCGGCACGAGGAAGTCTCTTGCGCCTTCCGGAGTCGGTTTTGTGAGGTACGGTGTTTCGATTTCCAGGAAGCCTTCGTTTGAAAGGAAGTTTCTGACTACCTGAGCCGTTTTATGACGCGTGATGAGCTTCTGCTGCATAGAAGGCTTTCTGAGGTCAAGGTAACGGTATTTAAGTCTGAGGCTTTCGTTTACCGTATCATCATCTTCGATATAGATCGGCGGTGTGTTTGCTGAATCGAGGATATTGATCTTTTCGCAGATGATCTCGATCTTGCCTGTGGGGATGTTTGTATTGAAGTTGCTTTCATCCCTCATTGTAACCTTACCTTCGATCTGGATAACGTATTCACTTCTTACTGTTGAAGCTGTTTCAAAAACAGCTTTGTCACATTCGTCGTTGAATGTAACCTGAATGATGCCTGAACGGTCACGGAGCTGAATGAAGATAACTCCGCCGAGGTCTCTCATTTTCTGAGCCCAGCCGGAAAGGATGACGTGTTCGCCGACGTTTGCTTCCGTAAGCTGAGCGCACATATGTGTTCTATATGATGTTTTTGACATAGTGTATTCTCCTTTTGTATTATTTCCTTAAAAAGCCCGGAAGGTCGCCAAAAGCAACTTCCGTCTGTTCCTTGGTCTGCATATCCCTTACGAGAAGAACGCCTTTTTCGAGCTCTTCATCGCCGATCATTGCGACGTATTTTGCATTGATCTTGTCAGCATATTTCATCTGCGCCTTGAGAGAACGGTTCATCACGTCTGTCTGTACGATAAAACCTTCCCTTCTCATTATTGTCGCATATTTAAGGGCTGTTGTCTTTGCTGCCTCACCCATGGGAGCGATATAAAGATCCGTCACATTTTCGAGGGGGAATGTAATTCCCTGTTCTTCGAGCTGGATGAGGATTCTTTCGATGCCCATCGCAAGCCCGATGCCTGCAGTCTTCGGTCCGCCGAGAGTTTCAACAAGGCCGTTATATCTTCCACCTGCGCCGATAGCAGCCTGAGATTTTGTGTTATCTTTGGGGATGAATTCGAATGCTGTGTTTGTGTAATAATCAAGTCCCCTTACGATCGTCGGGTCAACTTCATATTCAACTTCCATAGCGTCGAGATATTCCTTGACTTTTTCGAAATGATCCTTGCAGTCTGTGCAGAGATTGTCGATCATGAGAGGAGCGCCCTGAATGTGTTCCTTACATGTTTCAACCTTACAGTCAATAAGGCGCATGGGGTTCTTTTCAAAGCGGTTCTTGCAGTCATCGCAGAGCTTATCAAGCTTGGGAGATATGAATGCCTTTAATTTTTCATAATAATTCTTTCTGCATGTGGGGCATCCGACGGAGTTTACTTTAGCAACGACGTCCTTGATTCCAAGTTCCTTTAAGAATTCATAAGCCACGCTGATTACTTCCGCATCACTTGATGCATCTTCGGCTCCGAAAACTTCGATGCCGAACTGGTGGAACTGACGGTATCTGCCCTTCTGCGGATTTTCGCAGCGGAAGCAGTTTGTGAGATAAAAGAGCTTCACAGGCTGTGCTGCGCTTGACATACCGTTTTCAATGAAACTTCTTACGACAGGAGCCGTTCCTTCCGGCTTGAGGGTAAGAGATTCCTTGCCGCGGTGCGTAAAAGTATACATTTCCTTCTGGACGATGTCAGTAGTATCGCCGACACCTCTCTCGAAGAGGTTTGTGCTTTCAAATTCCGGAGTGCGGATCTGTTTGAAACCATAGCGGCCTGCTATGTCCTTTGCCGCATTTTCAATTTTCTCCCAAAGGGGGATATTTTCCGGCAAAATATCATTTGTCCCTTTAGGCGCATATATCTTGTTACTCATTTTTCCTTTTCCCTCCAAATTCAGTATAAAAAAAACTGACATGGAATAAATCCGTGTCAGGGACGAGCATAGCCCGCGGTGCCACCCTGATTGACTAAAAGTCTTTGTAGCCCTCTTTAGTAAGCGTTAACGCCGCAATACGTCGGAAAGTACTCTGTTCCCGTCCGAAGCTCCGAGTGTCTTTCATCCGTTTTTCATAAGACAGGCTTTCAGTCACGACCCGTCCTCCCTGATACGATACGTCAGATTACTCCCTCTTCATAGCGTATTATTAAGTATTTGTCAGATAATTATACAAATTTCCCCCTGATTTGTCAACGCAATTCACAAAATTTTCCGTACTATTCTTCGCTGAAAATTTTTTATGAAAAAGTGAAAAAAGTGTTTGACATTTTCAGGGCACTGTGTTACAATATGTCTTGCGTCGGGATGTGGCTCAGCTTGGTAGAGCGCTTGGTTCGGGACCAAGAGGCCGGAGGTTCGAATCCTCTCATTCCGACCATTTTCTTTTTTTGTTCAATACGATTCATGAAGGGCCTGACGGCTCTTTTTATTTCGGGAGGATTCGAACATTGAGAAGGTCCGAGGCGTTAATAAAACGATTGATAATCGTTTTTAGCCGAGTGCGTGAGGAGTGTAAGCGCAGCGTCGACGAGCGCGGCAGACCGAGCACCGCGATGGGCTGCATCCTCTCATTCCGACCATTTTCTTTTTTGTTCAATACGATTCGTGAAGAGCCTGACGGCTCTTTTTCATTTTACGATTATTTTTAATGATAAATTT
Organism: Eubacteriaceae bacterium; assembly: GCA_017531485.1. Lineage (GTDB taxonomy): Bacteria > Bacillota > Clostridia > Eubacteriales > Anaerofustaceae > SVCP01. The sequence goes on along the minus strand of JAFXKY010000069.1, from coordinate 10,999 downwards.
TGATATGAAACGGCTCATTTCACAGCAGGTTTTTGCGATGAATTTTTAATATAAAACGCATCAACATCACTTTCTGCTATTATATTTTCTTAGTACATGTTTTACATGATCATCATTTACCAATATCCCGACAAGTATGACAATTTCAATGATAAAGACGACATACATAAATTGAAAGTCAAAGAAGTGTCCGACACAGATGGTTATGATCATCCATATTACAGCGTCAGATATGTTTCCCGCCATCGTCAGATCGGTCTTTTTTGAGGAATATGCAAGAAACAAAAACAACACCGACAGGATAATAAACAGAATCCTGAGATTTACCCCGTCCACAGCGCAGTTTCCGAAAACAGTAAACAAAAGCATATTCAGCGACAAAAACAGATATATTATTTTTCTTATCTTTTTATGAAGGTCGACATACAGGTTTTGAGAAGGACTGTATTTTTTCATGGATGATCTCCTCAGGCAGGTTTGTTAAATACAGTATAGATAATTATTTTTGCAATATCAATAAAAACTCCGGTTTCCCGGAGTTTTTATAAAAATCATTATTTTACCTGAACGATGATGGATCTCGTTACTGTATATTCCGCGGATGTGCCGAGGAAGTACGTCACTCTCGCAGTGACTGTGGTCGTACCTGCCGATACGCCTGTGATCGTCACTCCTGCAGAATCTCTTGAAACATTACAGATCGATGAATCTCTCGTTGAGTATGACGGAGTTTCTGTCGTAATGTTGCTTACGGAACCGTCACGTTTTACAGCTTTGAGGTAAAGCGTCGTGGATTCGCCCTTGGTGAGGACGATCTTGTTTGTCGGTGAGTTGGATGCATATCTCGTTGAGAATACGAGGCTTTCAACTGTTCCCGAAGCTGTGCAGACCGTACAGACATCTGTCGGCGGTTTGACCTTCTTTTCTTTTGAGCCGTAATTGCTGCCTGTTACTCTCGTTCCTGCAGGGTAGAGCTTTTCAGCATCTTTTACGACGACAACTTTCTTTTCCGTTACGCAGTGTTCATTCGGAAGTTCGCCCGTAACGACACAAAGATCCATTTCCTGATGCATATCGTCTTCTTCCGACGGATATGTTCCCTTTGCGAAATATTCCGTCACGATCTGGCTTCCTCTCGGGTCTTTTTCCGTAAGATCCGTCGGTGCCTTTCCTGAAACGGCATCCACACTTGCGGAATATACATTCGCAGGTTTGCCCGGAAGGTTTGCGTTTTTGAGGTTCTTTTCGTCATAGAACTGACGGAATACCTTTTCCCAGAACTGAGATGGGCTGCGTGATCCACCGCCGCCGATGCCGACGCGGAGATTATATGTCCTGCCATCTACAGATACTCTCTGTTCGTCATATCCGTACCAGAATGCGCCTGTGTATTTCGGTGTGAAGCCGGCAAACCACGTTACCGTATTGGAGTCTGTGGTACCTGTCTTACCGCCCATCTGCTGGCCGGGGACGCTTCTTGTTGTCGTACCGCCGCGGACTACCTGACGTAGGCAGCTTGTAATGAGCCATGCAGTATCTTCGCTGATAACCTGAATCGTTTCCTGATCTGCTTCGAGGATGACAGTACCGTTGGAGTCTTCAACTCTTGTGTAGAACGTCGGTGTTACTCTGTAACCGCCGTTGGGGAATGTCGTATAAGCGCTTGTAAGTGCAAGCGGTGTCTGTCCGTAAGTATATCCGCCGAGAGCCATTGCTGAGGAGTTCATGTCGTTTGCAGCACCTTCACGGATGATCTCAAGGCCGAATTTTTCGCCGTACTCTGCCGAGAGCTCAACGCCGACTTTCTTCTGCGCGAGAACTGCAACGATGTTTACTGATCCGACGATAGCATCCCTTACTGACATCATGCCCGTATATGTCGACGGAGTATTAACAACTCGCCATGAGCCGAATGTCATTCTTACGTTATTGAAAGTACTCGCAAGAGTGAGGATACCCGTATCAACGCCGGGGGAATAAACCGTAAGGGGTTTTGCCGTTGAACCGATCTGGAACTGACGGAGGGCACGGTTGAGTGAGAGAGAGCCTGTCTTTTCCCTGCCGCCGATGATGCCGACAACGTAACCTGTTTCGTTTTCAATTACCGTACCGCCGACCTGAACGATATAGTTGACTTCTTCACCTGTCTTTTGTGTAAGCTTCTTGGATGCAGCTTTTGCTGAATCTGACTGTGCGGGGAAGTTGGATGATTTTGATGCCTGTTCTTCAAGGGCGTTCTGGATAATGGGGTCTACCGTTGAGTAGATTTTCAGACCGCCGTTGAGGAGAAGGTCCGCAGCATCCTGATAAGAATATGCGTACTCATCCATAAGATCATCGAGGACTTCGCTGTATACGGCATCGGTGAAGTATGTATACGTTGAAGAGTATTCCGGAAGGATGAGGGCGATCTTGTTGTTGTCGAGTTCGTCTGTTGCGATCTCAAATTCCCTGTCGCTGATATATCCGAGCTCATGCATCTTTTCAACGACGAGTTTCGCTCTTTCGCGGTTGTCGCCGTCGTGTCCGACGAGGATCGTTCCGTCTTTAAGCTTTTCTTTTACAATATAAGTATCGCCGTTTTCATCTTTTTCGTAATCATACGGGTCGTACCATGTCGGGTTGTTGATGATGGAAACGAGAACTGCGCTCTGCGCTACGGAAAGCTCGGAAACGTCTTTTCCGAAATAGAATTTCGCAGCGGACTGAATACCCCATGTGTGTCGCATATTGACTTCATTGAGATATGCTTCCATGATGGCGCGCTTTGAAACTACCTTTTCCGCTTCATACGCAAGTCGCCATTCCATAAGCTTTCTTGAAATCTTTGTTTCACTTGAAAGGTGGGTGAGCTTGATGAGCTGCTGAGTGATGGTACTTCCGCCGGGGCCGTCGGTGGAACCTGTCGTAAGAACAGATACGATGGCTTTACCCGTTCCGCGGATGTCTACGCCGAAGTGAGAATAGAATCTCTGGTCTTCCATGGCGATGAACGCGAGCTGTACCATTTCGGGAATCTCCTCGATGGTAACCGGTTCACGTTTTTCTGTAGCTTCAAGTTCCTGATATTCATCTCCGTTGATGTCATATACCATGGTCGGTGCCGTGAACTCGAACTTTGTAACGTCAAGCGGCGGCGCCTGCATCATTACCGTTGCGACGACGCCGAGTCCGATAAGCCCTACGATGCAACCGAGGAAGAAAAGAACGAGGATCGTCTTTTTCCACCACTGTACACCTTTTTTCTGTTTAGGCACTTTAACCTTTTTGGCTTTGACTGCCTTCAGGGATTTATCGTTATCGTCTGTCACAGCGGGAAGAGAACTTTTGTCTTTTTTCATAACAGACCTCCTTAGTCTTTGATATGTATTTTTCCTTAACCCTGTGATGAGTGCTTTTCAAGCCTAATCTCTGTTATTATATACTTTTTTTTTCGCATAAGCAACAAAAGGGCGATTTTTAAATCACTTTAATTGATTTTTCCGGTAAAATTCACCTGATGTTCATTTTTCGGCATTATTTTCATTTTAAGATAAGTATAATGCAGGTGAAAAATAAATTGCAGGATAAATATTTTTATGTTGAATTGAAACCGTAAATTGTATATAATAAGGTGTAATATACACAGCATCTTGAAAAATATTTCAGCATAAAAGAGAAAGGAGAAAAAAATGACAAACTACGATAAGTTTCATTCATCAGACATTGAAGATTTTATCAAATCCCCCGTATCCTTTTCTCTTAATGACGACTTCTTTGACGAAGAAAAGCCTTCCAAAGAAAGATATAAAAACCTTTATGATCACATCGAGCCGCTTGTGCAGCCGAAAAAGAATATACCGCCACAGCCAAAAGCGCAGGAAAGTTCTCCCACAGCCGAAAAGCCCCGAAAGACGCGGGAAACGAAAAAGAATAATAAATACTCCGTATTTTCCGACCTTCTCGGAAAGTTCAGATATGAGCCGGCTCCGGAAGAAAATGTTTCTTCAAAAATGGCTTATGAAGCATTCCGTGAGGATGAGCCCGAAAAGGCAGAACCGGAGAAGAAGACCCGCACAGACATTTTCGGCGAAGAGAGGATCGACGAAGACCTGCTTTACAATTATGACGTGAACAGACTTTTCGACATCCAGAGAGAGATCTCCACTCTCATAAATGCGATCCAGAGGTTACAATCCTCGGAAACAAGGCTCTCAAAGAAGGAAGAAGAGCTCAGAGAGCGTGCGGAGAAGATGATGAGAGAAAACTCGGCAAAAAAAGAGCATATCGACAAGCTCTTTGACGATATAAATTCGCTTTATGAAGTGATAAAGGCAAGAAGCGCACTTCTGGAAGAGAGAGAAGACGAGCTTCTCGCAGAGCCGAAAACTCCTGTTCTTACATATTCGCCGTATCTTCCCGAATCATCTTCATCAAAAAGAGAACCGAAATGGGCAGAAAAACCGCCTGTCATCAACTCCGCAAAAGAATCTCCCAAGAGCTTTTCGGAAGCTTCAAAGGAAAAGGCTGCGAAAGAGTCATTTGAAATAAACGACGTTCCCACATTCGGCCTCGACAAGATGAGCATAAGCGCAATAAACAGCGCAATAAATTCCATGAAATAATAACAAGGACCGTCAAAAACTTTTGACGGTCTCAGTTTTCAGAAAAGATAAAGCAGACTGCAACGGCAGTCTGCTTATTTATTTTATTCCACGCTCTTTAATGATTCCGCCATTGGGATCTTCTTTAACATGAAATACATCATTATATTTACTACCCATGCGAAGATAATGGTGAGAATCGTCGCATAAAGGAAGCTTGTAAAGTTGACTCCCGGCGCGAACATTACCGTATCCACCTCTGCGGCGGAGACGATGAATGACTTGAACGGGATACCCATTATAAGCCCGAGGATTATTCCCAGCGCCGTGGAGATTATGCTCTCACGGGTGATATAATCCGAAGTTTCGTTTTCGTAAAAACCGAGGACCTTGATGGTTGCGATCTCCCTGAGTCGTTCGGCGATGTTGATGCTTGCGAGGTTATAAAGCACGACGATCTCCAAAAGTCCTGAGCAGGCGATGATGACGACGATGATGAGAGAAAGCCTGTCGGCAACTTCATCAAATGTGCCTTTCGCCGTCGTTGAAACGTTGACGATAGTAAGGACATCTTCGTTTTCCATGAGCTTTGATGACGTTTCGTCGATCAGATTATCGTCTTTAAGTCGGCCGAGCATCATATTATACGTAACTTCATCTCCGGAAACTTCTTCGATGGTCTGTTGGGTGGTGTAGATATAGTTCAGGGCGTAGTTTTCCGTAATTCCCGTAACGGGCAGGGAAACTTCCCTTCCTGACTGAACAATGAACGATACTTCATCCCCGATTCCGATATCGAGAAGCTTCGCAAGCTTTTCGTTGATGACTGCGCCGCCGTCGGTGATATCGATCCGCTCGCCTGATCGTCTGTCGCGGAGAGATATATAATCATGGATCTTTTCAGGCTCCTTCGCCACGAACAGATATGCTTCCTTGGCGGATGCGGCATCTGATGAAGACATTACCGTTTCCTGAGAAACGAACAGTGAGCTTTCCATGTTGTCGGTATTGTTGACAAATGAGCTCATTTCATCGTGATATTCTTCCTTGACGTCGTCGGAGAGGACGATGTTGATGTCATAATGGAAGATCTCTCCGAACTGCAGGGATGTTATTGACGAAATGGAATATTTAAGTCCGAATCCTGCCACCAGAAGCGCCGTACAGCCTGCGATGCCAACGACTGTCATTGCGATACGCTTTTTATAGCGGAGCATATTTCTGACGGTGACTTTCTGCATGAAGTTAAGACGGTTCCATACGAACGGAAGTTTTTCGAGAAAGACCCTCTTTCCGATCTTCGGAGCCTTTGCCCTCATGAGGGACGCGGGCTTTTCCTTTAATTCCTTATTGCAGGAATATACTGCTGCAACAGTCGTGCAGAGGATGGCAACGACGGTACACAGGATAGCATATTCCCAGTATATCATCGGCTTCAGTTCAGGAAGCACGTACATGCTGCGGTATGCGTTATATATTACCGTAGGAAGCACCGTGAATCCTGCCGCAAGCCCCATGATGCTTCCGAGGATGCTCGCGCTGACAGCATAGATGATGTATTTTGACATAATGCTGAGGTTTGAATAACCGAGGGCTTTCATTGTTCCGATCTGCGTTCTCTGCTCTTCGACCATTCGGCTCATTGTCGTGAGGGATACGAGCATTGCGACCGCAACGAAGAATATGGGGAAGACCACAGCAACGCGGTCGATCCTCTGGGTATTTTCCACATATCCGGAATATCCGGGGTTGTTGGAACGGTCGTAAATGAACCACTCGGGAACTTTTATGTCATCAAGCTTTTTCTTTTCTTCATCAAGGGTCTTCTGACCGTCTTCGAGTTCTTGTTTCGCCTTGTTCAGTTCTCTCTGGGCAGATGTTTTCGAACGGTTCAGGTCAAGCTGTGCTTCGCGGAGCTGGGCACGGGTAGAGCTGATTGTCTTATTTGCTCCGTCGAGGATCTTTTTAAGTTCATCGAGCTGTTTTTTACCTTTTTCGAGCTGTACTTTTCCGTCTTCAAGCTTTTCGAGTCCGTCTTCATATTCATTTATGGGACCTTTGAGGGCTGAGTCCATTTTTGAGAATGAACTTCTGACAGATGCGAGGTATTCCTTTGCGGAGGAATTGTCCGTAACTCCACCGGAGGACGGAACGACGGGAGAATCGATCTGCAGCATAAAACCGCAGAACATACGGTATTTGCTGACGAACGCCTTTGAAGTGCTTTCGGCGGAAGATACGATACTTTTTATCTCGTCAACACTTCCCTCTTCCTCATCCGTCGGGAGAGATCTTTCCGCTGAAGCGAGAGAGGAATAAACATCGTTGAGCTCGGAATATACTTTTCTGAAGTCGCTGACATAGCTTTCGTTTTCCTTCAGTTTTTTAAGTCCGGCTTCATATTCCTTTATTCCGTTTTCATATTCGACGATGCCGCTGTCGTACTGTTTTCTCAGTTCGGGGAGGCTCTTTTCGAATTTGTTTATCTCATTCCAGCCGTTATTGATCTTTCTCTGTCCTGAGCTTATTTCCCTTTCGAATTGCGCAAGTGCGGAATTATATTCGTCATATCCGTCATCAAGTTCTCTTTGTGCGTCGTCTATCTTTTCGTTCGCTTCTTCGAGGATCGCGTTATATCTTTCGGGATTCCTTACGGACGCGATATTTTCAAGATCCTCTTCCATTGTTTCCACGAAGGCCTCGTAAATGGGGTCATCAAAGACGAGGTGGCGTGTTTTTTCGAAGTTTATGTAAAGATTGGTATAGACTTCGTATTTAAACGCTTCTTCCGAAAGGTAAACATAACTTGAGATGCTTCCGGAGCCGATGGTGGACTGTCCTCTTTCGTGGGAGATATATACGGGAGTTGTTATCTTTCCGACAACGGTGAATTCCTTTATGTTGAGGGCATCATCGGAAGAATCATTTCCGTCTTCGTCCTTCTCGCCGTAAAGAGTTATCTTGTCCCCGATCTCATAATCGCTGTTGCCGGAAAGCCCGACGTCTACAAGGCATTCATCCATGGAGGAGATCATCCTGCCTTCCGTAACTGACGGCAGGGATATATATTCCGGGTCGTTGTAATACGATTCGAGGTCGATGCTGAGAACCTTTACGATATTCTCCGTTGTCTGTCCTTCTGCGGAAGAAAACAGATCTGCGGAATATCCGCCGCGGAGGGAACGGATGTCGGTGAGGTTTTCTTTTATGTAATTTATATCCCCTTCATCAAAACCCATGGTGGAGAGAAGCTCGATGTCCATGAGGTTGGTGTCGGAATAATACTGCTGGGCGACGCTTATCATATCCGGGCTTGATGCTTTGAGCCCTGCGAAAAAGCCTGTGCCGAGGGCTACGATTATCATTATGGAGATGAAGCGGTTTTTCGTCGCCTTTATCTGACGAAGGACGTCTTTTAAAAGTGTCTTGTTCATAATATCACCACTCTATATCATCAATGGGAATAACATCTTCGTTTACGATGATTTCCCTTACCTTACTTGATTTCATCCTTATAACCCTGTCTGCCATGGGAGTAATGGCGAGGTTGTGGGTGATGACGATGACGGTCATATCCATCTTTTCGCTGAGCTCCCTGAGCAGTTTCAATATCGCCTTTGCGGTATCATAATCAAGAGCGCCTGTCGGTTCGTCACAAAGAAGGATCTTGGGATTTTTCGCAAGTGCCCTCGCCACGGCAACTCTCTGCTGCTGGCCGCCGGAAAGCTGGGAGGGGAACATATCGTGATACTGCGCCATACCTACTTTTTCGAGCATATCCATCGGGTCGATGCCATTGCGGCAGATATGGGTGGAAAGTTCCACATTCTCCTTTACGGTAAGGTTGTTCATCAGGTTATAAAACTGAAATACGAAGCCTACGTCATTACGGCGGTAGTCAGTAAGGCGTTTGTTATTGTATTTCACAATGTCTTCACCGTCAACAAGGATCTCTCCTTCCGTCGCACGGTCAATGCCGCCGAGCATATTAAGCACAGTGGTCTTTCCCGCGCCGCTTGTGCCGACGATGGTGACGAACTCGCCTTTTTCAATGGAGAGGTTGATGCCGTCAGAGGCGTTTATTACGACGTCGCCGTTTTTATATCGTTTATATACGTCTTTAAATTCTATAAAACTCATGTTGTTCTGCCTTTATTGAAGTTTTACTATGCAATGTAATATAATATTATACCGAAAGTAAATTTACATAGCAATAATTAAAAAAAGAATCTCTGAGAAAAATCAAAAAAATGTCCTCATTACAGAAAATATTCGCAAAAGATCACATTTTATTTGCCAAAAGCTCTAAAATGTACTATATTTACATACGGAGGGAAGACATGAAAAGAAAAAAGACTCTTAATCTTGCTAAAAAGCTTATTATACTCGGAATAATGGTATTGGCCATAGGGGGCGTGGGATATTTTTACGACAATATGGCGGTAAAGGAATATGAAGGAAGTGTGGTTTTTCCGAAAAAGACGGACTATACTCAGGTGGAAGAATATCTTGAAGGGAAAGACACGGATATAGTAAAAGTAAAGAGAGTATCTTTTACGGCTTCCAACAATACGGACACAGCAGTATGCGGCGGCGTTGTCCGTTTCGGTGCTCTTATTTACGGCGAAAACGCATCGGGTGAAGAGAAGTATTATCTTACGGATGACGTCAGCGTTGCGAAAAACTCCGACATAAAGAAGATAAGGGATTATGTGGTTGCTATCCCGGACAACGGAAGTGATGAAGACAGAGTCGTTTCAATGGACGTAAGTTTCCTTGACATGACAGAAAAATATACATACAACGTCGTAATGCAGGAGATGTCCAACAAGAACACTTCGATTCTCGTAAATCCCTACATGGGAGTCGGCGACAACTTCAAGCCCCACGCAACAAAGACTGTGGGCGGAAGAAAGATGTCCACTCTTGCGGCGGGGGCGCTTCAGGATCTGTTTGATGCGGCAAAGAAAGACGGGTACACCATCTGGGTCAACTCAGGTTACCGCGGAGTTTCAGAACAGAGATATCTTTACAACCGCGCCGTTGCGAAATACGGTCCCGATCAGAATGACACAGCAGTTCCCGGTCACAGCGAGCATCACACAGGCTTTGCGGCAGATCTTACATGGACCTGCAGGGAAGGATATATCTCAAACAATCAGGTATATGATGATGAATACGACTGGATGATGGAGCACGGACATGAGTACGGCTTCATTCTCCGTTACACAAAGGGAAGTGAAGACATCACGGGATATATTTTCGAGCCGTGGCATTATCGTTACATCGGCAAAGAGCTTGCTACGCAGTACGTAGAAGAAGGCTGGTGCACACTGGACGAATTCTTCTGCATCCCGAGGTGGTAATTGTCAAGCAAACCGTTTCTCAGAGCCTTTGCGGCGACAGTAATATGTGTGCTTGCCGTTGAGGTCAGCGTACCGTTTCTGATACTCATCCCGATAAACGCTTCTCCCGTAGACATCATCGTAGCTTTGGTGGATGCGATCCCGTTCGGAAATGAGATACTGAAATTTACTTTGGGCTTCATGGGAGCCGTTGCGTCAATGACGAACTCTTTTTTCTCAGCGCTTGGACTCAATCCGGGAGATTTCGGAGTTGTCATTCCCACGCAGGTCACGACGACGCACTTTTTCGCTTTTGAGTTTTTAAAGGCAGTGATGGTTGTAATAATCGCGGGTCCAATTGAAGCTCTGATAGAAGCGCTTCTCGGAAAGCAGTCACACGGATATTTCAACAAATACGCGAACACGCTGATACTTTTAACGACTGTATTTTTATCGACACTTCTCGTTAACCGTGTTTTCGACATTTTCCAGTCAGAGCTCGTAAAACTTCCTGCCATGGCGCAGAACATACTCCTCATCGTTGCGATACTTATAGTTATTGCAGGGGGATTCTTTGTAGTAAAAGCGTTTCTTGGCAGTTTCATGGCGGCATTGGTCTCGTTCTTTGTGAAGAATGTACTACTCAACTTACTCAGGGCTATCGTTGCTTACATGATCGCGTTCTGTGTTCTCATAATAAGCGGATTCCCGAACGCAGTATATGCAAATCCGTTTTTTATACTGGCGTTATTCGGAATATGGTGGCTGATAATGATCCTCGAAGGGATCGTCGACAGCAAGATCGCGAATTTATTATTATAGTAAAGATGCTTGTCTTCGGGCAGGCATTTTTGTTTATCATCGTTTTATAATGTTGATTTGTGCTGTCGCGCAAATCTTCTTTTTTTTATTCCCGCCCGCCTCCCCCGCCGCCGTGAGCCGTGCCGGCACGGCTCGCAAAGTGGCTTCGCCACTTTGCCGCGAAAGCTTCGCTTTCGCGCGGCGGCGGCCGCGCCGCGCGGCTTCGCTCCGCGACGCCGCAGCCCGTGGCGGAGCCACGGGCAAGCGATG
>JAFXKY010000068.1 GCA_017531485.1 Eubacteriaceae bacterium | reverse complement strand
TCATCATCGTCATCGTCGTCATCATCCTTGTTTTTGAGGATAAGAAGAGCAATAAGGCCAGCGGCAATAAGTGCCATACCGAGAATGAGGATCAGAGTCCAGTTGAACGGTTTGTCGTCATCATCTTTATCATTGTCATCATCCACTGTCGGCGGTGCCACATAATTATCGGAAAGGATCGTTTCAAGATCAGCATCTGCGGCTGTTCCTGCAGGAATAGCTTTTGACTGTACCTTTCCGCAGATCTCACAAGTTCTCTGCGCAAGGCCGCTGATAGTTTCTGTGGCAGGTGATTCAACTTCCCAGAGAGAATAAATATGAGTATTAGGTTCACATTCTTCAACCGGAGCTTCCTCAACCGTTACCTTGATAACGTCGGAAACAGTTTCTCCGCCCTCGTTTGTTACTGTACATCTGAACTGAGCACCGTCGTATGTAAGGTCGGTGATTTCAACACTGTATGTATCTTTTTTACATTTTGCGGATTTCCACGAAGAAGAGTCGATGAGTTTATATTCCCATTCGTATTTAAGGTCTTCACCTTCCGCTTTAACATACATTTCAAGCCATTCACCGACAGTAAGGGTGTGTTTTGTTTCTGACTGTTCAGTAATAACAGGAGCTGCGGGGAGAACGCTGATAGTAATTTCGTTTGTGTAAACTTCTTCGTTTGCGTTATAGATCTTACAACGATAAATTCTTCCGTTGATATCTTCCGTAACGTTGCTTACAGCGAGAAGATTGCTTCTTGAGCCTGCCTGAGTCCATGTTGTGGAGCCGATTTCTTTGTAGTACCAATAATATGAAAGGTTGCTTCCTGATGCCGTAACAACGAGTTCAAGCTTTCCGCCTTCCTGAACGATAACTTCTTTTTCAGGCTGTTCCACGATCTTGATAGTTGATTTAAGTTTTATGGTCGCAGTATCAGTAAATACTGTTTCTTCAACACCTGAGATCTTGCAACGGAATACTGCATCTGCAAGTGAAGAATCCGCTGTCATCGTAAGAGTTGAAGTGCTCACTCCCTGTCCACTCGGAACGCGCCATACATTTTCTCCGCTTCTCTGATAGTACCACTGATATGATACTTCTCCTTTTGAAGATGTTCCGCCTGCAGTAAGGCTGAATTCACTGCCTGTTTCAACTGTGAGTGACTGAGGGTGACGTGTTACTGTAATGACTTCCTTCTCAACTACAGGATCATCAGTACCCGGATCGTCTGTACCGGGATCGCTTGTTCCCGGGTCATCTGTGCCGGGATCGTTTGTACCGGGGTCGTCTGTGCCCGGGTCGTCTGTGCCGGGATCATCTGTACCGGGATCATTTGTTCCCGGATCGCTTGCACCCGGGTCATTTGTGCCCGGATCACTTGTTCCGGGATCGTTTGTTCCGGGGTCATTTGATCCCGGATCACTTGTTCCGGGATCATCTGTACCGGGATCGTTTGTTCCCGGGTCGCTTGTGTCAGGTGTTTCTACCGTTGTATTACCGCCGGCAGATTCTCCACCTGTTTCTTCCGCAAATGCAGTTACTGCAGTCGAAAAGATCATCATGACTGCAAGTAATAAGCATATTATTCTTCTTTTCATCATTAACCTCTTAAATTAATTAGTGTGGTATTCTTTTTCAGACCACAGCACATGATACCATATAAAGGTATATTTTTCAATGCTTTTATGCCAAAAGCTGAGTTTTCGGAAACTTTATTTAAATCTGAAACGTCACTTATATTATGTGTGGATGAAATAAATATGCGAAGAATGTAAATCAAATCATAAAGTTGACAAAATTCGCCTTTAATACTATAATTGAAAAAAAGAAAATGCACTCAGCGGGAGAAGATAATGAGATCACTCAGAGAATTATATAAAACAGGCAAAGGACCGTCAAGCTCACACACAATGGGCCCGTTCAATGCGTCAAGGCAATTCCTGTCGGAAAATCCCGACGCAGACAGTTTTAAAGTAATATTATACGGCTCCCTTTCCAAAACGGGAAAAGGACACATGACCGACGAAGCAATTATTGAAGGGCTTGCACCGAAAGAAACGGAGATAATCTTTTCCGAAGATTCCTTGTCTGAAGACGATCACCCGAACACAATGGATTTTTTCGCCATCAAAGACGGCAAGGAAGTAAACTATAAAAGAGTATATTCCGTCGGCGGCGGCGCTACAAAATATAAAGGAGAACTTCCCGAAGAATCCAAGGAAGTGTATTCCCTTGAAACATTCACGGAGATCGCAGCATACTGCAAACACCACAATATGCGACTCAGTGATTATGTTTTTATGTGTGAAGGCGAAGACATAAAGACATATCTTCATTCCATATGGAGAGCGATGAAAAACGCAATAAACGAAGGTCTTTCTCAGGAAGGCACTCTTCCCGGCAGGCTTCACGTTGCGAGAAAAGCACAGTTCCTTTTTAATGCGCGTCACATCGACGAATCCGATTCCACAAGGGAAAACCGCATCGTGTGTGCTTATGCGTACGCTGTTTCAGAACAGAACGCGTCCGGCGGAATAATCGTAACGGCTCCAACCTGCGGTGCCTGCGGCGTCGTTCCTGCGGCGCTGAAATATATGCAGCAGCAGAAAGGATTTTCCGATGAAGACATTATCCGCGCCCTCGCTGTCGGTGGTCTGGTCGGAAACCTCATCAAGACAAACGCGTCCATCAGCGGAGCTGAGTGCGGATGTCAGGCAGAGATCGGTGCTGCATGTTCAATGGCAGCGGCAGCACTTGCGGAGCTTCACGAAATGGGCATAGACCAGATAGAATACGCTGCGGAAGTAGCCATGGAGCACCATCTCGGACTTACATGTGACCCGATCTTCGGACTCGTACAGATCCCGTGCATCGAAAGAAATGCCGTTGCGGCAATGAGAGCAATAAATGCGCTTTCTCTGGCAAACTTCCTGACGACGACGAGAAAGATAAGCTTTGATATGGTAGTGGAAGTAATGTATGAAACAGGAAGGGACATGCACCACATTTACCGCGAAACGTCAGAAGGCGGACTTGCAAAGCTTTATGCATTAGAAGAATAGGAGAATAATATGAAACCGGTAATTATAGGTATCGCAGGCGGTTCAGGCAGCGGAAAAACGACGCTTACGAGAAATATTTCGGAAAGATTTTCCGATGATGTATGTGTAATATGCCACGACAGTTATTATAAAGATCAGTCCCACCTCACAATGGATCAGAGAGTCCTCACAAATTACGATCATCCCGATTCAATACAGACTGACCTTATGATCTCTCATCTCAGGCAGCTCAAAGAGGGAAAAAGTGTTCTTACGCCTGTATATTCCTTCGTGGAGCATACGAGAACATCTGAAACGGTGAAAGTCGATCCAAGAAAAGTCATTATCATTGACGGCATCCTCATTTTCGAAAACAAGGAGCTGAGAGATATGATGGATATGAAGATCTACGTGGACACAGACAGCGACATCCGCCTCATCAGAAGGCTTCTCAGGGATGTAAACGAGCGCGGAAGGGATATTGAATCCGTAACGACACAGTACATAACCACAGTCAAACCCATGCACGAACAGTTCGTTGAGCCGTCAAAGAAATTCGCGGACATCATCATCCCCGAAGGCGGACAGAACAAAGTGGCGCTTTCAATGATCTATCACAGGATACGTTCCATTTTAAACGAATCTGACGAAGAATAAAAGTTGCTCAAAGCATATATTTATGTTAAAATAACGTAAATATATGCTTTTGGTTTTGGAGGAGATTACATTGGACGGTTCCGGAATTTTATATATAGTAGCGACACCAATAGGAAATCTGAAGGACATTTCTCTCAGAGCCCTTGAAACATTGAAGGAAGTGGATTTTATATTATGCGAAGACACGAGACATTCCGCAGTGCTTCTTAATTATTATGAAATAAAAAAGCCACTTTATGCTTACCACAAGTTCAACGAAGCGAAAACTTGTGAAAACGTAATAAACAAGCTCTCAGAAGGTAAAAACGGGGCGCTCATCTCTGATGCGGGAACTCCGCTGATCTCCGATCCGGGAAACATTCTCGTGAAGGAGCTTATCGCAAATGACATCGAGTTTTATGTCATCCCCGGGGCGAGCGCAATACTTTCTTCAGTCATCATGTCCGGTTTTGATACGGACAGATTTTTCTTCAACGGCTTTCTTCCCAAAAAGAAAGGAAAGCGAAGAGAGATCATTTCGAAGAATTCCGCATTTGATTTTATGAGCATTTACTACGTCTCTCCACATGAGCTCAGGGACGTTTTATCCGATATACATGATATCATGCCTGACAGAAAAATATCCCTCTCAAAAGAGCTTACAAAGCTTCACGAACAAACTCTCCGCGGCACAGCATCTGAACTTCTTCATATGCTTCCGGAAGAAGTCAAAGGAGAATACGTTCTCATCACAGAAGGCGGAAGCGAGGATCAGAAAGAGCTTTCTCCGGAAGAACTCGAAGATCGCTTTGAGGAACTGAAAAAGACGATGAAATCCAACGATGCTTTAAAGGCTCTTGCGGCGGAAAGCGGAATAAACAAGAGAGAATTATATGATATGTTTATGAAAAAGTAATTTAAAACCACACCATACGGTGTGGTTTTTGTTATCTTTTAAATTTTTTTCGCTCATCAACAAGCAAAGCTTTTTCGATGTTATTTACCATATCCTGCGGCATATATGTTTTCATGTCCTGCCAATACTCGTCACAAAGAGAAATGACCGTCCTTCTTTTATTGATTATCGAAAATTCTTCCTTTGTCATTACATCAGCTTCTATTTCATCTTTGCTGAAAAATACATATCGGCTGTAGGTGTTGTCGTACTGCGATACGCCGTAAAGCCTTATATCTTCCCATGCATATAATTTTTTCGGAAGAAACAGACATTTCGTATGGATACCATCATGATCCACACAAAATCTCGTAAAAAATGGTTGGGCAAACACACAATAAAACAACGGTATTGAAAAAACAACCAGTAATGCCGCAAAAATGAAGGCATCTCTGTTTGCAGTGACAAACATCAGAGACAATCTGTAAAACATATACCCGTACATTGATGCTGTCAGAAACATAAAGACTACAATTGTTCTTCCGCCTCCGTGCAAATTCTTTTTGAATCTGTTATCCCGATTATTCATTATATATTCTCTCCTATCGATATACATTTATAATGTCAGCAAGCTTTTGCAATAACAAAAGGCGGAGTTATTCCCTCCGCCCTGAAATTATTTGTTTGTCTTGTTGTTTGTAAGGAACTCAGGAAGTTCCCATACGTTTTTCGGTTTGGCGGGAGCTTTCTTGTCAGCTTCCGGCTTTTCAACAGCGGGAGTGCTCGGCTGTGCAGAAGCTGTGTTCTGCGGGTTGGGGTTAGCGTTTGTTCTGAGGTTTGATTTGTCTTCCTGGAAACCTGTAGCGATGACAGTAACCTTGATTTCGTCTTCGATAGACGGGTCGATGCAAGCACCGAAGATGATGTTAGCATCCGGATGAGCTTCAGCGCGAACGATATCAGCGATATCCGTGATTTCGAAGAGAGTGAGGTTTTCGCCGCCTGTGATATTGATGAGGACGCCTGTTGCTCCTGTGATATCCGTTTCGAGAAGCGGGCTCTTGATAGCCTGCTGAGCAGCTTCTGTTGATTTGTTGTCGCCTTTTGATGATCCCATACCCATATGAGCGAGACCTGCATCCTTGACGATAGTTTTGACGTCAGCAAAGTCGAGGTTGATGAGGGCCGGTGTTGAAATGAGGTCTGTGATACCTTTTACACCCATAAGGAGAACTTCATCAGCCATCTTGAGGGCTTCTTTGAATGTCGTTGACTGAGAAGCCATCTGCATGAGCTTGTCGTTGGGGATGACTACGAGTGCGTCAACGTGTTCTTTTAAAAGCTGGATACCGAGTTCGGCATTTGTCTTTCTTACTTTACCTTCGAATGTGAACGGCTTTGTGACTACGCCGACAACTAAAAGGTCCATTTCTCTTGCTGCACGGGCAATAACGTGAGAAGCGCCTGTTCCCGTTCCACCGCCCATACCGGCAGTGATGAACACGAGGTCAGCTCCTGAAAGCATTTCGCGGATCTGTTCGATATTTTCTTCTGCGCTCTTTTCGCCCATTTCCGGGTTTGAACCTGCGCCGAGACCCTGGGTTGTCTTTTCACCGATCTTGAGTTTATATTCAGCAAGGGAATTGTTGATGTCCTGGTTGTCCGTATTTACGGCATAAAACTGAACACCCTGCATATTTGATTCTATCATTCTGTTAACGGCGTTATTGCCTGCTCCGCCTACGCCGACTACTTTTATTACTGCTTCGTTAAGATTATCTTCTGTGAGAAATTCGAATGCCATATGTAATCCTCCCAATTATACATATTATTATTGTAATTCTTTGCTGTCAAAATAACAAGTACTTTTTTTATTTTTTATTCGATCTCAATGACTTTATACACAGGTCTTGAGCCTTCTACCACTTCTGCCATGATATGCCTGTCCTCGTATGTAATAAAATCACCGATAAAGTCTTCGTTTTCTTCAAATGCCGCATAAGTATAGAATTTTATGACGTTGGAACGGGTGGTGTAGATATAATTTACTCCCGCAGAAGACACATAAAATTCTGAAATATAATGCGTCAGATCGTTTTTCTTTGAAAAGTCGTAAACACTTTTCGCGATGGCAAGACGGGGATCTTTTTTCAGGTCTACTATGCTTCCCACTTCATAAAACTCCCCTTCCGTATTTTCCGCAAACGACACAATCATGACATCTGTGTCCGTAAGGGACGATTCGGTCTTCAGGACCATTCCGTTTTCATCGAGATAGTAATACACTCCGCCTGTGAGATACGCCATTGATCCTTTTTTTTCCAATACATATATATGGACCGTATCGGGATATTCCCTGACGACCTCAACACTTTCAGCGTAGCTGAGTGAGAGGATATTCTCCTCTGCTTTTTTAGTATTATAATCAAACAGGTTCTGCCCTTTTTTGATTCCGGACGAATCTATTATCTCTGTCTGAGTAAGTTTCACATTGCCGTTTACGAGGATCTTACTTACAGTAAAATGATCACTTTTCATAAACATAAAGAAAGACACAGCCAGAATCAAAAACACCGACAGTCCCAGAGTTATCTTCCGGGACCTTGGGCTTATCTGTTTTCTTCTTTCTTTGGGAATTCTCCTTATTTTGTACTTAACCTTTTTCTTATTTGTCATATTTCTCTTTTTCAGAACGGGACATATCTGATGTCGGAGCCGATTTTTTCGAGGTTGGTATGAAAGTCTTCATATCCCCTCATGATATATTCCACATCTTCGACGACGCTCTGTCCGTCGGCGCAGAGTGCCGCAAGAGTCAGAGCTGCGCCTCCGCGGAGATCTTCGGAATATACTCTTGTGGCGCTGAGGCTTTTAACTCCCCTTATCAGCGCGATCCTGCCTTCGATCTTAATGTCCGCACCCATTCTTTTCAATTGTGAAGTAAAGCGATAACGGTTTTCAAAGACCGTTTCGTTGATTATCGACGTGCCTTCCGCAAGACACAGCATCGCCGTGAATATTGGCTGCAGATCCGTGGGAAATCCCGGATAAGGCATGCTGATTATGCTGTCGAGGTTTGAAACCTTTCCGTCAGAACGGACTCTTATTCCGTCTGCAAAAGCAGTTACGTCAAGTCCGCTTTCGATAAGTTTATAATACGGGGATTTGATGTTATCAAGGCTGGCACCTCTCATAAACACATCCCCTCCGCACATATTCACCGCACACATATATGTCGGGGAAACGATCCTGTCGGACATTATGGTATATTCACATCCGTGCAGTTCTTTTATTCCTTCGATGTATACAGTATTCGTTCCTGCGCCGTATATCCTCGCACCCATCTTATTGAGGAAATACTGCAGATCAACGATTTCCGGCTCTTTTGCGGCGTTTGAGATAGCCGTGACGCCTTTTGAAAAGACGCTGGCGAGGATAAGGTTTTCCGTCGCACCTACGCTGGGATAATTCAGGTGGATGTTTCCGCTGTGGAGATCTTTTCCGTCGGCGATGATGTATCCGTGTTCTTCCGTTATCACCGCACCGAGATCTTTCAGCCCTTTGAGATGCATATCAATGGGACGAAGACCTATGTCACATCCTCCAGGATAAGAAAATTTCGCCTTTTTCGTCCTTGCCAGGACTGATCCGAGGAGAATTATCGATGAGCGCATTTTACTGACAAGAGATTCCGAAACGACGCTGTCACTTATATTCGACGGGTCGATTGTGAGAGTATTTCCTTCTGTTTTTACAAAACAGCCGATGGAAGAAAGGATCTTTTTCATGATACTCACGTCGGTTATGTCCGGAACATTATGAAGCACAACTTCCTCGCCGCAAAGGACACTCGCCGCCATTATGGGAAGAGCTGCATTTTTAGCACCCTGCAGGGTGATCTCACCTTCAAGCCGCTTTTTACCGTTTATTATGTATTTACCCATTTATTCCTCCGAAATGTATATATACTATACTATTCGGGAGGCATAAATAAGTTACTCAAACTTTCAGAACCTCTTGTTTTACATTTTGTCCGCAAGAAGTTTTTCAACTTCAATGGCGATGAGTTCAGCGGAATTGGTGATTCCGATCGCCTTTGAATTCTCTCTCATCTCACTTGCTCTTTCTTTGTCAGAAAGGATCTCGCCGATGCATGAGATAAGCATATCCGAGGTAAGTCTGTCGTCTTCGATAAGGATCGCCGCGTTGTTCTTTACGGAGAACATGGCGTTTTTCGTCTGGTGATCATGAACAGCGTACGGATACGGCACATAAATCGCGGGAACACCTACGTAGTTGATTTCCGAAAGGCTCATTGCACCGCTTCTTGAGATGACCATATCTGCCGCATTGAGCATCATGGGCATGTCGTTGGTAAATGATAATATACGCACGTTATCGTGTTTTGTCGGATCGAAGCCCTTTTCGTTAAGTTTTGAAATAACTTCTTCGTGGGAGTTCTTGCCTGTGATATGAATAAAGAAGTAGCTTTTATCCTCTGCTTTCTTCATTATCATCTCGCTTACGGCATCATTGATGCTTGCAGCACCAAGACTTCCGCCCATGGAGAAGATGAATTTCTGATCATCACCGATGCCGAGGGATCTTCTCGCCATCTCTCTTGTGAAAAGTCCGAATTCTCTTCTGACGGGATTGCCCGTAAGGACACATTTTTCAGGCTTTGCCATATAATCCCTTGCTTCGGAAAACGGGATACAGACCGTATCAACGACCTTTGAAAGGGTTTTGATGGTAAAACCGGGGATAACATTCTGTTCGCTGACCAGGGTCGGGATGTTTTTCAATGCCGCCGCCATTGTGATCGGTCCTGAGATATATCCTCCCGTTCCGATGACGATGTCGGGTTTGATCTTTCTGAGAAGCTTGAAAGAGTCCTTCATGGCAACGACGAGTCTTCCGACGACGAGAGCTTTTTCCCAGAGATTGTAAAATCTCTCATATCCGGCAACATGAAGATTGTGGATCTCATATCCGGCAGCGGGAACCGCCCTTCCTTCGATCTGATTGTGTCTGCCTGCGAACTCGATCTGCCAGTCGGGGTGACGATGGCGAAGTTCATTTGCGATTGCGATGGCCGGGTATACGTGCCCGCCGGTGCCGCCTCCGGCAACTAAGACTTTCATAGTATTTCTCCGTTTTGTATTTTATTAACGTATGTTTCTCGTTACGTTCAGCACTATCCCCATGCCCATAAGCAGCGTAATAAGAGATGATCCGCCATAGCTTATGAACGGAAGGCTTACGCCTGTGGAAGGCATTGAGTTTGTGACGACCATGAGATTGAGAAACACCTGTATTCCGATAAGTACCGCCATTCCCGAAGATATCATCCTTCCGAACATATCCTTTGCGGAAAATGCGGTCTTCATTAATCTTACTATCAACAGCATGAATGCCGTTATTACGAATATGCAGCCCACAAGGCCGAGTTCTTCACCGATAATGGAGAAGATATAATCATTCTGCGATTCCGGCAGATAGCTGAGTTTCGCCACACCGTTTCCGATCCCCTGTCCGAAGATACCTCCTGAACCGAGAGCCATGAGTGACTGGGCAGGCTGCCATCCGTCACCGTGCAGATCCGCAAACGGATCAAGGAAAGCAAAGAACCTTTCAAGGCGCCATGGTGCGGAAATGATAAATATTCCCACCGCAAAGACTGCGGAAATGACGATCAAAAAGATATATCTCAGCCTGGCTCCCGCCATAAAGAACATTCCGATTATGAGTCCTGCGACGATGATCCCCGAGGAAAGCGCAGGCTGTTCCACGATCAGAAGAGCAAGCACAGCGCAGAATGAGAAAACGCATATAAACATTTTCAGGGTATGGACTTTGTCGAGATGTTTGTCGAAGATGTGCGCCATAAAAAGCAGTACGGCGATCTTTGTCGGTTCTACGGGCATAAAACTCACGGGACCTATTGAAAGGCCTCTGTTTGCGCCCATATATGTCGTTCCGAAGCCTAAAAAGACCATCGTAAGGAACACGAACATGACAAACATCAGAAATCCTGCGTATTTTTTATAATACCTGTAATTGACAAGGGACACTGCATACATCACCACAAGTCCGGAAAGTGCGTATACTGCCTGACTTGCAGCGTAGTTATTATTTCCGCCGGAAAGCGCCGTTTCGTACATACTCGCCGAACGGATCATCACGACACCTGTCGTGAGAAGTATGATAATGATCAGCACGAGGAAAGTATCACATCTTTTTTTTGCTTCATATCTCATATCCCTTACCATGTGAGGGATGGTTGCGATCATCTCATAGATGTATTTTCTTAAATGTCCCGTATTCACTGTAAATCTCTCAGAAAAAGACTTTTTCATTGATTTCATTCTCCTGATAATATTTTCCGGAACGAATTCTGAGTAAAGTGCTTCGACTGATGTGTGAATATTGGTGTGATATTTACTGATTTTGCGTATTGCGTGCTATATTAAGCACAATTCCGACGCCTGCCATAAGCGTGAAGAGCGATGATCCGCCATAGCTTATAAACGGAAGGCTGACGCCTGTTGAAGGGAATGAATTTGTTACTACCATCAGGTTGAATATTACCTGAATGGCAATAAGCGTCGCCATTCCCGATGCGACAAACTTGCCAAACAGATCTTTTGAACGGAATGCTACGATGAACATCCTTAAAATGACAAAGATGAATCCTGCAATTATGAGAAGGCATCCGATAAGTCCCATCTCTTCTCCTATTACAGAGAAGACATAGTCATTCTGCAGTTCAGGAAGATAACTTAATTTCGAAAGCCCGTTTCCTATTCCCTTTCCGATCAGTCCGCCTGATCCGAGGGCCATGAGTGACTGCGCCGGCTGCCATCCCGCACCGTGGAAGAGTTCCGGAGCAAACGGATCAAAAACGGCGTAGATTCGCTCTATTCGCCATGAATGCACTGCGTATAACGCAGCTCCGATGCCGCCGGCAATAACCGTAAAGATAAATACCGGGATCTTACATCCTGCATACAGATAAATCATAAGTATCGTCGCAAGAATAATGAGCGCTGATGACATGGCAGGCTGTTTAAGAACAAGGATGCCTATGAATCCGCAGAACAGCACTACGAGAAAGTAAATACTGTATTTATCTGCGTCATCATAATGTTTCACAAAGAAATTCGATACAAACAGGATGACCGCGATCTTGGTCAGTTCGACAGGCATGAAGCTGAATGAACCGATGGAGATACCCCTGCTGGCGCCGTTGTATTCCCCGCCGGCACCGAGAAGGATCGCAACGAGGAATCCGATGCAGACTATGACACCACCGCCGCCGAGTTTACGCATCTTCCTGTAATCAACTCCGGAAAGCCACATCATACATACAAATCCCCAGAAAGCAAATTTAAGCTGCCTTGCGGCCATGGATGAACCTTCTTCGTACATACTTGCGGACCAGACCATGATGACTCCCGTAATAACCAGAAGCATTACAGCTAAGAGAAGCATCCTGTCTGTCTTTCTGCCACGGACTTCGGGAAGAATCTTTCTGAAGTCCAGAACCTGAAACAACGTCCTGAAAAAATCTGCGGTGTATTCTACCGAATAATTTACGCCTGCAGCAAGGAGAGCCTGAATATTTTCTTTAGTGATCTTGTTTAATATGCCTTTCATTGACGGACTCCTGTCTTATATTTACAATCCGCGGACAAGCTCCTTGAACACCTTTCCTCTTGTTTCGTAGTTATCGAACATATCCCAGCTTGCGCAAGCGGGAGAAAGGAGTACGTAATCGCCGCTTTCGGCGAGTTCCGCACATTTTTTCACTGCCTGTTCGTAGTTTTCTACTTCGTATATTCTGTCATATCCGCACTTCTGAGCGCTCTGAATTATCTTGTCTTTTGTTGCGCCGAGAACCACGACAGCGCGGGTATCTTTGTCCTTGATGATTCCGAGAAGCTCATCGAATTCGCTGTGCTTGTCGTATCCGCCGAGGATAATGACAAGGCCCGTTTCAATGGCGTCGAGGGCGACCATAGTAGCTTCCGGGTTAGTGCCTTTGGAATCGTTGATGTATTTTTACTCCGTTTTTCGTCGCAACGTATTCCATTCTGTGTTCAACAGGGGAAAACTCAACGAGAGTTTTTCTGATGCTGTCAACATCAATTCCGCATATGTAAGCGGAAAGCACCGCACACATTGTATTGGCGGCATTATGTTTTCCGAGAAGTTTCATGTCGGAAGGACGGATGATAGGAAATTTATTTCCGTCATAATTTATTATGATTTCATCATCCTTCAGATATGCACCGTTGACTTCTTCTTTGAGGGAAAAATAAACGTATTTGCATTTTACGTTATCTGCAAGAGCCCTTGTGAGGGGATCGTCATAGTTGAGGATAACAACATCATCTCCACTCATGTTTTCGAAAACCCTTGCTTTTGCGGCGATGTAGTTTTCCATTGTCTTATGACGGTCGAGGTGGTCAGGAGTGATGTTTGTAATGACGGCGACTTTCGGGTGGAGCTTTCTGTTCTGGGAAAGCTGGAATGAGCTGATCTCGAGGGAGATCACAGCATCTTCCGATGCGTCTTTGGCATAGTTGATAAACGGATCGCCGATGTTGCCGCCGACGTATGTTTCCCTTCCGCCGCATCTGAAAAGTTCTCCTACGAGAGTTGTCGTTGTCGTCTTGCCGTTCGTACCGGTAATTGCAACGACCTGACCTTTATAAAACGAATATGCAAATTCGATCTCGCTGTATATTTCAACGCCTTCTTCCCTTGCTATAACGCAGGGAGGAATTGTGTCCGGTGCACCGGGAGAAAGGATCATCGCATAAGCGCCCTTAATATCTTCCCTGTCCGGATTGCTGCCGAAATGAGTAATGATTCCGTCAACACCGATGGTTTCTTCAACGCCGAAACCTTCGCTTTTGAGCTGTTCAAGGTCTTTTGTATCACAAAGAAGGGCTGTGCCGCCTTCTTTTGCTATGAATTTTGCGGCACATATTCCGCTTCTGCCTGAGCCGATAATAACGAATTTGTTGTTTTTTACTTCCATTTTCTTCAACCCTTCCTAAAATGTTATGTTAAGTGAGAGCATTGCGATCATTACGCACACTGCCGTGAATATCCAGAAACATATAACGATCTTCGTTTCGGCATATCCGAGAAGCTCGAAATGGTGATGGATCGGTGCCATCTTGAAGAAGCGTTTTCCGTGAGTAAGTTTGAAATATCCTACCTGAATGACGACCGAGAGCGCTTCTATTACGTATATGAGCCCTGCGATAACAACGAAAAGCTCTGTCTTGCTCAGAACGCTTATGATCGACACAGCGCCGCCGAGAGCCATTGAGCCCGTATCCCCCATAAACACGCCTGCGGGATTGAAGTTATAGCACAAAAATCCCAGACAGCCGCCGATGATGGAAGCACCGAAGATGCTCATTGCCGTATATCCGTTGGAGAGACATGCAAAGAGGAAAAACAGCATGACTATAAGTGTTACTCCGCTTGCAAGTCCGTCGAGTCCGTCCGTGAAGTTTACTGCGTTCAGGATACCGACGACAGCAAAGATGACAAACGGGATGAAGAACATTCCGAGATCGAATGTGATGTTGAAAAACGGAATGATGATATCAGTGCCGAGAGACGGGTGATATGCCGTATAAATCGCAAGGGCAGCCGATACAGCGATCTGCAGGATGAGCTTGTGTCCCATGCTGATTCCGAGTGATGCGGAAGATATTCCCTGCTCGCTTTTTACTGCGTTTTTCTGGGCAATCTTTACGTAGTCATCCAGAAATCCGATAAGCGAGAAGATCACTGTGAGGAGAACCGCAAACAGAAGAGTGAAATCTATTCCATCGGAGAACGAGAACATAAGACATGTTATTATCATCGCCACCAGAAATGAGATACCTCCCATTGTCGGGGTTCCCGCTTTTTTATAGTGCGTTTTCGGACCGAGTCCCCTGACGGGCTGACCGAGTTTGAGACTTGTGAGAATGGGTATGAGTTTCGGACAGATCAGGACGACGATAAAGAACGATATGAGAGTTGCGAGAATAACTTTATTCATTGTCTTTTATTGCCTCCTTGAGGAAATTATATACTTCATCAAGCTCCATCCCCCTTGATGCCTTGAAGAGGATCGTGTCGCCTTTTTTCGTTGTTTCTTTGAGATATCTGCAAAGGGCAGGTTTGTCTTCGAATGAAATACATTCTCCGGCAGATTTCATGCTGTCAAATCCGTCTTTATAACAGTTTTTAAAACCGCCGACTGTGTACACAAGGTCGATATTTCTTTCAGCGGCATATTTTCCGCAGTCATAATGAACTTCTTCTGAAATATCACCAAGCTCAAACATATCTCCCATTACGGCGATCTTTCTTCCTTCCGCCATATGGCAGAGAACATCGAGGGCCGCTTTCATACTGTCGGGGTTGGCGTTGTAAGTATCGTTGATGAGAAGGGCAAAATCGTCCTTGGCGATATCCATTCTGTTCTTGCTTGGAACGAATGAAAGGAGGCCTTTTCTGATCTCATCTGCGCTGAGGCCGTATTTTACGGCAACGGCAATAGCACTGAGACAGTTAAGAACGTTGTGTCTTCCCGGATAAAGGAATTCAAATCTCTCATCTTTTCCGCCGATATTCACCGTAAAGAACATTCTGTCCGTTTCATAAACAATGTCTTTCGCGCGGAGTCCGCCTGAGTCGATGCCGACTTTTATGAGGTTGAAATCTTCGGTTTCATATTCCATGAAGTATTTATCTTCGCCATTGACGATGGCTGTAGAATCCTTCGTGAAGTACGCAAACGCTTCAGTCTTTGCCTTGAAGATATTATCCTGGGTTCCGAGGAATTCGATATGGCAAAGGCCGATATTCGTGATCACGCTGACTTCCGGACGAACGATATCACAGTTGCCGAGGATCTCTCCGGGATGTGACATTGACATTTCGATAACGCCGATCTGATGATGCGGGGCGAGATCGAAGAGTGTCAGAGGTACTCCTGTGGTGCTGTTGAGGTTGCCCTGTGTTTTCAGGACGTCATATTTCGCGGAGAGGACTGCTGCAGTAATGTCCTTTGTCGTTGTCTTTCCACTTGATCCGGTAATGGCGATGTACGGAATGGGGAACTTTGCAATATATGCCTTTGCGAGGTTCTGAAGAGCCTTGAATGTGTCTTCGACCACGATCTGCGGGACTGTCACATCGTCCTGTTTTTTATTTACTACAATGGCACTTACTCCGTTATTGATTGCCGACGGGATAAATCTGTGGCCGTCTGTCACTTCTCCGATGAGAGCGAAAAACACTTCTCCGGATTTCGCCTGACGAGAATCGATGCACACACCGTTAATTATGCATGAGTCGTCATTGGAAAAAAGTTCTCCTCCCGTCATATCCGCAATTTGTCTTATTGTAAAATCAAGCATACCGTTCTCCTTTATCTTAACCGCATTTCCGGCGTGATATAGACATATTTTAACTTTTCTATTATAGCACAACTGCGTAGCATTAAAAAGCAATACTACGCATAAAAAACTTTATTATTCGATATATGTGAATGTTATTTCCACTACGGTGCCTCTTTCGACAGTCTCTCCGTACGGAATGCTCTGTGCTGAACACATCCCGCCGCCGCTGATGAGATATTCAAGTCCGAGAGAATCCAGAAGATCCTTGGCCTGCGATACGCTCATTCCCCTCAGATCCGGCATACTGACCGGAGAATCGTCATTTTCCGTTACGGTGATGATGACCGTATCGCCTTCTTTATACTCCGTATGTACGCGGTTCTGGTCTGTGACGATACCGTTATCGGCACCTTCGGTCTCATATTCTATTCCAAGGGCTGTCAGAAGATCTGATGCTTCAGCGAGAGTTTTTCCTCTGACGTCGGGAATGAGGACTTTCGCGGAAACGTCTCCTCCGACGGGAGTATTGTCAATGCCCATTCCCGTAAGGTAATCATAGCAGACTTTGAGGATCTCACCGCCGACAGGCGCCGCAACGGAACCACCGGTGGTATACGTTCCGCTTGGTTCGTCTACGATGACTAAAACAGAGAGCTTCGGATCGTCGTACGGGATCATGCCGTAAAAGCTGGCTACGTATTTTCCGACGAGGTATCTTCCGTTTTCAAACTTCTGCGCTGTACCCGTCTTGCCGCCGATCTTGAGCCCACGGCAGTTTTTCATGAGGGCGTAGTTATTGTTTGCGGTGAAGTGCATTATCTCACGGATCTTTTCGGAAGTGGAGCTGCTGATGACCTGACGGACGAGTTCTTTTGAAAACTCCGTCGTGATTTCTCCGGTCTGGCTGTCCGTGACGTATTTCGCAACTTTCGGAACGAGAAGTTCGCCGCCGTTGACTGCCGCATTAAGAGCCTGAAGCATCTGAATGGGTGTAACGCCAAGGCCCTGACCGAATGAGAGCGTTACGAAATCAACAAGGTTTACATCCTGATTGACGGATAAAATACCGCTTTCTTCACCGTCAAGGTCGATGCCTGTAGGAATTGAGAATCCGTAATTGTATATGTATTTGTAAAAGATATCCGGCCCCATTTCCATGGAGATCTTCATCATGGCAGGGTTGCAGGAATTGCTTACCGCATCAGCAAGGTCCTGATGACCGTGGCTTGCGGGATACACATGGCACCTGATGGGGATGCCGCCCACATTCAGCGCGCCTGCGCAGTTGAACGTGCTGTTGAGAGTCACGATATTTTCTTCAAGCGCGGAAGTTGTCGTGATGATCTTGAATGTGGAACCGGGCTCATAAATAAACGACGTGAGCATATTTTTCCACATTTCAAGCTGCAACTCCCCGAGATCATCATCGCTGTCCCCCATCGCTTCGACGAAATCATCCGACACATCCCACGGATCGGAAAGGTCGTAACCGGGATAGACTGCATATGCAAGGATCTCTCCCGTGCCGGGGTCGCTGACAACTGCCATTACCCTTTTAGGTTCGTTTTCAAGGTAAGCTTCATACGCGATATTTTCGACGTAATACTGCATTATGCTGTCAAGGCTCAGAACAAGGTTGCTGCCCTGGATGGCATCCACCTTCATCTGTGCAAGGCTTTCAAGCTTTCTGCCGTTGGCGTCCTGAATTACCGTTTCAACTCCGTCGATTCCCTGAAGGACGGAATTGTATTCCGCTTCTATGCCGTATGCCCCGACATGGTCGACGTTAGTGAAACCGAGGATATACTGCGCAAAGCGTGAATCTGTATAATATCTTTTTTTATCTTCAAAAACAGCGAGATACTGAGAGATGTCTTCGGGACGTTCTTCATTGAACGTCTTGTCTATTCCGAGAGCTGTCAGATACTCAACTCGACGTTTGATCGTGACCTCAGACACATCTGACGTAACTTTATCATAAACATCTTCGTATTCAAGCTGCAATGCTTCCGACAACACTTCCGCAACCCATGACGGATCTACCGACTGATCGCCGTTTTCCGTATTGGTATCCCGGAGATTCTTTGGATAGACCACGATCTTCGCGCAGGTGGCGTCCTTCGCGAGAAGATTCATGTTTCTGTCGTAAATATCTCCCCTGCTTGCGGTTATTGTCTCGGAGTGAGTAATAAGGTCGGTCTGTTTCTGACTGTATTCATCGGCTTTGACTATCTGAATAATGACCAGTCTGCCGATAAGGAGTACAAACATGACAAGTATCATCCCGAGGACAGCTATCATCCTCACAACAGAAGATCTTGCGTTTTTATTTCTCAAAACGTACCTTCTTTCTTAAAATCCGAAAAATTCCAGAATATCTTCGAAAAATCCTCCATCCTCTGTCACAACTTCTTCGGAAACAGCCGGTCCGTACGAAATATATTCATAATCTCCGGCAGTCGGTTTTCTCATTCCGAGCTGTTCCGTCGCATACTTTTCGAGTTCTCCGAGATTGCTCTGGGCAAGGATCCTTCCGGAGAGTTCATCGTTTACAGTAAGAATATTAGCGTATTCCTTTTCAAGGGATGCTATTTCGTTATTGAGCTGGAACACCTGCAGGTGAAGAGTGCAGAGAGTGATTGCCGTGGCGAAGAAAACAGCCATGAGAAGCATGGTTATGTGAGTTATGCTGATATTCGCAAATGAAAACTTTGTTGCAAGGTTTCTGAAAGTGTTTCTGAGACGTATCTTCCCCGGCGTTGCCACTGAATGGTAATCGATTGTGTTATTCATTTTATTCTCCTGTATCGTAAATTATTCCCGCAATCACATAACTGATGACTGCTGTCTGCTTATCTTTTATGCGGCCCGCAGATAACGATCATTTTTCAATGATCCTCTCAGCGACCCTGAGTTTAGCACTTCTTGAACGTGCGTTGTCGTCTGTTTCCACCTTCTTCGGAGTGTAGACATTTTTGTTTATGAGTTTTATCTTCGGTTTGTTGTTGCATACACACACGGGGAATTCCTTCGGGCATGTACATCCCTGAGCCATATCCTTGTATGCCTTCTTGACGGCTTTATCTTCAAGGGAATGGAAAGAGATTATACAGATCCTTCCGCCTGTTTTAAGGCTCATTATCGCATCCTTCACACATTCCTCAAGTCCTTCGAGCTCGCGGTTGACTTCGATCCTGATGGCCTGAAACGCTTTGGTCGCAGGGTGACGGCCTTTCTGATGGAATTTTTTAGGGATAGTGTCATAAATCAGATCACTCAGATCCTTCGTTCTCTCAAACGGCGTCTTCTTTCTTCTCTCAACGATCCTTCTTGCGATCTGCGGAGCAAAACGTTCTTCGCCGTACTCAAAGATAATTCTTTTAAGCTCGCTTTCATCGTATTCATTGACAACATCCGCAGCGCTGAAAGGCTGCGACTGATCCATTCGCATATCAAGGGGGCCGTCATTTCTGAACGAGAATCCTCTTTCGCTTTCGTCAAGCTGAAACGAAGAAACTCCGAGATCCACCAGAATCCCGTCAACAGCTTCGATTTTCAGATCGTCAAGGACCTTACGGAAGTCCTTGTAGTTGGAATGAACGAAATAGCACTTGTTCTTCAGCTCAGCACTTCTTTCATATCCCCTCTTTATTGCCGCCTCGTCGAGGTCGAGACCGATATAGATACCGTTTTCGTTTAATTTTTCACATATTCCTCTGCCGTGGCCGAAACCGCCGAGAGTCATGTCAAGATATATTCCGTCCGGCTTGATGTCAAGTGCATTCATACACTCTTCGAACATGACCGGTATATGTCCCTGAAACTGCATAGTATTCTCCCGTTAAAGATCAAATTCTTCCCAGATCGCTGAAATATCCATCGGGTCGATGGAAACTTCTTCGTCCCATTTATCCTTATCCCATATTTCTATATGATCCCCCACATCCGCAATAAAGAGCTTCTTTGAGAGATCTGCGTAAGTGCGGAAATCCTTGGGGATGGTAATTCTTCCCTGTTTGTCAAGAGGAAGTTCTTCGCTC
Organism: Eubacteriaceae bacterium; assembly: GCA_017531485.1. Taxonomy (GTDB): domain Bacteria; phylum Bacillota; class Clostridia; order Eubacteriales; family Anaerofustaceae; genus SVCP01. The sequence goes on along the minus strand of JAFXKY010000068.1, from coordinate 8,886 downwards.
ATTCCAAGGAAAAATCTTCTTATTTTTCTGAGGTTGACCGATGAACCCTTGTCAAGGATTTTTCTTTTCTGGATTTCCCAGTTTTCCTTGGAATATACATAAAGGCAAGGCTCACCGATACCGCGCGTTATCTGTACGCTCTCGCCGAGAAGTTCACGGAATTTGACCGGGATCATTACCCTGCCGTTGCTGTCCATGGTATAAAAATTATCTCCTGCCACCGGCAAACCTCCTTTCCGGCTTTACAATTTCCTGTAAAACACCTATTTATACCTATTACCACCTATTTTTTCCATATAGTGATTCATATTTTACCACCACGCCCGGTCATTTACAAGTTTTTTTTCCTGTAAAATCAAAGAATTTCACCCAAGAACCGTATTCATGCAGCGTGACATCCCCAAAACCCCGAAAAGGCGACTCCCGGGAGCAATGATTTTTATGATTTTTATTTTTTAGTTTGATTTATGGAAGAATAGCGTTATAATATTATTTTAAGGGAGGGACAACAAATGAGCTTTAATATTGACATCAAACACAGCTTACTCAGAAAACTATATGACGAACAAGAAGGCATGCAAAGTTTTTACGACGAGGAAATGTATACTCCCGAAGAAACGATAAGCGAAACAGAAAGAAACGAGGCGGAGTTGACAGCTTATCTGCAGCTTGCTTCATCAATCATCTTCAAAGGCTCCGGAAAACTGAACCTGAGGTTTGAATGTGAGCTTGAAGAACTTTGCGACCGTTTTTCTTATCTTACGGAAAAGCTTTTCGGATTCGAACCCATAAAGGCATATGCGGAAAAAAGCGAGTTCGGCGGCAGAAAGACATATTTCACGCTTATCGACGACAGCGACAAGGTAAAGGAAATACTGAGCAGGTTTGCAATAGCGGAATTTGAGCCGTATTTCACCATAAGTCAGCACGTACATGAAAGCATCCTTCAAAGCACGGGGCTGAAAAAAAGCTATCTGAAAGGAGCGTTTCTCTCCACAGGATTCATTAACGATCCGAAAAGATCCTATCTTCTGCAGTTCAGCCTCAACTCGCAGTCCATCGCAAAAGACATCACCGAATCCCTCACGGGTATGAATCTCGGTGCGTCGGTGAGGCTGAAGGATTCGATGTACGTAATAAGCATCAGAAAGGCGGAAGATGTTTCGGATTTCATGGCATATTGCGAAGCTTACTCCGCGGTTTTATCCTTCCAGGAACAGAAAGCCCTCAAGGACATGAACAACACCATGAACAGAAAAGTAAACTGCGACACCGCCAACATTCAGAAGACCGTTGAAGCGTCCATGAATCAGGTCGCAGCCATCAATAAACTCATAAACGCAGGCGTTTTTTCGAAACTTCCGGAAAAACTCATTTACGCAGCCCAGCTTCGCCTTGACAATCCGGAAGAGTCTCTCAGCGAGCTTGCAAAGCTGAGCAACCCGCCCATAAACCGTTCGACGCTTGACAAACGCCTCCGCAAGTTGATAAGTATGGCAGAAGAATTATAAGGAAAAGGTGAAAAAATTGGCTAATAACACGAAAAATACGGCAAAGACAAAAAAGCCGGCAAATTCGTCTGAAAAGGATACAAAAAAAGCTAAAACCACATCACAGAAAAACAACACAAAACAGACAAAAAAAGATGACATGCCCATGCCGCTTAAGAATGAAATAACGGGGATAATCCTTATTTTCATGGGAATATTTATTCTCTTCAGCGTTTTAAGCGGAAGCGATGCGCTGATCACTCAGATGGTCTCGTCCGTTGCGGTTCCGTTTTTCGGAACGGTGGGAAGCGTGATGTTCGGGATAATTATCATCGTTCACGGAGCATGCAGATTGTTCGACATTGCCGCACTGCAGAACCCGAAGGCGGGGATGTACATATACGTCCTTTTCACAAACATACTGACCCTTATGAGCCTCGGTTCGGATATGCTGGAGAAAGTGGAGCTTGACCTGAAAGCGCTTCTCAGCGTGTGGAAGAGCCGCACAGCAGGAGGATTTCTCGGAATAAGCCTTGCGAAGATACTTTCCGGACTCCTTTCAAAGACAGGGGCGATAATGCTCATAATCGCCATAAGCATCATTTCGTTTATAGTATTCTTCAGAAAGAGCGTATCTGTGGGACTCAGGGAAAAAGCGCACGTCCTGAAAGAAAAAGGCGAGATCATTTCCATTGAAAGAAAAGCAGTCCGCGAGCAGAAAAAAGCGGAACTTACCGAGCAGAAGGAAATAAAGAAGGCAGCTCTTCTTCTCATGGAAGAAGAAAAGAAAAACAAAAACATTGACGATTTCGTCAATCATTCTTCCGTAAAAAAGGCGAAAAACGAAGATATCATCGTCATCGCAGACGAGCCACAGGAAGAAAAGCCGCGCAGAAAAGATCAGGATTTTCCCGCACCTATGAAGAGAAAAAAGAAGGAAAGTGCGGAAAGTGAAGTTTTTGAAGTAATAAACGACATAGAAGAAGGGGTTCTTCCTCATGACGAAAAAATAAAGGATGACATCATCATCAACGAGCCGAAAAAGCTCGCGAGTGTGGATGTCACAAACGAAAAATCTGACGAAGACGACGGAAATGACGACAAGGAAAAAGCCGCATACGTCTTCCCGTCAATAGATCTTCTCGCGAAGCCTTCCGAAACTTCCAATCGTTCCGGCAAGGAAGATTCTCTCAAAAACGCAGCTCTTCTCGAAAAGACGCTTTCCAACTTCGGAATTTCCGCGAAAGTAAACCAGGTCAGCATGGGGCCGACAGTTACGAGATATGAATTCACTCTCACCCAACCCGGCGTCAGGGTCAGCAAGATCCTCGGGCTTGCCGACGACATTGCCCTTGCTTTCGCATCAAAGGGTGTCAGGATCGAAGCACCGATCCCCGGAAAGAATGCGATCGGCGTTGAAGTTCCGAACAAGACACAGACGACAGTTCATCTTTCAGAGCTTCTGATGTGTGAAGAATTTCAGAAGAGCACATCTCCCCTCTCCGTCGCACTCGGAAAGACCATAACGGGAGAACCTCTTATATGTGACATAACAAAAATGCCGCACCTTCTCATCGCCGGCAAGACCGGTTCGGGTAAGAGTGTATGTATCAACACTATCATCATGTCGATACTTTATCACTCATCACCGGATGACGTAAGGATGATACTCATTGACCCGAAGATGGTGGAACTGAGCGTATACAATCAGATCCCTTACCTTCTCGTTCCTGTGGTTACCGATCCGCAGGAAGCTTCGGGAGCTCTGAACTGGGCGGTAAGTGAGATGCAGCAGAGATATGAGGCATTTGCTAAATACAGAGTCAAAAACATAGAAGGATACAACAACAAGATGCTCTCTCTCGGAGAAGAGAAGATGTATCATGTAATAATCATCATTGATGAGCTTAACGACCTTATGATGATGTCAAGGCAGAGTGTGGAAGCGGCGATAATCCGTCTTGCACAGCTTGCGAGGGCAGCGGGAATCCACCTCGTCCTCGCCACACAGCGTCCTACCGTCGACGTCATCACGGGAACCATCAAAGCAAATATTCCGCAGAGGATCGCGTTCTCAGTATCCTCACAGATCGACTCCAAGACGATCCTTGACCACGCAGGTGCAGAAAAGCTCATAGGTAAAGGAGACCTTCTTTACTATCCGGAAGGAATAAGGGCGCAGTGCGCATTTGTTTCCGAAGAAGAGGTCGAAAGTGTGGTAAACTTCATCAAGGAGCAGTGCGTTGCGGAATACGATGACGAGGTTTATGAAGACATCCGTTCATCTGCAGATTCCGCAGCAGGAAATTCATCCGACGCTGCCGCATCCAACGTATTTATGGACGACCTTCTCGCAGACGCCATGGAGATCGCTTTCGAGAAGATGACGATCTCCACATCGACAATACAGCGCCGTCTGAGAATAGGATACGCGCGAGCCGGAAGGATCATTGACGAAATGGAAGAAAGAGGTTTCGTTTCCGAGGCGGATGGTGCGCGTCCGAGGAATGTGCTTATAGGAAAAGACGAATTTATGAGAATATTAAAGGGAAATGAGGTTAAAAGTCTTGAATAAAGTATACTTTTTCACCTTAGGCTGTGACAAGAACACTGTCGACAGCGAAAATATGAGTTACATCATGGATGAAAGCGGTTTTGAAGTCGTTTATGACATCGAAGAAAGCGACATGATAGTAATAAACACCTGCGCATTTATCAACGATGCGAAAGAACAGTCCGTCGATGCGATAATGCAGGCAGTTGCGTATAAGCAGGAAAATCCGGGTTATAAGATCGTAGTTACGGGATGTCTTGCCCAGCGCTATTCCGAAGAACTCCTTCAGGAGATCCCCGAAATCGATCACATCATCGGTACAGGCAGACTCTATGAGATCGCGGAACTTGTAAACGGAGGAGTCAGATGCGACACATCCGACATCAGCTCCCCTATCGTGGAAAGCGGAAGGATCCTCTCAACACCCGATCATTACGCATACGTAAAGATCGCAGAAGGATGCAACAAGCGCTGTTCATACTGCATAATCCCCAAACTCCGCGGAAAACAGAAGAGCAGGAAAATGGAAGACATTATTGATGAAGTAACCATGATCGCTGAAGGAGGGGTCAGGGAAATAATCCTCGTTGCTCAGGATACCGGTGAATACGGAACGGATCTTTACAAAAAGAGAATGCTTCCCACGCTTCTGCGCGAGCTGAATAAGATCCCCGAACTCAGATGGATCAGGCTTATGTATGTTTATCCGGAAACACTTTCCGATGAGCTGATACTTGCCATGAAGGAATGCAAAAAGGTGCTTCATTACATTGACATTCCCCTTCAGCACGTAAACAGCAGGGTCTTAAAACTCATGAACAGACATATTGACAAAGACGGCGTCGTATCAATAATCGAAAAGCTCAGAAGCAGTATGCCGGATATTGCCATCCGTTCGACGTTCATTACGGGCTTTCCGACGGAAACGGAAGATGAAGTTGTGGAATTAGCCGAATTTTTCCGCAAATTCCGTCTTGACAGAGTGGGAGTTTTCCCTTATTCTTTGGAGGAAGGGACTCCGGCAGCAGAAATGGATGGTCAGATCGATGATGACGAAAAGATAAGGCGCTTTGAATACCTCATGGAAGTCCTTGAGGAGATAAGCGACGAAAAACTTTCGGAAAGAATCGACACGGTGATGGAAGTCATCATCGAAGACAAGGAAAATGAAGGGGTATATTCCGCAAGAAGCTATCTGGATTGTCCTGAAATTGACGGCTGTGTGTATGTATATACGGATGAAGAACTCTCCCCGGGAGAGATCGTGAAGGTATACATCGACGACAGCATGGAATATGACCTTATCGGGAGGCTTTATAAATGAACTTACCTAACAAGATAACTCTTTTCAGGGTGTTTCTCATCCCTGTATACTTCATCGTTATGTATCTTGATTTCGAATACGCAGCATATGTTGCCGGAATAATTTACATAATCGCATCAATCACCGACTCCATCGACGGACACATCGCAAGAAAGAGAAATCTTGTGACGGACTTCGGAAAGTTCATGGATCCGCTTGCATACAAACTGCTCGTTCTGACGTCGCTCGTCATTTTCTGCGCATCAGGCAGGATCGCCGCATGGAGTGTGGTAATAGTGATCGCAAGAGAGCTCGCAATTACTTCTCTCAGAACGATGGCTGCGCTCGAAGGAACGGTCATGGCTGCGGACAAATACGGAAAGATCAAGACGATCTCTCAGATGGTTGCCATCAGTGCAATGCACTTCGAAACGCTTCTTCCCATCGCTCCCGCAGTAAACGTAGTATATTATTTCTCCATTTTCATGACGATACTTTCGGGAATGAATTATTTCCTCAAAAACAAGGGTCTTATCAAGACTATGTAAAAAAAATGACGGTAAAATCCGTCATTTTTTAATTGACGCGCAGTTTTGGGTTTATTGACACATTTTGGGTTTTATGTTATATTATTTTTCGCAGGAGGAAATTATGAAGAAGATTATTTGCCTGATTTTAAGCGTAATAATGTTAATCGGAATCGTTTCACCCGTAACGGCTGATAACGGGGATATCCGGTACAAGGCGCTTATGTACAACGACAGAAAAAGCGAGATAAAGAGCTATGAAGCAGAGTTTATATGGAACGACGGATGGTTTGATGGTTCTTCGGAAGAATACAACCACACCCTCGCAACAAGCCTTTGCGTATTATGCGGTGCGGCATATGTGGACACAAAGCCCGAAAACATTACAAAAACTCTCATCAATATGGGATATGGCGAAAATTTTTTTTCATCATACATCACTCCCACAAGAGAAGAAAACGACTCTGTCGGATATGTTATAGCAAACAAAGAGTATGACAGGTATGATCTCGTTACGGTCATCATCAAAGGAACAAGCGAAGACAGCGAGTGGTATTCAAACTTCAATATCGGCGACGGAGAAATTCACGAAGGGTTTAATATTGCGGCGCTGAAGCTTTACTCAGATCTTGAAAAATACATTTCAACGCTCGGAGATAATGATAAAAAATTCCTCATCACCGGTCACAGCCGAGGCGCAGGAGTTGCGAATATCGTAGCAAAAATGCTGAATGAATCATCCTATGCAGATAAGAAGGATATTTTCGCATATACTTTTGCCTCCCCTCTCGTAAGCCTCGATGCATGTACGGAAGGATATGAAAATATATTCAACATCCTTTGTTCTGCGGATTTCGTTACAAGGCTTCCCATCGCATCATGGAGTTACGGCAGGTTCGGAAACGATATGTTCCTGCCTGAAAAGAGTTTCGGGGATATCGGGCTTTATAACGAGATGATAAAGACCGTATCACAAAAGTATTCCGAATCAACGGGAAAGAGTTTCACTGCCTTTGAGGGAACATTTTCAACGGACAATCTCGTCAGGGAGATATACAAGAGAACCGACGACAGAGAAGACTTTTACATCAGGCAGATGTACCGTTCGGAGAAAAACACGGCGACATTCAACGATTATTTCACCCTCATGTCAGACATTCTCTCAGGGAATGTGGGAATATCACAGAGCGTGAATCTTCTGAAGGATTATGCGTTGGAATTCGCGGTGGTGAATGATTATTTTATGGAAAACCACATCACAAATGACCGCCTTTTCAGCACACACTCCACCGGAGCATATTTTTACAAGCTTTCATGCTGCAAGGGAAGCGATCTGTCCGAGGGCGGATATTTTTACAGACTCAGATCATCTTCGGGAGTAAATTTAAAAGTCGCGGATGAGGACGGAGAAGTTCTTGCGGAAGTTGCGGACAGAAGCATAATAAATAACATTCTCGCTGTGAACATGACTGCCGCCGAGATAATAGTCGACATTCCTGCGGAAGGAAAATATACCGTACAGATAACATCATCATCCCCGGTTTCGGCGGACATCTCAGTAGAAAAATTAAAAGTATCACACACGGAGATTCCTGAAGCCGTCATGGACTTTTATGGAATTGAAGTTTCCGATAAAGATGATGTTACGCTCTGTTTCGGTGAAGATATTACCCTTGACCAAAACGGGGAAAATATCCCTGCGGATAATTCATGTGAAGGAAATGTGCCCATATATACCGTAATGACGGAGAGCGTCGGAAACGGAATGTGTTACGGATCGGGAAAATTCAGAAAGGGCGAGAAAGTGACCGTATACGCGGACAGCTCGTTTATGGAAAACTTCCTCGGGTGGTTTGACGGAGAGGCGCTTGTTTCAAAATCGGCTTCGTACTCATTTGCAGTTGAGGATTACACTCACCTTTATGCAAAATTCTCGGAAAAAGTATCTCTCATGGGAGATATAAACAAGGACAGAAAGGTAAACAGCGACGACCTGTCAATGCTTCTTGAAAAATACGCTGCGACAGATTCTTCATGTGACCTTGACAGAAACGGAGTGGTGAACTCCGCGGATCTTTCGATGCTCCTCGGAAATTTCGGGAAAGCATTATAAAAAACTGCTACTGATGTCAAACAGAAAAACGGGCTGATTAGTCAGCCCGTTTTGTTATTTTTCACTTATAATATTCAATAAATAAGAATTTATCTTACTGCTTATTAAGGCAATATTCCCGGAACCATTTTTCAAAACGACATTTATTAAAAATAAGCATTCTGTATTTCTCTCCGTTTCGCATACAGAAGGTCGCTACCGGAAAAAACATCCATTTCCAGGTCATTTCATTTATTTCATTCAGTGGTAAAACTATCGTCTTATATTTCTTATCAACTGTAAGTTTCTTACACACAAAAGTAACCGACTGTTTGTCAAGATATAATCCTCCACCAAGTATTCCGTTATAAAGCAAACTACACATGAATGCCTTTTTCATAAAGTAATCTCCTGCATCAAAGTCAAATTCATTGTTTGTTTATATACTACCACACAAAAGTGAACTATACAAGAAATAAACAATTTCATTTTTGTCCGCATCGATAATATTCTATCAATCGGAAATGATTTGCTTATTATTCTGTATCTATTTTTATACTGAGCAACCCCCTTTTCGTTTTTGCACTATACTTCAATGTATATGATGAAGTCCCATTGGCGATTGCGTCATGGATTTCCATAATTTCTTTTGAAATATCCTTTTCGTTCGCATACCAGCCTAAAAAAGTGTTTGATTGTCCACCGAAAAAATCTCTTCCTTCACTCGTACCGTAAAGTGCATACTGCGGCGATGATTTTCCGCCGGACATTTTCTGAGAAGACACGACATTATGGCAAGTAGCAATTACACGCTCAGTTGGTGATGTTATAGTGATTGTTCCTGTTACATTCCGCTTCCGGATATTGGAGTTTTGTGCGACCTCCGTTTCCATTAAACTGTCAAGAGAAACTCTCAATTT
>JAFXKY010000067.1 GCA_017531485.1 Eubacteriaceae bacterium | reverse complement strand
TTCTTCTACGAGAACAACTTTTCTTGAGAAGATAACTCTGTTCTTTTCGCGGTCGAATTCGATGATTCTGCCTTCAACTTCTTTTCCGAGAAGTGTGTTCAGGTCTTCGATGTATTTAAGGCCGTACTGATTTCCCGGCATGAAAGCTGTAGCGAATCCGAGGTCAACGATAACGCCGCCTTTGACGATCTTTGTGATCTTGCCTTTAACGAGTTCTTTAGCTTCGAATTTTTCGCCTACAACATTGATAGCTGCCATTTCGTCAACTTTGAGTTTGGAAAGAGCTACATTGCCTGTACCGTCGTTCATTTCTGTGATCATAGCTTCAACTGTGTCGCCGATAGCTACAACGCTTGTGAGTGATTCATATAAATCTTTCATGAATTCAGCTTTTTTAATAACGCCGTCTGATTTATATCCGATATTAACGAAAACTTCTGCTTCGTTAACTGCAATAACTTCACCGGTAACGATATCACCTGTTCTGAGTGATTTAACTTCACCCATCAATTCTTCAAAATTCATTGTGTTGTCCATAATCCTAATACCTCCGAGATTACTTGCGAGGGAGTGGATGCACCGGCGGTGATTCCCACCGTGTCATCATCGCAAAATACTTCTTTGTTTATATCATCTGCCGACTCTATGAGATAGACCCGATCAGTATGTATACTGCATAAATCTGCCAGCTTCTTCGTATTTGAGCTGTTCTTTCCGCCGATTACTATCATCGCATCACACACCTTTGCCAGCTCTTCCGCCTCACTCTGGCGGTCACGTGTGGCAAGACATATGGTGTTGAAGACGATGCTGTCGGGATAATTTTTCAGGATCTCCGAAGAGACCTCATCAAACATATCCTTGATTATTGTCGTCTGAGCCACGATACACACGGGCTTTTCGCTCGTATACATCTTAGCTTTTACGGGGTCATCAATGATGGAAGCGGAATTTTCACACCATCCGTTGACTCCGATGACTTCCGGGTGAGTACAATCACCCACTATCACAATATTATACCCCATATTGTGATATTTTTCAACCTTATTTTGCACAGATTTTACTTTTGGACAGGTCGCATCCACGAGTGTCAGGCCTTTTTCTGAAATTTTCTCAAAAACATCCTTTCCGACACCGTGCGAACGGATTATTATCGTCCCTTCACTTACGGAATCAATATCATCCGTCACAAAAACGCCCATATTTTCAAGCTCCTCCACCACTGTTCTGTTGTGGATAAGCTCCCCGTAGGTATATATCGGGGAACCATAAGCCTTTGCGGCATCCATGGCCTTGTTGACGGCTCTGTCGACGCCGAAGCAGAATCCTGCGCTCTTTGCAAGAATAACTTTCATTATCTGTCAATGCCGGCCTTCCATTTGTTTTCAAGCTCTATGATAGCCTGTCTGATAAGACCGTTTGCTATGTTGTTATAATCTTCCTGGGTCGGACGTGCGGGAGACAGTTCCCATGTATTGATGGGAGTTCCTACATATATGCAGTTTCTGCGGAAGAGCTTATATTCCTCGCTGATAAATACGGGAACCACAGGAGTCTTTGTCTTTATTGAGATCGTAGCAACACCGGTCTTGAAAGAATCCGGTTTATGTATGCCGCCTTTGTCCCTTGTTCCCTGCGGGAATATTCCGAGAATGTTTCCGTCGGAAAGGATCCTGATTGCGCTTCTTATCGCCTGCATATCATTTCCGTCGCGATTGACCTTGATGGCATGGGCTTTTGTGAATACCCACCTGAGAATGGGATTTTTAAACAGCTCCGCTTTTGCCATATAGTGAATATCTCTCTTTGTGGTCATCGCCATCATGAGGGTGTCGTTGTTGCTGGAATGATTGCCGCAGATTATCAGCTTTCCTGTCCGGGGGATATTTTCCTTCCCGAAGATCTTAAAACGGAAGAATATTTTAAGATATATAAAAGAGAAAAAGCGGATCAGCTGATACATTACTTTTCTCCTCTTTTTATCTTTCCGATGTGCGCAATGATGACATCACAGACTTCGTCGACGGTAAGATCCGAAGAATCGATATAAAGGGCGTCTTCCGTCCTTGTAAGCGGATCGGCCTCTCTGTTCATATCACGCTCATCCCTTCTTATGATGTCCGCTTTCACGGCTTCAAGAGTACATTCGATGTTATTTTTTATGTTCTGCTCGTATCTTCTTTTTGCTCTTTCGTCAACAGACGCATCGAGGTAGAATTTATAAGGGCTGTCTTTCAATACGACAGTTCCTATGTCCCTGCCTTCCATGACGATATTATTGCCTTCAGCGTATTTTCTCTGCATGGCAACAAGGCGTTCTCTCACAAACTTATTGCCGGAAACTCCGCCGACGAGATCGTCGACCTCGCGTGTCCTTATCTTCTCAGTAACATCTTCGCCGTTAAGGAAGACTTTCTTTCCGCTGTCTGCAAAAGTGATGTCGATATCATCGAGGATCTTTCCGAGAGAATCATTGTCATAACTCTTAACTCCCGCCATCTTTGCGGCACATGCCACACAGCGGTACATCGCACCGGTGTCAAGATATGTTAAATTAAGTTTTTCGGCAAGTTCTTTCGCAACTGTTCCTTTGCCGGCACCTGCCGGACCGTCAATAGCTATATGGATATTATTCATTTTGTCACTTCTTGTTTACCGTAAGGTCGTTATATGATTTTATGCGCTGTAAACAGCTCACCGACAATAATTATAATACAACTTTTCCATGATAGCAAGCCATTTTTTCACACTTTACAAAATATTTTCCTCTGATATTTTTACTTCGAATAACATCTCTGTACCTCCCTCTGCGGGGATCTTGGAACCTCTGAGAGGGCTTGTGACATTTTCCGATACGTCGCTGATGTATATTACGACACGGCCTTCCGCCCCCCTCATATCGACATGAACGATATCCCCGTCATGCACCTGAAATTTCATCCCTTCGTCACATTCTGTCCAACCGGATTTTTCTCCGTTTATCAGTATGACCGCCCTTTCGTCACTTGCTTTTATGCATATTTCCCCGACGGGAAGATATACGCTGCTTCCGACGACACTGACCCTTTTTCCGTCATCAAAATTACTCACCGGAACGATCGCATTTTCTGAATACAGTATCTGCACCGCCGCCACACACATAAAAAGCCCCGAAAAGAGTACACTCAGTAACATATTCATCCTTTTGTACATATATTCCCTCCGTCAGGGATTGTTGACTGCTAAGCACCACATTATGCGTCAATTCCGCCACAAAAAAAGCATACCCGAAGGTATGCATTTATCGTTTTGTTATGCAAGTTCTTTTTCTCTCTTTTCGTTTTCCGTTGCGTAGAACTCAGCCTGTTCGTCGGTGAGTTTATAGAAGAAAAACGCGATGGCAGCGGCAATGATCATGAGGCATGCGGGAACGAGGCCGATGAGGCGCATGAAGTCGGTTGTGAATTTTTCCGTAACGACCATACCTGCTTCATATCCGATGAATGCAAGGCCGAAGCTTACTGCGCTTCCGCCGATAGCGAATCCGATCTTTGTGGGAACGTTCATTACTGCCATAGCGATAGTACGGAAGTCCTTGCCTGTCTTATAGTATCCGTATTCACCGCAGTCGAGGTAGAAGTTTACTCCGAAGCCTGTGTAAAGATACATAGCGCTCTGACCGAGGCAGAGGAAGAATGCGAGGATCCAGATGGATTTAAGGGCGAAGAGCCATACTCCGAGAACACATAAAGCGTATGTGCCCATACCGATAACGAGAGACATCTTCTTTCCGAGCTTCTTACCGATAGCGGGGATAACGAGGCTTGCGCCGAATGATACGATACTTCTGATAGTGGAGATGAGAGCCATCATCATGAACTGATCGATAACTACCTTATAGTAGTATACGAGAAGGCCTGCGAAGAGCTGGCTTCCGATACCGAAGAGGGTATATACCGTAACGAGGACCTGCATCTGCTTGTTTACAGCGATAGACTGGAAGATCTCTTTTACCGTAGCCGCTTTCTTTGCGGGAGCGTTTGCATCTTCCGGACGGTCGTACTGAGAAGCCATCTTCACGAAGATCATAGTCATCGTGAGGTAGAATACGTTGAAGATAAGTGTTACAACGAGATAACCGCCACTTTCGCCTACGTAAGGCTGCATGAACTGAATTGCAGGGAGAGTCACTGCTGATGAAAGTATGGTGGTTGCCGCAGCGAACTGAACCTGACGGGTGGTGAACATTCTTCTCATGTTCATGTCTGCCCCTGCCATTTTCTGCATGATGCCGCTTCTTGCCGTAACCATAAAGCTCATGCAGCAGTGCAGGCAAAGATATCCGACGAGGACTATCATGGCACGGATAATTTCTGATGAAACGAAAGATGTTGTGTCGATAGTCTGGATGATACATCCTGAAGCGATGACCCACGGAAGGATCCTGAACCATGAAACGTATTTACCCCAGGGGAGTTTTACTTTTTCCATGATAACGCCTGAGAGGAGGCATACGATGAAGTCAATGATCTTTGCGATCAGAAGCACTGTTCCTGCAACGGCGGGAGTAATATCGAGATAATCCGTCATGAACATATTGATGTAAGTAAACGGGACTATCTGTCCGATTGACTGAGCCGCATTGGACAGAGCGTAAATGGTAACTTCTTTTTGATTTACTTTTCTTTCCAAAATGTTACTCCTTATGTTTTATTCATGTGGATTATAGCAAATTATGTTTTTTATGGCAAATGAATTGTTATACACAAAGTAACTTTCATACAAACAGCCGAATTAATAAGGCATATTTTCAGCATTAAGAGTATTTCAATTTACTCATTATTTCACATCCGCATCTTTCCCGCTTTCTGCTTCGTCCCGTCCCGCCCGCCTCCCCCGCCGCCGTCCGTGGCTTGCCACGGACCCAAAGAGCCTCCGGCTCTTTGGCGAAAGCTCTGCTTTCGCGGCGGCGGCGCGCCGCGCAGGCTGCCGCAGGCAGCCTGCACCCGAAGGCTTCGCCTTCGGGAACCGATGCTGCGCATCGGTTGCGGCGCGGGAGGGGGTGGGTGGGCGGGATGCGCGGAGCGAAAAAAAGCCTTATGCCATAAAAATGGCATAAGGCTTTAAAAACTGCTACATACAATACTTCTCAATGACTTCTGCAAGGCTTCTCGCGTCAGAAGCGATCATCTCTTCGTCACTTCCCTCAATGAGTACCCTCACGAGATTTTCCGTTCCCGACGGACGGATGAGAAGGCGGCCTGTGCCGCTGTATTTTTCATTCACGGCATTTACCGCATCCGCAACTTCGGTAATCGTCATATAATTTTCTTTCATTTCCTTTCTGACTTTCGCATTTACAAGAGCCTGCGGAAAAAGACTGATCTCATCAAGATATCTGTCGAGAACTCCCCTTTTCACCATGTCAGAAACGATGACTGCGCTGATGATGCCGTCACCTGTCGTGTTTGCCGGAAGATATATCATGTGTCCGGACTGCTCTCCGCCGAAAGAATAACCTTCTTTCAGCATTTCCTGCATGATGTATCTGTCGCCGACCTTCGTCCTGACGACTTTGATTCCGTGCTTTCCGAGAGTCGGATCCATGGCATAATTTGACATTACCGTCGCAACCACCGTGTCCTTCTCAAGAAGTCCCTTCTCTTTCAGATCCACCGCGATCGCATAAATAAGTCTGTCGCCGTTTATTTCATTTCCTTCTTTATCAACGACGATAAGCCTGTCACCGTCACCGTCAAAGGCAAATGCGATGTCGTACTCTCCGCCTTTTGCGATCTCCTGAAGCCTTTCCGTGTGCGTGGAGCCGCAACCTTCATTGATGTTGATCCCGCTTGACTCATTGAAGAATACGTCGACTTCCGCGCCGAGTTCTTCAAACACCATCTGCGCCACATTTTCCGTAGCGCCGTTTGCGCAGTCAAGGGCGATCCTGAGCCCGGAAAGCTTTACTTTTCTGAACTTGTCTGTGACGTAATCGCGGTAAATTTCTTCTGCATCCCTGCAAAGGAGCTTGCATCCGATATTTTCATGGCTTACCGCGTCATAATCACTCATTTTTTCCTGAATCCTGTCTTCGAGTTCATCATCCAGCTTGAAACCGTCAGAACCGAAGAACTTGATTCCGTTGTCATAATAAGGGTTGTGGGATGCGCTGATAACGACGCCTGCGTTTGCGTTATAATATTTCGTAAGTACAGCAACGGCAGGTGTGGGAATGATCCCCAGATCCACCACATCTCCGCCTGCGCTCATGATCCCGCTTGCGAGGGCGCAAAAGAGCATATCTCCCGAAATTCTCGTGTCCATACCGACGACAAAAACCGGGATCTCGTCTTCATTTCTCAGTACGCTGCAAGCCGCAGCTCCGAGCTCAAATGCCATTTTCGGCGTGAGGTCTTTGTTTGCGATGCCCCTGACGCCGTCTGTTCCGAATAATCTTGCCATAAATTTCCTGCTTTTCTTTTTGTTAATATATATGCGTTATTGCTTATTTGTTGTTTATACCTTATGTGAAATCAATTCTTCATTCAGCCTTCCGCGTATTTCTGAGCCATCTTATCAACCGCCCTGACTCCGTCTACGGCACTGCTCATGATTCCGCCTGCGTAACCTGCACCTTCACCTATCGGGTAAAGCCCCGATACGTTCACACTCATAAAGCTGTCCTTGTCGCGCAGTATCCTCACGGGAGAAGACGTCCTGCTTTCCACTGCCGACATCACTCCCCCTTCAAATCCGCCGATCTTGTCGCTGAAATGCGTAAGGGCATTTTTAAGCGGTATCCTGACAAAATCCGGGAAGATGTCGCCAAGATCCCTGTATGTGCATGACGGAAGGGCACTCGGGGCGACTTCCTGCGGATGACCGCTTCCGATAAATTCGCCGATTGCCATATACGGTACTTCATAATTCTCTCCGCCGGCCTCAAACGCCTTTCTTTCAAGATCCCTTGCGAACCTGAGTCCGTCAAGGGGATGATCTCCGAAATCCCCGGGACCGACCTGAACGACGATAGCGCTGTTTGTGTTTTCCGCATTTCGCTTTGAGTAACTCATTCCGTTTATTGCCAGCATATCTTCCTCGCTGGATGCGTTAATAACATATCCACCGGGGCAGTTGCAGAATGAGTATACGTTTCTGTCGTATTCCTCATCGTGATATTTAAGAAGATAATCTGCGTTTTTCAGCATCGGATGACCGTTAAGGCTTCCGTATACATATTCGTTTATGGTATTTGCGGAATGTTCCACCCTGACTCCGACGGCAAACGCCTTGGCCTCCATGGTAACGCCTGCATCATAAAGCATTTCAAAAGTATCCCTTGCGCTGTTTCCGATTCCGAGGAATACGTCGTCTGTTTCTATCTCCCTCTTGTCCGTAACGATCCCCGTCACTTTCCCGTCTGAGATATTTATTCCCGTCAGCTTTTCGCCAAAATAAAATTCCGCGCCTTTCTCTTCGAGGTACGCTTTCATATCGCTGACGAGAACTCTGATCTTATCCGTTCCGAGGTGCGGCTTTGCGGAATAAAGGATCTCATGCTTTGCGCCGAATGACACCATCTTTTCTGCCACATATTTCGTATACGGAGATTTTATCCTGCTGTTCAACTTTCCGTCGGAAAAAGCTCCTGCGCCGCCAAGCCCGAACTGTACGTTTGATTCCGTGTCGAGCTGTCTTTCATTCCAGAAGTTGTTTACGTCTTCCGCCCTTTTCTTCATATCGCTTCCGCGCTCAATGACGATGGGTTCAAGGCCGCATTCCACAAGCCTCAATGCGGCAAACAGCCCTGCGGGGCCTGAGCCGATGACGACCGGTCGGGGAATACCTTTTTTAACGGGGCGCGCCTTCGGAACCTTCGTTTCCTTATCCGCAGGCTTCACAGATTTCGAACGTATCTTTTTAGGATAATCAAACTCTACATTATAAATATAAAATATTCCGCTTGATTCGTGCATACGGCTGTCGAGGGAACGGCGGGTAATTGTGAAGTTCTTCACGAGGCTCTCTTCCAGAGCGAGCTTCGCGATGACCGCTTCCCTCGGTTTTGTCTTTATGAGTTTGTTTATGTTTATTTTGATCTCTTCAGCTTTGTATCTCATTTATTTTCAAGTCTCACTTTAACTTTGATTTCCTGATTTTCCTTTATTTCCACACTCTCCGGAACATCAAACTGCACTGTAACTTCGTGCGTTCCTTCCGAAAGGCCTGAAAGGTCGATAAATGCGGTGATGTCGCCTTCGTCAATATCCTTCAGCACCCTCTTTTCTCCCGACACCACGGCGGTTATTCCTCCGAATTCCATAAGGCTGCAATCAAGTCCCGTGGGAGTGTTGAGGAAACGTATTGTCGAGAAGGTGACTTCCTTATTTTCCTTCGCTTCAATGACGAAATTGACCTTCACAGGTCCTTCATCCAGCAACACTATTCCCTCTTCGCCGTGAAGAGAAAGTGTCTGCGAGAAAGACTCGCTCCTGCCCGTAAGATCTGCCGTCGCCGTAAAGATCACGTCAATTCCCGAAAGGACGTCTTCCTTGCCGGCGATCTTTACCGTTTCCGTTTCAGCGCTGATCTCGCTGAGAACATATCCTTCGAGAACTGCCCCTGAGGTACTTACCGTTACGGGGACTTCCTTTATCTTGCCAACCGTAAGGCTCACATCCACATAAGAAGGAATGATATTCACATCATCAACCACATTTCCGCTTTCGTCATATGCGGCGAGATTTGCCCTTCTCGTGACGTCTTCGCTTATGGCATTGACATCAACGCTTCCCTTTACCGAAACGACTTTTCCGATGTTCTGCGCGTTGCCGTAAACAACACATACCTTTGATGAATATTTTTCACCGATTGAGAAATAACCTTCCTGCAGGCTTCCTGCCTTTGTTATCTCAACGGTCTTTTCCACGTTCTTCAGTTCGCTTACGGACACACTGAGATATCTCTCATTGATCTCTGACACACTGACGTTTTCGGGAAGTCCGGAGACTGTGACAGCGATGCTGTGATTGCCGACGGATTTGATGGTAGAAACGTCGATAATGGCTATAAGATCGCTCTTTCTGACCTGCGAGAGCTGTAATGTGCTGCCGTAAAGCTTTACATCCACGTCATAATCATTATTATCCAGCACAAGATCAAGTGCGGAGAGTGAAGATGAGTTGATGATCTTCACGGGAATATCCTTATATACCTTCGTTTCCGTCTGTCCCGTTGCGGAAAGGGCATACACCCACAGAAAGAACGCCATCAGAAACGAGATTATGAGGCTGATGACTTTATCCTTCGTAAAAGATTTATCTTTCATTGTTGTCACCTCCGATGGCTTTTATCCAGCTTTTCTTTTCAGTTACCGGGACGAGGGTATCCGTCAGGAGCGCTTCCACGGTCTTCAGGTCCACGAATCTGGAAAGTCTTCCGCCGATAGCATAAGAAAGGACACCCGTTTCTTCGCTGACGACCAGAACGATGCAGTCGCTGTTTTCGCTGATGCCGATGGCGGCGCGGTGACGCGTTCCGAGAGATGGATTGAGGTTTTTGTTCTGCGTCAGCGGCAGAAGACATGCTGCGGATGTTATTCTCATATGATCCCTGCCGATGACGACGGCGCCGTCATGCAGAGGAGTCTTCGGGTAAAATATATTCAGAAGGAGGCTCTTGGAGATCTTCGCGTCGATATATACTCCCGAATTGATGATGTCCGTAAGGCGGCTTTCCCTTTCCATTACGATAAGTGCCCCTGTCTTCGTTGCGGAGAGTTCCTTGAGAGTGTCGATGATGACGGCGATGCCGCTTTTGATGGCTTCCGTCGAAACTTCCTGTCCGAAAAGCCCGCTGAATTTGTTCATATTGAATATCTTATACCTGCTGCTTCCGAGCTTGGTCAGAGCATGGCGCAGCTCCGGCTGGAACATGATGACGAGGGCGAGAACTCCGACGGTCATGATGCTTCTGAAGATATAGTTGATGGTGATGAATCCGAGCCAGTCGGAGACCTGCGTGATAGCGAGTACGATGAGTATGCCGTATGCTACCTGCTCCGCCTGAGTGCCCTTGATCCATGTAATTATCTTATATATAAGGTATGTCGTTATCAGAATATCCACCACTGCAGAAAAGTCAAGTGCGCGGAAGATATCAAATATTCTGCTGTCTGTAATGCTCATATGTATATTCTCCTTACATTTAAAGGTAGTTATCCAACGTATATATTATCATTTTTTTGTCATCCAAACAACATAAATAAGAAAAGAATTTGTTTAAAACACCCTTATCCATGAAAAATAACCCGTGCCACATCACCGATTATTAAAATCAGATTAAATTTATTGCCTTTTCAGGCCACCCTAATGTATAATAGACTCATAAGAAAGAGGTGAAAACATGGATACGATCAACATCAACGTTATCCTCTGGATCCTGGCAATGATCTCCCTCATCGTCATCGAGATCTCAACTGTAGGTCTTTACTGCGTGTGGTTCGCCTTCGGAGCGCTTGCGGGGCTTGTGCTTGCGATGATGAATCTGCCGACATACTTGCAGCTTATAACATTTGCAGTCGTTTCGGCTCTCCTGTTCTTCTTCGTCAGACCGAAGATGGAACACAAAATAAACGTCAGCACCATAAAGACAAACACCGACGCCCTCATCGGAGAAGTAGGGCTTGCAGTCACGGACATAAAAGATCTTGAAGGCGGCCAGGTTAAGATCAACGGCCAGATGTGGAGCGCGAAGCTTTCGGATTGCTGCGAAAAAACGATTCCGCAGGGAAGCAAGATCGTGGTCCGCGAGGTGAAAGGGGTAAAACTTATAATCGCTCCCCACATTCACGATCCGGAACAGTCTGAATAAGACGACATCAGAAAACAAAGATTAAAAAATAAAAATTAAAAAGGAGACTAATTATGGTTTGGTTATTTCTTTTCGTGATCCTTATTGCATTCTTGGCATCACACATCAGAATCGTTCCCCAGGCAAACAATTTCGTCATCGAACGTCTCGGTCAGCTCCACACGATCTGGCAGCCGGGCATCCACTACCTGTTCCCGTTCATCGACAAGGTTGCTCGCCGCATTTCAATGAAAGAAAGGATCGCTGATTATCCGCCTCAGCCGGTTATCACAAAAGACAACGTTACCATGCAGATCGACACAGTCATCTACTTCATGGTAACAGACCCGAAACTCTTCAGCTACGGTCACGACAATCCTATGGCAGCTATGGAAAAACTCACTGCCACAACACTCCGTAACATCATCGGGGATCTTGAACTCGACCAAACTCTCACATCAAGAGACCACATCAACAACCAGATGCGCCTTATCATCGACGAAATTTCAGACGCATGGGGCATCAAGGTAGTGCGTGTCGAAGTAAAGAACATCCTCCCGCCGGCAGACATCCAGTCAGCGATGGAAAAACAGATGAAGGCAGAACGTGAAAAACGTGAAAACATCCTTCGTGCGGAAGGTGAAAGAGCTGCTGCGATCCTCAAAGCTGAAGGTGAAAAAGAAGCTGCGATCCTTCGTGCAGACGCAGTAAAAGAACAGAAGATCCGTGAAGCACAGGGTGAAGCGGAAGCTATCCGTGCGGTTGCGGAAGCGACAGCAAAAGGTCTTCAGATGATCAAGGAAGCTCAGCCGGATCAGTACGTCGTTGCCATCAAAGGTCTTGAAGCATTGCAGACAATGGCTGACGGAAAAGCCACAAAGATCATCATCCCCTCAGAGATCCAGTCTCTCGCAGGTCTTGCAAGCTCACTCACGGGCGTTCTTGAACCGGACAAAGAATAAAATGACATATTCACTCAGAACCGCCAGAAGGCGGTTCTTTTTTATTATGTATTTTGGATTTTTTTCGATTATATGGTTTTATTTTCCCGATAACTTTGCTATAATCTATACTTGACTGATCATTCGGAGGGAAATATGGGAAATGTCGGATTCACAGTAAGCTCGGACGGAGCGAGAAGCTCCTATGAGATAGGATGTTTAAAGGCAATAAAGGAGCTCGGTTCGGAAGTGACCTCTGTGGGAGGAGCGTTCGTCGGAACCATAAACGCCTGCCTCATCGCGCAGGGCAGCATTCAGGACATGGCAAAATTCTGGAGAAACGCTTCAAAGGAAGATCTTCTTGATGCGATAAACAATGTGAGTGAAAAATATGTAAACAGCTGGGAGATGCTTTCCGGAAAGGAATTTATTTCGCAGTATATTTCGTATATCTCCCAACCTGCCTTCAGCCGCATCCACAGACTCATTTCGAGATACATAAAAGAAGACTCCCTCAGAAACTCAGAAACTTCCCTTGCGATAGTAGGTATAGACAAAGACGATCTGTGCCTCAGGGACTATACCCTCTCCGACATCCCTCATGGAAAACTGACGGAATATATCCTCATGAGCGTTCTTTTCCCCGTCATCTCCTTATCCGACAACGACATTATGGGAAAATTGCCTTATGAGATCTCTCCTTACAAGGCAATTTCAACCTTCGCCCCTTCCCTCGTCCTCTCAACAGACGAACTCAGCAGAATTCCGCCTTCGGGAAAGACAAAGATGAAGATCACCCTTCTCCGCCCGACGGAAATGGTGGGAATGAGTTTCAGGGAAACGGCGGACGAGATGATAACAGGCATCCGTCTGGGATATATCGACACACTCAGAAAGGTATCTTTCTCATACGGAAACACATTTTACATCAACCGCCTTGTGGACGAAGAATATGATTCCCTGAAAAACTGCCTTTCACGCCCCCTTCCGGGACACCTCCCGAAGCTCGTGAAATTCATTCTCCGCACGGAAGACTCTTCTCCGGAAAATGTATCCCGCAGGCTTGTGGCGATGCTGAAAGCAACGGGAATAAAAGACGGGGATGTGTATGTAGCTCTGACAGAAAACGCCGCAGACCTTCTCGGCGTGGACAAGAAAGAAAAATATACGGACAAGACCCTGCGTGAAGCGACTATGGAGAAAATGAAAGAGCTTTGCGAGAAAGCTGCTCCCGATCTTGCAGTCAGCGAAAACGTCAGAAAGATCATATCCTACGCAAAGGAAAACTCGGGAAGCCACGTTTCAGACGAACTCCTTGCAAAATATTTCCTCATCCTCTTCGCAACGGACCCGAAAAATTACGACATGCTCAAGGACTTCTGCGGATCTCTCCACCTGAAGACCATCATGGCAATAGTCGTTATGATATATTTTGTATATTAATATTCCCATAAGACCGCAAGAACACTTGCCGGTCTTTTTTCTTCTCTTCTCCTGCCATCCCCCGGAGGGATTCATATCAAAAAAAACGGCACCGTACTTCGGTGCCGTAAATATACACAGTATATATTATTTATAGAATTTGATTCCGCTTGCCTTTTCAAACTTCGGAAGACGTCCGATGTTGCCGGGGTTCATCGCAGGCATCTGATAAGCCTGATTTGCGGGGTATGCGTTTCCTTCGATAAGGAGAGGTCCGTTTTTCGTTATTGCAACGTCCCATCCGACATATCTGAGCTGCGGAGTCACGAGAGCCGCTTTCTTGATGAACTCAATGGTCTCTTCCCAGAACGGAACCTGAAAACCTTCGATGGGTGTTCCCGTTACGGGGTGGTGAGTAAATACTTCAAGCTCTTCGTTCTGCGCAGGGAAAAGCGCGACGCCTGTGTTCTCGTCAAGAATTGTAAGAACACCACCTGCATAGAGGTTGTCCATAGGTTTACCCGTTCCTGCTCTCATTGCCGCAAAGGGGATAGAGATCTCGTCTGTTTCGGGATGGCGGATAGTTACGATGCGGAGAGTATTGACGCTTGTGGGGCAAAGCTTCGCCATGTCGTCATGCTGTGTTATTACTTCTTCGACGAGAAGTGAGTTTGTTGACATGATGTAATCATAAAGCTCTTCATATGAAGCATAATCCTTCGGGGCAAGCTTTTCGATGCCGATTCCGCTGCCGTCGTCGAAAGGTTTGATCATGATATATTCATGGCGTGCCGCAAATTCGAGGAATTCTTCTTTTGTGGCTTCTTTGAGATAGATGCTGTCACGTGCGGCAAATTCCTTGTATACTTCGTGGAATTTGCTCTTGTCGTCAGTATAATACATATATTCCGGATCGTTGAGCATCTTTACGAGCTGGTTGTTGATGCCTCTTGTGAGGTATGTTTCCCTGTTCTTTCTCGGAACGTCGTAGAATTTGAAGAACGCATAATCTTCATATCCTGCCTGATACTTTATGCCCGTATACACGATATCACAAAACAGGGAGATTTTACCCTTGCCCGTGAGCTTGTGAAGGTCGTCGATTCGGTCGAACATTCTTTTATAGTTAAGGTTTGCAATTTTTTTAACCAGAAATTTAACGCCGTATTTCATATTTTTCTCCATTTCCTGTTATAACTTTGTCTAATTTTAGCACAGAGGGAAAATCTTTTCAACAATTAAATGCCTTTTTGCCCAACGTTTCAGTACATGACCCCGTTGTTGATAAATTTACTCCTGACCACTACCTCAAAATATCCGTCTGTTACGATATCCCTGCCGCTTTGCATCATATCTGCATATTCCGCGTTATGAAAGCGGTGCATATATTCTTTGATTCCTGTCATATCGCACCGTGAGCGTTTCATATGATCAATAAGCCCGTAAATATCTTTTTTCACCGCTTCCGAGAACTGCCTTTCCGAAACAGAGATCATTTTCCCCTGCAGGGAAGTATATCCGTTTAAATACATCGACGAGAAATCAATATCCACAAAGACCGTGACACTCATCCCCCCGTCGTAAGACATTCGCGTACGTACTTTGTCCGTATAGAATTCTCCAAGCGGCGTTTCGTAATAATATCTTCCATCGATGTCGTTTAAAATGCCGTACGGGCGGAAATATCCGCTGTCTGCCTGAGAAATGTATTTATTTCCGTTCATTACGTACATCTTCCCCACCATGTCGTCCCCCAAAGGCGTTATGACAGGTATGGCATAATCGGAATAAGCCGAAACTATATCGAGAAGATGCGCATCAAATGCGCCCTTCATCGGTTCGCGGATAATGATGTCTTCAAGGAATTTCACGTATTTTTCGTCTTTCTCCTCTATTTTTCCGTTAAATTCATCTATATCCCCGTCAAAGCCGTAGACATATATGCTGTAACCCATATACGGGTTTCTCTCAAGACAGTTTATTACGTCCCGATATATCTTTTCATCCCCGAACACATCCATTTCAATAAAGACCGCGTCCATCTGTCCGAAATATATCTTTGCCTGCAAAGTCCTCTCCGCGCCGGAGATACATCCGCCCACAGAATCGGAAGAATATTTCACGATCTTATATTCATTTTTTCCCGCTTCGGCGGAATAGTCCGCATATATAAACCCGATGTCATACTCCCCGTCTGTCTGTCCTATACTCATGGCGCTGACCAGAAGGGCACTTTCGAGAGGGTCCGTGTCGGTGAGGGATGAAAAATCCGTCAGGGACATGATAAGCGCCGCCATTGTCAGAACAAAGCTAATTTTTCTTTTCATTTTTCCTCCACAAAAGAAAGACACACAAAACGATCATCACAACAAAAAAATATCCGAGATATCCTTTCATATGCAGCATTTTCGCAATATACTCCCCTGCCGCCTTGTCGTTGAGAAGGCTCAGGATAAAAAATATGCCGGTAAATGAAACGATATATGCTAAATATCCTTTCTTCTTCATCCGCCCCGCCCCCTTCAGGGCAGAATATAAAAACAGTGAGCAGTATAAAAAATATAAAATGACGACGATAAATACTATTATTATCTCATATCTGTTCAGTAAAATTCCGGAAGAAGACGAGTTGTGCATGATGTTGATTGCGGGAAAGACGATGCTGCGGCAGGTGTCGACGCCGAGAACGCCGATGCATAAAACATAATAAGCCGAAAAGATCGCCGCCACCGACAAAAACGCCCACAGGGCTTTTTTTGAAATGCTGCTATCTGCCATATTCACCTCATCAATAATAAACGGCACGCACAATACTCCCGAGAAATTATAGGACAACAGATGCATGATCGCTCTCAGATATTCGCTTCCGCCGTGGGTGAATATGGGCAGCATATTTTTAATGTCCATATTGTCCGAAGACAGAAAAAACAAAAACGCAAGCATGAATATTACCGGATACAAAAGCACACTGCAAAAGTTCCCCATGGCACGAAGACCCTTTTGGGCAGAATAAACCGTTGCAAAGATGAATATCCCCTGAATGAGGTAAATATTCTTGCCGGGAAGCATATATACGCTGACCTGCGTGGTTACTATCCTTATCGCATAACAATAAAGATATACTATCACACAAAGATGAAGAAAATACACTACCCTCCCCACAAATTTCCCGAGACCTGAAATGAGAACTTCGTAATAACTCTTACGGTCATCCCTCATCATCAGACGAATAATGAGAAACAAATATCCGTACATCACTCCTCCGCTGACAAGAAGCGGGATAATGCCGTCGGTGCCGATGAGGATAGACACCTGACTTGAGAACGACACAAAGTTCAGCGCAAGGAAAGAAAACGTCATCATATTTAAAAATTTACCCGACGTTATTTTACGCTCCATTTTTTCTCCTCACATTTCTTTCCACAAACGGAAAGAGAAACTCCGCACCGAAAGACTCCATATCCGAAAGATATATCATCATTACCGCAAACGCCACAGAAACTCCGTACATCCCGAAAGCCGCAGAGATCACCATAAATCCGAGTCTTATTATCCTCAGCGTCTTTGAAAGTTCAAAGCTCGGAATGACGAATGTCAGTATCGCATTGAGGGAAACTATGATGACGACCATTATATTCACAAGGTTCGCATCCACTATCGCCTGCCCCACGACGATGGAACCGACGATGCCGACGGTGGAAGCGATCTGTCCGGGAAGGCGCATGGCGGCCTCCATGATAACTTCAAAGACGAGCTGCATGAAGAGTATTTCTATAAACGCCGGAAGTGCCACATTCCTCCTCGCCATGCTCAGCATCAGGATTATCTTGTCCGGAAGAAAATCCGGAGTGAATTTGATAAATCCGATATACACCGCCGGAAGTAACACCGTTATCACGCAGGAAATTATCCTCAGAAACAATATGGCGTTTCGCTTGACGGATGAGGAATAATAATCCTCGCTTGATGTCAGCATTGAAAGCAGAAGCCCCGGAATAATGAGGACAAAGGGCGAATTTTCTACAAGAAGCACTATCTTCCCTTCGTTTATGGCAAAGACCGCATCATCCACCCTTTCGGAAGACTGGATGTCGGGGATGATGCCGTTTGATGCGGTGATGATGTTCTGAAGCTGTCCGCTGTCGATGATCATGTCCGCGTTGATGTTTCTGATCCTGCTGCGGATCAGGGAAAGCCTGTCTTTGTCTGCCTCCCCGTCAAGGTAACATACTGCGATCCGCGTCTTTGCGACGTTTCCTGCGTTCAAAAACTCCATCTTGAAATCCGACGTCTTCAGTCTGCGCCGCAGAAGGGAGGTAGAGTCGAGGAAATTCTCCGTAAAGCCGTCACGCGGCCCGCGGATGACTCCTTTGCTCTTCGGTTCTGAGATCGCGCGGGAAGAGAACTTTGTGGCGGTTATATTAATAAAAAACCTCTCCCCGTCCACTAAAAGCGCGCCGTTTCCCGCCATGACCGCCGAAGAAACTTCCGACGTGTCATACCCGATGTCATAATCCACCACATTCATGCTCACCTTCGGAGAATCCTCATCCGGCGGCCTTTTTATATTCTCCGGATAAGAGTATTCCCCCGGGATCAGCCGTTTTATGACCCTGTCGCTGAGGAGGTCCTTGTCGCACATCCCGTCGGAATATATCAGGACGCAGCTTCTTTTCTCTCCGTCTCCGCTGAAAAACTCACGGAACACCACATCATCACAACAAGAAAAGTCCTTTTTAAGTATTTTAATGTTTTCTTTCAGGTTTTGTGACAGCTTCATAATTCCCTCCTTACGGTATTATTCCCGCACAAAAGGAAATTATGTCAGAAATATAAAAAACCTCCTTACGCAGTAAAGAGGTTTTCATGTCATATATTTTGCTTATTAAAGTCCGTAAACTTCCTTGATAGCATTCTTCACGATCTCAAGACCTTTGAGAAGGTTTTCGTCTGTGATTACGAGCGGCGGCATAACTTTGAGAACTTCATCGTTTCTGCCTGAACGTTCCATAATAACGCCGTTTTCGAATGCGACTTTCGCAACAGCCTTCGCTTTTGCGCCGTCATGTGTGTCGATACCCCACAAAAGTCCCATTCCGCGCATTTCGAATGTGGGATCAAGCGGAAGGATCTCTTTTTCGATGTAGTTTCTTGCGATCTCGCCTTTTCTTACTGTTTCTGCGTCGAAGTCGTATGATGCACGGTATTCAAGGGCAGCTTTTCCTGAAACGAACGCGAGCTGGAAGCCGCGGAATGTGCCGTTGTGTTCACCGGGGTTGAATTTATCATACCCGGGCCTGATGAGAACGAGTGCCATAGGCATTCCGCTTCCGCCGATAGATTTTGATACTGTTACCATATCCGGAACGATGCCTGCTCTTTCGAAGGAGAAGAACGTTCCGCAACGACCATTGCCTGCCTGAATGTCGTCGATGATGAGGATGATGCCGTATTTGTCGCAGAGCTCTCTGAGCGCAACGAGCCATTCGTTCGGAGCGATGTTGATTCCGCCTTCGCACTGAAGCGTTTCAACGATGATAGCTGCCGGCATATCAAGACCGCTGTGGTCATCTTTGAGCATTTCGTCAATATAACGGATCGTGTCGAATGTTGCAAAGAAGCCTGTGGGGAACGGCATGAATGTTGTGCCTGTTGTCTGTGTTCCGAGGGATTTGCGGAAATCTGCGCCGCTTGAAAGGGATGCGCTTCCCATCGTCATTCCGTGGAATGAGCCTGAGAATGCGATGACGTTGCTTCTTCCCGTAACTTTTCTTGCGAGCTTCAATGCGGCTTCAACTGAGTTTGTGCCTGTGGGGCCTGTGAATGCTACTTTGTAGTCATATCCTCTCGGTTCTAAAATTTCCTTTGTGAATGTTTCAAGGAATTCTTTTTTCGCAACGCTGAACATATCAAGGCCGTGGATGAGGTTGTCGCCCTGAAGGTACTCAACGATCTTGTCTTTGATGTAATCGTTGTTGTGACCATAATTCATTACGCCTGCTCCGGCAAAAAAGTCTATATATTCGGTACCGTCTTCGCTCCAGAGTTTGTCCATCTTCGCTTTTGAAAAGACTGTGGGGAAACTTCTGCAATAGCTTCTTACCTGGGATTCTCTTTCCTCAAAAATCATTAAAATATTCCTCCTGTTATTTAAGCATAATATATTTTTCAGCTAATTCTGTGTCCGATTCATAAGGCTGGGCAACACTTCCCACCACCTGATAATGCTCGCTGCCTTTGCCTGCGACGATAAGGATGTCGTCGGGGGTGAGGTTTTCGATGGCGGTGATGACAGCCTGTTTTCTGTCGATGATTATTTCATTCGCGCAGCCGAGTTCGTCAAGGTATCCTTTGATCTCGGAAGCCACAAGCTTCGGATCCACCCTTCCCGGGTCTTCGCTTGTGATGTATACGTATTTCGCATACTGACTTGCGACCTTCGACATATCAAACCTTCTCTGCAGCGCCTTTTCTCCGGGACATCCGAACGCAAGGATGATATTTCTTTCGGGATAATACTCTTTCAGCGCCCTGAGGGCTGCATCAAGACTGTGCTTGTTGTGGGCATAATCCACTATTGCGATATATTTCCCGTTCTGGAAGATATTCATTCTTCCCTTGACTCTCGTCCTCGCGATAGCCGCCGCCGTAGCTCCCGAATCCACTCCCACGATGTCCGCAATGGCTGATGCGGCAAGGGAGTTGGCTACGTTGAATTCGCCTGCGATCTTTACTACCGCATTGAATTTCTTCGTCGGGGTATTTATTTCGAAGATGCTCCTAAAACCGTTCTTGGTGATGTCTCCCGCATAATAATCCGCAGACGTATTTCTTACGGAATACGTTATGACATTATGTCCCTTATCCTTCGCATAAGAGATTATCTCATCCGCATGTTCGTCGTCGATGTTTATTATTGCGTTTTTGAAACGCGAAACGATCTTTCCCTTATAATCAAGATATTCCTCAAAGCTGTGATGCTCATGAGGTGAGATATGGTCGTCGGAAATATTCACGAACACACCTGCCTCAAACTCAAGCCCTTCGATGCGGTGCATCTTCTCTGCCTGGGAAGATACTTCCACCACCATCCACCTGCATCCGTTTTCACGTGCGTTGTAGATAAGTTCGTAAAGCTCAAGGCTCTCGGGAGTCGTGAGGATACTTTCCTTGGTTTCGTTTCCGTCATATGTGTCGATCGTAGTGATATATCCGCATTTTATTCCGCCCTGAGTGAGGATGTTCTTGATGAAGTACGTAACGGTGGATTTTCCCTTCGTTCCCGTGACTCCGATGAGGCGGGGGGATGTTTCGTCGTACTCGAAATACCACTTCGCAAGGTGCGCAAGGGCAAGGCGGATGTCGGAAACGATGATGTTGTTTGCGTCAACATTTTCGTATTCCTTCTCGCTGACATAACAAAACGCGCCGCTTTCCACAGCTTCTTTAAGGTAAACTTCCTTAAAGTTTATTCCCTTGCAGACAAACAACGTGGAATCGTTCACGTCTTTTGAGTTGTAAGAGATCTTTCCGACGTTTCTGTTTGAAACGGTGGATGAAACGAGGATTCCTTCCTTTTTCAGGATCTCCACAGCTTCGTAGATGGGTTTTTGTCTCATAAATTTTTGTTACGGTATTACTCCGTCTCCTTTGTAGGACTTATATACGTAAAAGCTCGTCGCTTATTTCTCTGATGTTGTAATTTTTATTTAAAAAACTTCCGAAATTCCCTTCCGTCAGCACTTCTCTCTTATGATAAGAATAAATTCCCGAGAGAAAGTAATTTATGCTGTAAAGCGGAAATTCAGACAGCCTTCCGCTTTTTATTGCGGCTGTGAGTGACATTTCCCCTAAAGAATATTTCCGGGAAATATTTTTCCAGACCTCCCCCGCTTCCTTCATGGGGATCATCTCATCATAAAAGACTTCCTCGAATTCGCTGAGGGCGGAAGTAAGTAATATATGCCGCCTGCGCTTTTTAAAAAGATAACGGCAATATTCTTCCCTCAGCTCCGTCGGCAGGAACCCGACCGTGAAATATTCCGCCATTCGCCCGTGGATCTCCGAAGACAGAATGTCCACTTCGTCCCGACATATCATCATTCCTGCGGCATGACCAAGTTCGTGAGAAAGAACCTCCGTGTCGGACATCTTCCCCCTGAGGCATACATAAACTTCGGGAAGAGAGTCCCTTTCCGCAAGGAGGGTATAAGAACTGTCCGAAAATTTTATCCTTCCTTCCCGCGAGAGCCTTCCGAGGACATCTCCGAGAACTGGAATATTTTCAAATATACCCAAAAGCTCCGAAGGAGAGATATCCGTGTCTTCCGCAGGTTCTATGTCTTCTGAGCGCACCGTCCCGGCGGCATACTGCCTCAGGGCCTCAGTCACACTTCGGCAAAGCCCCATGCGGCTGTAAGCATACTCTGTGAACGAACTATATCCCACATTCAGCGACCGCTGCGTGAGGATACTTCTGAGTTCGGAATATAGTCCGCTCGCAATAACGTCGCCATCCTCCCCGTAAAACTCCATGAGAGATGAGAGCTGTTTTAAGGTTGAACCGGAAAGAAACTCCGCTGAAAACAGTTCCTCATTCTGAAAATAAGCCGCATTGTGAAGGTTACCTACGGGCATTTTTTTCTCCTTCCGGGTGAATGTAAAAATTTACCCGTAATATTTTAACACATCTCACTCAAACATAAAAGATTTTTGCGGAAATATATGAAATTTAAACGCATTTTTTTCCATTTTGAGCTTAAAGACTCTCCGCTTCCGACCATTTTCCGTCGTTGAAAACGTAAAGGGTGTCGATTCCCGCCTTCTTTGCGTAGGATATGCTTGCGTCATAATATCCTTTCACCATTTCCGTGCTGTGTGCATCAAGACCTATGGTGAAACGGACGTTTTCATTTTTAAGATATTCTATGAGGCGGCATGATGGATAATACACGTCGTTTTTTTTTCTGTAAGCTCCGCCGCCGTTGATTTCCGTGACCCTGTCATACATCCCCATCTTCTTCGCAAGGGCCTTCTCAAGGTCTTTCACCCATTTCTCGTCCTCGTCGTAATACGCATTTCCCGCGTTGTTCTTGCGGATAAGGTCGATATGACAAAGAAGATCCGCCTGAGTGAAATTCTCCGCCATTTCCATATAGCTTTCATAATAACAGGCGACCATGTCTTTGATGTTGCCGTAAAAACCGAAATAAAGACATTCCTCAAAATCACTCCTGCTGCCGTCGATGATGTAATTGCCGCCGTTTGCCAGAAGGTTATGTACGCTGCCGAGAGTGATGTCCAGCTTTCCTGCAAGGGACTCATAGCGTCCGTAATACGTTCCCTCTCCGTTATACCAGTCCGCTTCGATGCCCGTATATATCTTCATCTTCCCGTCATACATATCTTTGAAACGCTTTATCTCATTTAAATACTCTTCATATCTGTCATACGTCACGGTCCACTGCGGCGTCTGGTCGCTGTGGATATGATCCGTCATTGCGAAATGAGTAAATCCCTCATTGTACGCACACGAAAGCATATCCTGCATGGTGTCGCTTCCGTCGGAGAAGACAGAGTGGTTATGAAACGATATTTTCATTTTTCACCTCCCGGAAGTTTATAAAACCTGAGATGATCCCTTCTCACTCCCGAAACTTCCACGATCTTAGGCGCGGTGCCTTCGTAAATATATCCTATGGACTTTACGAGATTCTGCGAACGGGTATTCTCAGGAAGGATGAGGGCTTCGATGCGTTGAATTCCGAGTTCTTCATGAAGGAATCTTTCCATACAAAGAACCGCCTCCCTCGCATAACCCTTGCCTTCATAATCCTCATCGATCTTATAACCGATAATGCAGGTGGAATAATTTCCGGGGATGATGCCGAATGCGGAGACTCTTCCGATGACCTTGCCGTCGTTTTTGTCGCGGTCATAAAGCCAGAAGGCGATCTCCTTCGCCTGACGGAACTGCCTGTCCTCGTGGCGGATGAGGGCTTTTGTATATGATTTAGTATAATAATCATTCCCCTTCAGAGCTTCCCATCGGGAGAAGTGATCTTTGTTTTTTATGTGAAACTCAAGTATGGCGTTTGCCATAAACCTGTCGGATGTCCTCAGATACATCCTGTCGGAAGAAATTACTATCTTGCTCATAATTACCTACATAAACACTTTCGTACATATCATCGTGCAGACATTCATCAGAGCCGCTTCGTCGGAAAGCCTGCCTGTTTTGATATCCATATCCGCATCACTCAGAAGCTTCAATGCTTTCAGCGCATCCATATAAGAAAACATTCCCCTCATGGATATGCTCGTTTTTACAACATAAGGATTTATGGAATATTCCTTCGCGATGTCCTCTTCCTTCTTTCCGCTTTCGTATACGCTCTGGCAAATTGCGATGTTGCGCATTGTCGTTGCGATGGTGGCGAGAGTCTTCTGGGAGGGAACGTTGTTATAAGAAAGCTTGTAAAGCTGCTTATATACCCCCGGCAGATCTCCGGAAGTGAGGCTGTCGGTGAGTTTGAAGATGTCTGCGTTGACGCCCGTTGACACGACTTTTCTTGCCATGTCAAGCGTTATTATCTTCGCCTTCGGGTCGATCATTGAGACCTTCTCGATCTCGTTGATGAAATACCCCATGTCCACTTCGCTTTCACGTCCGTTATAATCCACGGAATTTATGATATGATTGATGACGTCCCTGTTTGCCTTGACGCCGCGCTTTGAAAATTCACCTTCGATCCAGTCGTAAAAGTCCGCCCTTTTCGGCTTTTTGAACTCGGCGATCTTTCCTTTTTCCTTGAAGAGTTTATAAAACGCGCTTCTCTTGTCAATATTTTTGCAGGAAACGATAAGTACAGCATATTCCGACGGGTCCCGGAGGTAATCCGTCAGGGTATTTATTATATTTTCTGTCTTCGTGTCATTTTTGGATTTTATTTCCCCGAACTCAAAAACCACCATTCTTCTTTCACTCATTACGGGCATTCCCGTAAGGCTCGGAATAAGGTTTGACGGGTCCGTCGTAAGGTCAAAATAATTATAATTCAGGCTTTTCCATTCCGGTCCGACGGTCATTTTTTCGATCTGCGAAATATAGCTGTCGGAGAGATATCTGTCTTCCGTGATGAAGAGATATATTCCCGTAACAATGCCGTTCGCGAGTTGTTTTTTCAGTTCTTTCATAAGCGTTCTCCGTTTAATCATTATACACCAAATATCTTATATATTAAATCAAAATTTGTATTTCCTGTGTTGACTTTTGCAAAAATAAAATGTAATATATCATTAGTAAAAAAAATACGGAGGAAAAATATATGGATTACAAAGGCACAAAAACAGAAGCTAACCTTCTCGAAGCTTTCGCAGGCGAATCACAGGCAAGAAACAAATACACATACTATGCATCTCAGGCAAGAAAAGAAGGCTACAACCAGATCGCTGATTTCTTCGAAGAAACAGCTAACAACGAAAAAGAACACGCAAAACTCTGGTTCAAAGCTCTTCATGACAACAAAGTTCCGAAGACAGTTGAAAACCTTAAAGATGCAGCTGCAGGCGAAAACTACGAATGGACAGAAATGTACGCTGAATTCGCTAAAGTAGCAAGAGAAGAAGGATTCGAAACACTCGCTAAACAGTTCGAAATGGTCGGCGCAATCGAAAAAGATCACGAAGAACGTTACCTCGCTCTCCTCGCTAACATCGAAGAAGGCAAAGTATTCAAGAAAGAAGCACCGCAGGCTTGGTACTGCGAAAACTGCGGCCACGTACACTACGGCGAAGAAGCTCCGGATGTATGCCCGGTTTGCTTCCACGCTCAGGCTTACTTCGAAATCAAGAAAACAAACTATTAATCCACAAAAAAAGAAGTGCGAAAGCACTTCTTTTTTTCATTACAACGAATTTCCGCAAAAGAATTCCGGAATATCCTTTTCAAATTCCGCTTTGTAAAAACCACTGGATACGTATTCCTCTGCATCCACAAATGTTCCCATAAAGAATTCGGAATACATCACTTTCTCCGGATCGTAAGAGAAGGTATTGTACTGTAAATACCCCGTATTTTTATGTTCATCCGAATCAACATACTCCGGCAGATAAAGGAACCTTGCATCGAATTCTTCATGCGGACCTTCCCACACATAAGTATCTTTCAATACATCAAAATACTCGTTATTCCACGATATTTCCAGGACAGGAGAACCTGCCCCACGTGTCAGATCCGATATGTTTTTTGTCTTGAATTCTGAAGTCTGAACTTCAACGCTCTTCTCAAGAAGTTCACTTCTTGCCCTGAAATCATCATAATCTTCGCAATATCCGAGAGCATATACCGTGGAACTGTTAAATATATCGTTGATAAACGTCGTTATGAGAGAAGCATTCATATCGAGTTCCTCGTTGTATATAAAAGTTCTTGCGACGGTCCACTCAATTCCTTCCATAATGCTTCCGTCAACATCATATGCGGGAGACTTAACAATCTCCGTAGCGCCTTCGCCGAAACGGTCATTCACGATGTCCGCATATTCATCAGCGTGCATTCCGAACTCAATATCCTCAAAAATATCGAGCCCGTTATAAACAACAGTGCCATCTGTTCTGTGCGGTGTTTCCGGAAGCGGGAAAGCACTGTCTTCTCCGGCTGAAGCCGTACAACCGGCAACTGCTGCCGTAAGCATAAGAAGAATCAATATTGCCGGTATTGTTTTTCTGTTCATGTTTTCCTCCTGTTATTGATACTAACAAAGATCTCTGCACCTTTATTGTACCCCCCCTTTTGGAAAATCAAGAAATTTAATCTAATTTTAATAATTCCCACAAATCAAAAGGACAGCTTCCGCTGTCCTTTTGATATTATCTATTCTCCGCAAACCTCTTTGATAACCGCAACAGCCTTCTTCAGACATTCCCACGGAATATTCAAAGCGGGAAGAAGCCTTACCTTATCCTTCGCCGTAAGACAAAGCACCCCTTTTTTCATACATTCGCTTACGACCTGTGACGCCGTCTTTCCCTCCGGAAGGATGCCGATCATCAGCCCGAGTCCGCTGACAGAAGAAATACCTTTCGCTCCCGTAAGTTCGTCAAAAACATACTTTGATTTTGCCGTTACTTCCCCGAAAAGCTCATCGTCAAGACGACTTATGATACTCACCGCACCTGCGCTTGCGACAGGATTTCCGCCGTAAGTGGATCCGTGGTCTCCATATCCGAGAACGTGGGACACTTTGCTTGCCATAATGCACGCACCTATGGGAAGACCGCCGCCGAGGCCTTTGGCTGTGGTGACCACATCGGGAGATACTCCGAAGTGCATATAAGAATACATCTTCCCCGTCCTTCCGTTTCCCGTCTGGACTTCATCGACGATGAATACTATATCATTTTCCTTACAGATATCATCTACCCCCCTGATAAAATCTCCGTCAAGAGCATTGACTCCCCCTTCGCCCTGCACACATTCGATCATTATTCCCGCGACCTTATTGTTTCTGACGACTTCTTTCAGCGCCTCAATATCGTTCGCGGGAGTGTGGACAAATCCGGCCGTCAGCGGCTGAAAATTCTCATGATACTTATCCTGCCCCGTTGCCGCGAGGGTGGTGAGGGTCCTGCCGTGGAAGGAATTGTCAAGAGTAACGATAGTGTAATAATCCTCCCCTTTATTTTCACAGGCATACTTCCTTGCGACCTTGATGGCGCACTCATTTGCTTCCGCACCGGAATTTCCGAAAAACACCTTATCCATCCCCGTCTTTTCACAGAGAAGCTTTGCGAGGTTTACACATGGGGAGGTGTAATAAAGGTTTGAAGTATGCTGAAGGGTATTTATCTGTTTTGTCACTGCTTCTGCCCACTCTTCGTCGCAATATCCGAACGAAGTAACGCCGATGCCGCTTCCCATGTCAATATATTCCTTACCGTCATAATCTTCAGCCACGCTTCCCTTGCCTGAAGAAATGGCAATATCAAAACGGGAATAAGTATTTGCTATATATGTCTTGTCATTTACAAATAAATCAGTCAATTTTTCCTCCTGTAACCATTGTTCCTGCTCCTTCGTAAGTAAGAAGCTCCATAAGTATTGAATGAGGCACTCTGCCGTCCATGATGACGACCTTCTCAACCCCTTTTCTGATAGCTTCAACACAGCAGTCAACTTTCGGGATCATGCCGCCCTGAACAATGCCGTCCATTTTCAGCTTTTCGATATCATCCGTCGTGACTTCCGGAAGAAGGGTGGACGGGTCGTCCTTGTCCGTCAGTATCCCCGCAACATCCGTCATCATGATAAGTCTCTCCGCATTGAGCGCCCCTGCGATGTGCGCTGCGGCAGTGTCGCCGTTGATGTTGTATGAATTGCCGTCCCTGTCGCAGGCAATAGTTGAAATTACGGGGATATAACCCTTTTCAAGCAGATCGTTTACCGGCTTTATGTTCACATTCGTGATATCCCCGACATATCCGAGCCTTTCGTCCCTGATCTTCGCTTCGAGAAGCCTTCCGTCCATTCCCGAAATTCCCATGGCACTTCCGCCTTTGCTTTCCAGAAGATTGACGAGGGTCTTGTTGACCTTGCCCGCAAGCACCATCTGCACTATGTCGATGGTTTCCTTGTCCGTAACTCTCAGTCCGTCCACAAACTGAGCCTCTTTGCCGTAACGGTTCATCACCTCATTTATCTCAGGACCGCCGCCATGCACGAGAACGATCTTCACTCCGATAAGGGACAGAAGAACGATATCTTCCATTACCTGTTCTTTCAGTTCCGGATCTGTCATGGCATTGCCGCCGTATTTTACTACGATTATCTTATCATTGTATTTCATAATATGCGGAAGCGCATCTACAAGAACCTGCGCACGCTGATGGTTTGTGAATTCAAGCTGCATACTGACTCCTAACTGCGGTAATCGCCATTTATCTTGACATAATCATATGTAAGGTCGCATCCCCACGCTGTCGCGGAATACTTCCCGCTTCCGGCAGATATGAGAATATATATCTCGTTCTGAAGCAGGATCTGTTTTGCCTTCTCTTCAGAAAAATCAACTCCGCTTCCGTCCTTGCATACCATGATCTCGCCTTCTGATGATCTGAAAGATACGCTGATGTCAGAAGGATCGATATCCACTCCGCTGTAACCGATAGCACAGAGAACCCTTCCCCAGTTGGCATCGGCTCCGAACATGGCGGATTTGAGAAGGCTTGAACAGATGACCGACTTTGCGATCGTCTTCGCCGTTTCCTTGTCTTCCGCACCCGTCACAACACATTCCAGAAGTTTTGTCGCACCCTCACCATCTCCTGCGATCATCTTGCAAAGGGCAATAGTGATAGTATTAAGGGCTTTCATAAAAATATCAAAATCTTCGCCCTCAGCTGTTATCTCATCATTTCCCGCAAGACCGTTTGCCATGATGGAAACCATGTCGTTTGTGGAAGTGTCCCCGTCAACGCTCGTCATGTTGAATGTGTCCTGAACGTCTGTGCTGAGCGCCTTTGCAAGCATTGCTGAAGAAATGTTCGCGTCTGTGGTAATAAACACAAGCATGGTCGCCATATTCGGATGGATCATTCCGCTTCCCTTTGCAATTCCGCCCATATGGCAGACTTTTCCGCCGAGAGTGAACTCAACGGCGATCTCTTTGGGAACAGTGTCCGTCGTCATGATCGCTTCCGAAGCAATATGGCTTCCTTCGTATGAAAGCCCTTCCACAAGAGGCCCTATGCCGCTTTTGATGGGAGAGATATCGAGCTTCTGACCGATGACGCCGGTGGAAGCGATGATGATGTCATCTTTTGAGATGCCGAGAGCTTCTGCCGCCAGCACGCTCATTTCTTCCGCGATCTCAATTCCGTTTGCGTTGCATGTGTTTGCATTTCCGCTGTTGCAGATCACTGCCTGCGCCTTGCCATCTGAAATATGCTGTTTCGTCACAGTAATGGGAGCACCTTTTACGAGGTTTGTCGTATATACTGCAGCAGCGTTTGAAACAACGTCACTCACGATCATCGCAAGGTCCTTCTTCGAATGATTCTTTCTTATTCCGCAGTGAACTCCGTTCGCTTTGTATCCTTTTGCGGCACAAACTCCGCCTTCAATCAGTTTTATCATATTATTTTCCTCCTATATATTAAGGCCCGTCGTTTCGTCAAGGCCGAGAATGATGTTCATATTCTGGATCGCACTGCCGGAAGCGCCTTTGCCGAGGTTGTCAAATCTTGACACAAGGACCATTCTTTCTTCGTTTCCGACAATTGAGATCTGCATATCGTCCTTACCCGAATATGCTCCTGCAGAAATATATCCGCCTTCGTCGATGTTTTCTTCAAAATGAACTATTTTTGAATTATAGTATTCTCTGTACACTTCTTTTATGTCATTGATATTTCCGTTTATCTCACTGCCGAAGACCGGGACAGAGACTTCCATTCCGGCATAATAATCAGCAACCACCGGAATAAATACGGGAGATTTTCCGATCCCCGACATTTTCGCCATCTCGGGAAGATGCTTATGTTTCTGTGTTATGCCGTACTGCCTCGGAGCGCCGAGAAGAAGATCTCTTCCGTCCGTTTCGTATTCTCCGATCATCTTCTTTCCGCCTCCGGAATATCCCGTCAGCGAGAAGCATGAGAGCGCTGCGTCAGGACTTATTATCCCTTCCGCAACAAGCGGGTGAATGAGGCTGACAAAACCTATTGCGTGACATCCGGGATTTGCAACGCGTTTTGAAGAAGCAATTTTTTCTCTCTGCCCCTTCATTTCCGCAAATCCGTACACCCAGCCGTCTGCAACTCTGTGGGCAGTGGACGTATCTATTATTATCGTATTATCATTTTCAACCATCCCCACTGCATTTACCGCTTCGTCATCCGGCAGACAAAGGAAAACCACGTCTGCGTTGTTTATGGCATCTTTTCTTGCAGAAGGATCCTTTCGCATATTTTCAGGAAGAGTGATCAGTTCGAAATCCCTTCCACTTATCCTCTCATCGATCCTGAGGCCTGTGGTTCCGTTTCTTCCGTCTATAAATATTTTTACCATGATATCCTCCTTGCACGCTCAATGTATTTTTATACATTTTCTTTCGGGTTATATTCACACATTATACATAATATTTTTCATTTGTCAATATAAAAATGATTAAAAATTCCATTTATTAGTACATTATCCGTTCTTCAATGTATTATTTATCATATTCATCGGAAAAATCACAGCTTTCTGCCGGGTCAGACTTTTGTGGATTTTTATTAATAATAAAGTTTTTTCATGAATTAAAATCACTCAATATTCAAGGGTTTTCGCTCAAAGGGACAAAAATTGACCAATAGGTGAAAGCCGATACGGGACAAGAGAAAATCCGATCATCTAAAAGATGGTCGGATTTTTCTTTATATACAGATGAAAACAGCTCCGAGGTCACAACGATCTCCGAGCTGTTTGGCTTTTATGAGTTCATATTTGGGGTAATACCTATGCTTTCGAGCAGTTCGGCAAGCTCCTCTCGGCTGTGGACGTTCAGCTTCTTATACGCCATTCGGAGATAATAGTTCGCTGTATTGACGGTAACACCGTCTTCTTCGGCAATTTGTTTGATGCGTTTGCCCTCGGCAAAGCGTGTCAGGACTTCCTTTTCCCGAACCGAAATACCGTAGGCACGAAGCGGCCCCTCACAGGAGCGCTTGTTCGGCTTTGCGGTCTCTGTCGGCTCCGACTCCTTGCCGTGAAGAAGCCATTCGTAGTCGCAATCAAACTCCAAAGCGATCAGCTTGGCAAGGGCAGGCTTAATGCTTTCGGGACGTGCCTTGGCGTTGCCCGTCAGCAGAAGAACGTACTGCGGTGTCACGCCGATCCGCCGTGCAAATTCTGCCTTGCTGATCTGCTGTTCGTTAATAATCCGGTTTAATCTGTCAGCAAGTATCAAACGTGCAGCTCCTTTCGGTTGGTTATTTCTTTGCATCTTCACGGTGCTTGCTT
>JAFXKY010000066.1 GCA_017531485.1 Eubacteriaceae bacterium | reverse complement strand
GCGGAGCTTTTCGCTGCCGCAGGCGGGGGTGGGTGGCGGGACGGGGAGATGTGAAGCAAAATATAAAATCCAATGAACCACACAAATAAAAAAGAAAGCCGGAAACCGACTTTCTCATAATTTCAGTATTTTTTATAAGTCTTCAGAAGCTCTTCGTAAAGATATCTGTAATTCTTATACCTCAGCTTGCTGATGAGCCCTTCCTTTACCGCATTTTTCACGTTACAGTCCGGCTCCTTCAGATGAAGGCATGTGGAAAACTTGCAATCGGAATGATTCCTGAATTCCGGATAATATCTCCACAATTCCTCCGGAGCCATGTCCGAGATCTCAAGATCGGAAAAGCCCGGAGTGTCGAGAATGAAATCTTCTCCCACATCAATGAGCTCGACGTGACGGGTGGTGTGCTTGCCGCGCTTTGACTTTTCGCTGATCCCGCCGACCTGCAGCTCCTTGCCGCTGACCTTCGAGAGGATCGTCGACTTGCCTGCTCCGGACACACCTGAAAATACAGTGATATGTCCGCGGATAAGCTCCTTAATATTCTCAAGGGAATCATTTGCCGCCGATACGAATATCAGCTCCGCCCCGCAGTCCTTATAATCATCCCTGAGCTTTCCGAGAAATTCTTCATCCGCAAGGTCGCACTTGTTGAAACATATCGTCGTTTCAAGCCCCGACTTCTGATTATTGACAAGCATCTTGTCCAGAAGCACCGGTGCAAGATCCGGATTTTTAACGGAACATACTATCACCCCTGCCGTAGCATTTGCCACAGGCGGACGAGAAAGCTCACTCGTGCGGGGATATATATTCGTTATTCGCGAACCGTCCTCGTCGGAGATGAAATCCACCATGTCTCCGACCATGGGAGTTATCTTCCTGTTGCGGAACACTCCTTTTGCCTGAGTCCGGGTGATATTTTTATCCTCATCCATGATGTCGTAAAAACTTCCGACGCCTTTTATTATCCTGCCCTTCATCAGAACGTCACTACTCCGTTATATTTTTCGGAATCGTTGACAAAGACTTTATATATCATGCTTCCGACTCCGCTGAACTCTACGTTTACAATTTCATTTTTGCCGTAACGACCGCTTAAAACTGTCTCTCCCGAGTCGCTGTCGATCTCATAAAGCATTACTTTCAGCCTTACTTCCACAATCGTCCCGTCATTCGTGTCGGGAATATCCGCCGTATACTGCGAAAGGTCTATTGCGACTGTCTTGGATTTGATGGCGCCGCGTGAAACGACGAGGTTGACGACAGTATTCTTGCTGACGTCGCTGTACGCTTTGACGGACTGGTCTATTACCTGTCCTTTCGGGTACTGACTGCTGACTTCGTACGTCACTGAGCCTCTCGAAAGCTGATTTTTACTGATCTCTTCTTCCGCTTCCGCAAGAGTCATTCCCATAAGGCTCGGCATGATGATGGTATCTTTTCCGAGGCTGATATATAACGTGACTTCCGTTCCTTCAATGGCTGTGATGTTGCCTTTGGGGTTCTGATCACATACCGTTCCGAAACGGTACTCATCATTGTTGATCTTTATTACTTCCTTAACCACAAATCCCGCATCCGTGAGGGTCTTTGTTGCGACGATCTCGGAATAATTCGTGACATCCGGAACCACTCTCACATTCGGCCCGTCGCTGACAACAAGAGTGACTTCCTCACCTTTTTTAAGCTGACTTCCGCCTGATGGTGACTGGGTTATTACCGTATCCTTCGGCACAGTCGCGTTGTTTTCCCTGATGATCCTCGCCTTCAGGTCGAATTTCGCAAGTTCAAGCTCCGCTTCGCCGACGCTCTTTAACGTGAGGTTCGGAACCTCCACTTTGGCGTTTGCGACTCCGAAGAAATACGCTCCGCCGATTATAAGCGCCACAACAAGAACGAACACCGCCGAAACCCTTGCGATATTCTTTTTCGTCATGCTCTTTATTCTCTTCGGTGCGGAATATATATTATCCGCAATGCTCTTCTTCCTGACTGCGGGAACCTTGTTTTCATCCTGATATGTCGCTTCGATATCCGCGTCTTCGTCATGAATGAGTTTGTTCAGGTCCGCAAGAAGATCCTTTGCGCTCTGATAACGCTCGTCGGATTTTTTCCTCGTGAGGTTAAGGACGATCTGAGCAACGTTGCCCTTTATGCTCCTTACTGCCTTCTTCGGCGAAGGAACGCTGCTCTGAACGTGCTGAAGTGCGACAGCAACAGGCGTTTCGCCTTCAAAAGGAAGAGTTCCTGTAAGCATTTCGTACATAAGGATCCCCAGCGAATAAAGGTCGCTTCTCTCGTCGAGGAATCCGCCCCTTGCCTGTTCGGGGGAGATGTAATGCACGCTGCCGAGAGCTTCCTGAGTTGCGGTGATTGTCGATGAGGTGATCGCTCTGGCGATCCCGAAGTCCGCAACTTTCGGAATGCGGCGCGATGTCATTAAAATATTCTGCGGCTTGATGTCGCGGTGGATGATTCCCTTGGAATGAGCGTGGTCAATAGCGGAAGCTATATACACCATCAGTTCAAGGCACTCATCCTGCGGGATACGCTTGTTTGATTTTATATATTCGTGAAGTGTCTTACCGTCAATATATTCCATGACGATATAATACATTCCGTCTTCGTTTCCCACGTCATATACGCTTACGATGTTTGCATGGGCAAGTCTGGCATCTGCCTGAGCTTCGCGGAGAAATTTCTTCAGGAACTGTTCGTTGTCCATATATTCCTGTTTTAATATCTTTACGGCGACATCACGACCAAGGCGAGTGTCTCTCGCCTTATATACATTAGCCATGCCGCCCTGGCCGATAAGCTCTTTAATTTGGTATTTGTCATCTAATGTAACGCCTATCATAATTTACCTACCCTTCGTAAAGAACCGCGGTTATGTTGTCCACGCCTCCCTCATCATTGGCACGGGTAATAAGTTTGCCAACAGCCGATTCAACATCGTTTTCGCGGACAATGAAAGATATTTCATCATCCTCTACCATATTTGTAAGTCCGTCGCTGCACAGAAGTATCCTGTCGCCTTCGGAGATGCTTACCACAAACACATCCACTTCAAGGGGGGATTCCGTTCCCACAGCCCTTGTTATGATATTTCTGTTGGGATGCACCTTCGCTTCCTCGGGAGTGATCTGTTTTGTGTCGATCATGAACTGCACGAGGGAGTGATCCTTCGTGATCTGATGAATGATACCTTCCCTGGGGATAATATACGCCCTGCTGTCACCGACGTGGAAGAAAAGTGCCACGGAGGAGTTTGCGACGCATAAAGTGAGGGTCGTCCCCATTCCCCTGAGAGAATCATCTTCGACGGAACGCTGATAGATCATTTTATTTAATGTTTTGATAAAATTTGTTATACAGGCCGAATTCGTAAAGACGTCATCATCACTCCTGTCTGTAAAAAATTTCTTCAAGGAGTCTATCGCCATACGGCTTGCGAATTCACCGCCGTTATGTCCGCCCATTCCGTCTGCAATGGCAAAGACGGTGAAATCACCGTAATTCTCCGTGCAGAAGCTGTCCTGATTGGATCTGCGGACGAGGCCTGTGTGGGTTGATCCCGATATATTCATAAATTACCTTATACCATGCCCGTGGGGCATTATAAATTATTCTTCGTATTCTGCTTCGTATTGTGCTTTGAGCTGTCCGCAGGCTGCGTTTATTGAGCTGCCGAGCTTTCTGCGGAGAGTAGCGTTGATTCCGCGTTTGTCGAGCTTTTCCTTGAAAACCTCGCATACTCCCTTTGTGTTTTCGTCGTAAGCTCCGCTTCCGCTGTTTACGTCGATGAGGTTCACAAGTCCGTCGCTGTGGCCGATGAGCTTATAAAGCTCATTTGCACATTCATCCGTATCATTAAGCCCTTCGATGACGCAGTATTCATACGTCATTCTGCGCTTTGATGCTGCACGGTATTCATCACACGCCTTTATTACGTCCTTAACCGGATATGCCTTTTCCGCCGGCATCATGTCAAGGCGCATTTCGTGGATGGGGCTGTGAAGCGAAAGGGAAAGATTGACGAAAAGTTCATCGTCGATCATTTTTCTGATTCCCGGAATGATCCCGCATGTGGAAAGGGTGATCTTTCTTATGGAGATGTTGAGAGCTTTTTCGTCGTTTGCGAGATAAATGAATTTCTTTACCTCATTATAGTTATTCAGCGGCTCTCCGCTTCCCATAAGGACGATGTTCGTCACTTCAACTCCCGCAAGACGGGAGATGATAAGTACCTGAGAGATGATCTCTCCTGCCGTAAGGTTTCTGAGAAGGCCGTTCTTGCCTGAAGCGCAGAATTTGCAGTGCATACCGCATCCTGCCTGAGTTGAAACACATACGGAACTGCCGTGTTCGTAACGAAGGAGCACGGCTTCA
Source organism: Eubacteriaceae bacterium (assembly GCA_017531485.1). Taxonomy (GTDB): domain Bacteria; phylum Bacillota; class Clostridia; order Eubacteriales; family Anaerofustaceae; genus SVCP01. The sequence goes on along the minus strand of JAFXKY010000066.1, from coordinate 27,721 downwards.
ATAATTATATCATCTTTTGTCCTTAAAAGATATTTTTCAGTTTCACTTTTTTGTTCTTTAAGCACACTTTTTGATTCAAGTGCAAATGAATCGTAACTTAGTTGTAACTCCTGCCTAAAATTCTTAGGGAGATTTGTCATTTCATCGATTTCCTTTGCCTTGTATACCCACTCATAGAGCTGTTTTGCGCGGAATTTCGGCTGATGAAATTCTTCTGTTACGATATTTTCCATTTCGGCAAGGGTGAGTCCCGCAAGATATTTTTTCATATTACACCTTTCTGAATGCGGCGATAAAGAAGCCGTCTGTGTTGTCTTTGTGGGGAGAAAGTCTTAAATATCCTTCCTTCATCTCTTCGTGTTCGCATTTAAGTTCAAACGGAAGACTGACCGGAACGGATTCGATGCCCGGTATGTTTTCAAGGGCAAAACGGACAGTATCTTCGTTTTCTTCCCTGTTGAGAGTGCAGGTGGAGTAAATGAGGATGCCGCCTTTTTTAAGGTAAGAAAAACCGCTCTTCAGGATCTCCCTCTGAAGGTTGACGAGTGTGTCGATATAATCCCTCGTCACGTTATAAAGTATCTCCGGCTTTCTTCCCGCAACGCCGAGACCTGAACATGGAACGTCACAGATGACCCTGTCGTACATTCCTTCTTCCCCTTCCCTGACGTATCTTCCGTCGCGCTTGAATGCCTTTATGTTCTCAAGTCCGAGCTGCATCGCCGTTCTCTTGACAAGTTCGAGCTTTTTGGCGCTGATGTCGCAGGAAGTGACTGAAAGGTCCTTCGCGGAAAGAGCTGCGCCGAAGGATTTTGCTCCCGGTGCCGCGCAAAGGTCGATGACTTTCTGTCCGTCCTTACAACCGAGGACAAACGGAAGGATCCCGCCGCTGAGGTCCTGCGCATAGAACTTGCCTTCCTTGAAAGGCTTTGTAAGGAACACATTGCTTCCGCCGTCTATTTCAAGCATTCCCGGAACGTATACTTCCCTGACCTTATAACCGAGTTCTGTCAGTTCTTCGCTGAGAGCTTCGGGGGTTGTCCGCAGAGTATTTACCTTTACATAAACCCTTGACGGTCTTTCGAACTCCATAAGAAGCGCTTCGATCTCCTCGTCGGAATAGCTCTTTGAGAAGACTTCATAAACAAACCTTTCGATTCCGTATTCCATTCTGATATATTCCGCAAAATCTTCTTCGCGGCGTTTCTGAGTATATACAGGGTCAGATGTGACTCTTCTCAGAATACCGTTCACTACCCCTGCGCTTCCGTGGGAAACGTTATATTTACAGATATTTACCGCATCGTTGCAGACAGCGTATTTCGGCTGTTTTGTCATATACATGAGCTGATAAAGGCTCATCATCAGAAGCACCCTTGCGCCGGGCTCAATGCTTTCCCAGCCGTTTTTTGCAAGAGGAGAAAGTATCCCCGCAAGACGGTTCTTCTTTTTGAGCGTTCCGTAGACGATTGCCGTCGCAAGCTTTCTGTCTGCGGGATTTTTCATGTTGATGTCGATGTGTTTGTTGACGGCGATGTTGCTGAACGCCTTTTTCTCCATAACATCGAAAAGAATTTTGTATGCCGCAGTTCTTGCGGGAGATATTCCGGTCTTCATATTTACCTCTTTGTTACTGTTTTGGATATATCAACAATTTACCAGGGATCCCGTTGATAACCCATTTGTTTTTCGTTATTAATCGCGGTCTCTCGAACGCGCGATGAGAATAAGGCGAAGGAGCTGCAGCACAGCCATGATCGCCGCTGAGATATAAGTCAATGCGCATGCGGAAAGCATCTTCTTTTCATGATGGATCTCATCAGCCGTGGAAAGGCCGAGTCCTTCGATCTGGGCGAGGGCCCTTGAGGATGCGTTGAATTCGACAGGCAGAGTAACGACATGGAAAAGAACATATCCCACAAACGCCACGATGCCGATGGTAACAAGGCTGTCGGATGCGAAAATGATCCCCATAACGAGGAGCACCCACGAAAGGCTGCTTGCGATGTTCGCAACGGGAACGATGGCGCTGCGGAGTTTCAGCGGTGAATACCCCGTAGCATGCTGGATCGCATGGCCGCATTCGTGCGCCGCAACGGCGATGGAAGCGATGCTTGTTGAGTTCGCCACGTCGCCTGAAAGGCGGAGAACGCGTCTTGTCGGGTCATAATGGTCGGAGAGATTTCCGGAAATAACCTGAATCTGCACATCTCCGAGGCCGTTGGCGTAAAGTATTCTCCTTGCGGCTTCGATGCCTGTGATTCCGCGTGAATTACGCATTTTTGAATACTTCGAATAAGATGATGACACCTTGATCTGCGCAACAAGAGAAATGATTATTGCCGGCAGAAGAACAAGATATGTCGGGTCAAAATAGTAATATCTCGGATAAAACATATTTCCTCCTGTGAAATTTTCTCGCTTTCAGTTTACCAAGTCAATGTTAACATTATGTGAACATAACGTAAACTAATCTGTTTTTAATCAAAGAAACAAGCCGATGATCACGCCTGCAGGCAAGAGAAATACTGCATGGGCGCGCGAAAGTTTATGCAGGATGTGTCCGTAAAGGACGCGCTTTGCGTAATAGTGGTTCACGCTGAAAAGAGCTCTGTTGTTTTCGATGTATCTTACTGCGTCGAGTGAAGCAAATATATCAAAATCACTCGTCACGATACTGCACAAAACGGTGACAAGATATATCATCATTCCGTTTTGCATAAGTGCCATATCGGAAAGATTGCTTCCGAGGGAGACAATAAACAGCGATACTACGGAAAACAGCCCGATGAAGAACGACATTATCCTGCTGAAATTGAAGTGCGCACGCTTTATGGACGCGCTCCTGAAAAGAAAGAACCGCTGGGTGAGAGTCGCCGCATCATATATTCTGACGGAATCTTCCCCGCACTTCATCGTCATCTCATTTGTCTGAATGTTAAGCGGTTCGCTGTAAGCATAAAATATGCTTCGTCCTGCTTTGAAGATCACTTCCGGCAGATAAAGGCTCTTTTCTTCTCTTGAAAGAATGTCATACACCTGCCTTATGTTTATGGGCATAGTGACGTTTCTGACGCTGAGAAATATTCCCATCGCAATTATCCTGAGTATTATACCCGCCAGAAGGACAGCGTAAAAGATGATCCTGAGAGTATTCTGATCCATAATTATTTTTATTTCACAAACGCCGCACTGTCTTTATTCTGCACCCCTGCCCAGAATGCCTTCACATCCATGAGCTTCTTGCCTTCCGGCTTGAGAGATGAGATGCCGACAATGCCGCCTTTTGCGATTATCTGCATATATCCGTCCCTGACTCCGAGGATCTTACCGTATTCTTCGGAATGGGACTCTGAAATATATTTCGCTCCGTAAAGCTTTATCTTTCTTCCGTCGGAAAATACTCCGTAAGCTGTCGGGAACGGGTCAAGACCGCGGATCTTGTTTGCGACGGAAGCCGCATCTCCGGAGAAATCAATGAAAAGCTCATCTTTTGAGATCTTTTCAGCATAATTCGTTTCCCCTTCCTGAGCTATCCTCGGAGCAGTGCCGTTTTTAAGAAGCTCAAGCGCTTCAAGGACGAGCTTTCCGCCCATTTCGCTTAATAAGTCGGAAAGTTCCCCTGCTGTCATATTCCCGAGGGTCACTTCGGAAGAAATGATGATATCTCCCGTATCAAGTCCTTCGTCTGTATGCATGATGGTAACGCCGCTTTTTTCCTCTCCGTCCATGACAACGCGGTTTACGGGCGCCGCGCCGCGATATTTCGGAAGAAGGCTCGCGTGGATGTTGATGACGCCGTATGGTGTCATTTCAAGGATATTCTTTCTCAGGAGCTGACCGAATGCGCAGGTCACGACAATGTCTGCGCCGAGTGATGAAAGATACTTAAAGCTCTCTTCGGAAGAAACTCTCTCCGGCTGATACACATTCAGTCCGTTTTCTGTCGCATATTTTTTCACTTCGCAGGGTATCGCTTCCTTGCCCCTTCTTGAGTTTGGTTTGTCCGGCTGACAAACGACACACACGATCTCATGACCGCCCTCGTTAAGTGCCCTGAGGGCAGGAACCGCGAAGTCGGGAGTTCCCATGTATATAATTTTCAATTAGTTCACCTCGTGAAGCTCTGTTTCGTAGTCGTAACTGTTTGTTCCCCTGCATACGGGTTTTACGTCATAAAGCTCTTCGTATTTTTCAATGTCATCCATATCGAATACTACTTCCGCAACGTCCGTATAAACGATTCCGTCAAGGTGGTCGAGTTCATGACAGAGAGCTTTTTTGAGAAGTCCCTGAGCATTTTCGATGGTTACTGTCTTTCCTTCGATGTCAGTATACTCAACGCTGACTGTCTTCGGTCTTCTTACCATTCCGTTCACATCCGGAACGCTGAGGCAACCTTCTCTTGAGATCGTCATGCCTTCGCGTTTTGTGATCTTCGGGTTGATCATCTTGATGGGGCCCTGACCGATGTCTATAACAACGAGTCTTCTTAAAATACCTACCTGCACAGCTGCAAGTCCGAGGCCGTCTGCCGCATACATTGTTTCAACCATATCATCAAGGATCTGGAGTGTTCTTTCGTCGATGTTTGTGACTTCTCTTGAAATTTTCTTTAAAATAGGATCGCCTTCAAGTCTGATCTCTCTTACTGCCATATTAACCTCCTATAATAACGTTATCGGGTTGACTTCCACAAAGACATTTGAAGCCACCGAAAGCTTTAATTCGTTGTAATTTTCTCTTATTATTTTTTTAACTTCCCCGCCTCTGTCGTGTTTGATGAGGGTGTGGAAGATGTATTTGTTTTTTAATTTCTGTATGAACGCAGGGGCAGGCTCATAGAGCTTATATTTTTTCTCATCTATTCCCGAATCTTTCAGTACGGATGAGATCCCGTCATAAATCTGCCTTACGTCCCTTTCGCACTGCGCCTGATCCTCATTCGCAGTGAAAATGCCGATTATTTCGGAAAACGGCGGATAGTTCATGTCTTTTCTGTGAGTTATATCGTAAGTATAAAAACTTTCGTAATCGTGATTCGCGGAATATACTATCGTCGGGTTCTGCGGCTGATATGTCTGCATTATCACCCTTCCAACTTCATCTCTCCTGCCTGCCCTTCCCGCGGCCTGGGATATGAGCTGATATGTCCTCTGGTTGGCGTTGATGTCGGGGAAGTTGAGATAGCTGTCCGCAAGGATTATTCCCACTAAGTTCACGTTATCAAAATCAAGCCCCTTCGCAACCATCTGCGTTCCGATGAGGACGTCGCTGCGTCCGCTTGAAAAGTCGTCAAGGATCCTTTCAAAAGCGCCTTTATACCTGACAGTATCCGAATCCATCCTGCTGACGTTCGATTCCGGAAGGATCTTTTTTGTTTCATACTCGATCTTTTCCGTGCCTGTCCCCATTTCCTTTATCCTCTTGCTTCCGCAGGACGGACAAAGGGAGGGTTTGAAGGTGTGGTGTCCGCAATAATGACAGGTCAGCCTTTCCGTGGACATATGATACGTCAGGCTCACTTCGCAGTTCGGGCATTTCACCACTTCACCGCAGTCGCGGCAGAAGACGTACGTTGAAAAACCTCTCCTGTTGAGAAACAGAACGCTCTGCTTGCCTTTTTCCCTCGTTTCAAGAAGGCTGTTTTTAAGTACCTTGCTTATGGGGGTGCGGTTGCCGTGATAAAGCTCCTCGCGCATATCCGTTATCTCCACCTTCGGCATAGGGGTCTTGTTCGCCCTTTCCTTTAAGGTGAGAAGTTCGTATTTACCGCTGATCGCCCTGTAATAACTTTCAACAGACGGCGTGGCGGAAGCTAAAAGAAGAGTGCATCCCGTCTTGTCGGAAATGAAGTTTGCGACTTCAATGGTGTCATATCTCGGGGACTGGGATGATTTGTATGAGTTTTCATGTTCTTCGTCGATTACGATCATCCCCAGATCACAAAACGGCATAAACAGCGCGCTTCTCGCTCCGAGAACGATCTTCGCCTCTCCGGAACGCACTTTCAGGAATGCGTCATATCGCATTGCAGGGGAAAGCTTTGAATGAACGACCACGACGTTGTCGGAAAAGCGGTCTTTTACGCTTTTCAACATCTGTGACGTGAGGGATATTTCCGGCACAAGCAGAAGACACTGCTTTCCCGTCTTTAATATCTCATCAAACATTTCAAGAAAGACTCTCGTCTTTCCGCTTCCCGTAACGCCGAAAAGAAGATACTTCCTGTTTTCATCGCCGATGTTCTCCATGAAAATGTCCATGACGGCTTTTTGTTCGTCGTTAAGCGGCTTTTTATCCACAATGCGCTCTTCGACCTGTCCGGAGACTTTCTTTTTATATTTTTCGATCAGTCCGAGCTCCTCAAGGGTCTTTATGACCGAAGAAGAAAATCCCTTGTCGCGGAGGACTTTTTCTTCCGCCTCCCTTCCGTTTTCGGAAAGGAAGGTGATGAGCTCAGCCTGTTTTTTTGCGCGCTTTCCGATAATGGAAAGATAATCCTCCGGCGGATTATCCCCCGAAAGGCGCACAAACAACACGAGGCTTTCGTCTTTTCCGTCTTTGACGAACATCTCGTGCTGAACGACACATTTATTTCTTATAAGCACGCTGAGTGCTTCATTTATCTCGCTCCGGGAATACTCCGTCCTGGTGCTGAGATATGCAGTATTTCTTTCGCCTTTCTGGGAAAGTAAATCATATATCTCGCGGATTATCCCGTCCTCTTCGGGAATGACGTCCGTTGCGGAGTAGCTCAGGCGTTTTACGATCTTCTCGTTTGCGGGAAGGACCGTATTGAGAGCTTCGGAGAACGTGCAGAAATATTCATCCCGAAGGAAATATGCAACGTCCATGAGATAATCGGGAATTATGGGCATTACATCCACCACATCCACGATCTCCTTTAATTTCTCCGGATCATATTCGCTCTCGTTTTCGACGCAAACCACAAAAGCCTGACAAAGCTTGTTGCCCTTTCCGAAAGGGACAACACAACGCATGGCAGGCCTGATTATACGTCTGAATTTTTCCGGCACTTTGTACTCAAAAACATGGTCAACAGCCACCGAATTGTTTTCCAAAAATACCTTTACATACATTTTACCACCGAAAATTACATTTCGGAAACATCTTCTTCCGAAATTTCTTCACATTCTTCGCATTCTTCATCGTCTGCGCCGTGAACATAAGTTACTTTGCCCTTATCGATCTCGTTAATGGCTGTGGTAACTTTATTGATGTAATATTCATCGATGGTCACATCGTCACCTTCGAAAAGTTCTCTTGCTCTTTTTGCTGATAAGAGTGCAAGGACGTACTTATTTTCAACTTTCTCCAAAAGACTGTCGATAGACGGAGAAATCAAGCTTTCATTTGTAGTATTTTTCATCTGATATTCATCTCCTCGTCTGAATATTGTATCAAAACCATATCTTAAAGTCAAGAAGTATTCTCCCGGAAACAGGGATTTTAAAGGGTACCGGAGTCTTCTGAAGAAAAATACTCCTCCCTTTTCAAAGAATAAACAAAAACGTCTGTCTTTATTTTTCTCGTTGAGGTGGAGAGGTTTCTGTTTCTGAGAAGTTTTTCCTGTGTCATGCCGCATTTTCGCATGACATTTCCGCTGTTTTCGTTTTCCGCCATGTAGGATGCGGTTATTTTATTGCAGCGGACTTTCGTAAATAAAAATTCCACAACTGCGCCGAGGGCTTCCGTGGCGTATCCCTTCCCCCAGAAAGAAGGACCGATGGAGTAGCCGACGTCGCATATCCCCATTAATTTATTCATGCTTCCCACGGAGATAGTGCCGACAGGCTCATCCGTTTCGGTTATTACGATTATCCATCTGTATACATCTGAAGACACATATGAATTCACCCATGTCCTGAGAAATACTCTCGTGTCGAATACGTCTTTATGAGTATCCCACAGGACGTATCTCGTAGTGTCGTCGTGTCTTCCCCAGTTTTCGAACAGTTTTTCCGCATCCTTCATTTCCGCACGCCTGAGGGTAAGGCGGGGAGTTGAAAGGGTCTGTGTATAAATATGATTCATGTTTTACCTCTTTGGTATAGCTTAACACCCATCTTCGGGGATGTCAACAGGTTATGAATCCCCTGCGGCATAAAGGATGCCAACATAAAAAACTCCGCATTGCGGAGTTTTCTTATTCAGTGTTTTTTCTGCTCCCTGAGCATGCCGTAAACGATCACGGAATAACTTATGAACGCGATTACGGTAGATACCATCGTTACGTATAAAAGCGGGATCGCAATTTCCCTGAATCCTAAAAGCAAGAGCCCTACGGAGATGTAAAAAAGACCTGTCGCAAGCTTGCCGAACTTGTTCGCGGGGATGATGTTGTTCTTTAAATATTTTTTCAGAAATACCGTTCCGCACATCATCAGGAATTCCTTTCCTGCCAGAACCACGAATATGATCTTCGGAACCCATCCTTCCACATAAAGCGCAAACAAAAATACTACCTGAGTGAGCTTGTCCGCAAGCGGATCAAGAAACATCCCCAGACCTGTTATCATATCGTACTTCCTCGCGATGTACCCGTCGAGGATATCCGTCATGTAAGACACAAATATCACCACGAACGGCACCCATGATTCATACTTCGGAGAAACAAAGGTGTATACGCAAAGCGGTATGAGAAACAGCCTGAAGAGCGATAATAAATTCGGAATCTTTGTTATGTCCGACCAGTGAATGTTGCTGTTGTTGTTGTTATTACTCATATTTTTTCCCTGCCAATTTATTGACTAACAGATATTCTAACACATTATGGCTCTTATTTCCATATTTTACGCATGATTTTTAAAAAAAGAATACTGTATCAGACAATTTCGGAGAAATCCGTATCCTCGAGTTTGTAAAGAAGATATCCTTCACGGGAACCTTTTTCCGTGAATATGACTTTTCCCACCTTCAGCTGATCCATTATCGTATGAAGGATCAGAAGCGCATATCCCAGGATCTCCGCACGGAGAGGAACGTATGTCCTGAGAAGATTCATTCTGTCTTCGGAGGATTTTGCCTGAAGCCTTTTGTAGATGAAGTAAAATATCTCTTTGTTTGTCTGATTCATCAATACGCCGAGATGTCCCATGATCTTCTTGCAGGACTGGGACGCTCCGCCCATGATGATTGCGGGAAGATCGTCTTCAGACGCTCTGACATCTCCGATATACCCTTTGATGAGTGCTACTGTCTTCATTTCCAGCTCTTCGTCGGGGAAGTCTGTTCCTCCAAGGACCTTTTTCGTCCTGAGAGCGCCGATGGGCCAGCTGAGGGCTGTGAGAAGCTCTCCGCCGCGGTATTCACACACCTGTGCGCTGCCGCCGCCGAGGTCGATGCATAAAAAATCCTTCATTCCGAGAAGCGTCGCACCTTTTGCATCGCAAAGCGCTTCCGCTTTTCCCGAAAGCACGTCTACGGAAAGACCGCAGGAGGTGTTGATCTTCTCAATTATTTCACCGCAGTTGATGCAGTCACGTGTCGCAGATGTTGCATACGAAAAAATCTCGTCGCACTTTTCGCCGATGAGGAATTCTTTCAGTTCACCAATGTCTTTTATTGCGGCATTTATTCCGTCTTCATTCATTATTCCGCCGGAAATGTAATTTATCAGCTTTGTGGGGCGGTGAAGGCTGTCCGTGACGCGGTAATTGTCTTCGCTGTCATAAACAAATGCCTTGGTGGTGTTGGAACCGATGTCTATTACTCCGTATTTCATACTGACCTCAGAGGATTATTTTTGAGAGAACTTCACCGATAGGCTCGTTGATCACAAGATCCGCGCGGTTGTCGTAAGGTGTCTGTGATTTATTGATAAGGACGAGCTTGTCTGACGTATAATAATTGATAAGTCCTGCCGCAGGATATACCGCAAGGGACGTTCCGCCGATGATGAGAACGTCGGCGTTTGCAATGGCGTTCATTGAATCAATGAGGATCTGCTGATCGAGGGCTTCTTCGTACAATACAACATCCGGCTTTATAATGCCGTCGCAGTCGCGGCATGTGGGGATGCCTTTTGAATCGGCAACGTAATCAAAGTCGTGGAATTTGCCGCAGTCCATGCAGTAATTCCTGTGGATGCTTCCGTGCAGCTCATACACTTTCCTGCTTCCCGCCGCCTGATGCAGATTGTCGATATTCTGCGTTATTACCGCGCGGAGCTTTCCCGCTTCTTCCATTTCCGCAAGCTTCAGATGTGCTGCGTTCGGCTTTGCGTTTCTGAAGATGATCTTGTCGTGATAAAAACGGTAAAATTCCTTTGTGTTCTCCATGAAGAAAGTGTGGGAAAGGATCGTTTCCGGGGGATAGTCATATTTCTGATTGTAAAGCCCGTCAACGCTTCTGAAATCGGGTATGCCGGATTCCGTGCTGACTCCCGCACCGCCGAAGAAGACGATGTTGTCGCTGTTTGTTATTATTTCCTGTAATTTTGCTATCTTATCCATATTTGTCATTATTCCGTTTATTCAAAACGTAAAGCAAAAGTCCGGCACAAACCGAACTTTTGCAACTTTCAGTCTTTCAGACGAGATATATTATTCGCCGAATTTGAGGGCGATCTTCATCATGTCGATGAGAGTGTTCTGTCTTTCTTCGGCTGTTGTGATGTCGTCATAAATGAAGTGGTCGCTGATAGTGAGGATAGCGAGGGCTTTTTTGCCTGTCTTTGCAGCGTTCATATAAAGCGCAGCTGCTTCCATTTCAACAGCGAGAACGCCCATGTCAGCCCATTTCTTCCATGCTTCACCGTCTGCGTTGTAGAACATATCGCTTGAAAGTGTATTTCCTACAACAACGTCGATTCCGAGCTCTTTTGCATATTCATCAGCCTGTTTCAGAAGACCGTAATCAGCGATGGGAGCGAATGTGCCCTGGAGGCCGTACTGTGCGGCATAGTTTGAGTTTGTGCATGCTGCCTGAGCGAGGATGACGTCACGTACGTGTACTTTTTCGCTGTAACCGCCTGCTGTGCCGATACGGATGATGTTTTCAACGTCGAATTCCGTGAAGAGTTCGTAAGAATAAATACCGATCGACGGCATGCCCATACCTGAACCCATTACAGATATCCTTTTTCCTTCGTAATAACCTGTGTAAGCGAGCATACCTCTTACTGAGTTTACGAGGACTGCATCTTCCATGAGATTTTCAGCGATAAATTTTGCTCTGAGGGGATCTCCCGGCATAAGGACTGTTTTTGCGAAATCGCCTTTTTCGGCTCCGATGTGTACTGTTGACATATTTTTCTCCTTTAATGATTGTGTTTCGTGTTTTTTATTAATAATACCATAATTCCCTGAAATTATCCATATGTTGTTTGATTAATCGTGAGAATTGTTTTTGAAAAGCGCATTTTCATGTTCCCCGGAATTTTTCTTTCACCGATCCCCCTTATCCCCCTTACGCAGTAAGGGGGACAGAGAGGCTCTCTTATTTATAAGGGAGCTGTCACGGAGTGACTGAGGGACCGGTTGAATACTGAGGGAATGTAAAGATCCGTGTGTTCCGCACCGCGCGGTGACTCATCCGCCCTTCCCGCACTATCCGTATCTCACCGATCCCCCTGCGGCACCACGCGCCGCTTTCCCCCTTACGTAGTAAGGGGGACATACCACAAAAAAGAAGACACCGGAGTGTCTTCTGAAATACAATATCCTATTTGATCTCCTCAAAGTCTGCCACACCATGCTTGCAAAGCGGACAGATGAAGTCTTCCGGAAGATTGTCGTCTTCGTGAACATATCCGCATACGGTGCAGACATAACCTTTGATTCCGTCTGTCTGCGGTTTCGGCTTGACGTTCTGATGATAATATGCATATGTCATACTTTCTCTGTCTGAAAGAACCCTTGATTCCACTACGTTGCAGATGAACATTCCGTGCGTATCCATGTCGATGTAGTTTTCAACTTCAAGCGACATAAACGCATTGATGTATCTCTGAAGGAAAATGTGTCCGTTGTCTGAACGGAGAACTTCCATACCTTCGAATTTGTCAACATTTCTTCCGCTCTGGAAACCAAAACGTTCGAAGATGCTGAACGGAGTATCAACAGTAAGGCAGTTTACGTTCATCCTGCCGGTCTGTCTGATGACGTGGTGTGAATAATTCTGCTTGTTGATTGTAACAGCCACTCTGTTAGGTGTCGTCGTAAGCTGTGTGACAGTATTTACGATAAGACCGTTGTCTTTTTCTCCGTCATTTGTCGTTACGACATAAAGTCCGTAACCAATGCTGTTCATGGCTTTTGTATCGTGTTTATTTACGTTTTCGCCATGCTGTGCGATATATTCCATGCAAAGCTCTTTTGCAAGACTTTCGAGCTGTGCTGAGCTTACTTCATCAAGGGCGCTGTCGATGGTAACAGTATTTTCCGCATATGTCAGGTTGTCACATTCTTCAAGCATTCTCTTCATCACCTTCGCCGCAAGCGGTGACCAGCTTCCGTTTTCAATAAACGCAACTGTCTTGTTTCTGAAACGGCGTTCTGTGAGGTGGTTGATGAATTCTCTCATGAACGGGAAGATCTCTGCGTTGTATGTCGTCGTTGCAAGGACGATCTTGTTGTAACGGAATGCATCTTCCACAGCTTCCGCCATGTCGCATCTCGCAAGGTCATTTACCACAACATTCGGGCAACCGTTTCTTCTGAGCATATCCGCGAGTTTGAGAACGGCTTTTTTGGTATTGCCGTAAACAGAAGTGTACGCGATGACGATTCCTTCGTCTTCGGATTCGTAAGATGACCATGTGTTGTAAAGATTGATGTAGTAACCTAAGTTTTCTGTGAGGACAGGTCCGTGAAGCGGACAGATGATCTGAATGTCGAGAGAGGATGCCTTGTTGAGAAGTCTCTGCACCTGATTGCCGTATTTTCCGACGATGCCGAAATAATATCTTCTCGCTTCGCATGCCCAGTCTTCTTCAACGTCAAGCGCTCCGAACTTGCCGAAGCCGTCTGCTGAGAAAAGGACCTTGTCAAAGCTGTCGTATGTCACGATGACTTCCGGCCAGTGCACCATGGGAGCTGTTGCGAATGTGAGGGTATGTTTTCCGAGGCTGAGGGTGTCCATATCTCCCACAACGATCTGCTTGTCCGCAAAATCAACTCCGAAGAATTTTTTCATCATCACAAATGCCTTTGCGGAAGAAACGATCTTCGCTTCGGGATATACATTCGTGAAATTCACGATATTTGCCGAATGGTCCGGCTCCATGTGCTGAACGATGAGATAATCCGGCTTTCTGTCTCCGAGTGTTTCGTGGAGATTGTCAAGCCATTCATGAGTAAAGTTCGCATCCACCGTGTCCATAACGGCGATCTTTTCATCCATGATGACGTATGAGTTGTAAGCCATGCCGTTGGGAACGTCATACTGTCCTTCAAACAAGTCTATTTCATGGTCATTGACGCCAACGTATTTAATGTCGTTCGTTATTTTCATATTTTACCTCTCTTTATATGTTTCAGCTGAAAGGCTGATATTTTCCGTTAAAGATTATATCATATTATGTTACGATTTAAAACATAATAAATAAAATAATAGAAGCGACTCCGAAGAGCCGCTGTATTACAGTAACCCGTCAAGGATACTGTTTTTATTGTTTGCATATCTCAGAATCTGCGTGGCATCAAGGGCATTTATTTTTTCATCCCAGTTAACGTCTGCTTTTCCATAAGCCTCTTCACGGTCCATTAAATCAATAACTGAGGACTTATTATTGGCATATCTGAGAATCTGTGTTGCATCAAGGGCATTTATCTTACCGTCATTGTTAACATCACCGAGGAAGTATTTTATTTTTACGAGATCAACAACAAACTCTGCAGTCTTTCCGCCATATGCAATTGTAACAATCTTTTTTAACGGATCAGCCTGTGAAATACGTTCATCAACAATCTGAATATCACCGTAAACGACATTCGTTATTCCGTCAGAAAATGTTACGGTAACTTCGATTCCAGCAAGCTGGATCTCTTCGTCAATGAAATATGCAGTCTTGTAAGGAAGCTTCGTTACGACCATACTCGTAATATAAGGCTCATTAACTTCGGCTTTTTTTACCGAAATTTCAAACGTCACGCTTTTTTCCCCGAACTGAACATTTACAGTCTTCGTTCCTTCTGTGCTCATATCAACGGTACTGACAGTCCATCCGTCTGTAATTATTTTCGTTGTGCCATCGCTGTATGTTACTCTGAAAGAAAGTCCGTCAGCAGAAAATTTTTCCCCGACAAAATAAGCAGTCTTTACAGGCATTGTCAGAATCTCAAGCTTGGTTACTGTCGGCTTTTTCCACTGTGCGTACAGAGAATGATCAGTTGAATTGGTTACGGTGGATGATGCTTTCACCCTGCTTCCGCCGGAAGCTTTCGTATACCAACCGGTAAATTCATATCCGTCTCTTGCAGGTGTCGGAAGTGTTCCGTATGTTGAGTTGTATCTTACGGTCTTTGATGCAGTTGACACACTTCCACCGTTCGCGTTGAATGTGATCTTTACATCACCGTTTATGACAAAGCTCCTTTCCTCGCTGTAATGCACAGCCTGACCTATTTTTACGTAGAATTTATACGTATAATTTCCTGCCGTCAGCGTCTTACCGAGTTCATCTTTTACTCCGTACCATGCATAAAGAAGCGTATCGGTTCCGTTGGCATCTTCTTCTTTTCCTGCAAAATATACTCCGTCTTTGTAAAGCTCTATGCCTACCCTGTCAACATTTTTTATGGAAAAGCCGCTTATATTCGGCGTTACTGTTACTATCAGCGTCGCATCGTCTTTTCCGATGTAATACTTTCCGCCATAAGGATTTTCTCCTATGAACTCAGTGAATTTAACAGGACTCTTTGCGATTATCGTTCCCGACTGTCCGCCACCGCCATCGCCTGACGAAGATTTTTCCCAGTGAGCGTAGAGGGTGTGATCGGTTGTTTTCGTCACAATAGTATCTACAGTTACTTTTTCCCCACCATCTTTTTTTGTATACCATCCGAGGAATGTATAACCTTCTCTTTTGGGTGTGGCAAGCCCTCCATATGAACTATTATACGTTACAGTCTTGGATGAATAATCGACCCTGCAGTCTGTTTTATCAAAATTCACTGTCATTTTAACAGCTTTCCAACGAGCATAAAGCGTATGATCAGACTCCGCAGTCACTGTACTTGATGAAGTCACCCTGCTTCCTCCGGACTTTGACGTATACCATCCCTGGAATTCATAGCCTGTTCTCGTCGGTGTGGGAAGTGTGCCGTACGTTGAATCGTATTTTACTGTCTTTGAAGATGTACCCACACTTCCGCCGTTCGCGTTGAATGTGACCTTTATATTAGTTACAGCCTGCGTTGGGGCGTCGGTAATTTTGTATGCACGAAACTCACTATAATAAGTTTTTGTACCGATATTAGCATAGAAGCGATATCTATAATCACCGTTAGAAAGGGACTCAATCATATCAGAACTACCGCCTGCTGCATCAAACAAATCACCAACTTCAAAACAAAGATAAATTGCTTTTGCTGAATTTGTAATCTCCGGATTATAAATGCCACAGCTTCCGATCAATGTATCTCCTTTGAACACTTCGACACCACTTTTCAACACAATATTCTTATGTTCTCCATACTGAGGCGTATTAAACGGAACGCTTGAATTACCTGCCTTGAGAGTAGCTATAAAGACACCGTCTTTAGAACCCACTTTATACGTTCCGAGAGGATTAGAACCGGTAAATCCGCTGAACGAAACAGGATCCGAATTTACAAAGTTGCCGGAATTGTCGGTATATATGAAGTCATGGTATCTGAGATCAAGGAAGTTATCTTTCGGATTTTCAAGATTGAAATGCAGATGCCGGCCATCCGATAAGCCGAAATTTCCCATCACTCCGATTTTCTGCCCTTTTGTGACTTCCGTCTTTTCTTTTACAGAAACAGATGCCATATGTGCGTAAGAAGCAATTGTTCCGTCGTGATTCTCTATTACGACACCATTTCCAAAACCTTTATTGCAATATCCGTATAATTTCGGATCTGTTGTATAACCATGGCTGGGATCACATCGTCCGCCCGCTTTACATGATACAGTCATATTTGACTGGTTATTGCAACCGGAGTATACAGTTATTACCTCACCGTCATAACACGACAGAATATCAAGCGTGCCTCCGATAATATCGTAAGCAATGTGAGCGGGATGACTGTCCTGAGAAATTTTTGTTCCTGCACCCCTGACAGGCCAGCAATATGTACTTGCAGCATCTACCTTCGCTATCGGTAAAAATGACATGACGAAAAGCATTACGAGTAACATAGATACTATTTTTTTACACATACCATTTCTCCTTTTTCATGATATTGCAAATATTGTATACATTTACTAATATAATTGTCAAGAGAATTACGAAAAAAAGACCCTCGACGAGGGTCTTTGTAAGTAAAACTTAAATTAGTTAAGAGCTTTTCTTGAGTATTCGTAAACTTTAGCTTTGAAAGCCTGTGTTGTTCCGAATCCACCGCCGGAAATAACTTTGCCGTTCTTTGTGTAAGCTTCAACGTAAGCTTTAGCTGCTGCGTCAACTTCTTCTTCTGTAGCTGTCGGAGCGAGTGCCGGAGCGTAGATGCCGTATTTGAGGTTGCCTTCTACTGTTTCGTAGAATCTCGGTACGTCATTGATGTTTGCCATCGGTGTCCAGATGTCAACGCCTGCTTCGATCATGCACGGGATGAGGGGTTCGTTTGAACCACAGCTGTGAAGTTCGAAGATAACGCCTTTAGAGTGGCAGTAATCAACAAGACGTTTTACGTACGGTACGAGCATTTCCTGGCATGTTTCTGCTGAGAAGAACGGTGCACGCTGTGAACCCCAGTCATCATGGAAGAAGAGCCAGTCCATGCCGTAGCATTCGATGTATTTGTCGAAGATCTTTTCATAAAGATCGCAAAGACCTGCGAAGAAAGCGTGAACAGCTTCTTTCTGATCTTCATCGATGAGAGCTACAACTGCGTTTTCGAAGTCCATGAAAGAGATAAGTCTTTCGAAGAGACCGTTGAGGAACCATCCCTGAACGCTTCTGTTGCCTGCTACGAAGTCCTTGTTAGCTTCTTTTGATGCTTCCCAGTCCCATTCTTCGATGTTCGGCCATTTAACTACGTCAGCGAGATCGTTAGCGTCTTCTACTGTCGGGTTGCCCGGTTTAACCATTGAACCACCGGCTGTCGGTACGTATACCCATTCGATACCGAACATATCTTTGAAACCGTTGTCAGCTACAGCCTGTTTTTCATCCGGTGTCTGACCTACAGCGTCAAATACGAAGCAACGAGCGATGTTGTCCGGGTTTACTTTCGGAGCAAACATTACATAGTCGCCGCACGGGAGCCAGAGCGGTGTTTCGTGATCGAGGAAAGCGATCTTGTTGTTTTCTCTCGGTGTGATCGGTGTTGTGAAGTACGGTGTGCCGGGGAAGCCCGGGAACATCGGAGCGTATTCGCCCGCGATTTCGAGTTCTGCAGGATTAAAAGGTACTCTTTCCATTTGTCAAAAAGTCTCCATTCTGATTTTTATTTTGTTATTTTACGCCTATATTATAACACAGCATACTGCCGTATTGTACAGGCATATCGTACAAAAATCCCATATGCGAACCGCTGTTTTTTCGTCAGAGAATTATACATAAAGTCAATATACCGCCTGATAGTCCTTAAATAAACTGTTCAGCGTTCAGTTTTTCGTTGCATGCGTACAAACCACACAAAAAACCGAACATATATTTTAAAATTTGTCTTTTCAATATAAATTCATTGTAGTATAATAGCAAAGTGACAAAACCTTTACACTTATCATACAACACAGATAATGAGGCAGATATGAATGATAATATTATTATAAAAGGTGCAAGAGAGAACAACCTCAAAAACATCGACCTGACGATCCCGAGAGGGAAATTCGTCGTCTTCACAGGCCTTTCAGGTTCGGGAAAATCGTCCCTCGCATTTGATACGATATACGCCGAAGGACAGAGAAGATACGTCGAAAGTCTTTCCGCATACGCAAGGCAGTTCCTCGGACAGATGAACAAACCTGACGTGGACAGCATCGAAGGACTCTCTCCCGCAATATCCATAGATCAGAAGACAACAAACAAAAACCCCCGTTCCACCGTGGGAACGGTTACGGAGATTTATGACTACTTCCGTCTGTTATACGCAAGGATCGGTATCCCGCACTGTCCGAAATGCGGAAAAGTCATCGAAAGTCAGTCCATAGACACAATCGTTGATGAATTCATGTCCCTCGGGGAAGGATCAAGGGTACAGATCCTCGCTCCCGTCGTACGTCAGGAAAAAGGTACTTTCAAGACCTTCGCCCAGCAGTGCGCACAGAAGGGATATATCCGCGCGTTCGTCGACGGAGAGATCCACGAATTCTCCGAATGGCCCGAACTGAACAAAAATCAGAAGCATGATATTTCCGTCATTGTGGACCGTATTATCATCAAGGACTCTGTCCGCAGCCGTCTGACTGACTCCATCGAAACGGCTCTCAGACTCGCAAACGGACTCGTCATCAGAAAGACCGATGACGACGAAAAGCTTTACAGCGAGAATTTTGCCTGCGTGGACTGCGGCATTTCCATGAACAAGCCCGAGCCCAGGGATTTTTCATTCAACTCCCCCTTCGGGATGTGTCCGGAATGCAGCGGCATAGGTTATCACCGCTCCGTCAGCACAGATCTTCTCATGCCGGACAAGAGCCTTTCCCTTTCGCAGGGCGCGCTGAATTTTTACAACACGGACGAAGACGGATATTATTTCTCAATAATCACAGAGCTTGCAAAGGCTTACGGAGTAAGCCTTGATACGCCTATGAAGGATGCAGGCGAAGAATTCCTCAATGCGCTGTTTTACGGCGACGACACAGTACTTCACATTAAGTTCAACAGCTATTTCTCAGGTCACAAAGAACAAAATGTCATTTTTGAAGGCGTAGTCAACAACCTTATGCGCCGTCACAGAGAGACAGGTTCGGAAATGATGAGGGAAAGGATCGAAAGATATATGCTCAACACCGTCTGCCACTCATGCGGCGGAAAGAAGCTCAACGCCAACAGTTTGTCTGTACTTGTTGCAGGAAAAAATATCATTGACATCACGGAGATGTCCATCGGTGAATGTATCGGATTTCTGAATTCATGTAACTTCTCCGAAAAGGAAATGAGCATCGCAAACCTGATCTTAAAGGAAATAAACGCACGTCTCGGATTTTTGTCCGACGTGGGGCTTAATTATCTTTCCCTCGCAAGAAGCGCCGCGACGCTCTCAGGCGGAGAAAGTCAGAGGATCCGCCTTGCAACGCAGATCGGTTCCCAGCTCACAGGTGTGCTTTATGTCCTTGATGAACCGAGCATCGGACTTCATCAGCGGGACAACGAAAAGCTCATCGCATCTCTCCGTCACCTGACCAATCTCGGAAACACCCTTATAGTAGTGGAACATGACGAAGACACCATGCGTCAGGCGGATTATATCGTCGACATCGGCCCGGGAGCAGGAGAAAACGGCGGAAACATCGTCGCTGCGGGAACGGTCGAGGAAGTGATAAACGTCAAAGAATCAATAACGGGACAGTATCTCTCGGGAGAAAAGAAGATCCGTGTTCCCGAAAAGAGGATGATCTCCGACAGAGTCCTCTCCGTCAGAGGCGCAAGGGCAAACAACCTCAAAAACATCGACGCAGACTTCCCCATCGGAGTATTTACCTGCGTCACAGGCGTTTCGGGCTCAGGCAAGAGCACTCTCGTCAACGAGATCCTCTCAAAAGCCATGGCGAAAAAGCTTCACCGTGCCCTTGAAAATCCCCTTGAACATGACGGGATCACGGGAGATGACGCCCTTGATAAGATCATTACCATAGATCAGTCCCCCATCGGCAGAACGCCGCGTTCAAACCCCGCGACGTATACGGGTATGTTTGATCTCATCAGGGATCTTTTCGCCTCCACCAACGAAGCGAAGATGCGCGGATATAAAAAAGGCCGTTTCAGCTTCAACGTCAAAGGCGGAAGATGCGAAAGCTGTATGGGCGACGGAATAGTAAAGATCGAGATGAACTTCCTGCCCGATGTATACGTATCATGCGAAGTATGCGGCGGCAGACGTTACAACAACGAGACCCTCTCCGTAACATACAAAGGAAAGAACATCTCCGACGTTCTTGATATGAGCGTTGACGAAGCGATGGTCTTCTTCGAAAATCAGCCGAGGATATATGAAAAAGTCAAGACGCTTTATGACGTAGGGCTCGGATATATCCGCCTCGGTCAGCCGTCAACCACCATTTCCGGCGGCGAAGCGCAGAGGGTGAAGCTCGCAACGGAGCTTTCGAGAAAATCCACAGGCAAGACCCTTTACATCCTCGACGAACCGACAACAGGGCTTCATTCAGCGGATGTGGACAGGCTCCTTGACGTATTGACAAGACTTCGCGATGCGGGAAACACCATCATCGTCATCGAACATAACCTCGATGTGATAAAATGTGCCGACCACATCATTGACCTCGGCCCCGAAGGAGGCGACGAAGGAGGAAACATCGTCGCGACAGGCACACCTGAGGAAGTTGCGATGGTCGAAGGAAGCTATACGGGAATGTTCCTTAAAAAAGTACTCTGATAAAATACAAAACTGCCCTGACGGGCAGTTTTTTTCTTGACAACACAGCCCCTTTAAATATAAAATTCCCATAGACAAAGACAGGAGAAGACCATGAAAAAAATAATTGCGATTTTAATACTTTTCATTCTGATAATTATTCCGTCCGTCACGTTTGCCGCGGAATACAAGTTTGAGGTGAAGGTTACGGGGACGTGTGATTATGACGCGGCATATGAGATACTGCGCCTTACAAATGAGCACCGCGCCCGGAACGGACTTCCCGCACTTACCATGGACAAAAACCTTCTGAATTTCGCCATGCAGAGGGCGGCGGAAAATTCCATACTTTACAGCCACACCCGCCCGAACAACACAAAGTGGTATACGGGATATCCTTACAAATACTCAAACGGCGAACCGAAAGGCGCGAAGTTTGAAAATATCGCCATAGCGCAGTACACAGCATATTCCGCGTTCACCGCATGGAAAAACTCCTCCGGCCATAACGCCGCAATGCTTGACAGTACAGTAAAGTCAATCGGCATCGGTGCGTTTTATCAGCCGGAGCTCGGAAGATGGACATGGGTACAGATATTCTCCAAAAATTCATATTCAAGCCACTCCACAGGCGGAACGGCAGTAAAGACATTTACTGTTCCCGTTTCGACGGCAGTGGTCAACCTTGCGATATATTCCCCTGACGAAAGCTTTCTCTCAAGAAACAGCATCGGCATCACGGAAAAGATATGTCCCGGGAAGAGTGCGGAATACGGAATTGCGGCTTATAACGGTTATGCCTGCTCAAAGATCGATCCTTCGAGCTATACCATTACGAAAAAAAGCGGCAACATAAGCATAAACGGAAATAAGGTGACGGCAAACGGAGAAGGCACATTCAGCATTCAGTTCAATTTCAACGGCGGAGTGAGCCTTTCAAGCAACGTCATGAGTATCGGTCATACATACGATCCGTACGGTTCAGCGACAAAAGAGCCTACCTGCACGGAAAGCGGTTACTCATCCTCTCCCTGCACGGAGTGCGGCTATGTCAGCGGCGGAAGTATCATCCCTGCCCTCGGTCACAGCGAGGTGACTATCAAAGGATATGCGGCAACCTGCACGGAAGACGGACTGACAGACGGAAAAGTATGCGAAAGATGCTCAGTTACCATCACCCCTCAGACTGCCATCCCCGCAACGGGGCATAACATGGTTTCCTACACTCCCGAAGATCCTGTTCCGGGAGTGACGTACAGAAAATGCACAGGCTGCGAAAAAACGTCTTTCTCCGACCCGTTTGGAAAACTGAACGACGAGATATATGAAATATACAGCCGCGGCGCAGAGGAAGCGGACCGAGAAAGACTCGAAACAATCCTGCTTACGTATAATTCATCATCCGACGACATCAAAGAGCGATTCACAAATTATCCCCTTCTCGTAAAGATGCTGGCGCTTCTCGACGGAATGATCGGGGATGTAAACAACGACGGGAAGGTGAATGCGCTTGATGCGACGCAGATCCTCAGATATGCAAACAACAAGCCGTCTGTTCTCGAAGGTTGCGGCAAAGACACAAGGTTATTCAGCCTTGCGGATGTAAACGGCGACGGGAAAGTGAACGCGCTTGATGCGACACAGATCCTGCGTTACGCAAACAACAAATCCAGCGTGCTTGATAAATATTACGCATAAAATTCAAGATCCGTACAATACATTTCCTGTATTATACGGGTCTTTTTATGTAAGCCTATCCCCCTGCGGCGCGAACCTGAGCGAACGCAGTGAGCGAATGTGAGCGCCGCTTCCCCCTTACTTGTAAGGGGGACGTCACCGGGCGACTTCCGCGATGGTGACAGGGGGATGGGCGGAGGGGCACCGTTTTTTCGCTTTTTTCGGTTTATAAGCCCCCTCATCCGTCGGCTTTGCCGACACCTTCCCCATGTGGGCGTCAGAACACCGTATATCCGCCCTGTTCCGGCAAAATGGGATTTTGTCGGGTTGAGGTTCGTGGAACATCCCTGTCTCCCCCACTTTTTATATCTCACCGATCCCCCTGATGACTGCGTCATCTTTCCCCCTTACAAGTAAGGGGGACATAAAAAAACAGATCCTTTTTACGGGATCTGCCTTTTCGGATTAAAAACGCGGAGGATTATATCAGGGTATCTCACACCCTCCGCATGAAGACAAGTGGATTATACCATCAAACGTATGTTCTGTCAATATATTTTTCAAATATTTGTTCGGTTTTTATTCAGTATACGACTGCACCATATAACTGCGTTTTCGATAATAAAAAACACACTTACCCACAGCGCCCTGACGAATACTTTCAGATACCCTTCCACAGACCACAGTCTGTCGCCGAATATGATCCTGCCGAAAACGCTGTACATCCCGATGCCTTCCGTGCCGAGGGACGCGTGATATATGCCCCAGAGGTAGTTAATAAGAAGGTCAGATGTGATGACAATGCTGACGGCAAGGGAGATGACTGACATGACTGCGACGATGTCCCCCATTTTCTGTTCTTTCACGGAAAATCGGTTCATGGCGAAGGATATGAGGTTCAAAGCGAACAATACCCAGAATATCCTCAGGCTGTCGTCCACCAGAACCGACGTCACGATCATTCCCAGCCCTGTGCCGTAAAGGGCGCCATAGCGGCGGTACCGCGTTTTGCTGTTTCTGATGCTTTCCACAGCGGACAGCATATTCTCTTCCGAGCGACGCACCATGTCCCTTTCTTCGATCCTCTCCCCTGCGAAAAATTCATTGATGCTTATTCCGAGGATCCCGCAAAGCTCACTTATTATCCCCGCATCCGGCAGACTCCTGCCCGTCTCCCATTTACTGACCGCCTTGTCGGTAATGCCGAGCATCTCTGCCAGTGCAGCCTGAGTGAGGCCCTTTTCCTTGCGAAGATGAGATATAAATCTTCCGGTCTTTTCCTGATCCATAATCTGCTCCTTTCGGGCTTATCATAGCATAATGATGTAAAAATTCACACCTACCGTCGGTAGAACTGCGGTAGAATCCGCATTTGGAAAGTCATTCTATGCGTGAACCGATGATCTGCCACTCCCGGTCCTGTCTTTCCATAATGAGAATGACATCATATTTTCCCTTATTCGTCTTCACATCAAATTTCAGCACCGCATCCCCTTTGCCTTCGGAGTATGTGCGGAGCTCTCCGGAAATGACAGGACCGTGGCTTATATATTCACCGCATCCGGAAATAAATTCAGTGTCCGTATTGAAATACTCCATCGCAAGATCATAATGTCCGCCATTTCTGAACGCGAGCTGCGTAATCGGAAAGGCAATAGCTGCTGCCACAACACAAAAAATAAGTACTTTTTTCAGTTTACTTTTCAGATCCTTTTTCATCATTTTTCTCCTGATGTATTTTAGACAACGCACAAATTCCTGCAACAGATGCTTTCCTGATATGTCAATTTCGCAGATATCATATATTTATTTTACCATAAGCAGGTGAATGACGCAATATTTTAACCTGAGCACATAAAAACCCCCGCTCCTGAATGAAGCGGGGTTTTATGCAAGTTATTCCGTTCTGAGTGCAACGACGGGGTCTTTCTTCGCAGCGCTTCTTGACGGGATGATTCCGGAGAACATCGTAAGAAGGGTGCTGATGATGACGAGGATTATTCCCACCGAAATCGGGAGGGATGCTTTAAGTGTCGTAAGTCCCGTAAGGTGCAGCAAGACTGCGTTTATGGGGATACAGAGCAGATAAGTAACAACAACACCTATAAGCCCCGAAGAAAAACCGATGATCATGGTTTCCGCGTTGAACATATTCGAAACGTTCTTCTTGGATGCGCCGATAGCACGGAGAATACCGATCTCCTTCGTTCTTTCCTGAACGGAGATGAGGGTAATTACACCAATCATTATTGACGAAACCACCAAAGAGATAGACACGAACGCGATAAGTACGTAACTTACGCTGTTGACGATTGTTTTGACGGATGACATGAGTATCGCCGTAGTGTCCGTATAGCTGATGGAATATTCTTCCCTGCCGGAAGATTCCATATCGGAGTTATACTTTTCGATGAATTCGATGAAGTGATCCTTCGTTTCGAAATCATGGAAATATATTGAGATAACAACAGGCTTGTCGAGGTCTGAATATCCGAGTCTGCGGAGGTTGGTGTCATAGCTGTTGACCTGAGTTGAACCGAGAGTTGACATAAGTCTTGAGAGGTCTTCTTCCGTCATGTTGAATTTGAAGGCGGAAGCGATCTTTTCTGCGTCAACGTTAAATGCGTTTGAAAGGCTTCCCATAACTCCGCCGACGAGTTCGCCGACGCTTGTCATGATCTTCACCTGCATATTCGTTTCGGTGATGCTTCTTGCGATAGGCAGAAGCGCCGCATCAAGCTGTTCGTTGGCCATAAATTCATCGATGATCTTATCGACATACGGTTTTACGAGGACGGCGGGAACACTCATTCCTTCATACTGACCCATTCCGCCCATTACGGGGCCGAGCATACCGTTGAAGATTCCGACGAGGGCATCGGACGGGAAATTGAATTCCGTTTCGATGAAGCCGTAAATAGCTTTTGCTTCGTCGCTTACGAGATATTCTGCGGCAAATGCCGCTGCGTTTTCGGAAGAGATCGTAACCATTCCGTTTTCGTCGGTGTTTTTGTCGATATATGCGTTGATCATGCCTTTGGTAAGGTCTTCTGTGATCTCTTTGAGGGCTGTGTACGCAGGGGTCGTGTCGGCGGTGATGGAAAGAGTGATCTTTTCCATGTGCGGAGCCATGATGTTGTTGATATCATCTTCCGTTATCTTCACTCCGAAAGCTTCGGAAAGGAGTTTTGTGTCGATGGAGATCATATCCTCAAACTCAAGCCCGCTTCCTTCGTCTTCTTCAAGTTCGGAAAATTTCTTTCCGCTGAAGATGTCGGTTTCTTCGTCTGCCATCTGGGCTTTGACGATCTTTGAATCTTTTGCGTTATTGATGATATGTTCTTTCAGAAGCGGTGTGTACGCAACGCCCATTCCCACCATTGTTGATGAAGATTTGGGGGTGATGACGCCGACGACTTTGAGTTTTTCGCCTTTTGTCTTTACGATCTTGTCGATATATTCATCGTCGTCCCTCATATCTTCCCAGATGTCGTATTCGCTGTTGTATTTATAATAATCATACGAATTCACAAGACTGAACGACAGATTCAGAAGGTCGTCATACGTCCATTCCACAGGCGCGCGGTCCTGGACATAATTTTCTTCTTCGATATACGATTCGAGCATCTCTTCAACTTCGCCCGGATCGAGCATACCGAGGGAATATGCAACGAAGTCCGTCAGTCCGCTTTTCGTCGGAAGCACGAACACCATTTCGTCGTATTCATCTGCCCACTCACCTGCCAGAAGTTCATACTGTTCCGAAAGCATTTCCTTGTTGGAAACCATTTCAGTAAAAACACCCGTATTCATAAACTGCGATGCCATACCTCCCGGCATAACGGATGAGAAAAGGCTGCTCGGGTTGACCTGAATGATATCGCCTGTGACGTCGGTGGTATAGATCTGGGGAGTGATGGAGTAACCGTACTGAATGTTGGTTACGTACTCGTCGATCTCGTCATAATGATTTTCAATATATTTCTTGAATGAACCGAGGTCGTTTTTACCCATCTGAGCAAAAACATGGCTCATCATCTGCTGTTCAACGAACGTTCCGTCTTCCTGATCAAGGGCGTCTTCCACAGAACCGATGATTGACGTCATAAGCGACGACATATCCGTCGTATCGGATACGATAGTCAGCGGGTAGCTTGAGAGGGCGTCCTGCTGAATTGAGTCGATATATCCGGAAGTCCCGTTGGAAACCGCATAGATAAGCGCAATACCGATAATTCCGATGCTTCCCGCAAATGCCGTCAGCAGAGTTCTTCCCTTTTTCGTAAAGAGGTTTTTGAGAGAGAGGATGAATGACGTCTTGAATGAAAGGGACGGCTTTTTCTCTTTTGCCTGAGAAACGTCCGTCTTTGCGAGAGCTTCACGCACTTCATCCGGGCTCATGGGCATGCTGTCATCAATGATCTTTCCGTCAAGCATACGCACGATCCTCGTCGCGTACTGTTCGGCGAGTTCCGGGTTGTGAGTAACCATAACAACAAGACGGTCTTTTGCGATCTCGCGGAGGATATCCATGACCTGCACGCTTGTTTCGCTGTCGAGGGCGCCTGTCGGTTCGTCGGCAAGGATGATATCCGGATTATTTACGATCGCCCTTGCGATTGCAACTCGCTGCATCTGTCCGCCGGACATCTCGCTTGGCTTTTTATTGAGCTGATCTCCGAGGCCGACTGATTTAAGGGCCTCAATAGCCCTGTTTCTTCTTTCTGTCTTGTTTACGCCTGAAAGGCTGAGGGCGAGTTCAACGTTCTGAAGGACTGACTGATGAGGAATAAGGTTATAGCTCTGGAACACAAATCCGACAGAGTGGTTACGGTAGCTGTCCCAGTCGCGGTCCTTATATTCCTTTGTGGAGCGTCCGTTTATTATGAGGTCGCCGCTTGAATACTGATCAAGTCCGCCTATAATATTGAGCATTGTGGTCTTTCCGCAGCCTGACTGTCCGAGGATCGCCACAAATTCGCTTTCGCGGAATTTAAGGTCGATTCCTTTGAGGGCATGAACTTCTTCGGCTCCTGTCTTATAGACCTTTTTTATATCTTTGAGTTCGAGCATTTTTTGCTCCTTTCGAAATATTTTTCATTTCCTTTTATATGTCGTACCCATAATTATATTGCTTAAAAACGCCTCAGTCAATAGACAAAACCTTTCCAAGTGTCGAATTTATGGGCAGCATAACAATTTTAAGTGCAAATATAAACCAGGTAAAATATATCTTCACGTAAGATTGCCGCAGATACCTCTCAGGTCGTCAAGGTAGAAAAGTGCTGTCGCACTTTTCTTTTTTGTCAGTCCCGCCCACCCACCCCCCGCGCCGCGAGACGATGCTCCGCATC
>JAFXKY010000065.1 GCA_017531485.1 Eubacteriaceae bacterium | reverse complement strand
TTGACCTTGCCGTACACGGGGCGGGTGCTGCCAAAATCGCAAGGGTGTTGGTAGAGGAAAAGGTTCCTACTGCCGGATGGCTGAACTATCAGAGATATGGGACATTTGCTCATATCTACGAGGGTGCATCGGAAGAAAAGGCGTATGCGTGGACATTGGCGCAGATCAAGAGCATCTTAAAAGACGAAACCTACATCGGCAACAGCGTACACAACAAGCAGACCAACATCTCCTACAAGAACAAGAAAAAGGTACGCAAGCCGCAGGAGGAATGGTTCAGAGTGGAGAACACCCACGAAGCTATTATCTCCAAGGAAGTCTTTGAGCAGGTGCAGGAACAGATCGCCAGCCGCCGCAGACAGCAGAAGGACGCTACCACGCAAATCTTTTCCGGTCTTGTGAAATGTGCAGACTGCGGATGGTCGATGCGCTTCGGGACAAACAATCAGAACAAAACACCGTACAGCCATTACACTTGCAGCCAATACGGTCAAGGATTGAGACAGTGTTCTGCCCACTATGTCCGCTATGACTACCTCTACACCTATGTTCTTTCCAGAATACAGGAATTATCGAGACAGGCGCAGTTGGATGAAAAGGAGCTTTTGCATCGTCTGCTGAAAGCCAGCGACCAGGAGATTGCCGCCAATGCAAAAAGGCAGAGTGCAGAGCTGACAAGAGCCGAGAAGCGCAGGACGGAGATTGACCGCAAGTTTGCAAAACTGTATGAGGACTGGTCGGATGGACGCATCACGGAGTACAACTTCAATATGATGTCTCAGAAATATCAGACCGAGCAGCAGGAGCTTGTCGAGAAGATTGAAAGGCTGTCTGCCGAGCTTGAGTCTGAAAAGAAAACAGCAGTCGATGCGGAGACGTGGATTTCGCTCATCAAGCAGTACGCCAACCCCACAGAATTGACAGCGGAGCTTCTGAATACGCTCATTGAAAAGATCGTCATTCATGAAGCAACTACTGAGGATGGTATGCGAGAGCAGAATATTGACATTTACTACCGCTTTATCGGCAAAATCGAGTAAAATTACAGATATGAGTGCCATTGCACAATGGCATTGGCACTCATACATAACCAATATCTTTAACTACGGGAAACGGGACAATCAGTCCCCGATACGGACAACATGATCCTTATTTCGAAAAAATTCGACGTTTCCATCGCATGGCTTCTCGGTATCGAAGAAGATACAGACAAACAAAAGGAAGATATAAGCGCTGCACTGGAAGATTATCTTAAAGGCCTTTCCGAAATGAGTGAAAGACACATCCCTGTATATGACATAAAAGACGAAAAGGGCAGAAAAAGCCATAAACTCGTAAGTATCCTTTCGTGGATCATTATCGGATGTATGCTTTTGTGGAATATGTCGCTTAACAGCAGAATAGGGGAGATGAATGTCATGATCAGGCAGTTATCGGACAAACTTTCGGCGCAAAAGTACACAATGGATACTTTCATCAACGATACCGAAATAAGATTCTCGGACATTACCGGCAAAACTTCCGTTGTTGCGGGTTTTTCTTACGATTACATATCCTATGATCCTGTGAAAAATACAGCAGAAATTTTTCTAAGTGCGCTGTTGAATAATGCAAAGAGAGATACGAAAGTGAATTTTACAATTGACTGCGGAAAAGAAGACGTTTCGAAAGCAGCTGAGTATGATAAATTTACGGGAAGATATTACTCTACCGTATCTGTTCCCGTTACGGGAAAAATGGGCGTGATAATATCAGCTGATGACGGAGGAATGATCCGTAACGAGATCCTCGCGCACCTTGATTTTGACAAGAAGGTACTTCCGTATAAAACTGCGGATCTGTGGGTTGATGAAGAGGAAGCAATGAAAATCGGTGAAGATGGCAAGACTGTGAATGGAATATACATATTTTCAACAGACGCCCCTGCTTTTTCGACATCCGTATTTGACGTCAGGTTGGAAACAGTAAAGACAGAAATTCTGTGTTACCATAACGGTAAAATGATAAGATCCGTTGAAATGAGCGGAAGTACGACCGAAGAAATGACTGCACGTATAGACCTTACGGAGCTTTTCGACGGAATCAGGATAAGTGAATGGGACAGCATCTTTTTCAAAGTCAGGGTGACCAATAACTATGGTCATGTGTATTCATCAGGTCAGACTGTAAGTCTGTATGTCCGCGACAATGCTGCCGGTTATTTTTACCGCGCTCCCTCTGACACTTCGTCGGGTTTTGTGTTCGTTGACGGAATATAGATACTGGGAGGAAGCAGCATACATGAGGAAGGTTATTTCACTTATTCTGATCAGTTTTATTATTCCGGTCATGCTGTTTGGATGTAAGGACAACGTGACAAAAGGCGAAGCTATGGATGTTGCGGTAAAATTTACAGAACTTATACTCACAAGCGACACGGAACGATTCTCGAAGTTAAAAGAAACGGATTTTTATAAAGAAGCACCGGAATACGGTTACGAGCTTGGGTATGAAGCGTTGTTTATGTATCTTCCCGGATATAAAGATATCTGTTCAGCTGACACTCTTGAATGGCTTGGGCGTGATTTTGCCCTGAATGCATTTATTATCGACGAATATGCCGAAAGACATGGCTACGAAAAGATCGTTCCCGAAGACATAAAGACGACGATATATGCCGAAAACGATAATACCTATACGGTCAGGGTGGATGTTGTTCTGAACCGGATGTATGGCGAAGTATCGAAAAAAACGAGTTTTTCTCTTTATGTGGATATCCTGCACAATGAAGAAGGTTACTACGATTGCGAAGCAGGCGATATTGTCGGATTTGAAACGTATGAACATCTGCTTATGAACTGAATATGTTTTCAGAGTAACGTTACACTTTCGCAGATACAAATAAGACGTATGCCTTGAAATTTCAAGAAATTTCGCCTTCTTTGTTGACAATATCGTAGCTTTGTGATAGTATTCATTTAACTACTTTACAAGAGGGAAATCATGAAAAAAGCTATGTCCATGCCTATGCACATGGGTCTTCTCATGTGCGATACCGAAAACCGAAAATAATAAGATGGTCTTTCTGTTATAAGGCGTGCATAAGTGTGTAGTTTTACCTTTCATCGGGTAGTATAATTATTATGTTGTGAAATTTATAGCAGGGAGGTATTCCCTGTTTTTTTATGCACTCACCTTCCTGAGGATAGTGAGTGATGATAGTGGAGGTGACAGCTTTGATAGAGCTTAAAAATTTATCAAAAACATTTAACCAAGGCACGGAAAACGAAGTCGTTGCCCTTAAAAATATCAATATTACCATAAACGACGGCGACATTTTCGGCATCATCGGTCTTTCGGGTGCCGGCAAATCCACTCTCGTCAGATGTATCAACTATCTCGAAGTTCCCACCGGCGGAAGCGTTGTTTTTGACGGAATCGATCTTGGCGCGATCTCGGAAAAAGAACTTCTCGCGACGAGAAGACATATGTCAATGATCTTTCAGAACTTCAACCTTCTTTCTCAGCAGACTGCAATAAAGAACGTATGTTTCCCCATGGAAATCTCAGGCGTTCCCAAAGCGGAAGCGAAGAAGAGAGCGACGGAACTTCTTACCCTCGTAGGTCTCGGTGACAAACTTGACTTTTATCCCGCACAGCTCTCCGGCGGACAGAAACAGCGCGTTGCCATCGCAAGAGCACTCACAACAAATCCGAGAGTTCTTCTTTGTGACGAAGTTACAAGTGCCCTTGACCCGAATACCACACGTTCAATTCTTGAACTTCTTCAGACGATCAACAAGACAATGGGCGTTACTATCATTATGATCACTCATGAAATGAAAGTAATCGAACAGATCTGCAATAAAGTCGCTGTTTTAGACCACAGCGAGATCGTGGAAATGG
Source organism: Eubacteriaceae bacterium (assembly GCA_017531485.1). Classification (GTDB taxonomy): domain Bacteria; phylum Bacillota; class Clostridia; order Eubacteriales; family Anaerofustaceae; genus SVCP01. The sequence goes on along the minus strand of JAFXKY010000065.1, from coordinate 38,802 downwards.
GCAATGTCAAGGATATCTTCCTTGCGCCGAAATCAAAGATCGCAAGAGAACTCATCCTTCCCAAGAGCGAAGGCGTTGATTCTATCGGCGACGGCGGGATCTATTTAAGACTCGTCTTTGACGGAACGACTGCGTTTGAACCGGTAATTTCAAACCTCGCACTTGAATGCCGCGCGGCAGTAAATATCCTCGCTGCAAATACGAAAAACATCGAAGGCAAAGCATACGGACAGATGGTCCTTCAGCTTCCGACAGATCAGAGCGTCGTGGAAAGAATCGAAAATTACCTCGACAAGAAGGGAATAGTTTATAAGGAGGAAGACAGCTATGTTGAGTAATCTGAATGGCGAAATGATAAAACTTCTCGCCGCAGGTATCGGCGAAACGCTTTATATGACACTTGTATCCACATTTGTCGCATATATTATCGGTCTTCCTGTCGGAATACTTCTTTATATCACAGACGAAGACGGAATAAAGGAAAACAAGGTTGTGAACAAAGTCCTCGGAACGGCAGTGAACCTTCTTCGTTCCATTCCGTTCATCCTGTTCCTCGTTGCAATAATGCCGGTCACGAGATTTATCGTCGGAACGACCATCGGTTCTACGGCAACAATTGTCCCGCTTGTAGGTTCCGCAGCACCGTATATCGCAAGAATGGTCGAATCTTCCCTCAAGGAAGTTGATTATGGCGTCATCGAAGCAGCCAGGTCAATGGGGGCAAACGCAAAGCAGATCATCTTCAAGGTGCTCCTCGTCGAAGCAAAACCGTCACTCATCGTCGGCGCAGCTATCACTATTACAACCATCCTCGGATATACCGCTATGGCAGGTATGGTCGGCGGCGGCGGACTCGGAGCCATCGCTATCAACTACGGTTATTACCGTTACCAGACAGACATTGCGTGGGTAACCATCGCACTTCTCATCATTGTCGTACAGATCTTCCAGGAGATCGGATCACGTATTGCAAAGCACTCAGACAAGAGAGCTTGACAATAAATAAAATTTACACAGGAGTAAAAAAATGAAAGCAAAAAAAATTATCGCTGTTCTTCTCGCTATCGCTCTTTGCGTATCATTCGCAGCTTGCGGAAATAAAGAAGATGAAACAAAGACAGTTAAAGTCGGCGCAAGCGTAACACCGCACGCTGAGATCCTCAGACAGGCACAGACAGCTATGGCTGAAAAGGGCTATGAACTCGTAGTAGTAGAATACAACGATTACGTTATCCCCAATACAGCAACTGAAAGCGGCGAACTTGATGCTAACTACTTCCAGCACATCAACTATCTCAACGACTTCAACGCTAACAACGGTACACACCTCGTAGTTGCAGCTGAAATCCACTATGAGCCGCTTGGACTTTATGTAGGTTCAGACTCACCTGCTGACATCACAGCAATCCCCGAAGGCGCAACAATCGCTGTTCCGAACGACCCGACAAACGAAGCAAGAGCTCTTATGCTCCTCGAAGCTGAAGGCATTATCACACTCAAAGAAGGTGCAGGCCTCACAGCAACAGTTCTCGACATCGAATCCAACCCGAAAAACATCAAGATCGAAGAAATCGAAGCAGCTCAGCTTGCAAGATCTCTCGAAGACGTTGATTATGCTGTAATCAACGGTAACTACGCTATTCAGGGCGGACTCAAGATCGCTGACGCTATCGCAGTAGAATCAAAAGAATCAGAAGCTATCAAAGAATACGTAAACATCCTCGTTGTTAAAGAAGGAAACGAAAAGAACGAAGGTATCCTCGCTCTCGCTGAAGTTCTTAAAACAGACGCTATCAAAACATACATCAACGAAACATACGGCGGCGCTGTAGTTCCGATGTTCTAAGAATAGTATCAATAATATCCGACCCTCCGGTATAGACCGGAGGGTCTTTTTATGTAAAAGTTAATTATTATAATTAATATGTGATGTATAACGATAAAGATTAGACATAACACGAAAAAAAACGCAATTAATACTGCAAAAATAAACAAAAAATTTAAATTGTGATTAATTCGCACTTACATTTTTAAAGAATAAATGATATACTGAATATGCAGATTATTATGAATCTTTTATACATGAGGCGAAAAAGATGTTTGAAGTGGGCTCGTACGTAGTGTACGGCAAGGAAGGCGTTTGCAGAGTAGAAAAAATAGGTGCATCACCGATCGGAGGTGACGACGACAAGCAATATTATACACTGTCCCCCGTATACCATGAGGGCGTAATTTATACTCCCGTCGATGCGAACGTGAAGATAAGGGCGATTGTGACAAAACCGGAAGCGGACAAACTCATTGACGGAATCAAAGATACCGCTTTGGACACCTTTCATAATTCGAATCCACGTCTGACATATCAGCATTATCAGGAACTTATGACAGACCACACCAGCGAGAATCTGGTGTTCATAATCAAAAGCGTGTACTATAAAAAGAACACTCTCCCCGCAAAGAAAAAGCTCGGCCAGATCGACGAGAAGTACTGCCGCCTTGCGGAAGATATGCTTTACGGTGAACTTGCCATTACTCTCGAAAAGTCAAAGGACGAAGTAAAGGTAATGTTTGAAGAAGCTGTTCTCAGAGCTTTTGAGTCACAAAAATAGTTTGATTTACCACGAAGTGCATCTTTGTGGTATTTTTATTTGAGATTCTTTCTTTTTTTGCCGTAAAGTATGGCAATATTGCGTCAGATGTGGTAAACTTATTGTAACAAAGATGTAACAACTTTGAAAGGAGGACAGCATTTGGATCTTAATTTCGGGTTTCAGAAAAATGAAGAAGAAAAACTTGATAAACTGTTTAACAAACAGCTAAAAAAACAAAACCGAAGACATATCGTTTCCGAGATGATAGAAGTTAAAAACGCTAAACGCGAAGCTGTTTCGGAAAAGAAGAATTATTATAAATACAAAGACGGCAAAAACGTCAAAAAAGCAAAGAAGGTAAGAAAGAAAAAGAAAGATGCGGAAAGTATCTTCGTAAAAGCTTACCATAAGCTAAAAAGAAAGGTATACTCTTATCAGTCAATATATCTTTACGGACTTTATACTATCCTCGACGGATGGGATAATATCTTAAAGAGAAAAGAACTCTATAAGCGTATTGCATGCCTGTTACTCTGCGTTCTTGCCGCAGGTCTCATTGTTGATTTTACGACGGGGTATGAAGTGACATTAAACGGATATTACCTCGGAAAAGTCAAGGACATCGAAACTATGCAGACGGCTCTTTCGAATATCGACGCAAATATGAGTCAGTGGTATGAGAACGAGAATATGTATTACGAAAAGACTCTCACCGCCAAGAGAACGTTCATCGTCGACAGAGATGCTCTTATGGACGTCAGGGAATGTGAGGAAGCGGTCTATCGCTGTGACCTGGCGATCTTCGCAAGCGGCGGAGTTATCATGGTCGACGGAACGGAGACCGCAAGACTTGCGTCTTCGGAAGAGGCACAGAAAGCCATTGATACTTTCCTCGGAACATTCTCAAGCGAAGGAGAGGATGAAGTTTTCAAGGATATGGAGGTTTTCCAGGATATTACCGTCGAGGAGATGATAGTTGATATCAACTCTGTGTATACGGTAGACGAAGCGGTAAGCTACATGCAGTACCTCAGCGGACAGGATGATATCGATCCGGATCTTCTGGCACAGCAGGCATCCACCGAAACTCTATCTTCCGCAAAAGGTGCCCTCAGTGCCCTTACGTTCAGAAAAGACGATTTCAGTATCGGCGAAACATCAAAACCCGCCCTCACGATCAGAACGGTCAAGGAAGTAAAATACACCGACGAGATCCCGTATGGAACAAAGACGGTAAATGACTCATCTCTTTACAGAGGCGTAACGAAAGTCAAGAGCGAAGGAGTAAACGGAAAAAAAGCTGTTACGGCGCTCATAACATACGTAAATGGCGAAGAAATGGAAAGAAAAGTTCTCAGCGAAGAGATCCTTGAATATCCCAAAGATGAGATCATCGCAAACGGAACGAAGGCTCTTCCGCCGGCTGTAAGTACAGGAACGTTCCTTATCCCCGCAACGGGAAGGGTAACCACACTTTACGGCACAAGTTCTCATACAAACGGCTGCGCTATCGACATTGCAAACGCAACGGGAACCCCGATTTATGCATCTGACGCGGGTGTTGTAGTCAAGGCGACATGGTTCGGAACATACGGCAACTGCGTTATCGTCAAACACGCAAACGGTTATAAGACCCTTTATGCACACCTTAACGAATTCAACTGCGAACTCGGTGACGAAGTCCGTCAGGGACAGATCATCGGATATATGGGCTCAACGGGATATTCAACCGGTCCGCATCTCCACTTTGAGATCCGTTATAACGACGTACGTCAGCAGATCGAAAGATACTTTGAATATGTAGCTCTCGGTCAGTATCTCAGAGCACTTAAATAAAATACAAATTTCCCGGCAATTATGGGGTGAAAGACAGAAATTAAAAGTATTTCTGTCTTTTATTTTGTTTAAATATGCAAAACGCTAAATAATCTTATTGTTGTATCATTCGGAAGTGAGGTGGCATTATTTTATATTGACAAATGAAAATATGGAATTTAAAATGTAATTGAGTAAGGAGGGATCTTATGAAAAAAACTGCTTTATCAATAATTGCTGTGATGTTGTGTTTATGTCTGGTCGCATGCGGAAATTCAGAAAAGGGAATGACTGATGATGAGATACGAAAAGCCATCGTCGGTGCGTGGACTACGGAATATGAAGGCTCAAGGATGGGGTTCATATTCAATGAGGACGGAACGGGATTTGCAACACTTTTCCCCATGACCTATACGATCGAAGAGGGTGTAATCACCATAACGATAGAAGCTTTCGGTCAGACTGAAACGGGCAGTGCGAAACTTGATCTGGAAGGCGATGCACTTGTTCTCGAACAGGACGGCGAGATCATAACCTTGCAGAGGACAGAAATGCCTGAGTAACAGAAAGTAAAAAGCAAAAGCAGAAATGGACTCCATTTCTGCTTTTTTATTATAATATCTGTTCCATGCCGGTCTTCTGAACGGAAAGCCCCATGGCTTCGTAGAATTTCTTTGCAGCGGGGTTAAGCTCCCAGACGTTTAACGTTACGTTGTAGAACCCGTTTTCTTTTGCGTATTCAAGAACGTATTTATAAAGCTTCGTTCCGATATGTTTTCCGCGACAGTTTTCGTCAACGCACAGGTCGTCGATGTAAAGAGTCTTGATGTCGGTCATGAGATTGCTTCCGACATACTGCTGATATACGCAGAACGCATATCCCTGCACGATACCGTCTTCGTCTTCATAAACAAATATCGGCGTCTTGTCGTCGGCAATAAGTCCCATAAGCTCTTCGTCGGTATATTTCTTTGCACCGCATTTGAAAAGATCGGGCCTTCCGTTGTAGTGAACGAGCTCCACCTGATAAAGAAGGTCATTTATTCTGTCCATGTCCTTATTTTCAGCTCTTCTGATCATAATTACCTCATTTATTTGAAAAATTGTGAGTATTATATCACCATATCATTTGAATTACAATAAAAAATGCACCATTCAGGTGCATTTTCTTTAGTATTCAGCCAATGTCATAATATCTGCCGCAATATTTTTAATGGTGTCGCTGATGATTACATCTTCAACATTGCCGACGTTTGAATATGTAATGTCAATGGAAACGTTGTTGAAACTTGTGGGCGTCTCAGGAACGATCTCGCTTTCGTAATCTCCGGAATGTTTCCTTATTTCCTCTTCGATGTCTTCCTGTATGATTCTCACTAGCTCGTTGAACGCATCTGTCAGATCCATGTATACGCTTTTATACGTACGGCTCTTTTTGTCCACTTCCGTTTTGAAACTTATATTTTTTATGAACGTGTCCATTGTTTTCAGGAACTTTTCTTCATCTTCTTTTGTTATGATAGCTTCTTTCTCTTCAGCATTTATAAGATCTATGATGAAATCCGAATATATTTCTGTGAATTTGTCCGTAAAATATGTGTCAAATGTATAACTATCTTCTGTTGATGTTACTTCCGAGAATGAATATCCTTCTTCTCCGATCTGACTTTCGAGTTCTTCCGCTTTCTTTATCAGCTCGTCGGAATATCCTTCATCTTCGTATGCCGAATTAAGATCAAGGTAATACCATGTGCCGAGTGCCTGAATGTATAATTCCTTCTCCGCCAGAATATACATCTTTCCCGAGAAATTAAATCCTACAGACGGGACCGAAACGAAATAGTCCATTACGGAATTCTGTTTGTCATCAGTTCTTCCGTCAAGTTTCAACGTTGCGGAAATTGATTCTCCGCCGGAAACTGCCGCCAGTCCCATAACTGCCTGAAGTTCAAATTCCTTTGTGTTCTCTGCGGCTTCATACGCAAGTTCCTTTGCAGCAGGGACAGTATCCTGCCTGCACGAAGAAAAGGACAGAGTGAGTAAAATTATAAGTAGTATACAGGTTATTTTTTTCATTTATTCTCTTCTCCCTATTTAATATCTTTAATATTAATTTTATCATAGTAATATTATCAATGTAAACAAAAACGCAAATAAAAAAGGTGCATTTCTGCACCTTTGGTAAATCAATTTTATTCTGCTCCGTAATACATCAACATCTGAACAAGATCCATGATGCTCATTGCTCCCTGTTTTACAGTATCGGGAACTGTGATAGCCGTAACATTTCCTGCGTTTGTGATGTTCACTGTAACGACCATCTTGTCAACAGATACATTTGCACCGGCAGCTTCCGGGTCGAGTTCTGCTGCAGCATCAAGTGTTCTCTTCATATAATCTGCCATAGCTTTTGTGAAGTCTCCGCCGCAGTATGCAAGTGTCTTTTCTTTTGCATTTATATGAACTTCCACTGAAAGTGCTTTGAGGAGGCTTCCGATATCAGCCTGCTCGATGATCTCTTTCATCATAGCGATATCTTCTTCGGAAAGTCCTTCTGTAGAGCCGAGCATTGTTTCTTCAACCATCTGAACTGCTTTGTCACCGAATGTTATGTTGAATTTGTAAAGACCGTTTTCTTCCGTTATTTCGCCGAATTCCATACCCATTGCATCAACATACGCAACCGTATCCTGCTGCTGTTTTATAAGTTCGTTGAACTGTGTCATGTCGACGGGCTGACCAGTGAGGGCTTCGATGTCGTCAAGGCCGATATTGAGCCACATTCCCATGAGAGATGCGTAAATTTCAAATGTATCGAGAAGGAGATATGCTTCGCCTGTGTAGTTCATTCCGCTTGTTGCATCACCGATGAGGTAACTGAGCTTCATGTTCTGCTTTGCGTCAACGTCTCCGTCAAGACCGATTTTCAATGCGATAGTTTCACCTTCGGCTGTCATCGACATTTCCATGTCCATATCCATGGTGTAAGTTTTTGTGTTCTTTAAAGCTTCGATATAAATTTCTTTTGCATCAAGTTTTCCGCCGCAAGAAGCGAGAGAAAATACCATCAGAAGCGCGAGAACTGCAGATACTAATTTTTTCATTTTTTTCCTCCGATTCCAAACAATATATCTGTACCGTTATTTTACTATATCGCAGCATCTAAATCAAGACTTTTGGGATCTGCAGCGAAAATAATAAAGAATAAGGGGCATGGTACGAGGAAATAATATCACAATTTGAGATAATTGTAAATATCTCATAATGAGATTTCTTATAATTGATTTATTGTAAGGAGTCGTTATGAAATTAAAGGATATACGAGAGGACAGGGACATCACCCAAAGGGAGCTCGCGGAATTTTTACATATAAAACAAAATACCTATTCTCAGTACGAAAACGGTCAGCGAAGCCTTCCCGTCGATGTTCTCATCAAGCTCGCGGATTATTTTTCGACCTCCACGGATTATATCCTCGGCCTCACTGACAATAAAAAGCCATACCCACGAAAAGGAGCAAAAAAGAAAAGTACGGGATAGCAGTTTGAAGTTGACATGCAAGAAAACCGCAATATATAATAATTGCAGAGGTGCGTGATATGAAAAACAATAAAAAAATCCCCGCAGGATATTTTGTTATGTGTGTGCTTATGAATTTTGTCGGACATTTTTTCTATCTTTTCTTTCCGGGTGTTTTTCTTTTGTTTCTCGGACTTTTTTCTCCCGCGTGCAGAAAGATAGGCTTTGTGATACTTGCCGCAGACATGCTGTTCTCCGTAATTGATCAGATCAGAATTGTAAATTCAATGAAAAACAGCGATAATCCCGATGTGGCGGATGTATATAATGCTCTGACATCCGATGACTGGGTGCAGAGTGTCAAAGATATTGTTGATGATAAAACAAATAACATGAAAAATAATCATGATGAAAACAAAACGGAGTGAAAGCACTCCGTCTTTTAATTTTCCATTAGTTTCCCGAGAAACGTAGCGCCCGTCTGTGCAAGGCTCTTGCCTGAAGAAAGGGCAGTCTGTTCGTCGTTCATATATACGATTATTGCTCCCATTGCTTCGCCCTGAGATGAGATAGGTGCGATGATCTGCGTTCTTTCTGTGAATTCGGGGTTGTTTTCCGTTATGATATCCACAAATCCCTGCGAACGGGTGTTGGTGATTGTTCGTCTGTTTGTTATTATCTCGTCAAGCTTTTCCGAAATTTCTTTATCAAGAAGGTCTTTCCTTGATATTCCCGAAACCGCCACAATGTTGTCCCGGTCACATACTATACACACTGAACTCGTCGCCTGAAAAAAGCTCTCCGCATATGCTCCCGCATACTGCCCGAGCTGAGCGATAGGGGAATATTTCTTTAAGATGATCTCGCCGGTCTTTTCCGTGTATATCTCAAGTGCTTCGCCTTCCCTCAGACGCAATGTCCTTCTTATCTCCTTCGGGATAACGATCCTTCCGAGTTCATCGATCCTTCTGACTATTCCTGTTGCTTTCATAATATATATAAATCTCCTTTGTTTACAAACTACGACATTATTATCTGTAAATAAGGCAGGAATATACTGAGTGATTTACATTTTGAGTTTTCTGTGCTAGAATAAATAAAAAACGGTGCTGTTATGAAAAAGTATTTTGTCAGTCCAAAAGAGAGAAATGGTTCATGCTATCATGAATTTTTTAAAGGAAAATGGGATAAAAAGACATTATGGAAAGAAGATTCTCTCTGTATTCATGATAATATGTATACTCATGAGTTCTGTGGTATTATGTCGAAATACGTTACCGGTTTCAGTCCATTTGGCATCAACGAAGTTACAAAATCCCAATGGGAGCAAGTAAACAATGAATGTATAGCGCAAGGTGGAGTATGTGAAGAATTGGTAAATGAAATTTCACAATGGGTCGAAGAAACATTTTGTGAATACGATGTTTTTACTATTCTTGGTATATAAGAAATACAGCGGAGTGAATTACTCCGCTGTTATTTTATGTTTTTTAAAAAATCTGATTCTGAAATTTTATTATTCAGCTCTTGAACCGAAGTTTACTGATGTATCGCCCTGTTCGTTTGTGCCGAATTCATAATCTTTTCCCGGAAGGACAGCGTTCATTCCGATGCCTGTGAGTGCTGCAACTGCAAGACCTGAGAGCATGATGTTAACGCCGCCGACTGTGAATACGATGCCGCCGATATCGCCTGTGCCGTATTTAAGGCCGATAGCGAGAACGAGGATGAGAGCAGCGATGAGTACGTTGCGGCTCTTTGTGAAGTCTACCTGATTTTCAACAACGTTTCTTACACCTACTGCAGAGATCATACCGTAAAGTACAAGGCTTACTCCGCCCATTGTTGCTGAAGGCATAGCAACGATGAGAGCTGCGAATTTCGGGCAGAATGAGAGAATGATAGCAAATACAGCTGCCATTCTTACAACTTTCGGGTCATATACTTTTGAAAGCGCGAGAACGCCTGTGTTTTCGCCGTATGTTGTGTTTGCGGGACCGCCGAAGAGTGCTGAGATAGATGTTGCAAGACCGTCGCCTACGAGTGTTTTGTGGAGGCCCGGTTCTTCAACGTAGTTGATGCCTACTGTAGATGAGATCGCGCACATATCGCCGATGTGTTCGACGATTGTTGCAAGGGAGATCGGAGCGATAGTGATGACAGCTGTGATGAGCATGCTTACATCAAGATCTTTTCCGAAAATGGAGAAGGCTGTGTTTTCCCAGATGATGGGAAGTCCGAACCAGTCAGCTGCTGCGACAGTTGCTGCAACGTTTGCTCTTGCTGACGGATCAACGATAACTGCGCAGATATATGATGCAACGACGCCGAGAAGGATAGGTACGATCTTGACCATTCCTTTGCCCCAGATGTTTGCGATGATTACAACTGCGATGGCAACGAGTGCTACGAGCCAGTTAGCTGAACAGCTCTGGATTGCAGTACCTGAAAGTGTAAGGCCGATTGCGATGATGACCGGACCTGTAACGATCGGCGGGAAGTAACGCATTACTTTCTTTGCACCGAATACTTTGAAGAACATAGCTAAGATGAGATACATAGATCCGGCAACAGCAACGCCGAAGCTGGAGTATGTAAGCGGGATAGCCTGTCCTGATGCAGTGACAAGACCGTACGCACCGAGGAATGCGAATGATGAACCGAGGAATGCGGGAACTTTAAGTCCTGTAATAAGGTGGAATAAAAGTGTGCCGAGACCTGCGAACAATAACGTTGTGGAAACATTCAGACCTGTGATTGCGGGAACGAGAACTGTTGCGCCGAACATCGCAAACATGTGCTGAAGTCCGAGGATGAATGCTTTTGATTTGCCCAGAGTGCTTACGTCATAAACAGCATCTGTCTTTTCGGGATTGGTCATTGAAGATTTACCTCTCTTTTTATTTTGCTATGATACAGTATACTTCTTTCCTCCCAGTAAATCAAATCTTTTTTTAACAATTTGCGACAAAGGTATGTATCAATAAGAAATCAACGAGGCACGCCGTTATCATGTTTCCGAAACCTTGGTGGAATGATTTACATATATTTTTTTTATGTTATAATAAATCAGAAGAGGTAAAATGATGAAAATAAATTATATGCATGGTTGTGAAATTGAGTATGATGAAGAAAAGACCTGCAAGTGGTATTCGGTTGCGGAAGAATGGGGCTGTGACTGCGTTCATTGTCTGAATTTCCTTAAACTGGCAAGGAATAATTCTCTTCCGGAAATTGTACTCGAAAACCTGGCTTTTTTCGGAATTCCTGCCGGGAAAGCCACTCATGTCAGTTATTTGGGAGACATTGCGCCGGGGCAGTTGTTTTATCAGTTCAGCTACCGGATTGCCGGAAATATTATCAGCGATGAGAACGATCCTCATTACCACGGTGAAGTCCGTTTCTGTCATGACGATTATCCTTACGGCGCACCGGACTTTCCGCAGCCGCATTTTGATATTGAGTTTAATGTGTCCCTTCCGTGGGTTATGGATTCTTCGGCAGAGTAATTATATTTTATCGTAAATAATCTGAAAAGCGTTGACACTTAATGTAGAATATGATACAATACATTAACAACTGAATAGTTATCTATATGTTTTTGAAATCTGTTGACTCTCCGCAGGGAGTGGTCTGTCCATTTCAGAAACTTTTTTTATGCGGAGAGAAAAAATTTCTTCGGAGGCACAAAATGTCCAGACACTATTCAGACCCTACAGCAAACGCAGCAATCGGCAGAGTTGACAAAGAGATGAAAAAAATGAAGGAGTACGCAAAACTCCTCGAAACCATGAAAAAAGAAGGCAGACTTTCCCCCGAACAGGAAAGGGAAGCGAGAAAACTCTTCAACGGAATCTATAAAAGTTACTTCTAAACCCAAAAGACCACGCAAGCGTGGTCTTTTGTAGTTTATGAGATTTTATACTCCTGCAATCTTTCTTGCAACATGAACTCCGCTTGCTGATGCGTGAGAGAGGGAGTGAGTGATGCCGCTGCCGTCGCCGATGATGTAAAGATCTTTGTAGATGGACTGTAAGTTTTCGTCAACTTCAACTTCCATGTTGTAGAACTTGACTTCAACTCCGTAAAGGAGAGTATCTTCATTTGCCGTTCCCGGTGCGACCTTGTCAAGGGCATAGATCATGTCGATGATTCCGTCGAGGATTCTCTTCGGAAGAACGAGGCTCAGATCTCCCGGAGTCGCGCTGAGAGTCGGTGTGATGAATGATTCTTCGATTCTTGACGGTGTTGATCTTCTTCCGCGGATGAGGTCGCCGAAACGCTGAACGATAACTCCGCCGCCGAGCATATTACTAAGACGCGCGATGCTTTCGCCGTATCCGTTTGAATCCTTGAACGGTTCAGAGAAGTGTTTCGCAACGAGAAGTGCAAAGTTTGTGTTTTCAGTCTGTTTCGCCGGATCTTCGTAGCTGTGTCCGTTTACGGTGATGATGCCGTTTGTGTTTTCGGAAACAACAGCACCTTTCGGGTTCATGCAGAACGTGCGGACTCTGTCACCGTATTTTTCCGTGCGGTATACGATCTTTGATTCGTATAATTCATCTGTGAGATGATTGAATACCTGTGCCGGAAGTTCAACGCGTACTCCGATGTCAACGCGGTTTGATTTTGTCGGGATCTCAAGCTCCTTGCATACTCTTTCCATCCATTTGCTTCCGATTCTTCCGACAGAAACGATGCATTTGTCACAGGTGTGCGTTTCGTTTTTCAATACTACTTCATATCCCTCTTCAAGACGCTTTACTGTCTCTACCGGTGTATCAAAGAAGAATTCCACTTTGTCTTTTAAGTGGTTGTAAAGATTCTGAAGGACGATGTAGTTGATGTCTGTTCCGAGGTGGCGAACTGAAGCATCTAAAAGATGGAGGTCATTCTGGATGCAGATCGTCTTGAATTTTGTGCCTGCTGTGGTGTAAAGCTTTGTGCCTTCTCCGCCGAAAGCGAGGTTGATTCCGTCAACGTAGTGCATAAGCTCCATAGCACGTTTTTTGCCGATGTATTCATGTAAGGTGCCGCCGAAGTCGTTTGTGATGTTGTATTTTCCGTCAGAAAACGCACCTGCTCCGCCGAAACCACTCATGATAGAGCAGCTCTTGCAGCTTATGCAGCTCTTTACTTTCTCTCCGTCAATGGGGCAATGTCTTTTTTCGAGGGGATGTCCCGCTTCGAATACCGCAACTTTAAGTTCCGGTCTGTGCTCCATGAGTTCATATGCGGCGAATATTCCGCCGGGGCCTGCGCCGATGATGATTACGTCATATTTCATTATTTTCTCCCCCTGTGGTAAGGTATATTATCTTTTGGGTTGTATATGTATAAACTACTTGTTTATTATACTTGAAAATCACTCATGACACAAGGTTTGAAAGTGAATATCCTTTCAAATACTTCAGTTAATATCGTCATTGAATAAGATGACAAGAAATAATTTTGGTGATATACTATATAAAATAGTCTGCGCGGGAGGAAAAATGATCTATATTACAGGTGACACACATATTCCGGTGGATATATCAAAACTGAATACTAAAAATTTCCCTTCCTCCAAGGATATGACAAAAGAAGATTTTCTCATCATCTGCGGTGATTTCGGCGGAGTGTGGGATAACAGTAAGGAAGAAAAGTACTGGCTGAAGTGGCTTGAACAGAAAAATTTTACTACGCTCTTCATCGACGGCAACCATGAGAATTTTGATATGCTGAACTCTTTTGACGAAGAAGAACTGTTCGGCGGAAAAGTGCATAAGGTGTCGGAAGGGATATATCACCTTATTCGCGGGTATGTATATGAGATAGACGGATGGAGTTTCTTCGCTTTCGGCGGCGCATCTTCCCACGATATTCATCTCCGCACCGAAGGAGTGAATTACTGGAAAGAAGAACTTCCGTCTGAGGAAGAAATAAAAAGGGCTTATGACAACCTCGGAAAATCCGGATGGAATGTGGATTATGTCATCACGCACTGTGCACCGACAAGTGTGCAGAAAATCATATCTTCCGGATATGAAGAAAATATCCTCACGGACGAATTTGAAAATATAAGCAAAAGACTCGGATTTGAAAAGTGGTTCTTCGGGCACTATCATAGGGATATTGATATTGACGGGAGGTTTATTGGGGTCTTTGACAAAATAATCAAAATAGACAGCAAAACAAAATAATCCCCTTGCCATATCTCCGTAAGTCAAATATAATAAATATATAGTATTTCTGAGAGGTAAAATATGTTTGAAATAAAAGATAATGTACTCGTAAAATATAACGGCAGCGAAGGTTTTGTCCGCGTGCCCGAAGGTGTTGAAGTTATCGGTGAAAACGCTTTCGCAAGAAAAGATATGATCGAATCCATAATCCTTCCCGAAGGCGTGAAGAAGATCGAAAAGAATGCATTCTTCTCCTGCAACTCACTCATGAGCGTGGAGCTTCCGGACAGCATTGAATATATCGGACCGTTCGCATTCGCGTGGTGCAAGAGCGTTGCGGAAATCTTCCTTCCGGCAAACCTCGAAAAGATCGAAGACAGCACTTTCTACGGATGCCTTAACCTTATGGAAGTGGAATTCAACGAAGGACTCAAAGAGATCGGAAAAGAAGCCTTCTCCGACTGCTCATGCCTTACGGAAGTAACCCTTCCCGAAAGCCTTGAGATGATCAGCTACGGCGCATTCAACAAATGCATAAGGCTTAAAAAGGTGGAATTCCTCTCCCCGTCAACGAAATGTTCCGACAAAGCTTTTTTCGGATGCAAAAGCCTTATCACTATGGCAGGAAATATGGAAGTCGGAAATATGTATATGGATAAGATCATGATCAATAAGAAACGTAAATAGTAATCTGTCTCAGATGCCTGCAATTGCAGGCATTTTTTATTAAAATTTGATTAAAAAGACAGATTTGTTGTGAATTTACTTTCGCAAATGATATAATTATCTCACTGCCTGCGTGGCAGATATATTTCAGGAACATATTTTAATACTATAAATATACGGGAGAATAAAATGGGATTATTTTCATTTGCTAAGAAAAAACAGCCTAAGATCAGTACGGTCACAACAGAGAAAAAGAAAACATTCGGCATCGCCTTTGCAGGCGGCGGCGGAAGAGGATATGCGCACATCGGTGCATTGAAAGCCCTTGAAGAGAACAATATTCCAAGGGCGAATGTTGTTTCGGGAACCAGCGTCGGAAGCATTATCGGAAGCGCATATGCCCTCGGATACCGAGCAGATGAGATATATGAATACGCAAAGGAAGTCAGCATCGAATCATTCAGTTATCGCGGACTTCTCGGCGTCGACAAACTCTCCAAGCTCCTTGACAAAGACGTTCGTTCGAGATTTTTTAATATCACCCGTGACAGCGAGACTATCGAAAAGATCATGACAAACTTTTACGGAAAAAAGGCTTTCTGCAATACTCTTTCCGAGTTTTACACAAACGCTGTCGATCTTTATACCGGCAAGGAAGTGATCCTCGACAGCGGCAGTATCGCAAAAGCCTGCAGGGCATCTTCATCCGTTCCGGGAGTGTTTACTCCCACAAAAATCGGTGATATGCTGCTCGTTGACGGGGGAGTTCTTAATAATATGCCTGCTGATATTATCAGGGATAAGTGCGATGTTCTCATGGGACTTGATCTTTATCACGACGCGTATACACCTGCGAAGAATGACAATACTTTCGAAGTCCTCACGAGTACTGTTGAGATCCTTATAGGTAATGCAAGAATAAAGAACCACCCTATATGCGATATTCTCGTAGAGCCGGAACTTGACAAATTCGGAGCGGTGCAGTTTGATGACGACTCGAAGAAGAGGTTTTACGAAGAAGGATATAACGCAATGAACGAAATGATGCCGGCTTTGAAAGAGCTTCTGAAGCCGGAACTTATAATCACGGAAGTGAAAAAATAATTTCCCGGGAAATAAGGAGGGAAGATGAAGAAAATAAAGGAAAACGGGATCGGCATCGGAGGTATAATAAGCATTTTATTGGGTTGCCTTACGGGATTTGCGATAATGATGCATCTTCTGACCGCCACGGACGGAGAAATCGACCTTGACGGCATCAGGTTTATCATTTTCATTTTGATGTATTTCGCAGCGACGTTTATTAATGTGATTATTCATGAAGGCGGTCATCTCATATTCGGGCTTCTCACCGGATATAAATTCCTGTCTTTCAGGATATTCAGCACTGTATGGGTAAAGCACGAGGGAAAGATACTCAGGAAGAAATATAATATCGCAGGAACAGCAGGACAATGCCTTATGTGGCCGCCGGAATATAACGACGGAGATTTTTCGTATGTCCTTATGAATCTCGGCGGAGGGCTTATGAATATAATCATAAGTACGCTTCTCCTATTTGTCAGCGGCAGACTTCCGAAGGACGGATATTTGTGGCTTATGAGTATTATTACTGCTTACTGCGGATATCTTGCCGCAGCGACAAACCTTATCCCCATGAGAATGAACGGACTTCCCAATGACGGGAAGAACGCACTTATGATGAAAGCAGATCCGCATTTCAGGGAAATATTCTGGAAAGAACTTTATATCAATGCCTGCCTTACGACGGGAGTGCCTTATGATGCGCTTGACAGTTGGCTTTATAATACGGATGGCGTCGGAACTGATGATCTGCACAGCGTTTATATCCATGCGGTCAACGGAGATATCTGTATGTCAAAAGGTGAGTATGAAAAAGCCCTCGAAATTTTTGATAACATTCTTGAAAATCCCCTTGTAAATGAGTCCGTTTCGGGATTGAGCATGCTCAGGGAAAAGATCTTTATAATGATGCTTCTCGGATATGACAAGGCTGAAATAAACGGTCTCATCTCGAAAAAACTGAAAAATTACATGAAACAGATGGCGATCCTCCCGTCGACGAGAAGGACGGAGTACGCCATTGAGCTGTATCTCAATGAAAATATCCAAAATGCGTTGAAGAAGGAGACAGCTTTTGAAGATTCTCTCAAAAATTCTCCGTATGTAAGCGTGGATGTGCTTGAAAAACAATTATTTTCGTCATTTAAGGAAAAATATTTTGCAAAATATTCCGAAAGTGATTATAATGTGAGTTGACATTATAAACAAGCTTCAAGGCAGAAAAGAGGATATTATGCAGAAGAAAGGTTTAAAAGAATTTTTACAGAAAAAAGATATCGTATTCTCAATGAAGCGTTACGGCATTGATGCCCTCGGCGCCATGGCTCAGGGGCTGTTTGCTTCGCTTCTCATGGGCACTATCATCTCAACAATCGGCGAACAGTTCGGAATTCAGTTTCTGATCGATTGCGGTACATACGCGAAAGCATCCACAGGTGCAGCAATGGCAGTTGCTATCGGATATGCACTTAACGCACCGAACCTCGTTTTATTCAGTCTTATTACAGTCGGCACAGCTGCAAACGCACTCGGCGGTGCAGGCGGCCCGCTTGCTGTACTTCTCATCGCAGTTGTTGCGGCTGAATGCGGCAAGTTCGTATCAAAGGAAACAAAAGTAGATATCATCGTTACTCCCGGTGTTACCATCATCGTCGGTGTCATATTCTCAATGTGGTTCGCTCCGATGATCGGCAAAGCGGCAAGCAGCGTCGGCAGCCTTATTATGTGGGCAACGGATCAGCAGCCGTTCATTATGGGAATCCTCATTTCCGTTCTCGTCGGAATTGCTCTCACACTTCCGATCTCAAGCGCAGCGATCTGCTCAGTTCTCGGTCTTGTTGGTCTTGCAGGCGGTGCGGCAGTTGCAGGATGCTGTGCGCAGATGGTAGGCTTTGCCGTAATGAGCTATAAGGAAAACGGCATCGGCGGATTATTTGCTCAGGGCATCGGAACATCAATGCTTCAGATGGGTAACATAGTCAAGAATCCAAAGATCTGGATCCCGCCGACACTCGCTTCAGCAATCACAGGACCTCTCGCAACGTGCCTTTTCAAGATGCAGATGAATGGTGCGGCAGTAGCAAGCGGAATGGGTACTTGTGGTCTTGTAGGACAGATCGGCGTTTATACCGGCTGGGTCAACGACGTTGCAAACGGTCTCAAAGCGTCTATTACGGCATTTGACTGGATCGGCCTTATCCTTATATGCTTCGTTCTTCCGGCAGTTCTTACTCCGATCATCGCTCATCCCCTCAGAAAAATGGGCTGGATCAAGGACGGAGACCTTAAACTCGATCTTTAATTTAAAATTAACTTTAACTTTAAGCAGGCGGCAAAAATTGTCGTCTGTTTTGTTATTTGTGCCGCTAATTTTTATTATCTCAAAAAGTGTCTTGACAGCAGGGTAAATGTGTGTTAATATTACAGTGTGGTTAGCGCATGCTAACCCAAATGATTGTCAAAACAAGATGTTTACACATATTCTATATAAGTCTTATATGGAGGTAAATATGAATATGCTATATACCGTAGTAGTGTCCGGACTGATGATTACTGTAATATCATCTGTAAAAAACTGGGCAAGAAGAGCTCTTAAAAACAAATAATACTGTCATATAAAACGGCAAAATTTTTCTCCTTAGTTGGTTTGCTTTTGATCCTCTGTAAAAAATCCCGCAATTTCATGCGGGATTTTTTCGTTGCAGGGCTGAAGGGGAAAGCCCGTGGTTATTTATCTTTTTTTCTCTGAACAGCTTTTCTCTGAACAGCTTTCACGCATTCGACGATCGGGATAATGAGGAACGCCAGGACTGCGGAAACTGTAAATTCATATAAGCTGATGTGTTCAAGGCTGAATGCATTTCTTAGAAACGGAACGTACACAACAGCAAGCGTCGCCGCAAGGCTGCCAAGGGCGGCAAAGGTGAGGGAAGTGTTTTTATGACCGATGCTGAAAATGCTTCCGTGACGTGAACGCATATTTATCGAATGGAATATTTCCGCGAGAGACATCGTCAGAAACGCCATGGTCATTCCGTCCGGGCTCATTGCGACCTCCCATACTCCCGATTCCATAAAGTGACCGATGAAGTATGAAGATATGGTGAGGAGAGAAACAGTAAGTCCCTGATATATCACGTCAAAACCAAGACCTTCAGCAAAGATGCCTTCGTCAGACGGGCGGGGAGGTCTGTGCATAATGTCTTTTTCGGCTTTTTCCATTCCGAGGGCAAGGGCAGGGAAGCAGTCCGTCACGAGATTGATAAACAGAAGATGCACCGGCTCAAGGATAGTGAATCCTAGAAGCGTTGCGACAAATATCGATACGACCTCGCTCATGTTTGAACTCAGAAGGAACTGTATTGCCTTGCGGATGTTGTCGTATATCCTTCTGCCTTCTTCTGCCGCGGAGATTATGGTCGCGAAGTTGTCGTCAGAGAGGATCATGTCTGCAACGTTTTTAGTGACGTCCGTACCTGTAATGCCCATGCCGATGCCGATATCCGCGGATTTTATGGACGGAGCATCGTTTACTCCGTCGCCGGTCATCGCCGTGACGTATCCTTTCTTTCTCCATGCATTTACTATTCTCACTTTATGCTCAGGCTGAACGCGTGCATAAACCGAGATATTTTCGAGAACTTCATCGTATTCTTCATCAGAGAGCTTTGAAAGTTCATTTCCCGTTATCGCCAGATTATCTTCTTTGAGGATTCCGAGTTCTTTTCCTATTGCTTTGGCAGTATCTATATGATCTCCCGTGATCATTATCGGTCGTATTCCCGCATCGCGGGCTTTTTGGATCGCCTCGTATACTTCTTCCCTGACGGGATCGATCATGCCCGTAAATCCGATGAAGATAAGAGAGTGTTCTATTTCTTCCGTTGATGAGAAGACGGGGATACTGTCATAATATCTGTATGCTGCTGCGAGGACGCGGAGTGCCCTGTCAGCGAAAAATTTTGCGTTTGCGGAAATTTCATTTTTGTATTTTTCCGTTATGGGATGTATTTCACCGCCGTCATAATAATGAGTACATCTTTCAAGGATCATTTCAAGTGCGCCTTTTGTGTACTGAACGTATCCCTCTGCATCTTTATGAACAGTACTCATCATCTTCCTGTCCGAATCAAACGGCGCTTCCGCAACTCGCGGATACAGCTTTTCAAGGCGATATTTCGGAAGATTCATTGAATATGCGTAATTGACAAGCGCAGCTTCCGTGGCTTCGCCCTTTGCAGCCTGTTCGCCTTCTGCGATGGTTGCGTCACAGCAAAGTGCCATGGCTCTTGCGAGGAATTCATTGTCGGTGGAATACGCATCCACTACGGTCATTTTGTTCTGGGTAAGTGTGCCTGTCTTGTCGGAACATATGATCTGTGCGCATCCGAGGGTCTCAACACTTGAAAGGCGTCTTATTATGGCATTTCTTTTGCTCATGTTTGTAACGCCGATAGAGAGAACGAGTGTGACGACCGTCGCAAGACCTTCGGGAATTGCAGCAACGGCGAGGGAAATGGCGACCATGAAAGTGTCGATAAACATATTTATGTCTTTGACGTCGCTTCTGAAGAAATTAAATCCGAATATGAAAAGTGATATTCCGATGACGAGGTACGTAAGCGTTCTGCTCAGACGAGAAAGCTTTTTCTGAAGCGGTGTTGCTTCGTCCCTGCTCTGGCTGAGAACCCCTGCGATCTTGCCCATCTGTGTATCCATGCCTGTATGAGTGACGACGGCGGCGCCTCTTCCGTATGTTACGGTGGAACCCATATATACCATATTCTTTCTGTCTCCGAGGGAAATGTTTTCCCCGTTGTCGTTAAGTGCTTCCGGAGATTTGTATACGGGGATACTTTCGCCTGTAAGCGCCGCTTCTTCCGCCTGCAGGCTTGCCGTTTCGATGAGCCTTGCGTCTGCACCGACAGAATCACCTGCTTCGAGGATCAATATGTCACCCGTTACGAGATCTTCGCTCTTTACGGCAGTAATTTTTCCGTCCCTCATGACCTTCGACATCGCCGAAGACATCTCCTGCAGGGATTCAATTGCTTTGTCTGCCTTGTTTTCCTGATATACGCCCAGCACGGCATTTACTATTACGACAGCTCCGATTATTATTACATCCGCAAAACTCTCTCCTGCATATGCTGCTGTAAATCCACTTAATATTGCGGCAACGATGAGGATTATGAGCATCGGATCCTTGAGTTGATTCAGAAACCGCTTTAAAAGGGAATCTTTTTTCGCCTCGGCGAGCTTGTTTTTGCCGTTTGTTTCAAGCCGCTTTTTTGCTTCGGCTGTTGAAAGTCCGTCTTTTGATGTTGTGAAGTGGGTTAATACTTCATCTTGCTGCATCAGATGATAATTCATGTTTTACCTCTCTTTGTATAATATTATGTGTTTTTTAACAGAATATATTCGATATGAATCCTTTGGCGGAGCCATATCTTGCAGAAGAGCGTAAAAACACAAATAAAAAAGACCTTCTGCATAACAGTAAAAGTCTTACTCATTATTGATGCAGCGGGCCGTGGCCGTCATGACGCAGGCATCTCGCATATAGCGGAGTTACTCCCTTTTGACGATACAAGTGTATCATCATTCGTCAATGAATGTCAATGATTTTAATCAAAACTTAATTTTTCTGAAAACTCATCCCCGTCAGGCATAGTTGACACAAAATAAAAAATATGTTATACTGCTTACCAACAAATTTCAAGGAGCGAACATGAACGACAGTCCTCTGCCCGGGAGTAAACGGGCGGTACTTATTTTTATTTCAATACTCATACTTATCTCTTTCAGCCTTCTGAGCCTTTCCGACTGGGAAGATGAAGAGTATTTTCTTTGTAAGAAAGATGAAGTGTGTTTCAGTGTGAGAAATATTTCTTCAGGCGTTCTGAAATATTTTCTTCAGAAACGTGTGCATTTCAGAATTTCAATGATCCTGTTTGCGTGCAGTTCGTCGACGATGTTGATTCCGGAAGGTGCCTGTGATTTTTACTCAAAAAGATTAAATCTGTTCAAATGCTCCGGTATTTCACGAATCTTTATTCTCCGCTGCTGATATTTTTATCCTGTCTGTGACAGGTCTCGTTTTGGTGTGTTCAAACTTAATATTTCATAAAATTATCATAAGGAGATAAAATGTTTAAACAACTCATTTTGCAGGCGGTGCTTATTGCCGTCAATTCCGTGTTTGCCGCATCCGAGATGGCGTTCGTATCACTTAATGAAAATAAAATCAAAAAACTCGCCAAAGAAGGTGATAAAAAGGCAGAAAAAGTTCTTTCTCTCATCAAATCTCCGACGGGTATGCTTTCTGCAATCCAGATATGCATCACCCTCGCCGGATTCCTCGGTTCTGCGTTTGCCGCAGACGGATTCTCAGAGATTCTCGTAAGGTTTCTTGTGGACGATCTGGGCATAAGGTTCGTTCCGGAAAAAGTCCTCGACAGCATCTCTGTCGTTCTGATTACGATAATCCTCTCGTATTTCACCCTTGTCCTCGGTGAGCTTGTACCGAAAAGGGTAGCGATGAAAAAAGCTGAGAAGATAGCCCTTTCCGTTGCCGGAATACTGGGATTTCTCTGCGTAGTATTAAAGCCGGTGGTGTGGTTTTTGTCCGCATCGACGAATATCGTAATGAAGATCCTCGGGATTGATCCGCAGGAAGCGGAAGAAGCCGCATCTGAGGAAGATATCCTCATGCTTCTCGGAGAGGGAAGTGAACAGGGGACGATCGACGTCGAAGCGAAAGAGATGATAGAAAATGTTTTCGAGCTTGACAATACTCCCGTAAGCAGCATGATGGTCCACAGAAGGGATATGACGGTAATAAAATATTCCGACTCTTGTGAAGACATCCTTTCCGTCATCAGAGAAAGCGGATATTCACGAATTCCTGTCGTAGGAGAAAATTCCGATGACATCCTGGGAATAATCAGGACAAAGGAATACCTTATCCGTATGTGGAGTGATGAGGATTTTGAACTCTCAAGCATTATTCACGCACCTAAGTTTGTCCCGTCAAACCTCAAAGCCAACGTTCTTCTTAAACAGATGCAGGCAACGAAGGATCATATGGCGATAATTATCGATGAGTACGGCGGTGTTCTCGGTCTAGTGACCCTTGAGGACCTTCTTGAAGAGATCGTCGGAAACATTTATGACGAAACAGATGAAGATGATCTTCCCGAAATAACAAAAGTCGGAGAGATGACATATATCATCTCGGCAGATGCGAACGTTGATGAAGTTGTAAGATCCATCGGTCTTCCCGAAAGTATCATAAGTGAAGATTATTCCACCTTCGCCGGATATGTTTTCAGCAGGATCTGTGCAATACCAGATGTTCTGACGGATGTGGAGTTTTATGATGACGGGATGTTTGTGAAGGTGGAATCTGCGGAAGAGCGTAAGATACTCTCCGTCAGGGTGTCACTGAAGGAGAATGTTGAAAAATAATTTTAGAAAAATTACAGATTTCGTGTTCAAAGACGCATCAACTGTGTTAAAATTTAATATATAACTGTTTACAGAGGAACCTATGTCTGAAAATTTAGCACAAATGCTTACTGATATATTAAGCGGTGAACTTCCCGCAGAGCTGATCGTTCTGATAATATCTGTCCTTCCCGTACTTGAACTGCGAGGCGGTCTTATTGCCGCAAGCCTTCTGGGAATGGATTTTATCAGGGCATTCATAATATGCTTTGTGGGAAATATGATCCCCATACCGTTTATAATACTTTTTATAAGAAAGATACTCGAATATCTTTCCGGCTTTTCTTTATTTGAGAAGCTTGTAAGGAAGATAATGAACAAATCTGAGAAAAACAAGGAGAAGATCCTGAAATATGAAAAATGGGGACTTCTCATATTTGTCGCGATCCCCCTTCCGGGAACGGGAGCGTGGAGCGGGGCGCTCGTCGCAGGGCTTCTGGGGATGAGGATGAAGAGTGCATTTCCGATAATAACGCTGGGAGTGTTTATCGCAGGCGTTATCATGTCAGTGGTGTCATATCTGATTCCCGCACTGCTTTAATACATAAGAGGTGAAAAATGTATAATAACGATACAACCGAATCAAGACGCAGATTTATAATCAATTTCGTTTATTTCTCGATAATAATAGGAATTGCCATATTTATCATGAGATATGCCGTCGGAGTCCTTATTCCGTTTGTGGTAGCCCTGGTCGTTGCCGGCATCATCCGCCCTATAATCAAATCAATGAAAGTCAGATGGCGTCTCAAAAACAATGCCGCGGCCATTATTGCCGTATTGTTCTTTTTCTCGATCATTGTCCTGGTGGGATTTTTCATAGTTGCCGCGATAGTAAAAGCTCTCGTTGACATTATTTCCGGAGTTCCCGAGCTTTACAGCGAACTCATTGAACCGGCGCTCATCTCTGCAGTTGAGGTTGTCAGTGAATTTCTGAATGACTTTGAGGTTCTCGGTTCGACATTTGATGAAGACGCGATCTATGATTTCATCGCTTCCCTCGGAACGACGATCAGTACGGCATCTGTTTCATTTATCTCATTCGCAGGTGCAAAGGCAGCAAGCCTTCCGAAGCTTATGCTGAATGTGGTAATTTCAGTCATCGCAACGGTCTTTTTAAGCGTTGACTGGGACGACATCAAGAGATTTATATATTTCCAGTTTTCGGAAAGCACACAGATGCTTCTTGATAATATCGGAGTGCATCTTAAAAAGATCCTGAAGCAGTACATCACGTCTTATGCCATGATAATGCTCATCACGTTTATTGAGATCTTCGTCGGTCTTATTGTCCTCAAAGTCAATAATGCCGCCCTTATCGCAGGCATTATCGCCGTCTTCGACATTCTTCCCGTTGTCGGAAGCGGTATCATCATCCTGCCGTGGGCTGTCATATGTCTTCTTTCGGGTGCTGTCGGCAGAGGCATCGGTCTTTTCGTGTTATGGGCTGCTGTCAGTGTTATCAGAAACATCATCGAACCTAAGATCATCGGCGATAATGTCGGATTACATCCGCTTGTGGCGCTTATTGCAATGATCTCCGGTACGTATATTTTCGGCCCTCTCGGCCTTCTCGGATTTCCCGTTTCCCTTGCCCTTATCCAGAGCCTTAATGATGCGGGCGTCATTCACGTATACAAGACAGTACCAAAAGCTCCGGCGCCCATCGTTGAACACGACGAGCTCGGAATCAGGGATATCCTGAAATCTGTGATGCAGATCGTGGTAAAAGCTTTTGCTTCACTCAAAAAAACCGTCACACGTTTTCTGAAGTGGGCAAGAAATGATGAAGAATAAACTCCCGTATCATCGGGCATGATAAACCTCGGCATGGCTGAGGTTTTTTATTGCTTAAATTTCGATTAAGTGATAAAATACTATCACCGGCTAATACTATAATAAACAGTACTTGGAGGTACAGGAAATGAACAAAAATTATGATTTCGCAAACATTTCATCAAACCAGCTCGAAGAACTCAATGCTCTTCAGAAAAAATTCTCAGGTGAAGGCAAAGAGATCGTCCTTATCGCTTTCGAAAAGAAATTCGAAGTAGCAACACTTACAGATGCAGAACTCGACAAGATCCATGCTCTTGAAAACGAACTTTCAACAGACGAAAAGGAAATGGTTCTCATCGCATTTTCAAAAGAAAAATAAAAGCAGAAATTAAATTCATTATCCTATCTCGAGGAAAACCGTTCATCAGTCCCCTGACTTTGCTCAGGGGACTTTTTCGGAAAATAAAAAAGCCGTCCGTTTGAAGGACGACGTTTTTTGTAAAAAAATGGTGATCCATCGGGGACTTGAACCCCGGACACCCTGATTAAAAGTCAGGTGCTCTACCGACTGAGCTAATGAATCACTGCAAACAGCTTCTATAATATACACCTTTGAGAGCGATTTGTCAAGTCTTTTTTTAAAAAACTTTAATTTTTTTCTTGCTCTTCGTCAGGACTTACATCCGCTGTGACAACATGACATATTCTAACACAAAATACGGATTTGTCAAGAGTTATTTCGTTATTTTGTGTGTTATTTTTCATTAATATAACTTTTTTATCTTCCGGCGTCTATACAAAGTCGGAATAATTCATGTTGACATAAAAACATACCTTATGTTACAATCATGTCAGTACTTTTGCATTTAAAGGGGGAATGTGAAGTGGCGGAATTAAAGATCCTTACTGAGCTTATCGGCGAGCTTAACGAAGACGGGGTGTATTCTTTTCTTAATGACTTTATGATAACGGCACAAAAGCATGACGGGATCATGGCTGTCAGTGCTGCGCAGGAAGGCATGGCGAAAGTCGGAAAATTATATGAAAAAGGGAATTATTTCCTCGGAGATCTTATTTATGCAGGAGATATTCTTACCGGTGCGATGGAGATCCTGAAACCTCTTCTGGAGGGCGAGGAGGCAGAAAAGGCAGGCACGATCGTCCTCGGGACAGTCCAGGGGGATCTGCATGATATCGGAAAGAAGATCTTTTCGGGTGTTGCGGAAATCTCGGGTTTTGAAGTGTATGATCTTGGAATCGACGTTCCTGCAAGTGAGTTCGTAAGAAAAGCAACGGAGGTCAATGCGGACATTATCGGACTTTCGGGAGTTCTCACAATGGCGATCTCTGAAATGAAGTATGTTGTCGATGCACTGAAAGAAGCAGGGATCAGGGATAAAGTAAAAGTCATCCTCGGAGGCAACTGTGTCAGCGACGAAGTGTGTGAGGCTGTCGGCGCAGACGCTGCTACAAGAAATGCCGCGACCGGCATTGAAATATGCAAAGAGTGGATGAAGAATAAGTAATACAAAGGACACTTTAAGAGAGTGTCCTTATTTTATCTTTACTGAAAATGTAATTAATCTTTTGTTATCCTCTGTACGGACTGAATTTATTTCTGCGGTCAATTCGTCCACATCGAAAAACTCCGACGTCAGAAGAGTCAGCTCTTCTTTGAGGGATATCATGCTCGCCATACTCAATGTCTGCTTGTCCCGTAGTATTGAGTTTTTCAGTCTTTTTTTCGCAAGTGTTCTGCTGTCCATATTAACCCCACATTAATTTTTTCGTGAGCCGTCCGAAAAAGCTGTCTTTTTCGCGCAGATCAGAAAATCTCACCACTTGCCCCGTAAGTCGGCAGGCGATGTTTCTCAGTGCCTGAGAAGCGGTGCTGTCCGTTTCCACAATCGGAAGGCCTTTGTTGGATGAGATGACGACATTTTTGTCCTCGGGTATTATTCCCAGAAGATCAATTCCGAGAATGTCCGTGATGTCCTCCACGGAAACCATTTCACCCGAATCGATCATTTTTTTATTCAGGCGGTTGATGATGAGATGGATCTTTATGTCCTTGTATTTTCTCAGTATCTCCGTGGTCCTGTCTGCATCCCTGATCGACGACACTTCCGGATTTACTATCACCACAGCCTCGTCAGACGGCGCCACAGCGCTGTAAAACCCGTTTTCTATTCCCGCAGGACTGTCGATGAGGATATAGTCAAATTCGCTTCTTAAACTGTCCACAAGGCCGCACATCTTTGTGGGAGTGATTATGGTATCCGCTGTTCCTGCGGATGCGGGAAGAAGGAAAAATCCGGGATATCCGGAGTGGGAGATTATGGCGCTCTGTGCAGGGATGTTTCCGAGGATGACGTCGATGATGTTATAAGATATCATCTCCTCAAATCCAAGCACCATATCAAGATTTCTCAGCCCGATGTCTGCGTCGATGACGAGAACTTTATAATTCAGCTTTGAGAGATGTATGCCTATGTTCGCGGCGCATGTCGTCTTTCCGACGCCGCCTTTTCCACTTGTGAGAACTATAACTTTAGCCATGAGAATTTCCTTTAAGATTTTATAAGGAGAGTTTAAAGTTAAACGTTCGTAAAAAGTGTCACAATGTGTCATGAGGAAATATTTTTAAAAAAGAAAAATACCCGCCATACGACGGGTATATAAGTTCGATTATTTCTGAACTTTCTTTTCAAGTCTTCTCTGGAATCTTCCTACTCTACCACCTGTATCAACGAGTTTCTGTTTACCTGTGAAGAAAGGATGGCATTTTGAACAAACTTCTACTTTGATTTCAGCTTTTGTAGAACCTGTTTCAAAAGTATTTCCGCAAGCGCATGTTACTACGCATTTTTTGTAATCCGGATGGATACCTGCTCTCATTTATATTCACCTCTTTCGTTAATGAATCAATGTCAAATTTTCATAGCCATATTATTATAGCAGTCTTTTATGCAAAACACAAACATTATTTTTATTTTGCAGCATAATTTTTTGCAATTATGTCTATAAATTGCCTGTTTGAGCGTGTTTTGGACATATTTGTGATGACCGTATCGGAAAAACTGATGGGTCCGGCGGCTGAAAGGGCGTTTCTGATCTTATATTGCGCCGTGAGAACCTCTTCCGGAAGCAGCAGATCTTCTCTTCTCGTTCCGCTTCTCTGGATGTTTATCGCCGGGAAGATCCTCCTTTCGGCAAGTTCTCTTTCAAGATGAACTTCCATATTGCCGGTTCCTTTGAATTCTTCGTAGATCATATCGTCCATTCTGCTTCCTGTATCAACGAGTGCCGTTGCGAGGATAGTAAGGCTTCCGCCGCCTTCGATGTTTCGCGCGGATCCGAAGAACTTTTTCGGGAAGTATAATCCTTCCGGATCAAGACCTCCTGAGAGTGTTCTGCCTGAGGGAGGGATGACGAGGTTGCTTGCCCTGGCAAAACGGGTGATGCTGTCCACGAGGATGACGACGTCTTCTCCGTGCTCAACAAGGCGCTTTGCTCTCTCAAGGACCATTTCCGCTGCCTTGATGTGGTTATGAGGCTTCTGGTCGAAGGTGGAATAAACCACGTCCGTGTCTATGCTTCGCATGATGTCCGTAACTTCTTCGGGTCGTTCATCGATGAGAAGAATGATGAGTTTCGTTTTTGGATAATTCGTCTGAAGCGCGTGGGCGATCTGTTTTAAGAGAATCGTCTTACCTGCTTTCGGCGGAGATACGATGAGCCCTCTCTGCCCTTTGCCGATAGGCGCGAATATGTCCAGGATCCTCGTTGAGAGGACATTTGCCTGGGTTTCCAGGACATACTGCTCATCCGGAAATATAGGAACAAGCTTGTCAAAGTGTTTTCTGCCCATGATGCTTTCCGCAGGGCGTCCGTTGACTTCTTCGACATATAAAAGCGCGTCATAACGGTCGTTTTCGCCGCTTGCACGGATCTTGCCGCTGACGAGGTCGCCGCTTCTGAGACGGTATTTTCTGATCTGGGAGGGAGAAACGAAGATGTCATTTTCACCGCTCAAATAATTTTCCATTCTCAGAAATCCGTAACCTTCCGGAGCAAGCTCGAGGACGCCGCTGTGAGATTTTTCATAAACAGACATATCCTTCGATTCACCTGAACCCATTGCCTGACGTTCTTTTTCGATGAGATCCTGTGTGCTGACGCCGTTTACCTTTTCAAGGAACAGCATCGCGTAATATTTTTCGCCTTCTTTCGGCGCACGCACTTTTCCGAATACTTCATCTCCGCTTACAAGCTTGAATCGCTGTACCTGGGATGCGGATACGTAAACGTATTCGTCCGGAGAGGTCATTGTGTCATTTTTCATGAACCCGAAGCCTTCCGGCAGGATGTGTATGATACCACTCATTTCTTCGGACTCTTCAACGGAATCCCTGAGTTTTGAGTATTTTTTTTCATTAAGTTTTGATTGCTTTTCAATCATTTCGATAAGTTCGGCTTTTGTAATTCTTCCGGTCTTCTCAATGCCGATCATCTTTGCCCGTTCCCTGAGTTCCGAGAAAGAAAGAGAAGACAAATCTTCTGTCATTTATTTTTACCTCCAGAATAAATATGAATCAGAATAAGTAAAATATCTTATAATAAATATGCTATAACCTATAATCAATCTTCGTAAATCTCACGTGAATAATAGCACTTTTTTTTTGACTTGTAAAGGGGAGAATTGTCGCTTATTCAAAATGTTTGTTCAATACAAAACATAAATATGCCCGGAAAAATTTACCTGTTGTAACTTTTTTGTAATAATACTTCCATTTGAAGTGTAAATGATGTAAAATTATGAAAAGAAAATTTTTGTCCCAAAGTGAAAAAGGTACGTTATGAATATAAAAGAAAACCCGGACATCATTAAAAAAGCAGAGCTTTTGTCTCCGAAAAAAGTAAATACTCTATCTCCCGCATCGGAAGGCGAAGAAGGGATCAGACTCGCGTACGCACAGAGCGGGTATTCCGAAATAAGCGATTTTCTTACTTTCGACGAAACGGACCGTGAGATTCTTTACCCTTCCGCAAACGCTCTCGGATGCAGCTTTGATCCGCACCTTGCGAAAGAAGCGGGAAAAGCGATAGGAGAGGATCTGCGCAGTGAGAATGTGAGCCTTGCAATAATCTCCGGACCGCACCCAAAGAGAAATCCCGTTTTATGCAAAAACGCATATTATTATTCTGAAGATACTTACCACGCTTCGCGTATGTGTGAAGGTTTCGCATCAGGTCTCAGACAACGAGGCATCGCATCCGTCCTTGATCATATGGGTTTTGATGATGTGAGCGAAGCTCCGCACAGGTATAACAGCATTGTCGACAAAAGAACATTAAACGAAATATATGAAAACGGCATGAATACCTTTATCAGAAGGGTCAAGCCGGTTGGAATGATATTACCTTACGGAAAAATAAACGGAACAGATCCGAACAGCGCGGAATCTCTCAGCGCGTTCAGGACAAAAAGCGGATTCGGCGGATTGTTTTTTTCTCCGCATATGTCAGAAAATGACTCCGTCAGCGCTATAAGATCCGGCGTTCTTCCGGAAATGACGAATTCTCCGTCAAAAACCGGACAGGAGATCCTCTCTGCTCTTGAAAACGACGAGCTTAGCGAAGAAGAAGCCGATGCGGTCGCAGGAAAGGTCAGTTCTGTGATAAAATCCGCAAAGACTCTTTCGAAGACGGAATTCCTGCATGATAAGGAAGTGAATTATACCGTATCAAAAAATGTCGCGAGAGAATGTTTCGTTCTTCTGAAAAACGACAGTATCTTACCACTTGAAAAAGGCGAGCCCCTGAACATTATCGGGAATCTTGCCGTACGCCCGTTCACGCAGCTCCGCGGCAGATATATGGTCAATGCCGTCGAAAAGCCATTTGTGGATGTTGTAAAGAAGTTCTCTCATTCTGTATATGTCGGAGATTATCGCAACACAGACCTTTATTCCGAAAAAATAAAGGATGCGACAGATACTTTTATTCTCTTCATCGGAAACGAAAGATCTTCTCAGCATGAATATGCAGTAAGCGTATCACTTCCCGAAGAACAGATATCTTCCCTCAGAATACTGAAGGAAATGGGTAAAAAAATCATAGCTGTCATTACATCGGCTGCCATCCCCGCAATTAATTTTGCGGATCTTGCGGATGCGATAATTTACGATCCGCTTACCGGTGAAGGTTCTGCAGAAGCCCTTTGCGAGATATTATACGGTATGGTTTCTCCTTCGGGACGCCTCAATCAGTCAATTCCTTACGAGATCGAAGATTATCCGTCCTATAAATATATTTCGGGTGAAAGAAACATCCGGTATGCGGAATCTGTCCTTATGGGATACCGCTACTTTACCTTAAACGGCAAAAAAGCGGCTTTTCCGTTTGGACATGGTCTTACTTATTCATCGTTTGAATATTCATCTCCGAGATGTTCGTATATGAAAAACGACGGAAATGTGGACGTCGCATTTGATGTTACAAATACGGGAGAAGTCTTTGCGAAAGAAGTCGTTCAGGTATATGTCCACGATGAAGACAAGCGGATCTTCCGCCCCGGCAGGGAGCTGAGATATTTTGAAAAGCTTTCCCTTGAAGCGGGAGAAACAAAGAGGGTCAATGTCCGTCTGAACATCAGGGACTTTATGTTTTATGACATCGACAAAGAGGACTTTAACATTTATTCAGGAAGATACTTTATTGATATTGCATCTTCAAGTGAGGATGTAAGGATTGCAATTCCAATAACGATCCTTGCGGATGAAAAATACGAAGATAAGTATTCGGTAAAACAGACTCCGTCTTATTATCCCGAAGGCGGAAAAAGGCTTGTTGTTGCGAATAACGAATATAAGATGATTAACCGGGAAACCTCATCCTCCGAGATAACCGAAGACAATAAAATATATGTCAGGGATCTCATGAAAGATGCATCATTTGAAAGTGTTTTAACTTCGCTTTATGAAAAACTGAAGTTCATCCGTCCCGCAAAAACAAAAGAACAGGTCGCTCTCGATTCTCAGCGCGATATGAAGAAGATCATCATTGAAAACATGACTGTTGAGAATTTCAGAAGAAGATATCTTCACCTTCTTGACCGACCGAAAAAAATGTCGGACGTTTTGCAGTTTGTTTTCGGAGAGAAGCAGTGATGAGAAGAAAAAATGTTTGTGTGGTACTGTGTCTTGTTTTCCTCATTCTGCCCTTCGCGGCGTCAGCAGGAGAAGGCGAAAGAGTATGTGATGTATTTACTGACGAAGCTTTCAGAAATGCGGTATGTGAAAAAGCGGGTATCAGGGACGATACATCCCTCATTTCAGAATGGGAAAATGTACTCGGAAGCTTTACGGAACTCTCTGCAGCATCTCTCGGAATTAAAAATATCTCAGGGATAGAATATTTCACATCTCTCGAAATTCTCGACATTTCGGGAAATGATGTAACGGATATTGATGTTCTGAATAATAAGGAACTGATTTATCTTTTCGCTGACGGAAATAAGATTGAAAAATGCGACCTCTCTGAACTCGTAAATCTTGAATTTATTTATATGCAGAATTGTGGGATAAAGGAAATATCCCTTCCGGAGGGCATCAAAAAAGCCTACCTCAGCGGAAATGATCTTGAAGAGATTTACGCTGAGGACATTCCTGCCGTTACGGAGCTGAGCCTGAAACATAGCGGTCTTCTCAGAATAGATCTCTCGGAAAATCTTCTTCTTTCACGCCTCTGGCTTGACGGAAACCGGCTTGATGAGGTCATTATTCCCGGTAAAAAGATTTATGACAGACTTCTGCTTGGCAGTCAGGAATTCACTTTCGGAATCACTTCACTCGGAGAGTATAAATACACCCCGAAGCATCCCATCATATCCGCGACAAAGCCCCTCAAAGACGGAAATATGTTTTTCCCGAAAGGCGAATTGCAGGGTGCTGTGAATATGATGATGAATGTGTCGTCATATCCCATGAATGTTCATATAAGCATCACTGACATGAGCGGGGACACAAACAAAGATAACAAGACAAATTCGGACGATCTGTCCGCACTCCTTGAAAATTATTCTCAGGATATGCCTTTATGTGATGTGAACAGTGACGGAAGTGTGAATGCGGAGGATATATCGTATTTTCTTTCGGTGTATGGGAATATATGCGACAAACAGTAAAAACAAAAGTCATGCAGGCTCATCTGCATGACTTTTTTACTTTCTGTTTCTTTTCCGCCCTTATCATAAGCATCATCGGTCTTCTCATCTCGTCTTTCATTCCCGGAATGTCAAGATCCTTTTCATTCGGGTATGCTTCGATAAGCTGCGTGAGAGTGAATCCCGTTTCCAGAAGAGGCATGATTATTCCCGTAAGGGTGTGGTGATATTTCTTTACTTCTTTTCCGAGGAATATGGTCTTTCTTTCCCCGGGATAATAATAATCATCCACCGGCCAGTAAAGATTTTTTTCTCCGTCGGTGATCCATTCCTGATTTACGCTTCCCGTAAATGTCGGGTGCTCAATGTTGAGGATGAAGCTTCCTCCATATCTGAGAGTTTTGTATACGTTTTCATAAACGCTTCCGAGATCCTCTACATAATGCAGAACGAGATTTGAAATTACCGTATCAAAATATTCTTCAGGATAATCATATTCTGCAAGGGAGCATCTTTTGTATGTAATGTTTTTATGGCTGTTTATCTCTTTTGCCTTTTATAGCATGAGTTCACTTTCGTCGATTGCAATGACTTCTCTTGCGCCGCTCTGAGCTGCATAATACGAATGCCATCCGTAACCTCATCCGATGTCGAGGACAGCCAGATCTTTGAAATCATCAAACATATCTTTGAGCTGATGCCACTCTCCCGCGCCGTCAAGCCCCATAAAGCTTCGGGGCATCTTTGCGTATTCGTCGAAAAACTCTTTGTTGTCGTAAATGTTTTCCATATTATAAAATTCCCAGACCTTTTAAAAATATTTCAAATCCGATAAATATAAGGATCCCACCGCCGAGATAAGCCGCTTTGCCTGCAAGGGCGTTTCCGAATTTCTTTCCGACGTATAATCCGCCATAGCAGATGAAGAACGTTACGAACGCAATTATAGCCGCGCATATCAAAGCCATCACAAGTCCGTATTCAGAGATCGTGAATCCTACCGAAAGGGCATCTATTGACGTTGCAACTCCCTGCAAAAGAAGGGTGGAGATGGTGAGGTCTTCGCCGCTCTGGTCGTCATCTTCCCCTGAACGGGCATCCATGATCATCTTTCCGCCGATGTAACAAAGAAGAATGAGAGCGATCCAAGGAATGAACTTTTCAAAAGCCGTGAAATATTCGAGCAAAGTGTGTACGAGGACCCATCCCAGAAACGGCATAAATCCCTGAAATGCTGAAAATACTCCCGCGATCTTTGCCATTGTCGGACTCTTCATTTCCGGGTCATTCATTCCGTTGGCAAGAGATACGGAAAATGCATCCATCGCAAGTCCTACTCCGAGAAGGATGCTGTTGAAGATAAAAAGAAAGTCAAGTTGCATAATTTCCTCCATATGATAAAAAGCTGAGTATATTTACTATACTCAGCGATGATTTCAAAAAAGAGAAGTATCATGTATAGCAAATATACATGAGTCTCGCAATTTAAATCCAAGCCGGGAAAACTCCAGTATGTCGACTTAGTTACACCTTTCGTGCCTGCTACTCCCCCATATCGTGACATATTTTATCAGAACCATATATTTTTGTCAAGATTTAATTCTTTTGGGTGTCATCCGTAATGTTTCCGCTTATGGTGTGGGGAAGGATAAATGTGTTGAGGGAATAGTCCCACAGCTTTTTGGAGCCAAGGGATGTGATCTCATTTCTCTTTAAAACCTTTGAGAGCATCACTTCATGCTCTTTCCACGCTTTTCCACCCGTGACGAAATTCAGCATCGTCGGCTGAATGTTGTCCATGGTGTGAGCGAACCTGGATTCCATGGTTTCTCCCGCTTCAAACTCAAGCCAGAGGGCTTTGAATTTTTCTCCGAGATCTTCAGGGAGCAATCCGAAGATTCGTTCTGCGGCTTTTGATTCCCTTTCTGCCTGCGTCGCTTTTGCACTGTCGTCATAGGCGTATGTATCGCCTGCATCTATCTCCACGATATCGTGGATGAGAAGCATTGTTACTGTCTTTAATACGTCGATGTCTTCGTTTGCGTATTCACTCAGAAGAACTGCCATTATGGCAATATGCCATGCGTGCTGTGAATCGTCTTCTTTTGTCATACCGTCGGAAAGATATGTCTGGCGGCGGATGAATTTTTCCTTGTCGATCTCTTTTATGAATTCAAATATCTTAGTGAGTCTGTCCATATTTTTCTCCAAATTAAAAATGCTTTACGGTATTATAAACCGTAAAGCATCATGACGCAATTATTAAAGCTCGCGTTTTTCGTAAAACTTTATGGAAAGGATCATTGAAATTATAAATATCAGCACCGATGCGGCGAGAAGCATCGCGCATGCCGTCCATGAGTTTTGAGGAATAAAGTTGTCTGAATATCCGATACCCATAAATACGCCGCTGAGAAGACCTATTACCATTATATACACTATCCTGCCTTTTTCCTGTCCGAAGCGGAATGTCAACGGAAGGGTGAGGGCAAAGCCGAGAACTGTTATAAGTACCAGAAGACATACCTGCATGAGCACAGCCGTTACGGAGAAATTTCCCGATATGACGAAGTTCATTGTTGCAGATATCGTGTTTATTACGAGCATCACACCCACCATTATCAGCGCAAAGGCGTATTTTGCCACTACGAAAGTCTTTTTGGTAATGGGAAGGGTTGCGGAATACTCTAAAAAACGAAAGCTTTCGTCATACGAAAGAAGCGTCGTGACCAGAACTCCGGAAAGAACAGACGGATATATCGTAAAAAATGCGCTGTCGGCGCCGCAGGCGTATGCTATTGAAAAGGTAATGATCATTACGATATAAAACTTCAGATATTTCTTCACCATATAATAATCTTTAATGATAAGACCTTTCATTTAAGCCTCCTTCGCCATTAAAATAAACAGATCTTCGATGCTGACAGATGTACATCTTGCATCTTCCGGCATATCTTTTTTAAGCATAAGGACTTCAACCCCGTACGAACTTTCCTTTTTGCCTTTTATAACGCATGGATCCAACAAAGAAAATTCTTCCTTACTCAGAAAGACGATTGCATATTCCTCCCTGAGTACATCTTTTTCTTCCGTGAGAAGGATATCTCCTTTGTGGACAAATGCGATGTAATCACAGGCTTTTTCAAGGTCGCTGACAATATGAGAGGAAAGGATCACAGAATGATTCTCATTTCTCGTGAATTCCATCAGAATGTCGAGGATCTCATCTCTCACTATCGGATCAAGGCCGCTCGTCGCTTCGTCGAGGATAAGGAGCTTTGCACCGTGAGAGAGTGCGACGGCGATGCCGACTTTCATCTTCATTCCTTTTGAGAGATCTTTGAAGGGTTTGTCAAAAGGAATGTCGAAGCGGGTGAAATAATCCATGAAAAGGGCACTGTCCCAGTTTTTATAGATATTTTTCATTATCTTATCTATCTGCTTTCCTTCAAGGCACCCCGCAATTCCCATTTCTCCGAGAACGATGCCGATATCTTCTTTTACTGACGTGAATTCGGAAGATGTGTTGTCGGTTCCGAGGACTGTGATGCTGCCCGAATCCCGAGTTATCATATTCAGTATGGATTTGAGGATAGTTGTTTTTCCTGCGCCGTTCTGACCGACAAGACCCATTATTGTCCCTTTTGGCAGATCAAGGCTGAGGTTATTTATTCTGAAGTCTTTATATGTCTTTGAAAGATTTCTGATAGTGACGGCATTCATTTTATTCCTCCCACATGATATCCCACATTTTCAGTACATCGTCCTTTGTCAGATTGCAGGATGAAGATAACTTTATTATGCAATTCATGTGTTCTTCAATTTTTTTTAGATTTTCTTCGCGGAGCAATTCCGTATTTTTCTCAGCCACAAAACATCCCTTGGCGGGAATGACATAAATAAATCCGCTTCTCTCAAGCTCTTCGTATGCTCTTTTTGTGGTGATGACGCTTATTCTCAGATCTTTCGCAAGGTTTCTGATTGACGGAAGAGACTCGTTTTCTTTGAGTGTTCCATTTATTATCAGGTCTTTTATCTGAGTATAAATCTGCTCGTAGATAGGTGTTGAGTTTTTGTTGTCAATGAATATATTCATAATTACCTGCCTATGCTGTATATATATAGTATATACAGTTTGCTTGTGTATGTCAATATGTTTTTGTATTTTATATTTTCCTGCCTGCCGTGAGATTATGTGATTTACACAGAAACGAAAAAAGAGCATTACTGCTCTTTTGAAATATATTTCTTTTCTGCCGAAAATCCTCTGCCGTATACCTGAGTGACCTTGCTGACGATGACGAACGCATCCGGATCGATGTCGTGGACAGTCCGTTCCACGATTGCAAGCTCTCTGTTGGAGAGAACAGTGAGGATGACATCTTTTTTCTCTTTTGAATATCCCCCTTCGCCGTAAAGAACGGTAACTCCGCGGTCGATTTTGGAAAGGATGTGGTTTCTGATCTCATCGGAACGTTCGCTTACGATCTTCACTTCCGTCTTGCTTTCTCCGAAGAGAAGGACTTTGTCGAGCATTACGGACGTGATGATGAGAAGTAATATTCCGTATAACAGGTCTTCAATGGGGTGATAAAATACCTGTGCCGTAATGATGATAAAATCAAATGCATATAAGCTTACGGAAACGGGGATGTTAAACAGCTTTTTCAGCACAAGCGGCGGGATATCCATTCCACCTGTTGACGCTCCGGAGCGAATGACGATCCCAAGCGCCAGACCGATGCCCATGCCCGTGAAGAGCACATTGAGGAGCATATTGTCCGTGATGTAAACTTCGGGGAAGAGCTCATTGAGTGCATCAAGGCTTAACGGATATATAATACTGCTTGCGATGGTGGTCATGACAAACTCTTTTCCGAAAAAGAAAAATCCCACGATAAGCATCGTGATGTTGAAGATGAGGATGAATGTCGGGATATCAAAGCCCGTGAGGTGATTTACGATAAGTGATATGCCTGTCGTTCCGCTGCTCATCATGTCTGAGGGCAGAAGAAAGAATTTCACGGTAAACGCATAAAGCATATTCCCGAAAATCACGCCGAGAATGGTTGATAATTTGATTTTTTTGTTTTTCATATTGCCTCCGGATAAATGACGGATAAATTATAAAGTATATTTTTATTTATTTCAAGTATTAAATATCCGGTGACGTGCAGGCTCTTATCTGTCTCACATTTAAATTATGGGACGCATCTGCAAACAAAAAAGACCGCCGGATAGGCGTTGTACCCGTAAGGATACAACGCCAGTTATATTCGCCTTTGGCGAGTTTTATTGCTTCACAGTTATATTCGGCTACCGTCGAGTGATATTGCCTTCAGCAGTTTATTGGCGAATAAAATATCACTGAAACCGAAAGGTTTCAATAACACTATTGCCGTAAGGCAATAATATCACTGTGAGACCTGTCTCACAATATCACTATTTAAAATTTTTTGAGATAGTAAAAACGGATGTGCAGAAATTCTACACATCCGTTTAATATTTG
>JAFXKY010000064.1 GCA_017531485.1 Eubacteriaceae bacterium | reverse complement strand
GGCGGGCGGGAAAGGGCGGACGAAGTCCGCAACACATAAATGCGCGAGCATTTATACATCATATTCCACCGGAGTATGTACATACATCAACGTACATAAAAAAGAGATACACATCTTACCGGCAATGTATATCTCGTGAATATGATTTATATTTACTGATTTTTTCTCAATACATACCTCTGCACTTTTCCCGATGTTGTCTTCGGAAGTTCTGTGAGAAACTCGATGACTCTGGGATATTTATACGGTGCTGTCAGGTGTTTTACGAAATCCTGGATCTCCGTTTTCAGTTCGTCGGACGGGGTAAATCCCTCATTCAGGACGATTGACGCCTTGATGACCTGTCCTCTTACCTCATCCGGAACGCCTGTTACGGCGCACTCCAGAACGCTTTCGTGCTTCATCAGTGCGCTTTCCACTTCAAACGGACCAACGCGGTATCCGCTCGTTTTGATTACGTCATCCGCCCTGCCGACGTACCACAGATATCCGTCGTCGTCGCTGTAAGCGAGATCTCCCGTATAATAAATATCATCAGAGAATGTATATTTCGTTCTCTCTTCGTCGCCGTAATATCCGATGAAAAGCCCTGTTGCCCTGCCGTCTTTAAGGATTATGGAAATCTGTCCTTCTTCCTCGCTTTTTGCTTCCTCTCCCTTGTCTGAGATGAGTTTCAGGTCGAAAAGAGGGTTCGGTTTTCCGAGAGAACCGGGTATCGGTTCCATCCATTTGAAGGTGCCGGCGATAATTACGCTTTCGCTCTGTCCGAAGCCTTCGCGGATCCTGAGGCCTGTCTTTTCGAGCCATATTCTGTATACTTCGCTGTTCAGTGCTTCTCCTGCCGTAGTACAGTCACGGATATGAGACAGATCCCTTTTGGACAGATCGCTTCTGATAAGAAAGCGGAATATTGTCGGCGGAGCGCAGAATGTGGTTATGGGATTCTTTTCCATTACGTCAAGAAGTCTTTGCGGAACGAATCTCTCCATATCGTAAACAAGGACGGCACTTCCGCAGATCCATTGTCCGTATAGTTTTCCCCATGCGCATTTCGCCCAGCCCGTTTCCGCAACGGACAGGTGAAGTCCGTTATCCACGCAGTTATGCCAGAAATATGCCGTTACGATATGTCCGAGTGGGTATGTATAATTATGAGTAACGATCTTCGGGTTTCCCGTAGTTCCGCTTGTGAAATACATAAGCATCTTGTCGTCATCACAGGGATAATCCGCAGGCTTTTCATAGTACGCGGAAAATGCCGATATCATTTCGTCGATATTGATCCAGCCTTCGCGGTAATTGTCCGCTTCGTGTGCTTTTATGATATCCATACCGGTATTTTCAACAGCCGCATCTATCTCATCGAGAACCGATTCCGTTCCGACGGATATTATCATCTTTACTTCTGCCGCCTTAAAGCGGTATTCATAATCCTTCGCTTTCAGCATCTCCGTTGCCGGGACGGCGATGGCGCCTATTTTATGAAGGGCGATGATGATATACCAGAACTGATATCTTCTTTTCAGCGTCAGCATTACCACATCGCCTTTTTTTATTCCGATAGACGTGAAGTAGTTCGCTGCGCGGTTTGATAACTCTTTTATATCTTTGAATGTGAATTGTTTTGATGTGCCGTAATCATCTTCGTACAAAAGGGCGGCCTTTTCCGGCTCGAGCTGTGCCCATTTGTCAACTATATCGAATGCAAAATTAAAGCCTTTTGGTATTGTAAGAGAAAAATTTTCCTTAAAATCGTTATAATCTGTGAAATCTTTTCTTGGTAAGTATGTGTCGAGTAAATGCATTAAAAAAACCCCTTTCCTTATTCTCACTCCCTATCGAGAATATGGCGGGGAACCGACCTAACTTTTATTATATATTTTTCAGGTTCACCGTCATATTCCGCCTTCCACGACAAATAAGTCCGCATTACGGACGA
This sequence comes from Eubacteriaceae bacterium, assembly GCA_017531485.1. Classification (GTDB taxonomy): domain Bacteria; phylum Bacillota; class Clostridia; order Eubacteriales; family Anaerofustaceae; genus SVCP01. The sequence continues at coordinate 5,081 of JAFXKY010000064.1, read as the reverse complement.
CCACGACGACTACGACCTGATTTTCAATTCTCATGTTACTGAATTTACGGTTCATGGATGACTCCTTTCCTTTTGGTTTAGGATAGTATAACATATTGGAATGGGTTTGTAAAGAGGAAATTTCAGAAGATTCTGTTTTTTGATATGGTTTGATTCCTTCACATTTTTGAGTTATGTAAAATAATAACAACAGCACACAAAATCCCCATTCGTTGAATGGGGATTTTGTTATGTCATTAACATGAGTATGTTTCATAGAATATCATCCATATAAGTCGCTCATTTCTGCTCAAACGGATCCCACAGATATCCGTAGCGGAAGTGTTTGATGTCGAGGAACATGTAATTTATTTTGAGAGAGAGCGTTATTTTTTCATCTCCGATCTTATCCGGCTGATCCTTTCCGCGAAACAGGTCATGCCAGCAATTCCATTGCAGCTCGTTACATACTTCCGGCGATTCATCGGGCCACAATTCATTTATTATTGTCCGTATCCTTCGAAGCTGCCGGTTAAGTTGTCGGTTGGATTTTTCTTCGTCAGAAATTCCGTAAGATAAAGAATAAAGCCTGCCAAGGAGCTCTCTGTCGCGGGACAGAACGAGGGTGTAAGAGGAATCCATGACGGAGATCTCCAAAAACGCCAACGGGTGCTGCGGAGTAAGGTCATCTCTGAGATAATATGTACTTTCAAGCTCCGGCAGATCATACGACATGATTTCTTCTTTTGAAAACTTTTCAGGCACGGCACAAAAGCATCCCCATATAAACTGCGGATCGCATTCATTTATCCCGCTTCTGAGTTCCTCGTCAGTAAGAAAATATATACTCTCAGAGAACGCCTCGCTCTGATAACACTCAATGTTGCTCAGAAGCCAGTTATGAGGCGGAAGATCGGTATAAAGATCGAGTGTTGCTTTCACATGACTGCAGCTGTGGATTTTTGTTGCCGGCATAGACGTCCTCCTTTTTTTATTCATTATACAGCAATTAATAAAAAAACAAAAGCCCCTTCCGGAGCTTTAATTTACAAGTTATAAACTTATAAAAGTATAAGATTTACAATCGCAAAATACACTAAAAGTGAGCATGCGTCCACGATGGTTGTAATGAGGGCTGATGCCATTAGCGCCGGGTCGAGTTTTACGGCTTTTGCCGCCATAGGCATAACGCAACCAAGGCATTTTGCCATAAGGACCGTAAGGGCGATAGTGATTGCAACCGTAAGGGCAAGGGCGGGATTGTGTCCGTAAAGCAAATACACGCCTGCGAAGCAGATAATTCCCAGCGAGATTCCGCACACAAGACCGACTCTGAGTTCCTTGAAGAGGACTTTCGGGAAATCCCTCAGACGGATCTCGTCGATTGCCATACCACGGATGATGAGGGTTGAAGCCTGGCTTCCTGAGTTACCGCCTGTACCCATAAGCATCGGAACGAAGCTTACGAGAACGGGAATTACCGCGAGGGCTTCTTCAAATGTGGATAGGATAGATCCTGTGATCGTTGAGGATACCATGAGGAACAACAGCCACACGATCCTGTTTTTCGCAAGGGAGAATACTCCCGTTTTGAGGTACGGCTTTTCGGACGGGAGCATAGCAGCCATGATTTCGAAGTCCTCCGTTACCTCTTCCTGCATTACTTCTACAGCATCGTCGATGGTAACAATGCCGACAAGTCTTAATTCGTCGTCAACGACAGGAACAGTCAGAAGGTCATAGTGGGAGATTATTCCCGCAACGTGTTCTTTGTCGTCGCCTGTTCTGACATAGATCGGGTCGTCTTCCATAAGATCCCCTATTTTGTCGTCCGCTTCGGCGAGAATGAGTGTTTTGATAGAAACCGTTCCCTGAAGGATGCGGTTTTTGTCGATAACGTAGCAGTTATAGATATCTTCAGAATCGCCTGCTTTTCTCCTGATATATCTGAAAGCTTCCAGAACGGTCATTTCGCTCTTTAAGTTGATATATTCGGAAGTCATGATTGTTCCGGCTGTATCGTCCTCATATTTGAGATAACGGTTGATTATCTCCCTTGTGGAGGAATCCACGCATCTGAGGACCCTTCTTACAACTCCCGCAGGAAGTTCCTCGATAAGGTCGACGGCGTCGTCCACGTAAAGCTCGTCCATAATCGCGGAGAGTTCGTTGTCCGTAACGGCATTGACGATGATTTCCTGAGAATCGAAATCAAGATAAGAGAATGTTTCCGCCGCTTCTTCTTTTGGGATAAGTCTGAAGACGAGGATCATGTTTTTGGCGTCCATGTCCCCTAAAAGCCACGCGATGTCCGCAGGATACATATCAGAGATCTCTTTTTTGATCCTGCGGTAGTCCTTTGCCTCGATGAGCTCGTGAAGAGCATCTAAATCTAATCTGTTTTCCATTTTTTCTTTCCACCTCACACGGATGGCGATTGAATAGAAGTGATGACGGGAAATATTACACAAAAGGCACGCCTTACTGCCTTTATACGCCCGTGGTAATCATCATTTACATTATTTCTACTTCGACCGCATATGTCCAATTTGGGTGCCTCCTTATTTTTTTAGTTTACTGTTAGATTATAATCCCGAAAAAATGTTTTTGCAACTGTTTTCAAATAAAAGAAGACACCAAAGTGCCTTCTTTAAGCGCATTTATGCTATTTTGACAAAACCGAAGACTTATTATTTGCATAACGCAAAATCTGTGTCGCATCAAGAGCGTTGATCTTGCCGTCACCCGTGACATCTGCTCTGCCGTACATTTCAGATTCGTCCATTGATGTGAGGACGGATGATTTATTATTTGCGTAGCGCAGGATCTGCGTTGCATCAAGGGCGTTAATTTTTTCATCGCCGTTGACGTCGCCTGTCTTATAGAGATTATAAGAAACAACTTCCTTTTCGCCGCAGACCGTGCAGGTTCTTTCCTTTGTTCCCGCTTCTGTCTTTGTGGCTTCTTTTGTTATTATCCACTCGCCTTTATGGCCGAGGGCAGGAATTTCTGTCTGAGCTTTTAACGTTTCTCCGCAGACTGTGCATTTTGCTCCACCCTGAAGTCCTGACTGCGTGCAGGTAGGATCAATATCTGCAATATCTTCTTCTTTGTGTCCAAGGGCAGGAATCTCTTCCATCCCTTCAAAGATCTCGTTACATCTTTCGCACTGTTTGCCCTGAGTGCAGCCCGGTTCGGTACACGTAGGTTCTTTTGCAGGGATGATTTTTTCAATGTGTCCGAGTGCAGGGAAAGAATCTCTGTCCACCCAATAACTCTTGCAGTCGGGGCAATAAGATCTTGTAACTTTGCCTTCCGTGCATGTAGCTTCGGAGAGAACGGTTATTTCTTTGTTATCGCAGCGGCATGAATTTCCTGTAAATTCCATGGATTCGGCATTGAAAAGCGCGTCATTTCCTTCTTTTCCGATCTTCTTTTTGAACGATTGGAATTGTTCGTACGTACCTTGGAAAGTGACCTTTCTGATGTTGTCGCATCCGAGGAAGGCATTATTCGCTATCTTTTTGATGGATCGGTCAAGAACGACTTCCGTTACGTTTGTGCAGTAAGCAAAAGCATATTCATCAACGAGCTCAAAATCATAGAGAAGTTCGATCTTCGTTGCCTTGTCACAAAGTGCACCTGCAAATGAAGCGATCTTCCTGACATATGCTGTGGTACCGAGTTCTTCTGTCCCTCTCGGATAGAACAATAATGTAGACGGTTCGTGAGTGCAGAGAGAACCGGACGGTCCTGAAGTAAATGCGGGATTTGAATATGACACGATGAATTTCGTGATTTTACGTGCTTCTTCAAGGGCTTCGTAAGAGATCGAAGTTACACTCGACCAGATATCGAAAGCTCCCTCATGGGCCGACGGGATCCAGATCAGTTCAGAGCCGTCTTTATTATACAACGCACCCTGATTGCAGTGTTCGAAATATTTACTCTGATAATCAACAAATATTTCTTTCAGAGAGACCGTATACGTAAACGGGAATTCGCCGATCGTCTTCACGCTCTTCGGGATCTCAATATATTCCACAAATGCACATCCCGCAAATGCATAATCCCCGATATGGGTAATGCCTTTTTCAATGATGATCTTTTTGATCTTAGGAACCAGTTCTTCCGTAAACCACGGCGGAAGTTTTGTTTCGGAGTAGTTCGTCATGGAACCGCTGCCATAGATTGTAAGGATGCCATCAGAAAGGCGCCACTCCGCGGTCTTTCCGCACGCTCCACCCACTTCAGTCATATCACATATCGTGCAATTTCTCGTTTTCAGGTTTCCGCTTGTGCTCCATTCGCCAAATGTGTGTCCGGTGGGAGGAATTGTTTCGCGGTATCTGGCATCGCCTCCGCACGTCAGACAGCGGGAGCTTTCGGTATATCCGGGTGCAGTACAGGTGGGGGCTTTACCGGGGTATACTTCTTCTTCGTGAGGAAGGGATTCGCCTATATATAAATACTCTCCGCATCTGAGACAATAATACTTTGCCGGACGATGACAGGTCGGCTCAGTGCTCAGCGTCAGATCTTCGGGATATTCATGGTCGCATGTGTAAAAAATATCCCCCGTAATTATCCAGCGGTTACCGCCCTCGATGTTGAGATCCATGAAGTCATATTTATCGCCTGCGTAATATGTTTCTGAAAGGCTTGTGCATTCATAAAAAGCATCCTCTGCAATGGTTTCGAGTGACAGAGGAATATGGATCTCATTAAGTCTGGCACAATTCGCAAAGGAATATGAACCGATGGTCTTTACTCCTTCGGCGAAAGTTGCGCTGATGACGTAAGTAAGATCCGCAAAGGCGTACTTACCGACAGATGTGATGCCCTCTTTGATTACAACATGCTCAATGTCAAAAGCGCTTTTTTTCCATGGCGCAGGACTCTTTGAGGAATAATTTTTCATGGCACCGCTTCCGTAGATCGTAAGGGTGTCGCCTTCAAGCTTCCACTTCGCGTTCGTACCGCAGGTTCCGCTCGTTGCGGCAAATGCCGTCGAGGGGAAGAAGGCAAGAAGCATCAGGGTAATGAGCATAATGCTTATTATTTTCTTTCTCATGTTATTCTCCTTTTTATTTAAGGGGAGT
>JAFXKY010000063.1 GCA_017531485.1 Eubacteriaceae bacterium | reverse complement strand
GATGATGGTAGTTTTGATTTTGAAAATGTACCATATGGTAACTGGGTAATCAGAGAAATCGAAAGCCCTGAAGGATATCTTCTGTCGGAAGAAGTGTTTGCTGTAAATATCGGTGAAGCGGGACAGGTCGTTGAAATCGAAATGGTAAACAAATCAATCAGGGGCAACATCATGCTTACCAAAGTCGATGCGGAATATCCGGAAAACAAGCTTACGGGCGCTGTGTTTGAGGTTTATCGTGACGGTGAGAATGTGGGAGCGATGATGGAAGTTGAAGCAGGCGTTTATGAGATGAACGACCTGAAATATGGCGAATATGTGGTAAAAGAGACCGTCGCTCCGGAAGGGTTCAGGCTTGATGAGGGCGAATACCATGTGTTCATTGAGGAAGACGGAAGGACCTACATCATCGAAAACGAAGCGGGCGTGGGCTTTGTAAACGAAGCACAGCGAGGCTGGCTGAAGATCGTGAAGTCGTCGTCTGACGGAAAAGTCGAAGGATTTTTATTCAGGGTCACCAATGCTGACGGCTATGATATGACTTTCACCACCGACGCAAACGGTGAGATCCTCGTCCCCGACCTGAGGATCGGGGAGTATACCATCAGCGAGGTGTACGATGAGATTTCTGCGGATTATGTCCTGCCGGAAGACAAGTTTGCCAACGTGCTGACAGACTCAACCACCATCGTTGAGATGCATAACATCCTCAGGGATACGCCTGATACGGGGGACAGAAGGATGACAGATTTATGGATCGCAATGCTTGCAATTTCTGCAATCGGACTTGTGGGATGCGGGGTTGTTGTGGTAAGGAGGAAGAAGGGTTAATGTAAGGGCAGGGGACTGCCCTTTTTATATGAAAGGAGTTTTATGACTGAAAGGAAAAATGCAGGTTATACGATCATTCAGTCGCTACGGGTTGGGAATGCCGAGTTTGTCATCGGGCATAATCCCCGTGCATCCGCGCCGTATGTGACATGGCAGTGTCGTGACGGCGCGAGTTACTTCTGGGGGCACTATTTCATGGAAAAGCATCATGCGGAGAGGGATCTGCTGAAACGCGCAGGCAGGGAGCTTGATGTGGCTGATATGCCGGTTAGGAAGAGTAAAGGCGGAAGGGAAAGGTAGCATTTAGTGATGATGTGTTCTTGTTCTATTTGATAATATTTTCATCACTAAATGTTAAGTTATTTATTGATGGAAAAATATTCGGTTCGATCTGGCGATAAATAGTAACTATACATTTGAGTTGCTTTTCATTTTTACAGCTTAGGTATGGTTTGAATCGCAGGATGGTTTGAATCGCAGGAGTGTTTTTATCGTGTTTCAGTTTTTTCGCATGATTGGTGTTTTTATGTGGCCAATTATATGCATTGACATAAGGAAATTATAAACGTGTTTTGTAATATGATTCATGAGCGACTATCTTCTGTTAATATTTTCTTTATTGATTTTTATTATTGATAGTGTTAAACTAAAAATAAAAAAGGCATAAAATGGATATTTTGAAAGAAATTGAAAGCTATTGTAATGAGAAAATAACTTCTGGTGCATTACTTATCACCGGTCCATGGGGTTCAGGAAAGACGCATTATATAAAGAAGACAGTAATGAAAAAAGCCGCTTGGAATGCAAATATTCATTTTTTACTCATTTCATTATTCGGTTTGTCTAGTGTAGAAGAAATAAGAAACGCAGTTAATGACAGATATTTCACGGAGTATTTAGGTAGTAATGATCCAAACAAGGATTTATCATTCGTAAACAAAGCACGTTCATTTGTGAATAAAATTAATGAATTAAATTTAGGTGAGTCCGTAACCAAAGTCCTTTTAGCTGCAGACCCCAAAAATTATGTGGAAGTACGCAACACCATTTTCGATAAAGAAGAGCAAGTTGTTCTCATCTTTGATGATTTGGAACGTTCAAAAATTGATGATGTCGAGCTAATTGGTTGTTTGAATGAATATTGTGAAAACAGGCAAATAAAAACAATAATCATCGCCAATGAGGACGATCTTTTGGGTAGAAATAACGATGAGGGTTCTTCCAATAAAAAGAATAAAGAATCAAATGATGACAACGATGATGGCAAAAATAAATTATCATATAAAGAAATAAAAGAAAAGTTGGTATCTAGAACGATTGCCTTTAGATCGAATCTGCAAGATATGATTGACTCTTTGATTGATAATTTGTATGTGAATGAGGGAAATGATAAAGCGGTTGAAAGTACAGATACTTATATTTCATTCCTAAAAGAAAAATCCGAGAGTATATCCAATATATGTGAAGTAATGAAGTATGAAAATTTTAGAGTTTTAAAATGCGGTTTGTCAGATTTTAAAAGAGTCTATGACGTAAGCATTGCCGCTGAATATGAGGAGTTAACAGATCTTTTCTTTGACTTTGTGGTTTATTATATTTGTTCAAGAGACAATAAATTGTCGGGTGTGTACGATGGATTAATGGACGAAGACGAAATAAAGAAAAAATATCCTGGAATTTATTCAGACAAGGGTATGCCCTCCTGTGTGGTGAAATGGATTAAGGATTATATTTGGGAAGCGGATGAATTTAAAGCGTATATCAATAACAAAAAAAATATGAACACTCCTCAATCTTCTTTATATAAGTTACGAACATATGACATTTTAGATTGCGACGATTTGGATATAACATCTTCTTATGAAGAATATCGCAATATGGCACATAACGGAGATTTGAGTTTGTACGAGTATGTGACTTTTATAGAGAACCGTTCCTTTCTTAGGTCTATAAAATATGAACTTCCCGTAGAAGCAGATATGGACAAGGTGAAAAATGTAGTAGAAGAAAAAATTCAAGAGCAAATCTTGGATTTGTCAGAAGATAGTAAAAGAATACCTGAACTTGGACCTGCGATAATTAAAATATTAGATGAAAAAGAGCAAATTGTTTATAATATGATTTTGCAATTCGCAAGGAATTGTACAGATTTGAATTCTTATGCGAAGAACAAAAGAAGCTATATTAACGCTTTAGATGGTGGAAACATTACAGAAATAAATCTTTATAGAAATAAAAAATTCAATTCATTTGATAAAGAAATCAGATCTGCGATATTTAATTTTTATAAAGACACATCAAACGATAATCGGAATACATATATTTCAAGTTTTATTGGTACATGGCAAAGTATGCACAATGTTGTGGATTATTTCTTGTATGAAGACAGTATTAAAGAACTGGAAGAACTTAAATCGGCTATTAAGAACCTGAAGACGGATAGGGTGTCTTTAGCTAATATCGCTCATGAAAAATTTATAGCAGTAATAGAAGAGACTATAAATAGATATAATGATTGTATTGAAATCAAAAATAAAGTGGCTGAAGAGCAAATTAAATGACTAAAGGCAGATAAGTGAACATCATTTATCTGCCTTTTTTTTCGAAGGAGAACTACATGAACAAATACCAACTAATAACCACCCTCTACGCTGATACCCTTGACAAAATTACTTCCCCGGATGAGTGGATGAAGTTTTTATCATCCGCCTGCCGAAACTACCGTCTGCCGTTTGATGAGCAGGTGCTTGTTTATGCACAGCGGCCGGATGCTATGGCGGTTCTTGAAATGGAGAGGTGGAACCGCACTTACGGGCGGTGGGTGAATCGCGGCGCGAAAGGGATCGCTGTGTTTGACAGCTCACATAACGCCCGATCGGGGCTGAAATATTATTTCGACATATCTGACACCCACAAAGGACGAAACGCGCGCTTTGTAAATATGTGGAGTACAGAGGGCATTGAGGGAGATGTTTCTTCAGTAATCGGAGGAGAAAATTTAGCAGACTCGCTGTTATCATATGCGAAGGATGCTGTAAGCGATAAGGTCATGGAATATTTCCGTGACCTTGTTTTATATCTCAGGAACAGCACGCTTGAAGGGTATGACGGGCAGTACATTGAAAGCCGTTTCCGAAGTGCGGTTGAGAACAGCGTGGGGTATATGCTACTTAAACGGTGCGGAGTGGATGCGGATGAATACTTTTTTACGGAAGATTTCCGCAGTATAGCCGACTTCAGTACACCCTCTGCCATGAACGCGCTGGGAGTCTCTGTCAGCGATATTTCGGGAGCTTGTCTTGATGATATTTCAAGGATCGTAAGCAGAATAAAAAGGCAGAATCGTACATTTGCCAACGGGCAAAGTGTGGTGTATGATACAGACAAACATACTGAAAGGAGCAGTGAAAATGAGCGAAATCACATACACGAACATGGGAGAAGTTCTGATTCCGGATCTTTTGCCGCCGCAGGAGAAGGAAGTGAACCTCGGGAAGTACGCAATTCTCAGGAAGGAGTACCTGAAAACGAACCGCAGGGTTCTGTATACGAACCTTCTGACGGAAGGCAGGCTGAACGCACACCTGACGGAAGTGGAAGAAACGGCGAAGATGAGGTTGAACAGACTTATATCTCAGATGGCGAGATCTCAGAACGTGACGGAGAGCCTGAAATCATCGGACAGCTTGAAATGGACACAGATGATGAACAATATAAGACACTCAGCGGAGGAGATAGTTCTGAAAGAGCTGATATACAGTTAAAAACAACTCAGCCTTCTCTTTTCGATATTGTACCGGAAGAAAGTGAGGGTACAGACAGATCTGAACGCCTGCGTGCCTCACTTTTTTCTCTTTCTCAGGAAGTCATTGACGAAGCACTTCGCATGGGAAGTAATGAGCGTAACAGCAGACTCATCATATGCGCATACTTTATGAAGGACAAGAAGACGGATGAAAACGCAGATTTTCTTCGCAGGCATTATCGCACAGACGGGGCGGGGTTTTATGTGAATGACAATAAATATGCGATATGGCATGACGAAAACGGTATAAAGATCGCTCAGGGAATGACAGCGAATGTGAAAACCGCAACTCTCATTTCATGGAATGATGCTGCGAAGCGTATAAGGGAGCTTCTCGATCTTGGAAGGTATATGCCTGAAAGTGAGCTTGAAAAAGTGCATGATTACGAGCTCGAAAAGCTTGCGGATAAGATCATTTTTTCTTACCGTGACATATCCCGCGAGTACGAATCCGCAGGCTTTCTGCCGTGCCTTGAAGATATAAGAAATATGTCGGGGGCTTTTCCTTCGATGCATAAAAGTGTCGTTGAGATGCTGAATGATCCTGAAAAGCTTGTAAAGCTTACGAATGAGTGGGAGGTCTTTGCCATTGCACATCGTGATAATCCCGAATTACTTCGTTTCCGTTATTACCGTCCGTTTGGAGAACTGAGTAAACTCCGTGACTTACAGCGTGAGCAGGTAATATTTACTGCGGAAGATTATGAAGAAAGCACAAAATATTTCATCACCGATGATGAGATAGATGCTTTTATTGTCGGTAACGGAAAGAATGAATATGATCTGAAACGCAGGGTGGAAATATCTGCGTTTTTTAATGAGAATTCCGATGCGAAGGTGCGTGAGAGTTATATTAAAAAACGCTACGGCATAAGCGGTGCAAGCGGTGGCAGGATCAACTACGAATCCGACGGAAAAGGACTCAGGCTCAGCAGGGGATATATGAATCAGCCGAGGGCGAGCATAAATCTGAGCTGGAAGGAGGTTGCAAAGCGTTATGCAGAGCTGATTGATGCGGGCAGATTTAAGGCGGAAGTGTCGGATGATGTTTTTGTTGAAGAAGTCGAAGAACACGTAAATGAGATCATTGAAGAAATCGAACCGGAGATTTCAGAAACAGAGGTGATTCCCCCTCCTAAGCCTAAAGTAGGGAAGATCACATTTGAAACGATTCATCCCGAAGTGCCGAAAGAGAACAGACTGAATTATAAGATCACCGACAGCGAGCTCGGTTACGGAACGCAATCAGAGAAGTATGCAGCAAATATTGCAGCGATAAAATGTCTTAAAAAGATAGAGAGCGAAGACCGACTTGCAACACATGAGGAGCAGGAAATCCTTTCAAGATATGTAGGTTGGGGCGGCCTTGCGGATTGTTTTGATGAAGCTTCACCGAGGTTTGCGGAACTGAAAGAACTTCTTACGGAAGAAGAATTTCTAAATGCGAGGGAAAGTACTCTGACTGCATTTTATACGCCTCCCGTGATTATTGAAAACATTTACAATGCCCTTTCGCATATGGGGTTCAGTAAGGGAAATATTTTGGATCCTTCCTGCGGAATCGGCAACTTTATCGGGCTCCTGCCTGAAAGCATGGTAGAAAGCACCGTTTACGGCATTGAGCTTGACTCTGTAAGCGGCAGGATCGCCCGTCAGCTTTATCAGAAAAGCAACATCGCTGTTACAGGCTTTGAGAAGGTGGATATCCCCGACAGCTTTTTCGATGTTGCAGTGGGAAATGTGCCGTTCGGGGATTTTAAGGTTGTAGACAGAAAGTATGATAAAAATAATTTTCTTATCCATGACTACTTTTTCGCTAAGACCCTCGATAAGGTCCGCCCCGGCGGCATTGTAGCTTTTATTACGAGTAAGGGAACGCTTGATAAAGAAAAATCATCTGTCAGGAAGTACCTCGCACAACGTGCTGAGCTTATCGGAGCAATCAGGCTTCCAAATAACGCATTCAAGAAAAATGCGGGAACTGAAGTAACTTCAGACATCATCTTCCTTCAGAAGCGTGACAGAATGACTGATATCGAACCTGACTGGGTTCATCTCAGTTACGATAAAAGTGGCATTAAGATGAACAGTTACTTTATAGAACATCCCGAAATGATTCTCGGTGAAATGGTCATGAGTACATCAAGATTCGGTATGGAAAGTACCTGTAAGCCCTTTGAGGATGCGGACTTATCGGAGATGCTGAGTAACGCTATAACAAATCTTAATGCAAGGATCAGTGATTACGAGGTTGAGGAACTTACGAAAGAAGACAATTCAATACCTGCGATCCCCGATGTGAAAAACTTCAGTTACGGTATCGTTGACGGGAAGATATATTACCGTGAAAACTCAAGAATGTATCCTGTAAGCGTATCACAGACTGCGGAAAACCGTATAGGAGGGATGATAAAGCTTCGTGACAGTGTCCGCAGGCTTATTGAACTGCAGACGGAAGACTATCCTGATGAAGATATTAAAGACGGGCAGGAAAAGCTTAATGAGCTGTACGATGAGTTTGTTAAAAAGTACGGGCTTATATCATCACGAGGCAACAGCATGGCATTCGGGGAGGATTCTTCGTATTATCTTCTCTGCTCCCTTGAGATCCTCGATGAAGAAGGGAACTTCAAGAGAAAAGCCGATATGTTTACAAAGCGCACTATACGCCCGCATACTGCTGTTACCAAAGTTGACACTGCAAGTGAATCTCTCGCCGTTTCCATATCCGAAAAGGCAAGGGTGGATATGGATTATATGAGTGAGCTTACGGGAAAGAGTGGTAAAGAACTTGAGCTTGAACTTAAAGGAGTGATATTCAGGGATATAGTATGTCCCGAAAACGGTGCGGAGATTTCGGCCGCTTTTTTTGATCCGGAACGATATCCGTTTGTGACTGCAGATGAATATTTATCGGGGAATGTCAGAAAGAAGCTTCGAATGGCAAAAGCTCTTTATGATGCACTGCCCGAAGATAAGAGAGATGATATTTCCGTAAATATATCTTCCCTTGAAGCCGTTCAGCCTGAGGAACTGAATGCAGGAGAGATAAGTGTAAGGATCGGTGCAAACTGGGTGCCTGTGGAAATATATGAGCAGTTTATGTATGAGCTGTTCGGCACGGGGAGTTACGCTAAAAGCCGTATAAATATCCTCTATTCATCTGCAAACGGAAGCTGGAATATCACAAACAAAAGTGCGGACGGAGCCAACATCAGAGCTGTCACCACTTACGGTACAAGCCGAATGAACGGGTATCACATTTTAGAGCAGACATTCAATCAGAAGACCGTGGAAGTGTATGATACGGTGGCGGATGCTTACGGTAACGAAAGGCGTGTAATAAACCGCAAGGAAACAGCTCTTGCGCAGGATAAGCAGGAGCTTATTAAGAATAAGTTTGCGGAGTGGGTGTGGAATGATATTCAAAGAAGGGAGAAGCTTTGCGGGATTTATAACGAAAAGTTCAATGCAATCAGAACGAGGGAGTATGACGGAAGACACATAATATTTTCGGGAATGAATCCGGAGATAACCCTCAGAGCTCATCAGATCAATGCAGTTGCAAGAATAATGTACGGCGGCAACACCTTACTTGCTCACGAAGTCGGTGCGGGGAAGACATTCGAGATTGTGGCGGCGGCCATGGAATCAAAAAGGCTCGGGCTGTGTACGAAATCTCTTGTGGTTGTTCCGAACCACATTACAGAGCAGTGGGCAAGCGAGTGGCTGCAGCTTTATCCGTCGGCGAATATACTTGTCGCTACAAAGAAAGATTTTGAGACGAAGAACAGAAAGAAGTTTTGCGCAAAGATCGCAACGGGGGATTACGATGCAGTCATAATAGGGCACTCACAGTTTGAAAAGATCCCCATGTCGAAGGATCGGCAGGTGGCTATCCTTCAACAGCAGATCGATGACATCATGGATGGGATCCGCGATGCGAAATCTGCAAGGGCGGAGCGATATACTGTAAAACAGCTTGAAAAAACTAAGAAATCTCTGGAAGTAAAGCTCCGGAAACTCAACGATCAGTCGAGGAAGGATGATGTGGTCACATTTGAGGAGCTCGGCATTGACAGACTGTTTGTTGATGAGTCACATCAGTTCAAAAATCTCTTTTTCGCAACAAAGATGAGAAATGTAGGCGGTATCGCTCAGACTGAGGCTCAGAAGTCGAGCGATCTTTTTATGAAGTGCCGGTATCTTGATGAAATCACAGGCGGAAGGGGAGTTATCTTTGCGACGGGTACTCCTATTTCAAACAGCATGGTGGAACTTTATACCATACAGCGATATCTGCAGTATGGTCTTTTGCAGGAAATGAATATGACTCACTTTGATGACTGGGCGGCGAACTACGGAGAAACCGTAACAGCAATTGAGCTCGCTCCCGAAGGAAGCGGGTACAGAGCGAAGACGAGGTTTGCGAAGTTTCATAACCTTCCCGAACTCATGTCCATGTTTAAGATGGTGGCGGATATACAAACGTCTGATATGCTCAAACTGCCTGTTCCGAAAGCGAACTTTCATGTTGAGGTCATAAAGCCAAGCGAACAGCAGCTTGATACGGTAAACAGTCTTGCCCAACGAGCCGAAGCTATAAGAAACGGCGGAGTTGATCCGACGGTGGATAATATGCTGAAGATAACCAACGACGGAAGAAAGCTTGCCCTTGATATGCGACTTATTCAACCTCTTTCATCGGATAATGAAGACGGGAAGATCTCTGTCTGTGCGAAGAATGTGTATGACATATGGGAACGAACCAAAGAACAGAAAAGTACGCAGTTGGTGTTTTGTGATATATCAACTCCGAAGCCTGATACGTTTAATGCGTATGACGATCTGAAAGGTAAGCTTGTAAATATGGGGATTCCGGATAGTGAGATAGAGTACATTCATAAGGCCAATACGGATGTTAAAAAGAAGGAGCTCTTTGCAAAGATCAGAAGCGGGCAGGTGAGGGTGCTTATGGGAAGTACGCAGAAGATGGGAGCCGGAACTAACTGTCAGGACAGACTTATTGCACTGCATGATCTCGATTGTCCGTGGCGACCTGCAGACCTTACACAGCGCCTCGGCAGGATCGTAAGACAGGGGAATATGAATGACGAAGTAGAGATATATCGCTATGTTACGGAAAACACCTTTGATGCGTATATGTTTCAGCTTGTGGAAAATAAACAGAGATTCGCATCCCAGATTATGACAGGGAATACTCCCGTGAGGGTTGCGGAAGATATAGATGCGACGGCACTGAACTATGCAGAGATAAAGGCACTTGCAACGGGAAATCCGCTTATCATCGAGAAATGTAACCTTGATGTGGAGGTGAGTAAGCTTACTATGCTGAGAAGCAGTCACCTGAATCAGAAATATGCCCTTGAAAATCTTGTTTACAGGAAATATCCCGCAGACATCTCACGATATGAGCAGTGGATCGAAGGTTATGAGAAAGATACAGAACTTGTGAAAGAAAATCCAAAGCCCGAAGAAGGATTCATAGGCATGACGATCAAAGGTCTTCTCCATACGGAAAAAGAATCTGCGGGCAAGGCGATAATAGATGCGTGTAAGTCCCTTAAAATCTCAAATGCACATCTCGGAAACTACAGAGGCTTTGAAATGTACCTCTCATATGACGGCATCTCCAACGAGTACCACCTTACCCTGTGCGGAGATCTTTCCCACACCGTCATTCTCGGTTCAGACATTTACGGCAATATCACCCGTATGGATAACGTCCTCGAAAACCTCCCGAATAGGCTCGAAAAAGCAAGATCGGAGCTTGAGAACATGAAAGTACAGCTCGAAAACGCAAAACTTGAGATAAGCAAGCCGTTTGCGAGGGAGGATGAGCTTCGTGAAAAATCCAGTAGACTCAGTGAACTGAACATTCTTCTGAATATGGACCAGAGGGAGAGGGTTGTGATTGAGGAACGTATCGAAGAATGTGAGGGTGTGAGGGTGAATGAGAGGGAGAGATAGAAGAAAATGTATTGTTAAGAGCTTCAATGTCGTGTATAATATTATCAGAAAACTATTGACAAGATGTTCGGAGGTATATGGATGATAATTTATCATGGAAGTAATCTTACCGTATCCGAACCGAGACTCGTTCCCCAGAACAGATTTCTTGATTTCGGATATGGATTTTATACAACTACAAACAAGGATCAGGCAACAAGCTTTGCGATGAAAGTAACGAAGCGCAGAAGAGAAGGAGTACCGACGGTAAGTGTATATGAGTTTGATGAAAAAAAAGCTTTTTCAGAATGTACCTTACTTAGATTTGGTTCTGCCAATGAAGCATGGCTTGATTTTGTGTCTGAAAACAGGTCAGGCAACTATGATGGTGAATTATATGATTTCATATTCGGTCCTGTTGCGGATGATGATGTTTATGCAACATTTGCACTTTATACAGCAGGAGTGTTTACTAAAGAGCAGACACTGGAGGCTCTGAAAGTAAAGAAACTTTACGATCAGCTGGTTTTGTCTACGGAAAAGGCATTGAGTTATCTGAAATTTATCGGAACGGTGCCGGAGGAGGAGTTTTAATGGAAAAACAAAAATTTGAAACGATCCTTATCTTTATAGTTCCCGAGATCATAAAGCTGATAGTTGAAAACTATCCGTATGATGAGGTTATGGCATCGAAAAAATTCTATGAATCTGAAGTATATTCCGTTCTTGCTGATGAAGAAACGAAGCTGTGGCATCTGAGTCCGCTTACAATATACAATATGTTTGATGAGGAAACGAAGACCGGAAAGATATCGTTTCCGGAAGGAGCATAGATATGACCGACAGAGGAAAATTTATGGTATACTGCGTTGAAGTGTATAAAAACGCAAAAAGATTGACAGGAAGACAGGTCTCATCGCTTTTTTCCGAGTATGATGTGTGGGATTATGTGTATTCCTGCTTTGATGCTCTTCACACTACGGGTGAAAAATACATCATCAACGATATTGACTTGTTTATTCAGGCAAGGCAGTAAAGATCAGATTCTGTCTGAAAAGTGGTTATCGGTTTTGAAATGAACAATGGAGGAGTATTATGACAATGTCTCTCGGATATGATGAAGAAGCAGGACTTCCGAAAGATAACAGTTATCTTGAATGTGGTCTTCCTTCTTTTCTGCAGGAATCTGTAGAGGCAATGAAAAACGCATGGAAAAAGATCGATGGCGGAGAAGAATATCTTCGCTGGGATTGCGACTACTGCAACCTGCAGACTGACATAAACAACGCAGAAGTTAATCTGCTGATAAGCTCCGAACAGGCATGGTTTCTCAGAGAAAAATATTTGAGGATGGAAAGACCTGTAACGGATTTAAGCGAATTATAAACACCAGCCGGAGATATTAAGACACCTTCGGCTTTTTTATTTCCGGAAAGGAGTATAAATGACAACAAAATATAAAAATATCCCAAAATCAATAATCGCCCAAGCCCGTCAGATCGACCTTCTGACCTATCTTGAGCGATATGAGCCGAACAATCTCGAGCGTGTGTCCGGCAACGAGTACCGCACCCGCGACCACGACAGCCTCAGGATCTCCAATGGCAAGTGGTACTGGTGGTCGCGTGGGATCGGCGGTGCATCGGCGCTTGATTATCTTATCAAGGTGCGCGGACATGGGTTTGTGGAGGCGGTTGAGATGATTACGGGGCGGATCGAAAGTGATCCGTCCTCTTTTATTGCTCCGAAAACACAGGCGAAGCGTGAAAAGGTGCTTATTCTGCCTGAAAAATGCGGCAGTAACGACAAAATAATTTCATATCTCACGGGCAGGGGCATTGACCGTGAGATAATAGATTACTGCATTGAAAATGACCTCTTATACGAAAGCCTGCCTTATCACAGCGCAGTATTCGTTGGCTATGACAGCGAAGGTGTACCGAAATATGCAAGCATCAGGGGCACAGTCGGCAGTTACAAAGGCGAAGCAAGCGGAAGCGACAAACGGTTTTCGTTCAGGTTGCCGGTGGAAGAAAGTGAGTCGCTTTATGTGTTTGAGAGTGCCATTGACCTGTTGTCGTTTGCCACATTACAAAAGCGTAGCGGAAATGACTGGCAAAAGCATCACCTGCTGTCGCTTGCGGGAGTGTACAGATCGAATAACTCACGGGAAGGAAATATCCCGCTTGCACTTGAAAGCTTCCTTGCTGAACATCAGGATGTAAAAAGGATATATCTCTGCCTTGATAATGACAAAGCAGGTCGTGATGCAGCGGAGTGTTATGGGAAGGCTCTTGAAGGGAAGTATGAAGTTCATTATGCTTTTCCGAAGAAGGGGAAGGATTATAATGAGATGCTTCAGATGGTGGTTGGTGGGAGAGATTATGAAAGATGATGTGTAGTCGATTTGAAATAGTTGATAGTTTGTTTTCTGCCGGAAACAAGTCGCATAGCGACTTTTCTTGCAAGCATCGCGCATGGTTCCCCATACGCAGAATTAAACTCAGGGGACACCCCTTAAACCCCGAAGAAAGGATAAAAATGAGAAAGAGAAGAAACGAAGTCAGGGTGAGGCTCAGTGACAGAGAGGCCGCACTTCTGGAAAAAAATGTTATGAAAAGCGGAATGAGTAAGGAAGGGTATATGAGACATCTTATCTGCGGTTACGTACCTAAAGCGGCACCGCCGAGGGATTATTACGACATGATGATGCAGCTTTACCGCATCGGCAACAATATCAATCAGATCGCAAAGCTCGCACACATGACGGGCGAAATAAACGCCGTGAAGTATGACATCTACGTAAAAATGCTCGAAGATGCGATCGTTGACATCACGAAAGCCGTGCTCATGCCGGAAAGGATAGAAGATGGCGATAACATCAATCTGGAGGGTTAGCGGAAACATCGGGAAGGTGGTGAAATATGTGCTGAACGAGGATAAGACGATGAGGGTGAGTGAACTCGATTCGGTTATAAAGTATGCAGCGGATATGAATAAGACCAACATCATGCTCGACGAGAGTATAACACCTATAACGAGCTTTGTTACGGGGGTAAACTGCTATGCGAATACTGCTGTCTATGAGATGAACGCAGTGAAGGAACGTTTCGGCAAGCCTGACGGGACGATCGCTTATCACGGGATCCAGTCATTTTCGCCCGGTGAGACTACGCCCGAAGTTGCGCACGAAATAGGAATAAAGCTTGCCCGTAAGCTATGGGGAGAAAAATATCAGGTTGTGGTGGCGACACATCTTGATAAAGCACACCTCCATACACATTTCGTCATAAACACCGTGTCATTCGTTGACGGGAGGAAATTTCATCGCACGAAGCAGGATTACGTAAATATGCGTAAAATATCCGATGAACTTTGCCGTGAATACGGCTTGTCGGTCATTGAAAGGAACGAAGGAAAAAGTATGCACTACTCCCAATGGCAGGCGGAAAAGGAAGGTCGACCAACACAACAGAGCATTATAAAGGCTGACTTTGACGAAGCGATACGAAATGCCATGACGGAGAGCGAGTTTTATGAGTATCTCAGAAGAAAAGGTTACGATATAAAGGTCGGGAAGTATATTTCTGTCCGCCATCCGTCGTTTGAAAGATTTTGCCGCCTTGCGAGAAGGTACGGGGATGAGTATTCAATCGAGGGAATCAGAAAGAGGATTCTTGAGAATACGAAACGACCTCTGCCCGAACCGAAGAAGAAGTATCTCGTTATCGGTAAAAGCAGGAAGATCAGGAAGAACAAGGGGCTGAGGAGGCTGTATTACCATTACTGCTATCTCTTGGGCATATTCCCAACGAAGAACGAAAGGGTAAACCGGATTATCGGAGAGGATGTAAGAAAAATGAATAAAATATCTGACGAAGCACGGTTGCTCGGAAAGTATCGGATCGATACGGATGAGCAGCTTATTTTATTTAAAGAATCACGTGAAGAAAAGATCTCACTGCTCGCAAAAGACAGGATGCGGCTTTACGGCAGGCTCGGCCGGATGAATGTAAAGGGCAATCCTGAAAGAGAAGGGAAGATCAGGGAAGAAATTTCAGCGATAAACGTGAGGCTGAAAAGGCTTCGAAAGGAAGTGAAAGTATGCGAAGGGATACTTGAACGGAAAGATAGTCTGAAAACAAAAACGGAAGTAGTCAAGGAAGAACGAAAGGAGAAAAACTATGAACAGCTCAGCAGATGCGGCGGAACAGGTCGTCAGGATCTCGCTTGACGGGGCGGAGGTGGCGCTTCGCATCACGGGGGATGCGGCAAAAAATATACTCACAGCACTTTATGCAATACTTCGTGACAGCGAAAAACAGAAGACGCGAGGTGCTCAACGTTTAAGATCCATGCTTCGAAGCGGGAAGGAACTGAAGGTATTCACGGTGAAAGAGAGTGATCTGAAGCGATTTACGAAGGAGGCGAAGAAGTATGGCGTTGTGTATTGTGTGCTTCGCCATAAGCGCCCGTCCGCAGACGGGATCGCGGATATAATGGTGCGGGCTGAGGATGCGGGAAAGATCAACAGGATCGTGGAACGTTTTAATCTTTCAACTGTGGATGCGGCGGATATAAGGCATGAGATTCAGCGTGAAAGAGCTGAGCGCGGTGACAACCCTTTGTCACAAAGGACGGAAAAGTCACTTCCGTCCGAATCTATATCAGAGAAGCTGTCAGAAATCGGAAAGGGTACTTCTAAACGTTCCGTCAGGGATGAACTAAGAAAGATCAGGGAAGCACGCAAAGAAAAATCGCTTATTAAAACCAAAAAGAGAACGAAAGGGAAAGTACGATGAAAAGACTTTTGTTGCTTGACAAGCACGAGTATTCCCTTATCCTGCGTGCGCTGAATGAGATGCGAAAAGAACGTTCACGAAAGAGTGAACCGACGGAATACATCGAAGACATGATATTTATGCTGACGGATGAACGGGCAAAGACGAAGGGCGGGCGGCATGAAAGGTAATGTGAGGATAAAGATTATACTTTTCGTTTTAGGTTGTTTGCCCGTTGTATGGCTTGCGCTGCTCGTCGCACCGTATTACAGCGAAGGCATTTTGGGCATCATAACCCACCTGAGTGAAACCACAGCGCACCCATTCAGCATAGAAATCTGCGAGTACAGCCCGAAAACTGTCCTCATTTTTCTGTCGATGTACGCGCTCACTGTCGGCATAATTATATCCTCACAGCATAATTACCGCAAGGGCATCGAATACGGCTCCGCAAAGTGGGGAGATGTCCGTGCGGTAAACGGGAAATATGCGGATAAAAAGAGTTCGGAGAATAAGATCATGACGCAGAATGTGAGGATCTCGCTGAGCAGCCGCAGGCACGGGCGGAACCTGCTGACGGTGGTTGTCGGCGGAAGCGGTGCTGGAAAGACGAGAAGCTATGCGAAGCCGAATCTGATGCAGGCGAACACGAGCTTTGTGGTGCTTGACCCGAAAGGTGAACTTCTCAGAGATACGGGAAATCTCCTGAAAGAAAAGGGCTACGAAGTGAAGGTCCTCGACCTTCTGAACATGGAAAAATCACACTGCTATAATCCGTTTGTGTATCTCCGGACGGACAACGACGTGCAGAAACTTGTGACAAATCTGTTTAAGGCGACAACTCCGAAGGGGAGTACATCAAATGAGCCATTCTGGGACACCGCCGCGAGTATGCTTCTTCTGGCACTGATATTCTACCTGAAATATGAGGCTCCGGTCGAAGAACAGAACTTTGCAATGGTCATGGAGATGCTTCGCGCGGCAGATGTGAGTGAGGATGACGAAAGCTATCTTTCGCCTCTTGATGAGCTGTTTGAACGGCTTGAAATGCGGGAACCTGAACATATTGCCGTGAAATATTATCGTCAGTATCGTTCAGGTGCGGCAAAGACCCTGAAATCCATTCAGATAACTCTCGCTTCACGACTTGAGAAGTTTAATTTGACATCTCTGTCATCACTCACTATGACTGATGAACTTGATCTCACTTCCTTGGGTAAAAAGAAAGTTGCGCTG
>JAFXKY010000062.1 GCA_017531485.1 Eubacteriaceae bacterium | reverse complement strand
TACCAAACCGCCAAAATCCCATTTTGGCGGAAGAGGACGGAGATGCCTCTGCGGAGAAGCGATCAGATTCTCTCAGATCGCTGCGGATGCACGCGGCATTGACGTCCGAGGTGGGGGTTAAAAAAAAGAAAAGTGCCTAAGCACTTTTCTACCTTATTGACCTGATATAAATACTCTTATCCCTGATAATGCATTGTTTCGTAAGTGAGATTGTGAAGCACTTCAAGATACTTTTCCGCCTCTTCCTTTGCACATGAAAGCTCAAGATCTTCGTAATTGCCACACTCTTCCCTCTTTGCTCCGGGGATATCCCCTTCGAAAGAAAGAATGAACTCAAACATACCGGTGATTACTTTTGCGGCTTCTTCAACCGTGATATCTCCGAAGAAGATGACGTAAAATCCCGTCCTGCATCCCATGGGCCCGAAATACACCACCCTGTCCTTAATATCACTGCTTCTCAGATATGTAGCTCCGAGATGCTCGATTGTGTGCGCCGATGTGGTTGTAAGATAATCTCCCATGTTCGGCTTTTTCATCCTTATATCAAAGGTAACCGCCTTTACTCCGCCGTATTCATCGATCCTCGAAACGTAGATCCCTCTTTCGAGCTTGTCGTGATCTACCTGAAAACTCGCTATCTTTTCCATTAAATGCTCCTTTTGTAACTTTCTGCCTCTTCAAGCATCGCCCTCGCATGAGTTATCGCCGTTTCACTTTCCGAAGAACCGATGATCCTTGCGATCTCACGGATCTTGTCCTCGCCTTCTATGAGGGTGAGTGATGTTGAAGTCATATCTTCGTCATCTGTCTTTTTGATGAGGAAATGACTGTCTGCGTGGGATGCAATCTGCGAGAGATGCGTAATTGATATGATCTGCCTTGTGAGAGACAATTTCGCCATCTTTCTGGCAACGACCATCGCCGTGTTTCCTGAAATTCCTGTGTCGATCTCATCGAAGATCATCGTTCCGATCCCGTCGCCCGTTCCGATAATGCTCTTCAGCGCAAGCATGATCCTTGAGATCTCGCCGCCCGAAGCTGTCTTCGCAAGCTCCCTGAGTGGCTGACCTTTGTTTGTTGAAATAAAGAACTCTACTTCGTCGAAACCGTCTTCGCTTTCTTTTTTTCTTTCAAACCGGACTTCAAATCTCGCGTCCTTCATCGCCATTTCCGCAAGCTCCCCTTCAAGGGATGATGCAAAGCTTTCAGCGGCGTTCTTCCTGACAGACGACAACGCTTCCGCGCATGACATATACTCACTCTTCGCCGCCTCATATCTCTTCATCGCGTCATTGATGTCTTCATCAAGGTTTTCTGCACCTTCCAGAAGGAGCTTCATATTTTTATGCATTTCAAGAATCTCGTTTATTTCGCCGTATTTTCTCTTCAGGCGGTTAATGTCCGCAAGCCTTTCATTCAGCCTTTCAAGCTCATACGGTTCAAATTCAAGCCCCGAACGGTATGAACGAAGCTCGTTTACGCTTTCCTCCATATTGATAAGCGCTTCATTCAGCATCGGAAGGATCCTGAGGATGTTTTCGTCATAACCTCCCGCCCTCTCCACTGCATAAACCGAATCGGAAAGAAGAGCGATGGCGTTATTGTTTCCGCCGTAAAGCTTTTCATAAGACTCATCCACATACTTATATATCTTTTCAGCACTCTCAAGAACCCTGAGCCTTGCCGATATATTTTCATCTTCTCCGGGCTCGGGAGATACTTTTTCTATCTCTTCCACCGCGCGGACATACTCATCCATCCTTGATGCGATCTCTTTCTGCTCATTTTTCAGGCGCGTTATGACTTTTCTCGCCTCGCGCATCTTTTCATAGCTCTCGCTGACAAGAATCACCTGCCGCTTTATCTCATCTCCGCCGTACAGATCAAGATACCCTATATGGTTCTCCTTTGAGAGAAGCCTCTGGTGCTCATGCTGACCGTGAATATCAACAAGGAGAGCTCCCACTCGCTTTAAGTAGGCAACGCTGACTGTGGCATCGTTGATGCGGCATGTATTTTTTCCGCTGTCTGTGACTTCCCTTCTGATAATGAGCGAGTCTTCGAAATCTATATCGTTCTCTTCAAGGACCGCTCTCAGTTCATCAGATAAATTTTCCACGGAAAAAACACCTTCCACCGTCATCTTCTTTTCCCCTGCGCGGATCATCTCTGCGCTCGCGCGGTATCCGAGAAGCATGGAGAGAGAACCGACGATTATGGATTTTCCCGCACCGGTCTCGCCGCTTAAAATATTAAGCCCTTCGGAAAACTCCACCCGAAGATTTTGTATTATCGCATAGTTTTTTACATACAGTGAACACAGCATAAGCCCACCCCGTCATCTCATCTTCCCGAAACTTCATTTCCCGGGAAATGATAATTATTTTTTAAGCATATTTTTAAAATATTTAACAAGCGCCTTTGCCTTTTCTTCGTTTCTTACAAGAACGAAGATCGTGTCATCTCCGGCAACGCATCCGATGATATCCTGATTTTTGATGGTGTCAATGGCAACCGCCGCTGCGTTTGCCATACCCGTGATGGTATGCAGGCAGACAAAATTGCCGGCATAATCTATCGTGAGGACCGCCTCACGGAAGATCGTCACAAGACGAGAATCAAAACTCGTGCCCTCAGCGTTGTACGCAGCGTATTTATAAACGCCGTTTTCAGTCATGACCTTGATAAGCTTGAGCTCCCTGATGTCGCGGGAAACTGTAGCCTGAGTCACGTTTATTCCGTTATCTCTCAGAAGTTCCGCAAGATCGTCCTGTGTTTCAACGATGTTCTCCTCGATAAGCTGTAAGATCTTTGTATGTCTGTCTATTTTCATGACAATCCTCCTCTTAAATAGTTGGGCTGTTTTATCTTTGCAAACAATAAATTATAAAAATTGTACGTGTCAAGATGCACAAACCTTACGGTCTTGTCGCTCTTTTTTATTATTATCTCATTTCCCGTGCTCGTCAAAATATCCCCGTCTGACATTATGTCCGTTTCGCTCTTTTCGAAAACGATCTTTATCTCCTCATTTTCGGAAACCACGACGCCTCTTGAGTTGAGGGAATGAGAACAGATGCTCTGGATTATCATCCCCCTGCACGCAGGGCTGAGTATGGGACCTCCCGCAGACAGGTTATACGCCGTGGAACCTGTGGGAGTTGATACGATAATTCCGTCTGCCTGATAATGTGCGAGATATACATCGTTGACATACACCTTGAATTCGCCGATGCCGGAGGCGACTTTGTGCTTTACAGTCACTTCATTCATCGCGTCGATACACACTCCACCGAGATCAGCGCTCAGCATCATTCTCTCCTCTTCGGAAGATTCGCCGGAAGTGATCTTCCTTACGGCTTCATCAATCTCGTCGGGGGAAATCTCCGTAAGAAATCCCATTCTTCCGAGATTCACTCCGATAAACGGAAGATCGGGATATTTATCAACGGCGCTGAGCACCGTTCCGTCGCCACCGATGACGAAACATATATCCTCGTTTCCGCAGATTAGCTTCTCTCCGTCCAGAATAAGCAAGATATCTTCATCGTAATGCACTTCCCAGCCGTATTTAACAAGTGCCGCCGAGAGGTTTTTCGTCACGACGAGTTCCTTGTCCTTATTCAGGTTCGTTACAACCGCCGCCGTCCTCATTACAGCTCTCCGTGTGCGGAATTTACCGCATATGATATCATATCGTCGTATTTTGATGTATCCACATCTTCCCTGATGACATAATGAGAAATAAATTCTATGTTGCCTTTGGGGCCTTTTATCGGTGAATAATCAAGCTCCAGAAGCTGATAATTCATCTCTGCGAGTTTATATACCACATTTGTCACAATACTCTTATGAAGCTTCTTGTCGGTGATGACGCCTTTTCCCACGTCATTTTTGTCCGCTTCGAACTGCGGCTTGATGAGAAATACGCAATGAGCATCGTCTTTGAGAAAGTTTCTGAGGTTTTCCATGAGCTTTGTGATGGAAATAAAGCTTACGTCCATTACCGCCACATCGACCTTTTCTCCCACGAGTTCAAAGGGCATATTCCTGAAATTCGTCTTTTCCAGACTTACTACTCTTTCGTCCGTGCGGAGCTTATAAACGAGCTGATTGCTTCCCACATCAACAGCATACACTTTAACTGCGCCGTTCTGAAGCATACAATCCGTAAAACCGCCGCTTGATGCGCCGACATCTATTGCCACCTTTCCGTCAACGGAAAAATCAAACACCTTCAGAGCCTTCTCAAGTTTGAATCCGCCGCGGGAAACATACGGGCAGGCATTGTCGCGGACTTCAATATTGTCCTCTTCCGTCACCTGGAATCCCGCCTTGTCCGTCTTTACTCCATTTACATACACAACTCCCGCCATTATTATCGCCTGTGCCTTTGAACGGCTTTCGGCGAGGAGTCTGTCCGTCATCAATACGTCAAGCCTGATCTTCTTCGCCATCTTCTTCCTCCGCAACTTCCTCTCCGGCAACTTCTGCCAAAGGCATTTTTGCAGCTCTCTTTCCGAGAATAATATATCCTGCGATTCCCAATGCAATAAGTCCGAGGCTTACGAGCTGTGCCGTGCGGAGCCCCATGATGTAAAGGCTGTCCGTGCGGAGCCCTTCAATAAAGAACCTGCCAAGGGAATACATTATAAAGTAAGTACATACC
Source organism: Eubacteriaceae bacterium (assembly GCA_017531485.1). Classification (GTDB taxonomy): domain Bacteria; phylum Bacillota; class Clostridia; order Eubacteriales; family Anaerofustaceae; genus SVCP01. Next base: position 6,494 of record JAFXKY010000062.1, on the reverse strand, counting down.
GTCTGGCCTTCAAACTTTTTCTTTCTTTCGATGATGAGCATGAGAACCATAAACACCATGAAGTTCCATACGGATTCGTAAAGGAAAGTCGGATGTACGTTTATCATCTGTCCGTTTTCAATGACCGTGATCGCCCAGGGAAGGGTCGTTTCTGAGCCGTAAGCCTCCATGTTGAAATAATTTCCCCATCTTCCGATGGCCTGCCCGAGAATAAGGCTCGGCGCCATCAGATCGAGTGTTGATAAGAATTTCAGCTTATGATGCTTACATACGAAGTATACCGCCGCGATTCCCGCAAACACCGCTCCGTGAATCGCAAGACCGCCGTTCCAGATCTGAATGATCTTTTCCGGATGCAGACGGTAAAAATCCCACTCGAAAAACACGTAATACGCTCTCGCACCGATTATTGCAGACGGAACCGTAAAGATAAATATATCGTAAAGATGATCTGTGTTGATGCCGTACTTGCCTGATCTTTTGAGTATAAGCCAGAAACCGAGCATGAGCCCTGTGGTGATAATAAGAGCATACCACCTTATTTCAAATCCGAATATTTCAAATGCCACCGCATCGGGCATTCCAAGAAACGCTACCATTTTGTTACCTTCTTTCATTCTCATGATTTTACATTTTATTATAGCATAATTATGAACATTTAACGCATGAATTTACTAAAAAATGCATATTTATTTTTCAATATTCACTCTGTCTGCCAAAAACGCACAAAACCGACATCTGAAATACAAAATATCACCTATCGCCCCAAACAAAAATATTCCCACAGCCGAAGCTGTGGGAATACCTGTCAACATTAAATTACTCACAAATGCCGTAAAACGCTTTTGCGCCTTCATAGCATGAATAAAGGTCTGCTTTTGAAATAAGTTCGAACGGTGCGTGCATCGCCAGAACGCCTACACCGTAATCTACTGTATATGCACCGTATTCAGCGAGGATGAACGCAACTGTTCCGCCGCCGCCGAGGTCGATCCTTCCGAGTTCGCCTGTCTGATACGCAACGCCTTTTTCTTCGAAAAGGGATGTGATCTTGTGCATATATTCGCTGTGTGCATCATTTGCGCCTGATTTGCCGCGTGAGCCTGTGAATTTCACGATTCCTGCGCCGTATCCGATAATAGCCGTGTTGTTTTTCTCAAACGCATCACCAAAGCTCGGGTCATATCCGCAGCATACGTCCATTGAAAGGACATAGGAGTTTGCGAGGCATCTTCTGAGCTTGAGTTCGGAATATTCTCCTGTAAGTCCCACGAGTTCAGCAATGGCGTTTTCGAAATATCTGCTCGTAAGACCTGTTGTTCCTGCGCTGCCGATCTCTTCCTTGTCTGCGAGAATGCATACGCAGGTTCTCTTCGGAACATCCATTTCGAGAAGTGCCGTAACAGCCGGATATGCGCATACGCGGTCGTCGTGTCCGTAAGAAGCGATAAGGCCTCTGTCAAAACCCACGTCCCTCGCCTTGCCGGCGGGAACGATCTCGATCTCTGCAGAGAGGAATGATTTTTCTTCGATTCCGTATTTTTCGGAGAGTATCTTCAGGACGTTTGCCTTCACGCTCTTCTTTTCATCTTCTTCAAGGGGAATATGTCCGCAGATCACGTTAAGCTGTTCACCCGTAACCACATTTGCCGCTGTCTTTGCGAGCTGTTCGCCTGCAAGGTGGATGAGAAGGTCTGAGATGAAGAATACGGGATCGTTTTCATCTTCCCCGACAGATACGCTGATCTTTTCGCCCTGCGTCGTGTAGATAACGCCATGCATTGCAAGGGGAAGAGCTGTCCACTGATATTTCTTGACTCCGCCGTAATAATGTGTTTTCAAAAGTGCAACACCGCCGTCTTCATAAAGAGGAACAGCCTTCAGGTCAAGTCTGGGTGAGTCGATGTGTGCCGCTGTGATGTTAAGGCCCTTTTTGAGATCTTCTTCACCGACAACGATGAGGACGACTGCCTTTTCGTGATATGTATAATAAAGCTTGTCACCTGCTTTCACAGCTTCATTTTTGTCTACTTTCTCAACGAGAGAAACAAATCCTGCCTTTTTCGCCATTTCGATGGTTTCTGTGCAGCATTCTCTTTCTGTCTTTGATGCATTGAGGTAGTTTTTGTATCCTTCGCTGTAAGAATGGATAGCTTCTTCTTTACCGGTCCATGCACTTTTCTTTTCGTAAGTAAGTTCTGTCATTATTCTATCTCCTTGTTTGCCATTAATTCTTCGATATCTTCGACTGTTTTGGGGATCATGTGTGTGAGGACTTCACAACCGTCTTCCGTAATGAGAACGTCGTCTTCGATCCTGATTCCGAGGGAATATTTTTCGATATAAAGACCCGGTTCAACACTGATTATCATTCCCGGCATAAGCGGGATGTCTTTGTTGTGGATGTCGTGTACGTTAAGACCGATGGAGTGAGAAACTCCGTGGTAATAATATTCGCCGACTTCTGTTTTTTCTTCGATGAGTCCTGCCTCAGTAAGCTTTTCGGCATAAAACCCGATAAGCATCTTATTGAGCTGAGTTGTTGTAAGACCGGGTTTTGCGACGGAGATGATATATTCATTTCCCGCAAGGACGATGTTGTATATCTCCTTCTGTCTTTCGTCAAAAACTCCGTTTACGGGGATCGTTCTCGTTACGTCGGCAATATAATGTCCGACGTTTGATCCCATATCCATAAGAACCATTTCTCCGTCCTGCATGACGTTGTTATTTGTGACGTAATGAAGGACTGTGCCGTTTTTGCCTGACGCAACGATGGATTCGAAGGCTACCTTGCCGCCGTTCTTTCTGACGACATACTCAAAGTTAGCCGCATTTTCATACTCCATCATTCCCGGACGAGTGTTTTTCATCGTATGCTCAAATGCCTGCGCACAGATGCGTACAGATTCCTTTGTCGCCTCGATCTCTTCCGGAGATTTGACAAGGCGCAGAGCCATTGTCATCGGCGTAAGGTCTTTGATCTCGCAAAGGGGATAACGTCTTTTGTAATCATGAGCGATGTAGTTGTTTAAGGTATCGGGCATGCCCTTTCTTGTATTTTCGAGGAGCATATATGCCGTATTGATACGGAAGTTCGCCATAAGGGAATATATCATATCGTCAAGTTCGTCATTATAAACGATCTCGTCGATTCCGCTGATGTACGCACATTCTTTTTTTGTGAACATCTTTCCTGTCCACTTTTCCTGAGTCGGATCCACTCTCGGAATAGAGAGGACAACTCTTTCCGTGTCGGTATATTTCATAAAAACGAGGGTCATGTTCTGATATTCAATTCCCGTGAAGTAATAAAAATCCCTGTTGATTTCGAACGGATAACTTCCGTCGAGAGAATAATTCAGCACAGCTCCCGACGGGATCAGTGCCATGCTGCCCTGAGGAAGCTTCTGAAGAAGATTGTTTCTGTTATTTGTATAAAATTTACGGTCCATACTAAATGTATACCTCCCATATTCGTTTGACAATACAATAATATCATAAAATCCCCATTCAATCAAACTTTTCAAAAAAATATTATGCCGGCTGTAAAAAATATATAATAAACAAGAAAAACCGACCTGCGCCTGTTCTTGAATTTTCGTGATAATTATAATACGCAGTATATTTTCCACCGACGGGAAAATAATATTACTGCGAGGTGATAAAATGAAAAACACAAAGAATTCTGACAATACCACTTCCAATAACGGAAGAAAAGTCCCCATCACGGAAAACAAGAACCGTTCTGAAAACAAGACTGAAAACAAAACTCAGTCAAAAACAGAAAACTGCAACAAAAACTGTAACCGATAGAAAAAAGCCGAAAGGCTTTTTTCTTTTATACCGCAAAAATTAAATTTCAATTAGTTTTCTTGCGTACAAACCCCTTTGGTGATAAAATCAACTCAAGGAGGCATAATATGGCTAAAAAGAAAGATAAAAGATTTGTAATAAAAACAGTAAATACCACTTTTGTCACAACGACACAGATCCTCATCGACAAAGAGACAGGTGTGAATTACCTTTTCCATCACGAAGGTTATGCGGGAGGACTGACTCCGCTTCTGGACAGCACGGGAAAAGTCGTCGTGTCGCAATCATGGGAGTATGAAGATGAGTGACAAGCCTTATAATCGGTCATATAAAGGGATTTTTTTATGGATAATTTTCCTCTTTGCGGCAAATTCGTCCGCGGTGACTCTTTCAGATCTCATCCCCGAAGAATATTCCGTGTATCTCACTATGAGCACGACTATCATCTGCATAGACTTTCTTCTGTACATAATCTATAAGACCGAAAGGATATACTGGATAAACGGCGTCAGCTACGACGAAGCAAAAAAGGCGTCTTCCGAAGAAAGAAAGGTTTATGCCCAAAGACACCTTGCAGCATTTTTCAATGCGACGCTTCTGTGGTTTTTGTACGGCATCGTGAAATATCTTTTCAGTCCCCCTCTGTGGTGGGACATTGCGGTTTCAATGGTCATTATCATCGGCGCTGCGATCAGCACAATAAAAATAAAGCTTCATGTATAAGGCGGCAAGACCGCCTGTTTATGTCTTGATGCTAAATTTTTTGATTACCTTACGCCAACACCGTACGTATACATAAAAAACATATAAAAATATAAATTTTTTCAGCAAAATGAGATGTAATTTTCAGAAAAATCTGATATAATTATTGGCATTAATCACAAAGGAGGTGAAAAACATGAAAAAGCTCCGCTCAATGCTCAAGGCGATGTATTTCTTATTAGGCACATTCATCGGATACAACGTAACAAAAGCTGTCTATGATCCGGGAACAGTCGAAACTGTGACCTTCGCAGGCAAACAGTTTGCGGCATCACAGTTCGAGATGATGGTTTCCTGTGCCGGTGGATTTATTTTTGGACTCATACTGCTGCTTATTCTGCCGAGATTCGAAAAACGTATCGGAGATGAGTTTGGCATATTCGTCAGGAAGATGCGCTCAATGCCCCTTCCGCAGATCATCACATTTATTATAGCCCTCATCATCTGCCTTATCGTAGCAGCACTTCTCTCAAGCCCGATTCTGAAGCTTGACATGGCAGACTGGGTGAAGACAGTCCTCGTAATTGGTATCTACGCGCTGCTTATTTACGTATGTTATGTAATATGCGCCGTGAAATATCAGGATATCGAAGCGATGATAAAGAGCCTTCCTGCAACACGGGAACGTACGGAACAGAGGGACTTTACTTCACGATTCAGAGTCGGAAGAAAAAATCAGCCCACTCCCGGACAAGTCATTCCCAAGATCCTCGACACAAGCGTCATCATCGACGGTCGTATCCTCGACATCTTAAAGACGGGATTCGTTGACGGACCGATCATCATCCCTACATTCGTCCTTGAAGAACTTCAGTTCATCGCGGACAGTGCCGACTCCATCAAGAGAAACCGCGGCAGACGCGGTCTTGACATCCTCAGACAGATCCAGACGGAACTTCCCATCGAGGTTGAGGTTTCTCAGAAGGATTATGACGATCTGACAGAAGTCGATTCCAAGCTTCTGAGAATGGGTTCGGAATTGAAAGGCAAGATCATCACAAATGATTATAACCTCAACAAGGTCGCCGAAGTTCAGGGAGTAATGGTCCTTAACACAAACGAGCTCACAAACGCCGTAAAAGCCGTCGTTCTTGCAGGAGAGAAACTTACGGTGACTATCTTGAAAGAAGGCAAAGAATACAATCAGGGCGTTTCCTACCTTGATGACGGAACGATGATAGTAATCGAAAACGGAAGAAAATTCATCGGAAAGACCATGGACGTCACAGTAACAAGCGTGCTTCAGACGTCTGCGGGAAGAATGATCTTCGCAAAAGCTGTAGAAAACAAATAATTTATGCAAAAGGGAGGGGCTTCTCCCTTTTTGTGTATGTATATCAAAAGGAGAAAAATATGAAAAACATCAGCGTAGTAAAATACTCGGAAAGCGACATTCCACGCATGGTGGAAATATGGAACGAAGTCATTGAAGACGGCATCGCATTTCCTCAGGAGGAATTTCTCACCATCGAAGAAGCGAAGGAATTTTTCGCCGCTCAGGATTATACCGCCGTCGCCAAGGACGAAGAAGGAACTGTATACGGACTTTATATCCTTCACCCCAACAACGTAGGCCGCTGCGGACATCTCGCCAATACTTCTTATGCCGTTGACAGCCGCCTGCGCGGAAACGGCGCAGGAAGAAAGCTCGTTATGGATTCTCTGAGGATGGGCAAAGAGTGCGGCTTCAGGATCCTTCAGTTCAACGCAGTAGTAAAGACCAATCTTCCGGCAAGAAAGATATACGAATCCCTCGGTTTTAACCACATCGGAACGATCCCGGGAGGTTTCAGGATGAAAGACGGTCATTTCGAAGACATCTGTCTTTATTATTACGAACTGTAATTCAGAAGAGGAACGGATCAGGCTGAAAAGCAGCCTTGACCTTTCCTCTTTTTTGTTTCTGTTATTTTTAT
>JAFXKY010000061.1 GCA_017531485.1 Eubacteriaceae bacterium | reverse complement strand
CCCTCCGCGGGGAAGGGGGACCGCGTAGCGGTGGATGAGGGGGTATAAACCGAAGAAGTTTGGGAGATAAAGATGTTCCACTTACTCACGAACCGCTGAAATCCCATTTCAGCGGAACAGGGCGGAGGAGCACCTGCGGAGTCAGAATCGGAGCTTGCCGCAGATTTTGACGGATGCACGGTGCTTTGACGCCCATCCCTCAGTCACTCCGTGACAGCTCCCTTATTCTAAGAGAGCACGTCCGTCCCCCCTTAGGATAAGGGGGATAAAGGGGGATTTGTACTCACAAACTCGGATAAAAATATGAAACACGCACACCTCCTCCGCTCCCTTTGCGGAGATTTTTACATTTTTTGCAGATTTTTAAAATAAAAAGAAGGTATTTTGTCACTTGCCGCAAATATATATAGTAGAGGTGAAAAATATGAGAATACCGAAAAATAAAAATCTGACAGAAACAGCCCGCGAAAAAAGAAGAAACCTTATAACAGAAGAAAAAATGCTGTGGTATAACTTCCTGTGCAGCTATATCCTCCGCTTCACAAGACAACGCGTCATCGGAAATTATATCGTGGATTTCTACTGCCCCAAAGCAAGGCTCATCGTCGAGATCGTATCGAAAAATGAACGGGATCACTATACCGGATACAGCGAATATTACGACACAGACCGCCTTATCTTCCTCACTTCTCTCGGCTTCAAAGTCCTCAGATTTGACAGGACTCTCGTCAGGGAGCATTTTTGGTATGTCTGCGAAATGATCAATAAAAATGCAATGCAAAGATACCTGCAATCAGAATCGGAAAAAACTCAGACGACGATCGTTTGTTGATCGTGCAGGGATGTAAATATTTATCATAATCCACTTCCTCCTTCATATTCTGTATCAAGGAGGAGAAAATGGAAAGTGATATAAAACTCAGAGTACTCAGGGAGGCGGAACACATCGCCCTCACGGGACAGACCCTCAGAAAAACCGCACAGTTAATGGGAATTTCCAAGTCCACTGTTCATAAAGATATGTCAAAACGACTGCGTACCATTGATGCGGAGCTGTATGATAAAGTCAGGAAAGTGACGGAAGAAAACAAATCCCTGCGACATATCCGCGGCGGTGAAGCCACAAGGGACAAATATATGCGCATGAAGGAAAACTGTGAAGAAAAATGATTCGAAAATGCACGCAAATGTCCTCAGGGCACTGCTCGGAATTATGGTCGTTTTACTCTGTCGGTATATGACGGGCGTCATCCATGAGCCTCAGGATATTGCGGAAAACGACGCATTCAGTGGAATCATAAGCCTTTATGACGTGAAAAATCCCACCATCCTCGGAAACGGATATTCCGTCATCGAAACCATCTGCGAAGAGTATTCAACAGAGCAGTCGGGCGCGTTTGTCCGGCTCCGGAAGATAAACAGCGTGACGGAGGACGAAAGCTATACATACGCCGCCGGTTACGCCGACATTATCTGTTACCGCGACGGCCTTGATTCGTCGGATGTCATGAAAAATGAAGATTTCACCGCATCCCTTGATTCGGATCATCCGGAACTGCCTGCGCCGTATCACTCCGGCAGGGTCATCGTCCCTTTGTGGTATGATATTTATGTTATGGTCATAAAAAGCGACCTTGCGCAAGGAGAGAATGTCGCCGGATGGAGCATGGAAGAACTTTGGGAATATATGAATGAAAATAGTGTGAAAGCCGTATATGCTCGTGAAAATGTTGTTGGTATATTTAGCGTCGAAAAATATAATTCATATTTCCCGCCCCTTTGCGATATGCTGACAAAAGGCGATATCTCCGCATTTTTTAACGAAGACTGTGGCGTATTCTTCGGAAGTCTGAAGGATGTAAAACCGCTTCTCAGGCGGCAGATGCGAGGTGAAGACATTCCGGATTATGAAATTCACCTCATTCCTTCATCGTCGGATCGCGAAAAATGTGTGTACGTATCGGAAATTTATTCCTACGCCGCGAAAGATTCCCATGATGAAGCCAAAAACAGGGAGATACTCCGATTCATGCGTTATCTGCAAAGCCCCGAAGCTCAGCGATATACGGAAAATCTCGGTTATCTCCCCTGGGTCGGCGCGGAGAACGTCGCCTATGAAAAATATCCTTATCTGAAGGACTTCGCCCTCTCGCGCCTTCGCCACATCATCGTGGAGTGATCAGCCCACATATATGGTCAGTTCCCTCATTCCGAACGACAGAGCCTCGTCATGTGAGTCGAAATATATGTCTATACGCGAACCTTTGATGGCGCTTCCGCGGTCTTCCACTTCGAAATGTCCGCCGTTGGGCGCCGACGAAAAGTATGGTATGTACACCTTCGTGCCGAACGGAATGGACTCGTCCGCGGCGATGGTGTGGTAGCTCCGAAGAGGGGAGCCGTCTGCAGCGGGATATCCCGTCCATTTGCCGTTGCATTCGTAACATCCGCAGTATGCCGTCGCCGTAACCGTCATCTTTCTGCCCTTACTGTCGTCCTTATCCGGCTTGTCACCCGCAGGCTTTTGCGGCTTATTATCCTTGGCAGGCTCTTTCGGTGCGGTACTCTTGACGGAACTGCCTGCTTCATTTTTAACGCTCTTCGCCTCATCGGCTTTTTTCATCGCATCGGAAGTCACATTCCTGATATTTGCGATGACACTGAACTGTGCTGCGTCTGACACCGACGAGAAATCAACCTCTTCTGCAGTCCTCATCGGTGCAAGGCTTATAATGAGATATACATACACCGCCGACAGTATCGCACTCATGCGATATATAAGTTTTCTGTTCATGTTTATATGCTCCTTTGTGTAGTTGTAACAAAATTGTAACAAGCATGGTATTCAAAGTAAAGAAAACGACACAAAAAAGATGCATATTTTAATATGAAACGGAAAATAAAGGCAGGATCAAATAAAAAAGACCCGTTCAGGGTCGTAAGAATTATCAGCGGATATCTTCAAGGCTGAGGATCGTAAATCGGTTTTTGTCGAAATCTATGAGTCCTTCGTCGCGCATGCGTGAAAGTTCCCTCGAAAGGGCACTTCGGTTAGAGCCGATGATGCCTGCCATCTGTTCGCGGGTCACGTTTACTGTGAACTCACTTTTCCCTGCGTGTTCCTGCTTGTCCAGAAGAAACAGAATGATCTTTTCCCGCAGGGTCTGTGCGCTGAGGTAGGTGATCTTTTTTCTCAGGGAGAAATATTTTTCCGAGATCTCGCCGAGAAGGTTCATTCTGAGCCGGTAAATTCCGCCGATTCCGCAGTCAAGCATGATTCTTGCGAAGGGAATGAAGAGAATATACGCGTCACTCAGTGCAACCACATCCACAGGGCTCTGCGCGGCTTCCGAGCTCATGAGTATATCCCCGAACACGTCGGAAGTATCATGCACGGCACTTACGTTCACATTGCCGTCATAGGAAATATTCTGCGCCTGCAGTTTTCCCGACAGGATGATGCCGCAGCGGGTGATGTTTTCACCTGCGTGGTAGATATATTCGCCTTTGTTGTATTTTTTCGTGTATGCTCCGAGGTACTCCAAAAGTTCCGGAAGTTCGCTTTCCGGGATGCCTTTGAAGAGGGTGGAACGGAGGATTATTGATGTATGGTTCTGCATAATTTTTCTTTCGCTGTCGTTGATTTGTATGTATCCTCGCGCCGTCCGCAGGTGCGCGGAGTGCGCTGCGGGTGGCGGGGAGGCGGGCGGGAGTGAAGATGGAGGGATCTTTAAAAAAGGAGATGTTATATTTCTTTTACAGATCCTCTTCCGTCACGCACTCTATCCCGGAGTTTATGAACATTTCCGCGGAGATGCCGTGTCCGTCGGTGACAGTTCCTGAAAACGTCCCGTCGTATACCCTGCCGATGCCGCAGGACGGACTGCGTGATTTGAGTATGGCATGGGTGCAGCCTTTTTTCATGGCTCTGTTCAATTCATATTCTGCGCCAAGGCGGAAATTTTCCGTCACGTCCGCACCGGTCTTTGACATGACTTTTCTGATGCCGCCGGTGATTACGATCTCGGAAGGGTCCCTCGGGCAGGGAAGTCCCCCTGACATTTCCGGGCAGATGGTGATATATTCCTTGCCACGGAGAAATTCAATGACTTTGTCGTTTTTATTGTTCGAGCCGTTGTATTTACAGTTCTCGCCGAGAAGGCAGGCGCTGACGGCATAGATATTTTTTTCGTCTGACATAATAAATTCCTTTTTTTATTATCATACCACAGTTTCACGCTCTTGTCATTTGAATCGTGTAATTTTAATACGTCAGGATAAGATTTTGAATAATGTTTTTGAATATATAATACAAATTTGAGTGAAATTTTGAATAATACACCTACTCCCATGCATTTTGACCACATAAGAAAAAATAAGGCGTAAAATGTTGCAAAAAGTGTAAAAAAGTGTTAAAAAAGCCTTGACAAAGTCATCTTCCGCTAGTATACTATCCACAGAATCGATTGAGAGGTAAATGCACCGTTTGATTTACCACAGACTCGATCGGTTACAATTCTCCTTTTAAATAATATATTTGCTTAGGATGCCTTGATTGCCGGACAAGGCATTCTTACTTTTTTGGAAAATTATTCCCGCATTCCTTTTATCAGGCTGAGTATCTCCTCATATTCTTCGTCATCATCTTTTTCATCCGAAACGTCATACTCCGCGTCAACAGCCCTGTCCGTCACATTTTTATTGTTGAAAATGTCGGAAAACATACCCCCGATGCCGCCGTTTCCGCCGAGGGACGACAGCGACGAAAAGCCGTCGGCGAGGGAACTCATTTTTGAAAGCGCTCCGGTGAAGGCGAGAAATTTGTTTTTGTCATTTCTGTCCATGACGGGGCAGAACAGCTCCTCCATTTTTTTCGGGCTGATCTCGCAGTGACATTCGCCAAAATCCGACGAAAACACGTCGTTTATTGCGCTCTTTATCTTATAAAGCGCGCGGAGTGCCACAAAATCGTCGGCGGTGATGATATGTTTTATTCGTGAAAAGATGTCTTTCGGCGAACTGTGGACGGAAGTTTCGCAGGAAGCGATCTGCGGAGCGTGAAGATTTTCCGCATAAAGATATATCATTCCGAAGCTTGCCGCCAGAAGTGCTGTTTTCGGCGGTATGTTAAGAGAAATATTTTGCATCTTGCTCCTTTCATGATCCGGCACATTACGGCAGATGCGCCTTTTAATAAAGAAAACGAAGGATTTGCGTTATTTAATTATGTACCGGAGTACGCAGATAGCGCACTCCTTAATTTCAGCAGTCGCCGCCCAAGAGCAGGAAGAGAAGGATGATGATGAGGATGCCGCCGCAGTCACCACCGCCGAAACCTCCGCCGCATCCGCCGCCGCAGCCTGAGTTGCAGTCATTTCCGCCGCATCCGCCGAGGATGAAGATAAGGAAGATGAGGATGAGAAGGGAGTTATCGCAGTCGTTTCCGAAAATATTGTTCAGCATAGCCACCTCAGTTCATTCCGATGATCATGAGAATGAGGAAGAAGAAAAGCAGCATTCCCGGATCGTCATCACAAAATCCCATATTGTCAAACAGAACCACAAGCAGAAGGAAAAACATCAAAAGGCTGTCGCAACTGCAGTTACCAAACATTTCGCACATAAGTTACCTCCGTTTTCTTTTTACGCCATATAATATGGGTATCGAAAAAAAGTGTTACGGAAAAATTACCTTTGCGGAGAATAACTGCAATTGTTTTTCTGATACAAAATCGCATATAAAAAAAGGTTCATTTTTGTATTTCAGTCAGATTGTAAAATGTAAAACATAAATGATATAATAATGTTACAATTTTGGCAGAATAGACAATACAAAAGGAGAACACCATGGGACTTGACAAGAAATTTGATGTTTCCGAACTTACGGTAAGAAAAGAGATCCCCGGATTATTCGGATCAGTAACAAAACTTATGACGACACCGATTACACCGAAAGAAAACACCCTTCGTCTTTATAACGGAAAAACTCCGATGTGGGCACCGTTTTCAATGGGTGAATACAACATGATCATGATCGGCTGCGACCCCGAAAGTCAGGCGAGAAGCCCCCAGGGCGGCAAAGACGGTTACGGAGTAGAGTGGCAGTTCGTTCCCTCAGCAGGCGGCGCAATGGTAAAACCCGGCAACCCCGTCATCGAAGACATCAACGACTGGAAAAACTGCGTGACGATCCCCGATCCGGACACATGGGACTGGGAAGGTTTTTACAACGAAAAGAAAGATTCTCTTGATCCGGACCTCTGCACATACGTTGCTGCATACGGATGCCTTTTCGAAAGACTCATCGCGTGCATGGATTACGGCAACGCCGTAGTTGCACTCATCGACGAAGACTCCAAGGATGCTGTACACGAATTCTTCACACAGGTCAAGGAAGTACACAAGAAAACTTACTCAAACCTCAAGAAATGGTTCGATCCGGAAATCGTAAACTTCAACGATGACTGGGGCACACAGAAGGCACAGGCATTCTCAAACGAAACATATGAAGAAATGATCCTTCCGTACGTTAAAGAAATCGCCGATCACATCCACTCAATGGGAATGAACTTCGACCTTCACTGCTGCGGATTCGCTGAACCCCTCGTTCCGCTTATGATCAAAGCAGGCATCGACAGCTGGGGCGGACAGGCGCTCAATGACAAACTTAAATTAAAACAGATGTACGGCGATCAGTTCATCTTCACAGCAAACATCGCCCTTCCCATGGACGCTACGGAAGAACAGATGGATGCAGTAGTTGAAGAATTCATCAATGGTATCGGTGCAGACAACCGTTGCCTCGTTGAAGTAATGGGACCGCCGGCACTCCGTGAAAAGATCTACGTCGCATCAAGAAAGAACTTCGACAGACTCGTTGAAGAAGGAAAAGCGATCCTCTGATAAACGGATTCGTATTATAATTCTCCACAGGGCATCTGCACAGGCAGGTGCTCTTTTTGTGTCCCCCTTAGGATAAGGGGGAAAGATGACGCAGTCATCAGGGGGATGGGTTATATGCACAAATGTCGGGAGAAACGGATGTTCCGGAACATGAGTGAATACCTTAAGAGCGAGATGATCTTTAAGGGTGTGTACATAGATACTGAGAGATAATCTGCAGGTGGCGATGGGGAACGTGTTACAGATGCAGGCACGTTTTTTGCCCCCTTTGGGATGCGTAGCCAAAGGGGGTGTCGGCGAAGCCGACGGGGGATTCCGACCGAAGAAGTATGTGAGATGCGGATGTTTCACGAACCAACTCCGGAACGGGTGCTCTGACTCCCATCCCCCTGTCATCTTCGCGAGAGGCGCTCGATGACGTCCCCCTTAGGATAAGGGGGATAAAGGGGGATGCGATATACACAGGGTCAGGGAGAAACGGGTGTTCCACCAACCAAACCCGCTGAAATCCCATTTCAGCGGAACAGGGCGGAGGAGCACCTGCGGAGTCAGAATCGGAGCCTGCCGCAGATTTTGACGGATGCACGGTGCTTTGACGCCCCATCCCCCTGTCACCATCGCGGAAAGCCGCCCGCGTCCGTCCCCCTTATCCTAAGGGGGAAAGATGACGCAGTCATCAGGGGGATGGGTGAGATGTAAAAGTAGGGGAGAGAATACGGATGCACGGCGCTCTCCCACTTAGTACACTCCGCACAAAAGAGACATATTTAAAATGGGAGATTTCGTATTTTAAACATATTATTTTTTGAAAATTCCGATGATATAATATACATAAAGTAAAAATACTTAATTATCTACCACAAAGGAGAATACTATGGGACTTGATAAAAAATTCGATGCAAGTGAACTTGAAGTGAAAAAATCCATTCCGCAGCTCTTCGGACCTCCCGCACCGATCTGGTCAACACCGATCACACCGAGAGAAAACCTTCTCAGACTTTATGAAGGCAAAACGCCGATGTGGGCACCGTTCGCATTCGGCGAAACAAATATGTTCATGGTTTCATGCGACCCCGAAAACCAGGCAAGAAGCCCGCAGGGCGGTGTTGACGGTTACGGAATCGAGTGGGTATTCGTTCCGGAAGCAGGCGGCGCTATGGTTAAACCGGGCAACCCGAAAGTTACAGACATCTCTGACTGGGAAAACTGCGTGACGATCCCTGATCCGGACACATGGGACTGGGAAAAATGCGCTGAAGAAACAAAGAAAAACTTCGACGAAGATTTAGCCGTATCCTGCGCAGTTCCGGGATGCCTCTTTGAAAGACTCATCGCATGCATGGACTTCGAAGGCGCTGTCGTAGCACTCATCGACGAAGAACAGCAGGAAGATGTTCACAGATTCTTCCGTGCAGTAACAGACGTACACAAAAAGACATATACAAACCTCAAAAAATGGTTCAATCCGGATGTTGTAAACTTCAACGATGACTGGGGTTCACAGAGAGCGCAGTTCTTCTCAAACGAAACATACCGCGAAATGATCTTCCCGTACGTAAAAGAGATCGCTGATCACGTACACAGCCTCGGAATGTACTTCGATCTTCACTCCTGCGGATACGTTGAACCCCTCGTTCCCATGATCATCGAAGCAGGTCTTGACAGCTGGGGCGGACAGCCGCTTAACGACAAGAAGAAACTCAAAGAACAGTACGGCGATAAATTCATCTTCACTATCCATATGTCAATGGACCCGAACGCTACAGATGAAGAAGTTGATCAGTGGATCAAGGAATTCATCGAAGGCCCCGGAGCTGACAACCGTTGCCTCGTTGAAGTTATGGGCGGACCGAAAGATCTTAAAGCAAAGATTTACGAAGCATCAAGAAAGAACTTCGACAAACTCGTTGCAGAAGGAAAGGCTATCCTTTAATGATTTCATAATTTATAAAGGGCATTATTGCAAAGGCAGTAATGCCCCTTTTTTTTGTGCAAAAAATCGGTGAGATGCACCTGTCCCCCTTAGGATAAGGGGGAAAGATGACGAAGTCATCAGGGGGATGGGTGAGATGTAAAGAGTGGGGGAGATAAAGATGTTCCACTTACTCACAAACCGCTGAAATCTCATCCCCCGTCACAGCTGACGCTGTGTCACCCCCTTAAACCAAAGTTCAAGGGGGCCAGAAGAGCGAGATGATCTTTAAATATGTGTACATCGATACTGAGAGATCGATCTGTAAGTGACGATGGGGAACAGGCTATAGATGCAGGCACGTTTTTTGCCCCCTTTGGGAGGCGTAGCCAAAGGGGGTGTCGGCGAAGCCGACGGGGGATTCCGACCGAAGAAGTGCGTGAGAAACGGTGCTTTGACGCCCCATCCCCCTGTCATCTTCGCGGGAGGCGCTCGATGACGTCCCCCTTAGGATAAGGGGGATACAGGGGGATGCGATACGCACAAGGTCAGGGAAAAACGGGTGTTCCACCAACCAAACCCGACAAAATCTCATTTTGTCGGAATGGGGCGGAGGAACACCTGCGGAGTCAGAATCGGAGCTTGCCGCAGATTTTGACGGATGCACGGTGCTTTGACGCCCTTATCCCTCAGTCACTCCGTGACAGCTCCCTTATTCTAAGAGAGCACGTCCGTCCCCCTTAGGATAAGGGGGATAAAGGGGGATGCGATACGCACAAGGTCAGGGAAAAACGGATGTCCCACGAACCGGACCCGCGCCAATTTCTGACGCCATGCACCTTGTCGTGGAATGTCACAGGGGGTGTGTGTTAGCATTACTTCGGGTCAGAAAAAGAAAGGAGTAAAAATGCAGATAACATACGACGAATTTATAAAGATAACAGATCAGCTCGACGAACATGCCCTCGATGAATTTCACGCCGCCTCGGAATACCTCGGAAAACTCCGGGATGAAAGCAACGACATATTCTTCCCGCTGTATTTCGACACCCACCGCTATATCGTCCTCATGGGCGGAGGCGGAAGCGGAAAGAGTATGTTTGCAGGCAGAAAGATCATCGAAAGGGCGTACCGTGAAAAGGGACATACTATCCTCGTCCTGAGAAAGGTGGCAAAGACCCTCCGCGAAAGCTGTTATTCACAGCTCGTCAGCCAGATATCTCAGTATTACGACGTGAAAAAGTGGAATATCTCCAAAACCGATATGTCCATATCTTCCCCGAACGGCTCACGAATAATCTTTGCGGGGCTTGACGATGCGGAGAAATTAAAATCCGTCTTCGGCATCACAATGGTCTGGATCGAAGAAGCCAGCGAGATCAGTGAAGCCGACTTCAATCAGGTGGACCTCAGACTCCGCGGTGAGAACGGGCATTACAGACAGCTCATTCTCTCCTTCAACCCCATAAACGTGAATCACTGGCTCAAAGCGCGCTTTTTCGACAGGGAAGACAAAAAGGCAACCGTCGTCAAAAGCACATACCTTGACAACAGATTCATGGGCGAGGACTCAAAGTCCGTGCTTGAGGATTTCAGGGAGCTTGATGAGTATTACTACAACGTGTACTGCCTCGGCAACTGGGGAGTGACGGGAAAATGCGTCTTCGGTTCAAAGGCCGTAAACGACCGCCTCGGAAAGATCACCCCTCCCGTCAGCATCGGTGAGTTCACAGGTTGCGGGGAAGGGATATGGCAGTATGTCCCAATGGAGACGGGATGCGTCAGGATATACGAACATCCATCCCCCGGGCATTCATACATCGCCGCCGCAGACACCGCAGGGGAAGGGAGTGACAAAAACGTATGTCAGGTCATATGTGCCGAAACCCTCCGTCAGGTGGCAGTCATTTCCGTGGAATCCGAGGAAGACCGCTTTGTGGGGCAGTGCGTGGGAATAAGCCGCTATTACAACGACGCGGTATTATGTTTCGAATGTAACTTCTCCACCTATCCCGTCAGGGAAGCGAGCCGCCTTGGGTATGAAAATCAGTACATCCGCCGCACGGAAGATTCCATCACCCGTCGCCCTGTCCCGTCATACGGTTTCCGCACCACTGCCGTGACCCGCCCTGCCATTATCTCCAATCTCATGAGGGTATTCCGCGAAGACCCGTCGCTTATAAACGACCGCGACACCCTTTATGAGATGCTGAGTTTTGTCCGCAACTCACGAGGCAGGATCGAAGCGGAAAGCGGAACTCATGACGATCACGTCATGGCCCTTGCCATCGCCTATTATATCCTCACAGACGAACCGCCCGTCCCCGAAACTCCATATGCCGCAAAGCGCCGTGTGAACTTCGCTTTTGAGAAGGAAAACGGAAGGGATACGGTAAGGGTGGTGTAATAAATCCCCCTTATTTATAAGGGGGATACAGGGGGATGCGATATGCACAAGGTCAGGGAAAAACGGGTGTTCCACCAACCAAACCCGCTGAAATCCCATTTCAGCGGAACAGGGCGGAGGAGCACCTGCGGAGTCAGAATCGGAGCTTGCCGCAGATTTTGACGGATGCACGGTGCTCTGACGCCCCCATCCCCCTGTCACCATCGCGGGAGCCGCTCGCTGACGTCCCCCTTAGGATAAGGGGGAAAGATGACGCAGTCATCAGGGGGATCGACCCCAAAAATAATTTAAAACACAAGAAAGGAGCTTAAATGAAATACTCATTTGAAGATTACGAAAAGGCCATGAACGACCTGAGGGATGAAATATATTCCGTCAGGGACGAAAAATTAAGATCGGACTATTCATACGGCCTTGAAAAAGCGCAGGAGGAATATCTCACCTCCGCAAGAGATGCATATAAGGAATATAAACACTCGACCAACCCCTACGGAAATAACTTCGAAAAGATATCTTCCGCAGGCCTCGGCTCATCAGGCAAGGAGAGAAGTATCCTCGGAAAGGATTTCTCCGAATATCAGATGAAACTCTCCGACGCAATAAAAGAGAAAAAGGATATCACCACCTCCCTCATCAGGGACCTTCTCTCTTCACAGGCGGAAAACGATGAAGAAAAGCTTTCTTCCGCCATGGATCTGGCGAGGGAGAGAATGGAGAATTACTGGAAGGAATATTCATGGAACTACCGCCTTGAAAGAGACAAACTCGAAGACGAGAGATATGAAAAAGAACTAAAGGCAAAGTATAAATAAAGGAGGAAACAATGATCAGAAACGATCCCGAAAGTATTTACAGACAGTACCTCGCAGGAGTGGATTACCTTACGAGGAATAATTTTTACGACAACTGCGAACAGAACTACAACTTCTATATCGGAAAACAGTGGGAAAGGGAATATTTCGGCACGGAAAAGACCCCTTCTTACAACATCATCAAAAATATCGTGGACTATAAGGTTTCCAGCATCGCCCAGAAGGGCTTCTCGATAGTTTATTCCCCGTCAAGCCTCAGAGGCGACAGGGAGAAGAAAGCCGCCCTCTGCGAACTTCTCAACATCAACGCCTCAAGGGCGTGGGAAAAACTCAAAATGGACAAACATATCTGGGACATCATCCTCGACGGCGCCGTTTTCGGCAGCAGCTACGCTTATTTTTACACCGACGAAACGGGCATGAAGATGAATATCATCGACTCCGCCAACATCCTCTTCGGGGATGAACAGAAAAATGACATTCAGTCCCAGCCTTATATCCTCATCCTCAGCCGTGAGGCGGTGTCTTCTCTCAGGGAGCAGGCGAGAAAGAACGGTTATGACGAAGGAAATATCACAAACATCACCCCCGACGAAGAAACGAGGGTGTTTGTGGGGGAAAACGCAAAAAGGGAGCTTGAAAACGGGGACGAAAACGAAAAGTGCCTGAGTATACTGAAGCTTTATAAAAAGGACGGCGAAGTCCATGCTGTAAGGGTCACGAAAAATGCGTACATAATGCCGGAAGTGAAGATTGCGGGAATGAAGAACTATCCCGTCTGCCGCTTTGCATGGAAGGAAGACAAAGGCTCCGCAAGAGGGCTTTCGGAAGTCTTTCCGCTTATTGACAATCAGGTGGAGATAAACAAATCTCTTTTCCGCCTCCTCAGCGGCATCAGGCAGTTCGCCTTTCCCCATGTGGTTTATGACAGCGCGGTCCTCAGCCGCGACGGGGTGGAAAAGCTTTCAACCGTCGGCTCATCCATCGCCCTTAACAACATGAAGATGCAGAAGATCGACGACGTCATCGGATATATGCAGCCTTCCGCCATCAACCCCATCGCCGGAAACATCATTCCGCAGATGATCGAGCTGACAACCTCCCTTGCGGGCACAAGCGAAGCATCTCTCGGAACGGTCAATCCGGAAAACGCCAGCGGCGCGGCGATCATCGCCGTTCGTGATGCGGCAGAGATCCCCCTCAACAGACACGTCGCATCCCTCAGGCAGTTTGTGGAAGACATGGCGGAGGTGTGGCTGGAAATGATGTTTGTTTACGGTGAAGACGAGATCGAAGTGGTGGTCAGTGATGACGGCGGAATGCCCGAAATAAAATATATCCCGCGCGAAGATCTCGGAAGATATGTCTTTGACATCCGCATTGACATCTCCTCATCTTCTCCTTTCAGCAAATACGCAAGGGAAGAAGCCCTCTCGAAACTCTTCCTCAGCGGCGCCATCACTTTCGAGGAATACGCCGAGTCCCTTGATGACGACAGCGCATCCCCGAAAGGAAAACTTATGGACATTATCTACAAGCGCTCCGCCTCAGCGGTGGGATTTGAAGGGGAGAAAGTCCCCGTGACGGAATGATATGGGAAGGCCGAAGAAAAAGCCCATCGCGGATCATTACGAGATCGCCACCTTCTGGACAAGCCTTCTCCGGGACAAGGATTCGGATCTGAAGGACAGGCTGAAAGTGTCGGAATTGCTGATGCGGTTCATGCAGGAATAAGAGGAAAAACCGCAGGGAGAAGAAATGAAGGGACCGGAAGAATATTACCGCATCTTCAATGATCTTCTCAGCCTTTTTTCCGAAGAAAACTCATCCTTAAACCCTCATGCGCCACTTTCGGACAGGGAGCATGATGTCGTGGAATGACGGGGGAATAAGGGATATAATTAAAGCATACAAGGGACGGGCGGTGGGAAGGAAAGGAAAAATATGACAGAAATTACTTACGAACCGGACAAAGAGAGGATCTTCGAACTCGTCAGGACGATTGATGAAGACATCACCTTCGAGGAAGTTTCTTCAATCATCGACAGCTGTCTTGGCGGAGAAATGACGACCTCCGGAAAAGACAGTCTTAATGATCACCCTCTCATCCGACAGGCAAAACAGATCATCCAGCAGAAGCGTTTTGACGACGACCTTCAGATGATCAAAAGGGAATATCCCGAGGAAAAAGCTCTCTCCGTGTGGGAGTTCGGAGAGCCGTTTTTATCTCTGGTGATGACGGGGCTTGTGGACGCGCTGACAGCTTATGAAGCTTATATGGCACACAAAAAGCGCCACGAAAGAACAAAGCCGCCGTATCTCGGCGGAGTATCGGAAAATTATCCGAAAAAAGAATTTTACACTCCCGATGAAGTCGACCGCCTTCCGAAGGAAGCTCTGGAAGACGAAAGGATCATGGAAAAAATCAGAAATTCCATGCTCAGGTGGAAATAAGCCGTAAAGACAAAAAATAAAATAAAGGAAAATTCTTCGCAGACAAATTCAAAATCGGCTTAGATACCAAAATAAAAAAGTACAAAAGAAAAGGAAAAGGAAACAAACATGGCATATTCAAACTTTAAACAGACATTCTGGTCAAAACACATTCAGTCACAGCTCGAAAAGAACTGCGTTCTCCTCGAAGACTGCGATTATTCATTCGAAGGGGAAGTCAAACACGGCGAAAAGATCAAGATCCTCGGCGTGGGACGCCCGAAAGTATCGTCATATGACGGCAGCGACATCGGCCTTGCGGAAGCGGTAAGCGATTCTTCCGTTGATCTCATCATCGATCAGGCGAAATATTTCAACTTCATGGTGGACGACGTGGACAAAGCCCAGAGCACACCGGGGCTTATGGAAGCGCTCAGCCTGGAATCAAGCAAAGCTCTCGCGGAACAGCGCGATACATACGTTGCTTCTCTTTATAAGGATGCGGTGAATATGAGCGCGTCAACGGCGGTAAACGATTCCGCAGCGGCGAAAAAGCTTGTGGATGCGGCATTCGAAAAGCTCTGGGCAAACGGAGTGAAGATCGGAAGCGACGTGACGGTCATCCTCACCCCGTGGTTTTATAACCTCTTCAAGGATGCCCTCACAAACCTCCACACGGACAATATGTCCCTCATCGAAAAGGGCATCATCGGACTTTATAACGGTGCGGCGGTGAAGATCTCAAACAACCTCGCAAACGACGGAACGGATGATTGTATGTTCGTAAAGACAAAACGCGCCATCGCCTTCGCAGGTCAGATCCGTTCAATGGAAGCATACCGTCCGGAAGGTCTTTTCGCAGACGCACTCAAAGGCCTTGATGTATACGGCGCAAAGGTCGTCAAACCCGAAGAAATGTACGTCATCAAGGCGCACAGAGCTTAAATATTATAAATTCTGAGGGGGAAAGATTTTCCCCCTTCTTTAAAAGAAAGGAGAAAAATGAAAACAATAGCAGAATATAAAGACGAGATTTACGAAATGCTCTGTCTTGACGCATCGGAAAGAAAGAGTTATGACAAAAATTTTCTCTCCGCTCTCAATGCGGCGGCGGTGGAAGTTTCTTCACAGATCGTCCCCATTTATGAAACGGCATATATGCTCATCGCAGGAGAAGACAAACCGACCCTTTCCCTTCCGTCCCTCAGAGCTGAGCGTTTCGACAGCGCCGTGTTCGTCGTGGGAAACGTGGGAAAGATAGATATTTCATATTCGGGCAGCGGCAGGGTACTTATTCATTATCACGGTCGTTCGGACTGTTATGTTCTCCGCGGTAATCAGAAGACCCTCACCGCAGAAATTGCCGACGGAGCTGAATATATCAGCATTTATTCCGACGAAGAACTCTCCTTCTCCCTCACGGCGCATTATTCTCCCCGCGACGAAGAAAAACCGTTCGTCCGCGCTGCCATGCACCGCATCACGGAAGGAAGGTTCGTCAGGTTCTCGAGGGATCTGCCGGTGACGGAAACGGGAAAGGAGAAAATGGAAAGATCTTATTCCGTGCTTCACGGCGATACGGTGCTTATCGGCAAAAAGCATACGGGAATTTATGAGATCACATTCCTTTCTTCCATCCCCGAGATCACAAAGGACGATCTTGGTATGGAGATCCCGTTTTCTTTCCTCGCGAGAAACCTGATGAAATACCTCATCGCTTCCCACCTCATGAGAACGGAGGACGAAAGATTGTCGGTGATATTCTTAAACGAATATTCCGCGAGAAAAGACGAATACCTCACCTATGACAGATATTACACCCTGCCGTTTGTGGGAATTGAGGGAGGTGTGATGTGAAGATCCCTGTTCCTGCGAAAAACAGAAATTACAGGCTTGAGTATTCCGGATTTCTCGGAAGTGACTTTACGGGAGATGCGGACATCTCCCGAAGACGCTCCGATGATGCGGAGAATGTTTTCCTGACAGACGGCGGCATCGCCACGAGAAAAGGACTGAGGAAGATATTTTATTACGCAGGTGCGGAAATTCTTCCCGTAAACGGAGTGGTGTATGACGGGGAGGGGATGTATGTACACTTAGGCGGAAATGTCATGAAATATACCGCCTTTCCCGACACAGCCACCTTCTTTGAGATCGTTCCCGGAGGACATGACGGGATGCATGTGGTGTCGCAGGGGGTGAATAACGCTGTGTCGGAGAGCTTTGTGTTCAAAGACAGGGTATATATCCTCGACGGGCAGGAATATTCATTTATCGAGGACGGAGATTTTTCATATATTGATGAATATACCGCCTTTATCCCCACCACAAGGATCGGTTCAGACCCGGGCGGATACGGCGGAGAGGCATATCAGGAGGAAAACGTCCTCACTCCTTTCAGAAAAAACACCTTCCTCTCCGACGGAACATCAATGGTCTATGTCCTTGACTATGCGCCCATAGCCGAAGATTCCGTTTCGGTACACGTTAACGGAAGGGAAGTCATATTATTCACGGTGGATTCCCAAAAAGGCAAGGTCATCTTTCCCGAACCGCTTCCCCTGCCGTTGACAGAAGGTGCGGACAACGTCACCATCACTTTCTCCACAGGAATATCCCGCCGCGACCGCATCGACAGGTGCACCGTGGCGAAAGTCTTTGACAACAGGGCTTTTCTGTCGGGAAATCCGCTTTATCCGGGAGTGATATTCCACAGTGCCTTTGAAGACGCGGCGTATTTCCCCATAAGCGGATATTACGACGACGGCGAAGACAACATCCCCGTAAAGAGCCTTATGGTTTCCGGCGGAAGGCTCGTCGTCCTGAAAGAAACGGGAGGAAACGGCGGAAAGGTCTTTATCCATACGCCTGTCATTGATTACGATCTCGGCAAGGTCTATCCCGTGACAGACACGCAGATATACTTCGGCGCCGCAGGCTGCGGGACAAATTACGGTGACGAGCTTATTTATCTTTCCGACCGCGGCATCGAATCCCTCCGCATCGGAGAAGGATATGTCCGCCTCTCCCACAGAAGCAGTTTTATTGATGAAAGACTGAAGAAATATACCATTCAGGAAAGATCGTCTTCGAAAATGATCGCATTCAAAGATAACCTGATTCTCATCATCGGCGGGGATGTGTTCATAACAGACGGCATCCTTCGCGAAAACGTAAAGGGCGACGGACAGTACGAATGGTTTTACTGGAAGTTCGCCATGGAATACGAAAAGATAACCGGAGGGATATGCGTCGGCGGAGAGATGTACTTTTATTCGGACAAAGGAAATATCTTTGTGTATGACGGATATTACGACGACGGGTATTATGTAAAAAGCTTCTGGAAGACCCCGAAGGATCATCTCGGCACGGAAGGTTACTTAAAGAGCTTTGCAAGAAAAGGAAATTACATCACCGCAAACGTCACGGACTTTTCGGAAATAATTATCCATGCGGATACGGACAACCACGAAAAGACCCTTATCGGCAGGTTCTCCCTGAGCCCGTTTGGTTTCACCGGGATGAATTTCGGGAAAATGAGCTTTTTCACAGGGGGAAAAGCATTAATTCCCATAAACAATCTCCCGAGGCGCTTCGGAAGCATCTCGTTTGAGTTTTCTTCCGACAAAAGCCCGTTTAATATTTCGGGAATCGCGGGAGAGTACCACATCAAAAAATACGACTAAGGAGGAAATATGAGTTTACCATTATTTACAGAAGACCTGAACATCATCTCTTCCCTTGATGATGCGCCACAGATGGATGCGGCGGAACTTAAAGCGAAGTTCGACGAAGCCGCAAACCTTCTGAAGGATTATATCAACGAAGATCTCATCCCCGCCATTGAAAACGAGCTTGTGTATCTTTATGAAGAGCTTACAGGAGGGATGTGATGAAGACCGATCCGAGAGATAATTCCGTCGTAAAGACCGCGGAGGACCTCAGGAGGAGATATCTCCTTCAGGGATCTGAGGAACTTACTTCTTCGGACAGCGTTGAGATCTCCGGCGGAAAGATCAGGGTCATAACCGTCGATACGGCGATATGGGGCGACAAACGCCCTATATCCTCCGGCGGTGTCTACAATATAACAGGGGACATCGAACGTGCCCTCGAAAAAATATGATAAGGAGAAAATATGAGTATAGCAACACAGTTACAAAGACTTCAGGACCTCCGCGACAGCCTCCGCATCCACCTCATCGGAATGGATCTCGTCGGAGCGGACGCGGATCTTGAAGAATGCGTCAGGGCGCTGCAGAGCGTATCTTCCCACGGATATACGTTCACGACGATAATGACCCCTGACGACAGAGTTACCATTGAAGAAGGGTATTACCCGGAGGGATGTATGGTAGGGCTTGATGAAGGGGACGCGGAAAAGATCAGCCCGGATAATATACGTTCAGGCGTAAATATCCTCGGCGTCGACGGCGCTTTCACATCCGACGCCACCGCAACGGAAATGGACATCCTTGATTCAAAGACCGCATATAAAGACGGAACAAAGATCACGGGACTTCTCAGAAAACAGACAAAGACCGTCACTCCCACAAACGAGATCCAGACAGTCTTCCCCGACAGCGGATATCTCATCTCCGCCGTCACCGTCGGAGCGATCCCGCAGGGGTTTTGTGACGTATCTTCCACGACAGCAACGGCAGGGGACGTCATTTCGGGAAAACAGTTCATCGGTCCCGACGGAAGCCCCGTGACGGGAAGTATGGAGGAAATTTCCGCGGCGGAGATGCTGCTTGATTCGGAAACTACGGAATATATCATCCCCGAAGGGTACCACGACGGGCAGGGGAAGGTTTATGTAGTGACGGAAACGCGCTCTGCGCCGCCTGTGAAAGTCGCCAGGACCATCAAGCCGTCAAGCGGGAAACTTTTTTCGGAAGTGACTATCGAACCGATCCCCGATGCTTATCAGGATATCACGAGAGTCACCATCTACCCCGAAGCGGTTCTTGCCGGCGGAAGGTTTGTGGACGGAGACGGAATAACCCAGTACGGAAATATGCCCAACAAAGGAAACCTCAGGGCTACCTTCGACGGAATCGAGACCACGCAGTACACCATCCCCCTCGGTTATCACGCAGGGGAAGGCACCGTCAGCCTCACAAACGACATCGAACTCGCCCTCAGCGCGATTTAGGAGGAAAGATGAGCATAAAAACAGAACTTCAGAGGATCATTTCCGCCAAAGACGACATCATTTCAAAGATCAGAAACAAAGGCGTGGAGGTGCCGGAAGGGATAAATATAGACTCTGTCGGGGAATATATCGACTTGATCTCTTCCTCAGTATCAGTTTCTGTCCCCGACCCGACGAAGGAGATACTTTTTTATGATTATGACGGAAGCCTCCTTTATTCCTTCTCTCCGTCGGAAATCTCGTCCCTTACGGAACTTCCCCTTCCTCCTTCCCACACGGGGCTCACTTTCCAGGAATGGAACTGGAGCCTTGATGAATTAAAAACTCTCGGCGAAGGGGTGAGGATGAATGTGGGCGCGGTTTATATCACAGACGATGAATCCACCCGCCTCGAGATCGACATAAACGACGACCTTCTCAGAAATGTCACCCTCGCCTTCAATCAGTCCGTCTCCGAAGGCGTCAGCATAAACTGGGGCGACGGAAGCGCGGCAGAGAAAGTGTCGGGGACGGGAAACAAGCTTCTTAATCATAATTATTCTTCCACGGGAACGTACACCATCAGCCTTCTGCCGACATCGGTGTGCAACTTAAAGCTCGGGCATACCTTAAAGGCGTATAACGTTCTGGGGGATGTAAGCGAAGCCACAAGGGCATATTCAAATATGCTCAGGGCGGTATATGTGGGAAGAAGGGTCGCGGCTGTGTCGTCATATGCGTTTCAGTACTGCCGCAGCCTTGAATACATAACCCTTCCCAATACCGTCACGAGCATGGGGAACTATTCTTTCAACAACGCTTCTTCCGTAAGGTGCGTGGTCGTTCCGAAAAATGCGACGAATATCCCCACATACACCTTCGGTTCCTGTTACGGGCTGAAGATCGTGCCGCTTCCGAAAAAATGCACGACCATCGGCGCTTCGTCATTCCGTTATTGCCACTCTCTCTCATCCGTCACTTTAAGCCCCGGCATGACGACACTGAACGGGTACGCATTCAGCGAGTGTTATTCCCTCGAAACGGTTTATATTCCCGAGAGCGTGACGAGTATGGGAAACTTCGTGTTTTATAAGTGCCATTCCCTCAACAAACTCACCATTCCCGATCACATCACCTCCATGGGCAGCAGCGTGTTTTATCAGAATTACGCACTTGCGTATATGCCCATTCCGCCATCCGTCACAACCATCGGCACATATGCGTTTTATGACTGCCATGCCATCACTTCCGCCGTCATTCCTGCGGGGCTGACGGAAATAAAGGCATATGCGTTTCAGAACTGCCATTGCCTGAAAAACATCACCGTCCTTCCCACGACTCCGCCGACTATGGGGACTTCCGCGTTTCTGAATATTCCCGACGACTGCGTCATTACTGTTCCCACAGGAACTCTCGCCGCATATCAGGCGGCAGGCGGCTGGTCAGACGTTGCGGTTTATATGGTGGAGGGTTGATATGGAGAATTTCAGGTATATAAACGAAATAAAAAGCCTTTCGGAGATCCTTTTCCTCGGAATGACCATGAGCGTCATGGTCTGCTTCTCCACGGAGAAAGTAAAGTCCTCCGGAATTTCCGACAAGCGCCTTTGCATGGCGGCGAGCGTGATGTTCTCCGCGTTTTACGGAACACTCTTCTGCCTTTGTTACGAAAGCCTGGGAGTTTATGAAGGAATATGGCTCGTGATATTCCTATGGATGTCTTCGCAGGGGTTTTATGAGTACCTCAAAAAATCCGACGGATATTTCGGGAAGATGTTTGTAAGCCTCGAAGAGAGGATGATTTACGCAGGTGCGGAAACAAAGACTGAGGAAGAAGGAAAGATGATCTTTCCTGTGAATTACGTCGGCATCTCGGGAGCATTCACGAAAACACACCCTGCCGTGGACTTCGGGTATTCACTCTCCCACGGCGGCAAAAATCAGCCCGTCATCGCCCCTGCCGACATGAAGATAATCTCCGTCGGGGAAGGGAAGGACATCGGAAAATACATAAGGGCATATTCCGAAGGCGGCGGGAAATATACTTTCCGGTTTATTCACCTGAGCAGTATTGCTGTCAGTAAAGGGCAGAAGGTGAAAAAAGGGGAAGTCATCGGGAAAATGGGAAATACGGGAACTTCCTCAAACGGTCACCACCTGCATTTCGACATATGGAAAGGCCATACTGCCGACCTTTCCGGAACGGTTGAGAGATATGAATGTTCCGTGAACCCCCTTGATGTCTGTTATCTCGCGGAAGATCAGACCGTCGGGGAAGAGACGGATAAGAAGTATGAGATAATGAGGGTGTGACATGAACGAATTTCTCGGAAATATGAAAGATATTCTCACTCCGCTTTCACTGCTTCTCATCACAGCCCTCGGCATCATCGAAAATTCCCGCAGGATCGCCGCAAAACCCCTTACGAAACTTCTTTCCGTCATCGGCAAAAGACTCAATCACGATCTGGAAACGAAACTGGACGATATCCGCCTTCGCCAGATCGCTCAGGAAGCTTATTACCTCAACGACTTCTATCACCGCCATATCATGGGCGAAGCCCTCACCATCGAACAGTACGAACTCGCCATAGATATGTTCGAAAAGCATTTTTCCATCGGCGCCAACAGCGTAAACAGGCTGCATTATGAGGTGATAAAGGCGTTTTATATGGAAAATTTTGTATAACGTAAAAACGGTATCTTTATACGGATTTCACCTGTTTACACCTGAATTTTATGCAAAAAAGAATTAATATCCACCCTGCACCGCTGTGAGTGAAAAAAACTTCCGGCGGTGCGGGAAATATTTTTGAAGGAATACTCAATGATGCTTGATGAAACGAAGTAATATTCAAGAATTTTTCATTTTGGCTGATTAAATATTCTCTTTTTCAAAATGCGTTTTTCAGGGGGAGAAATTTATTCAAAATGCGACTGATTTTGAGTGGATTCGCCAAACTTCTTTTGACAAACGAAATCCATGATGCTATAATTGGTGCTGTGTATAGAAGTATATACATAGAATATAATCGGTTGGTAAACGACAAAGAAGAGGGAGAAGGGATTCTCCGTATTTTGTGTGTCGTTTTCTGATAAAATATGATTAGGTGGAGTAAACAGCAATGGACATTAAACATGCTACGTTTAAAGGTGGGATTCACCCGTCTTACAACAAACACTACACAGAAAAGTTGCCCATTGAAGACATGCCGGCTCCCAAAGTAGTTGTGATTCCTATGTCACAGCACATCGGTGCCCCGGCTAAACCGGTTGTCGAAGTAGGACAGCAGGTTAAAATGGGTCAGCTCATCGGAGAAGCAGGCGGATTCATTTCCGCTAACATTCACGCAAGCGTTTCAGGTACAGTCACAGCTATCGAAACACGCACTTCTTTCAACGGCGGAAAAGTAACATGCGTTGTTATCGAAAACGACTTTACAGACACACTTGATGAATCAATCCAGCCCAAAGACTGGACAACAATGGATAAGGATGCTATCTTACAGGCAATCGCTGATGCAGGCATCGTAGGTCTCGGCGGCGCTACATTCCCGACAAGAGCAAAACTTATCCCGTCAGCAGACGCAGTTATCGATCATATGATCATCAACGGCGCTGAATGTGAACCTTACCTCACAAGTGACCACGCTCTCATGAGAGAAACGCCGGAAAAAGTTGTCGGCGGTCTCAAGATCATGATGAAAGTTCTCGGTCAGTCAAAAGGCTACATCGGAATCGAAGACAACAAAAACGATGCGATCGAAGCAGTAAAGAACGCATCTGACGATTCAATCGAAATTTACAGCCTTCACACAAAATACCCGCAGGGTGGTGAAAAACAGCTCGTTAACGCTATCACAGGACGCGAAGTTCCGTCAGGCGGACTTCCGGCAGCAGTAGGATGCATCGTTGCAAACTCAGGTACTGCAGCAGCTGTATATGAAGCACTCACAACAGGTATGCCGCTTATCTCAAGAATCGTTACTGTAACAGGCAGCGGAATCAAAACTCCGAAAGTACTCCGTTTCAGAATCGGTACACCGACAAAAGACATCCTCGAATACTGCGGTGGTCTCACAGATGACTGCGCTAAAGTAGTATCAGGCGGTCCGATGATGGGATTTGCTCAGTACGACATGGAAGTTCCCGCTACAAAAGGAACATCAGGACTTCTCTGCATGAACAAAGCTGACGCAGCGATCGAAGAACCTTCAAACTGCATCAGATGCGCTAAATGTACGGTTGCTTGCCCGATGCACCTCATGCCGCTTTACATCGCAGGCTATGCTGAAAAGGGTAACGTTGAACAGCTCGAAAACTACAGTGCGCTCGACTGCATCGAATGCGGAAGCTGTGCATATGTATGTCCTGCAAGAAGACCTCTCGTATCTACTATCAGATACGCTAAGAGACTTGTTCAGGCTGAACGCAGAAAGAAACAGTCTTAATTTGGAGGAATACTATGGCAGAAAGACAATTCACAGTATCATCATCTCCTCATATCAGAGGTAACCAGACAACTCAGGTAATCATGCGCGATGTTATCATCGCTCTTCTCCCTGCTTGTGTAATGGGTATTTTACAGTACGGCATCAAGGCTATCCTTCTTCTCGCTGTAGGCGTAGCAACAGCAGTTGCTTCAGAATACCTTGCACAGAAAGTGATGAAAAGACCTATCACAATTACTGACCTCTCAGCAGCAGTAACAGGTCTTTTACTCGCAATGAACGTTCCGGTAGGATGCCCGTGGTGGGTACTCGCAATCGGATGCGTATTCGCGATCGTAATCGTTAAACAGCTCTTCGGCGGCCTCGGCTGCAACTTCATCAACCCTGCTCTCGCAGCTCGTCTTTTCCTTGTTGCTTCATATCCGACAAGAATGACAGGTTCTGCATTCATCCCCGCAGGCGAAGTTACATCAGCTGCTACAGCTGCTACACTCACATCAGCAACACCGCTCGTAGTTGGTGCTGAAGGAACACCGCTTTTAGACTTATTCCTCGGTATCGGCGACATTCACGGATGTATCGGTGAAATTTCATCAGCTGCACTCCTTATCGGTTTTGCTTATCTCCTCTGGAGAAAAGTTATTACATATCGCATCCCTGTTGTTTACATGGGAACAGTTGCAGTATTCTCTCTTCTCGCAGGACAGAACGTTCCGTTCCAGCTCTGCGCAGGCGGTCTCATGCTCGGTTCTATCTTCATGGCTACAGACTATGTTACAAGCCCGTCAACACCGCTCGGAGAAATCATTTACGCTGTCGGCTGCGGTCTTATGACATGCATCATCCGTTTCTACGGCGGATATCCGGAAGGCGTTTCTTACTCAATCTGCTTCATGAACCTTGTAACTCCGCTCCTTGACAAATACATCAAAGCTAAAAAATACGGTGAGGTGAAGAAAAATGCGTGAATACATTAAATTAGCAGGCGTTCTTTTAATCATCTGTGCTGTAGCATGCGGACTTTTGGGTTTCGTAAACGAACTTACAGTAGACGTTATCGCTGAAAACAACGCTAAAGTTGCAGCTCAGGCAAGAATGGAAGTTATGGCTGATGCCGATGACATCACAGAACTTATCGATGCCGCAACAACAGAAGCTGTTGCAACACAGGCAGGCGTTACAACAAATGAAATCGCTGAGATCTACGTTGCTAAAAAAGGCGGCGAAGCTATCGGTTATACATTCACTGTAAACTCAAAAGGTTTCGGTGGCACACTCAACATTATCGTAGGCATTGACAACAATGGTACTATCACAGGCGCTAAGGTTGTTTCTCACGCTGAAACACCGGGTCTCGGTGCCAAATCTACAAATCCTGAATGGATCGGTCAGTACAAAGGTCTCACAGCTGACGGAAACGTTTCAGTTGTCAAGACAGGCACACCCGCAGGCCAGCAGATCCTCGCTATCACAGGTTCTACGATCACATCAAACGCTGTAACAACAGGCGTTAACTATGCAGGCCAGGCATTCATGGCATTAAACAAATAGGAGGTAAATAAGGTGAAGAAATTTATTAATACACTCACAAACGGGATCATCAATGAAAACCCGACCTTCAGACTCCTTTTAGGTATGTGTCCGACACTTGCCACAACATCATCCGCTATCAACGGTATGGGCATGGGTCTCTCAACAATGGCAGTTCTTATCTGCTCAAACCTCTTTATCTCAATCCTCAGAAACGTTATCCCCGATAAGGTCCGTATCCCGTGCTACGTTGTAGTTATCGCTACATTCGTTACTATCGTTGATATGCTTCTGGAAGGTTTTGTACCGTCACTTTACTCAGCTCTCGGTCTTTACATTCCGCTTATCGTTGTTAACTGCATCATCCTTGGCCGTGCAGAAGCTTTCGCAGCTAAAAACGGTCCGCTTCTCTCAATCGCCGACGGTATCGGCTGCGGTCTCGGTTTCACACTTTCACTCACTGTTATCGGTGCTGTACGTGAATTCCTCGGCGCAGGCACACTCTTCGGAATCGGCATCATCTCAGGCTGGTATGAACCGATGCTCGTTATGATCCTCGCTCCGGGTGCATTCCTCGTTCTCGGTCTTATGATGGGAGCTCTCAACAAACTTCAGGAAAAGAAAAACGCATAGGAGGAAAGGTAAATGAAACTTATTTTAATCGTTCTCAGTGCGATATTTGTAAATAACTATGTCGCAGTACAGTTCCTCGGTATCTGCCCGTTCCTCGGCGTATCAAAGAAAGTTGACACAGCTATCGGTATGGGTATGGCAGTAACATTCGTTATGGCTATCGCAAGTGCCGTTACATGGGTAATCCAGGAATTCATTCTCAACACACTTCATCTCGAATACCTGCAGACAATTTCATTCATTCTCGTAATTGCTGCACTCGTTCAGTTCGTTGAAATGTTCCTTCAGAAGGCATCACCGGCTCTTTATCAGGCTCTCGGCGTTTACCTTCCGCTTATCACAACAAACTGTGCCGTTCTCGGTGTTGCTATCACAAACATTGACCGCGGCTACAACATCATCGAATCTATCGTAAACGGTACAGGCGGTGCGCTTGGTTTCACACTCGCAATCGTTCTCTTCGCAGGTATCCGTGAAAGACTCGAACTCGCTAACATCCCCAAATGCCTCGAAGGTTTCCCGATCGCCCTCATTTCTGCAAGTATGATGGCTCTCACATTCCTCGGCTTCCAGGGACTTATCACACTTTAAGGAGGAAAGGTAAATGGATTTTAAATCAATTATTACTGCAGCGTTATCAATCGGTATCTTAGGTGCTGCTCTTGGTGCAATCCTTGCTTTTGCTTCCAAGATCTTCCACGTTGAAAAAGACGAAAGAATCGCTCTCGTTCAGGAATGTCTTCCGGGTGCTAACTGCGGCGGATGCGGACAGCCGGGTTGCGGCGGTGCTGCAGAAGCTATCGTTAAGGGAACAGCTCCTGTAAACGTATGTCCCGTAGGCGGCGCTGAAGTTGCAGCTAAGATCGCTGCTATCATGGGCGTTGAAGCTGTTGAAGGTGCAAAACAGGTAGCATTCGTTGCTTGCCAGGGTTGCAGAGAAGTTGCTAAAGACAAATTCAACTACTACGGTGCAAAAGACTGCCAGGAAGCTGCTGCTGTTATGGGCGGCGAAAAAGCTTGTGAATACGGCTGTCTCGGATATGGCTCCTGCGTAAAAGCTTGTAAGTTCGGTGCTATCAAAGTAAACGAAAAAGGCATTGCAGAAGTTGATCCGGAAAAATGTACAGGTTGCGGCGCTTGTATCGCTGCTTGTCCGAAAGGCGTTGTTAAATTCGTTACATACGGCAAAGCTGTCAAGATCGCTTGTAACTCAAAAGACAAAGGCAAGAACGTTAAAGTTAACTGTGAAGTTGGTTGTATTTCATGTAACGCATGCGTTAAGAACTGCCCGTTCGAAGCAATCACAATGGTTAACAACCTTCCGGTTATTGATTACGACAAGTGCAGAGAATGTCTCGTTTGCGTAAGCAAATGTAAACCGGGCGTTATCGTTTCAAGCATTGAAAGAAGAAAATTCACTATCAAAGAAGAAAACTGCATCGGTTGTGGCCTCTGCGCTAAGAACTGCCCGCAGGAAGCAATCAGTGGTGAAAAGAAAGAGCCGCACGTAATCGATCAGGAAAAATGTATCGGATGCGGAATCTGCTTCGACAAATGTAAGAAAGATGCCATCATCAAAAGCTAATTGCATTAATTGCTGATTCTTAAAGACCACGGAATTATCCGTGGTCTTTTTATATGCCCGTCCCCCTTAGGATAAGGGGGAAAGAGGGGGATGCGATATGCACAAGATCAGAGAAAAACGTATGTTCCACGAACCTCAACCCGCTGAAATCCCATTTCAGCGGAACAGGGCGGAGGAGCACCTGCGGAGTCAGAATCGGAGCTTGCCGCAGATTTTGACGGATGCACGGTGCTTTGACGCCCACGTGGGGAAGGTGTCGGCAAAGCCGACGGATGAGGGGATTATAAACCGAAAGAGTGGGGGAGATAAAGATGTTCCACTTACTCACAAACCGCTGAAATCCCATTTCAGCGGAACAAGCGGGAAAACATCAGAGAAAATAATAAAAGAAAGTTTGTGGCTGCACCGACAGCGTAAATGCTTAAAAATAACAGGAAAAATCAGCTATTTGGATAAATTAATTAACCTGATACATATCTGAAATTGGCATATGTCCGGTCCGGATGTTCTGTCCGGGAAAATAATGAACGGACAAGCCTGTATCACAATATCATAAACGACCTGCCGGGTCAACTCTGAAAACGACATAAGGTGAATAGTTATACATTCGGACTTCTTCACTTTATATAAAATTAACCTAAGGAGGCAACATGAAGAAAAACAGACTCAGATTTTATCTCACTGAGGCGGAACTCAGCACCATTCTCTACAGTCTTGTGGAATTGAAAAACGAGCTTCATCGTGAAGGGAAGTACACGGATTTTATTGACGATGTGATACTGAAGGTGTTTATGGCACCTGTAAGAAGGTTTTGAGAGAGGGGTGATGTTATGACCAAAATAATCGCCGTCGCCAATCAGAAAGGCGGTGTGGGCAAAAGCACTTCCGTTTTCTGCATCGGTGCAGGGCTTGCGCGGGAAGGAAAGAATGTACTTTTAGTGGATGTGGACCCGCAAGGAGATCTGACGAAAATGCTCGGAAGAAGAAAGCCGAGGGAGCTTGAATACACTATATGCAACGGCATGGATGATGCTGTTCGGGGTATTGAACGGAGTGAGCATCCGGAAATACTTTCATATCACGAAGGTTTTGATTTTATACCCGCTAACGGGCGGCTTGCTGATGTGGAAGTTGCGCTTGTGAACGTTATGAGCAGAGAAACGGTGCTGAGGGAGTATCTGAACAGCGTGAAGGACAAGTATGATTACGTGATACTCGACTGCTGTCCATCCCTCGGGATGCTTGTTGTCAATGCTCTGTCTGCGGCGGATTATGTGCTCATTCCCGTGCAGGCGGATTATCTCGCGGCAGAGGATATGACAGCGCTGATCGGAACGATCCGGAACATCAAGCGGCAGATCAATCCGAAGCTTGAAGTTGGCGGTGTTTTTATGACAATGACAAACGAAACCAACTTCCGAAAGGACATTATCGCATCCGTAAAGGAAAATTTCGGCAAATCTCTGCCTATACTTCATACCCTCATCCCGTACACTGTCCGCCTTGCGGAGATAAGTACGGCAGACAAGAGCATTTTTCTGCATGATCCAAACGGCAGGGCGGCGAAGGCATACGGAGAGCTTGTAAAGGAGGTGACGGACATTGGCGAGAAACAGCGTGTCAGGGCTTCTGAGCTCGGTCGATGATATGTTCACCACGCAGGAAGAGCGCGACGAGCAGAAACTTGCGACGGTCAGAAACATTCCATTGAGCGAGATTACTGACTTTCCCAATCATCCGTTTAAGGTGAAAAATGATGAAAAGATGCATGAAATGGCGGAGAGTATTGCACGGTATGGGGTCATAAATCCCGTGCTTGTCAGGGAAAAGCCCGGTGGCGGGTATGAAATGATTTCAGGGCATCGCAGGAAAATGGCAAGCGAGCTTGCGGGGCTGAGCGAGATTCCCTGCATCATTAAAGATATGACTGACGATGAAGCGATAGTTGCTATGGTGGATGCGAATCTGCAGAGGGAGAGCGTGTTGCCGTCGGAGAAGGCGTTTGCGTATAAGATGAAGTATGATGCTGTAAAACGTCAGCAAGGTATACGGTCGGATTTAACTTCTGCAACACCGTTGCAGAAGTTAGGGCTCGAGTCAACGAGAGAACTTCTTGCCGAAAAATCCGGTGAAAGTCATGAACAGATAAGAAAATATATCCGCCTGACTGAGCTTATCCCTCAGATCCTCGACATGGTAGACGAAGGACAAATCGCGCTCCGCCCTGCCGTTGAATTATCGTACCTGACGAATGAGGAGCAGGAAGTTTTACTCGATGTCATGGAATGTGAGCTTGCCACTCCTTCACAAAAGCAGGCAGCAAAGCTCAGGGAGTTTTCTAAAGAGGGAACGCTGACGAGGGAAGCTATGGAGGCGGTGATCCGCGAAGAAAAGCCCAATCAGAAGCAGTTTGCCAAAGTTCCCATGCAGAGGATAAAGAAGTATTTCGCGCCCAACGCCACCATGTAGCAGATCGAAGACACACTCGTTCATGCCCTTGATTATTACAGACGGCGCAACCGCGACCGTGAGAGATGACCGCAGGCTCTCACAAGGGATAAGTCCGCACTTTTGGCCTGAATAAACCGCTTTTGTTTTCCCCCTCTCCACACCTCACCCCCTATATACTAACCAAAAAGTTAATACTACCGGAAAAGAAGATTACCTTACTATCTCTATACATTTGTGATAAGTAAGGGATTTTTTTATAATATGGCAAAAAGGAGATGTCTATGAAAAAGATATTTTTGATCATGCTTATGTTGTTGTTACTCGGTGGTTGCGGAGTGAAAGGGGAAGATGCTGTACTGCCTGAAAATGAGAAAGTTATTACGGAGAGTGAAGATACTTCTTTTTCCGGTAGTGAGATTTCTGAAACAGAAAAAGGGGTTGTTGACATAACTGTTGATAACGTTGAGAACCCCAAAACGGACTCTGAGAAAAAGAAAGTAACTGCAGTCCAAAAGAAAAGTGAGGTGAAGGGAAATACTTCTTTTTCCGTAAGTAAAAATAATACTGAGGTCAGTGAAGAAGTGAGTACAGATGAGGAAAGTGTGGAAGTGAGTGAAGACACGAAATCAGAGCTGATTACTGAAGTGACAGAAACACATGCTGAGCCTGAAAAAGAGGAAGGTCAGAAAGTTGATGAAAAGCCGAAAAGCGCATATGATTATGACTTCGACATTTCAAAGATCAGGTCGGACTGTATTTCGATCGGCAAGTCAATGGGGCTGAAACATGACGGTTCGCTGACACCAGGTAACTCCACATGGTGGAATCCTGTGACCGCTTCCGAAAGCAATCAGGGCACGAAGCTTAAAAATCGTCTTGAAAGCTATATACGCTTTCATACTATCGACAATTTATCATCTTACGGAATTGATGAGATCAACTATTTTAACATTTACACAGAACAAGTTGGTGCAGGAAAGTATAAGATATATTTTCTCTTTGCCTGAAATGACAGAAAGGAACACAAATGAATAAATTTTACACTCGCGGCAGACGGATAATGCTTTTTATCCTCTGCCTTTTTACTTTATTGGCAATAATTCCGACAACGGCACTTGCATGGACAAGTACGGAAGGGGAAAAATGCAAGTCCTATTATGGCGATGAATTCGTCGCATCCGACGGGGATTATTACTATTCGTCGCCGGACCTTCGCGTACTCATCTACCGTGACAACGGCACGACATACACGAAAGCTTACGGTTCCACAGATGCCAAACGCAAATATTTCATGCGTGACGATGACGGCGATCATCAGGTTTACTGTCTGGAAGCGGGGATCAATGTGGGTACGGGATTCACGTATGTTTCCGAAAACGGAGATAACAGCGAATACTTTCAGAACCTGCCTGTGGAGGCGCAGTACGGTATCATGATGACACTGCTTTACGGCTGGCATGAGGGAATATCTTCTCCCGTGGAAGGCACGAATGTCGATGATTATGCAGTGGCAACGCAGCTCATCATCTGGGAATATCAGCAACAGTTGAGAACATCTCCCACTGAAAGATTTACGAACAACGGAATAGACGGGGATATTTATTACAACATGATCAAAGGCAGACCTGCGGAGAAGTGCTATCATTGGATTTTGGAGCAGGTTTCGAAGCATTACACCATACCGAGCTTCACAGCAAGGAGCGCGTCGCAGGCGAAAACGCATACTTTGCAGTACGATACAGACAGTGGGAATTATACGCTTACACTCGTTGATGAAAACAATACCTTTGCGGATATAAAAATAGACAGTGACGATGTTTCGGTCACAAGAAACGGCAATGAGTACACTTTCACGAGTAAAGAAATGATTACTGAACCCATAACCATCACTTCGCAGAAAGATATCACCGTGGACTGCGGCAAGATGCTCATCTGGGGGCATATCGAGTATCAGACTATGGTTTCGGGAGCAAGTGATCCTGTGTTTTTCTATCTGAACCTCGATACACAGAAGGAAGGAACGTGCAGGATCGTGAAAACTTCCGAAGACGGCAAGGTTGAGGGGATTAAGTTTACGATTTCGGGAAACGGAGTAAACAAGACTGTGACAACGGACATCAATGGAGTTATCTCGCTTGACCTTATGCCCGGTGAATACACAGTCACAGAACTTACGGGAGAACTTTATGAACCGACGGATACGAAGACCGTAACTGTTCAAAGCGGACAGACTGCGAAAGTAGCGTTTTACAACACGCTTAAACGCGGAAATCTGAAGGTGATAAAAACATCAGAAGATAACTTTACGGAAGGCATTAAATTTCACCTTTACGGCACTTCCGATTCGGGAATGAAGGTTGATGAATATGCGGTTACAAACAAAGGCGGTGTGGCGATTTTTGAAAACATACTTACGGGAAGTTACGCGCTTGAAGAAGTGAACACTCCCGATGTTTATGTGGTTCCCGAATCTCAGACAGCAGTCATCGAATGGAACAAGGTAACGGAAAAGTCGTTTCACAATGCTCTGAAAAAGTGGCGTGCGGAAGTTTATAAGCATGACAGCGAAGACAGATTTGCTGTCACACCTCTGTCATTGAACGAAAGCGCGAATGAACCAACGGGAGAAGCAACACTCGGCGGTGCTGTTTACGGTGTGTATGACGGAGAAACCCTCGTTGATACTTACACTACGGACCGGGACGGATACTTTATCACGAATTACTATCCCTGCGGCGATGATTGGTCCATCCGTGAGCTCACACCGTCCGAAGGCTATACCCTTGATCCGACAGTATATTACGTTGATTGCTATCCAGCGTGGTACGAGTTTGAGTATAACACCCTGCAGATGGATGTTTTC
Source organism: Eubacteriaceae bacterium (assembly GCA_017531485.1). Taxonomy (GTDB): domain Bacteria; phylum Bacillota; class Clostridia; order Eubacteriales; family Anaerofustaceae; genus SVCP01. The sequence continues at coordinate 7,698 of JAFXKY010000061.1, read as the reverse complement.
GAGACCATGATTAAAGGCAGAATCGCAATCAGCAAGTATACGGATGACTTTACCGAAACTACTGATATTCCCGAAGAAGGTGCGGAGTTTGAGGTGTATCTCAAATCAGCGGGAAGCTATGATAATGCGGACGACGAACATCGTGACAGACTGATCTGCGATGAAAACGGGTTTGCAATCAGCAAGGACCTGCCGTACGGAGTCTACACGGTGCATCAGGTGAAAGGCTGGGAAGGACGCGAAAACACCGCTGACTTTGATGTTTACATCTCCGAAAACAATAAAACCTACGGCTATATTCTCAAGAACGAATCACTGAAAAGCAGGATAAAGGTCATGAAAGTTGATGCTGAAACGGGCAAGGCCATCACTGTTTGCTGTGCGGGCTTTCAGATCTTTAAACCCGACGGAAGCCTTGTGACGTATGATTCTGTTTATCCGGAAAACGAGACGATAGACACGTTTTTCACTAACGACGAAGGTTTTCTCATCACACCCGTGAGCCTGCCGTACGGTAAGGGCTATAGCCTTGTGGAAGTCGTCGCACCTTACGGATATGTTGTTGACAGCACACCGATCACTTTCGATGTTACAGGACAAGACGACATCATTGAGCTGACGAAGCCGAACAAAGCTCAGAGAGGAACGATAAAAATCAGCAAGAAAGGTGAAGTTTTTGCATCTGTCACGGAATCGGGTGAAATATATCAGCCGGTTTATGACCTGAAAGGACTTGCAGGCGCGGTCTTTGAGATCAGGGCTTTGGAAGATGTCGCGACTCAGGATGGAACGGTGAGATTTGCGGCGGGCGAACTTGTAGATACCGTCACCACAGATGAAAACGGTGAAGCGGTGAGCAGGGAGCTTTACCTCGGAAAGTATGTGGTTAAGGAAGTGACCGCACCTTATGGAACAGTGCTGAATGATGAAGCATACACCGTCGAGCTTGCCTACGCAGAGCAGGAAGTTGAGCTTACGAGTACATCTCAGGAAATATTCAACGCAAGGCAGAAGGTGAATATTTCCCTTGCCAAGGTAATGGAAAAGAATGATGAGTATGGAGTAAGTGGAAACCTTAGTGCCGTGACTTTCGGGCTGTATGCAGGGGAGAATATTGTTTCTGCTGACGGAACGATGATTCCGACAGACGGGCTTATTGAGATGATTACAGTGAGCGAGGACGGAACTACTGAGGTTAAGACGGACCTGCCCTTCGGCATTTATTACGTGAAAGAGCTCGAAACAGACGGGAAGTATGTTCTTAATGATGAGAAATATGAGTTTTCGTTTGCGTACGCAGGTCAGGAGATCGGAACTGTAGAAATCGCATTGAACGACGGAAAGCCCATTGAAAACAGGATGATTTATGGCTCTGTCAGCGGCAGAAAAGTAAGCGACGACGGAAACGGACTCGGTGGCGCATTGATCGGCATATTTAAGGCTGATGTAATGGATTTTTCGCTTAATACAGCGATCGCAATAACAACATCGGCAGATGACGGCAGCTTTAAGTTTGAAAACGTGCCATATGGTAATTGGGTCGTAAGAGAGATTGAAAGTCCTGAAGGATATCTTTTGTCGGAAGAAGAATTTGTTGTGACGATCAGCGAAGTTGGACAGGTAGTGGAAATCACACTCACGAATAAAGCGATCAGGGGCAATATCACGCTTACGAAAGTCGATGAGGAGTATCCGGAAAACAAGCTTACGGGGGCTGTGTTTGAGGTGTATCGAGAAGGTGAGCTTATCGGTGAGATGACGGAAACGGATGTGGGCGTTTATGAGATGAAGGATCTCACATATGGTGAATACGTGGTGAGAGAAACGAAGGCACCGGAAGGATTTCTTCTTGATGAAAACGAATACAGCGTGTTTATCGGGGAACATGGTAAAACTTACGTCATCGAAAACGAAGCGGGAGTGGGCTTTATTAACGAGTCTCAGCGTGGCTGGATGAAGATCGTGAAGACATCGTCTGACGGAAAAGTCGAAGATTTTTCGTTCAGGGTTACGAATGCGGACGGTTACGACATGACCTTCACCACCGATGCAAACGGTGAGATCCTCATTCCCGACCTCAGGATTGGTGAGTACACCATCAGCGAGGTGCACGATGAGATTTCCGCGGATTATGTCCTTCCGGAAGACAAGCTTGCCAACGTGCTGACGGATTCAACCACCATTGTTGAGATGCATAACATCCTAAGGGATACGCCTGATACGGGGGACAGAAGGATGACAGACTTATGGAAAGAACTGCTCTTAATTTCAGGAATCGGACTTGCGGGATGCGGGGTTGTTGAGATTAAGAGGAAGAAGGTGAAATAGCAAAGGGCGGGAGACCGCCCTTTGGAAGTAATTACATTTTGTCGATTTGAAAATCGTAGGTTACAAAGTCAATAAATTCGTCAGAACGAATATATTCTCTTTGATTATCATTTATATTCCGAAGGACAATGTATCCGTCAAGCGATGGGTATATTGCATAAATCTTCCGGTCTCTGATTTTGTCTTGTGATTTTAATTCTTTCAGAATAGCATCTAAAATATCTGAACAAAAAAACAGAAAATCAAAGTTTTCCATCTCAAAATTAATCGGATAAGGGAAAAATAAAATGCAATGTTCGTCTTCGGCTAAAGTTGATATTCTTTTTTCGATAATCTTGTAGATTTCTAGAGAGGAGATATTTTTACCTCGTGTTTCAACAATATCCTCACCGAAATCGTAAATTTGTTGCATTGTCAATGATAGCCATTTCTCGAAATTACGATTTTTACTACCAATTAGCTTTCCTTGTTTTGGCTTGAATGGTAACTTTGCATCAAATTTAATGCCTGTAGCGATCTCGATAAAATCGCATTCACTATGTGGTTGTTCAGTCACTTTCTGATATTGTCCGGGGAATACAATTGCAGACTGGTTCATCAGATTGCAAAGTTTTTGTTCATAGATATCTTTTTTTATCAAAGAACTGAAGTTCTCTGTGAATGAAGTAATAGTTCTGAATTCTAAAGACATTTTAAACCTCCGTATTATAAGAATAGCTTGATAGTCAATGCGGATAAACGATATATACGTCTAATTGCTTATGAGTACTATTTTATACACTAAGAAAGGAATACCTGAATGACAACAAAATATAAAAACATCCCCCAACAAACCCTCGAACAAGCCCGTCAGCTCGACCTTCTGACCTACATCGAGCGATATGAGCCGAATAATCTCGAGCGTGTTTCGGGCAACGAGTACCGTCTCAGGGACCACGACAGCCTGCGCATTTCCAACGGCAAGTGGTATTGGTGGTCGCAGGGAATCGGTGGTGCATCGTCGCTTGACTATCTGATCAAGGTGCGGGGCTATGGGTTTGTGGAGGCGGTTGAGATGCTTACGGGGCGGATTGAAAGTGATCCGTCCTTTTCTATTGCGCCGAAAATGCAGGCGAAGCGGGAAAAGTTGCTTATTCTGCCTGAAAAATGCGGCAGTAACGACAAAATGATTGCATATCTCACGGGCAGGGGTATTGATCGGGAGATCATTGATTACTGCATTGAAAATGATCTCTTGTATGAAAGCCTGCCTTATCACAGCGCTGTATTCGTTGGCTATGACAGCGAAGGTTTACCGAAGTATGCAAGCATCAGGGGCACAGTCGGCAGTTACAAAGGCGAGGCAAGTGGAAGCGACAAGCGGTATTCGTTCAGGCTGCCTGCTGAAGAAAGTGGTTCGCTTTATGTATTCGAGAGCGCCATTGATTTACTCTCATTTGCGACATTACAAAAGCGTAACGGTAATGACTGGCAAACACATCACCTGCTGTCGCTTGCAGGGGTGTACAGATCGAACAACGCTCGCGAAGGTTCAATTCCCCTCGCTCTTGAAAGATTTCTTGCTGAATATGATGTAGGCAGGATTTATCTCTGCCTTGATAATGACAATGCAGGCAGGGATGCGGCGGAGTGTTACGGGAAAGCGCTTGAAGGGAAGTATGAAGTTCATTATGCTTTTCCGAAGAGGGGGAAGGATTATAATGAGATGCTTCAGATGGTGGTTGGTGGGAGAGATTATGAAAGATGATGTGTAGTCGATTTGAAATAGTTGATAGTTTGTTTTCCGCCTGAATCAAGTCGCATCGCGACTTTTCCTGCAAGCATCGCGCATGGTTCCCCATACGCAGAAAACTCAGGGGACACCCCTTAAACCCCGAATAAGAAAGGAAAAATAATGAGAAAAAGACAATTTGAAGTACGGGTACGCCTCAACGAGAAGGAGGCCGCAAGGCTTGAGAGGTGTGTTGAGATGAGTGGCATGACGAAGGAAGGATATCTCAGGCACCTCATAAACGGGTACGTTCCGAAAGCAACACCACCTGCGGACTACTACAAAATGATGATGCAGCTTTACCGCATCGGCAACAATATCAATCAGATCGCAAAGCTCGCACACATGACGGGCGAAGTCAATGCGGCACGGTACGACATTTATGTGAAGATGCTCGAAGATGCGATCGTGGATATCACAAAAGCCGTGCTCATGCCGGAAAGGATAGATGATGGCGATAACGTCAATATGGAGGGTTAGCGGAAATATCGGGAAGGTGGTGAAATATGTGGAAAACAGTGAAAAGACCGAGCGTAGCGGTGAACTCGATTCGGTTATAAAGTACGCGGCGGATATGAATAAGACAAATATTAAACTTGATGAAAGTGTAACACCCATAATGAGCTTTGTGACGGGGATAAACTGCTATGCGGGGACGGCGGTTTATGAAATGAACGCAGTGAAGGAGCGTTTCGGCAAGCCTGACGGGACGATCGCTTATCACGGGATCCAGTCATTTTCGCCAGGTGAAACTACGCCCGAAGTGGCTCATGAGATAGGAGTGAAACTTGCACAGAGGCTGTGGGGAGAGAAATATCAGGTTGTAGTTGCCACTCATCTGGATAAGGAGCATCTGCATAATCACTTTGTCATAAACACCGTGTCGTTCATCGACGGAAAGAAATTTCACCGCACGAAGCAGGATTACGCAAATATGCGTAACATATCCGATGAACTTTGCCGTGAATACGGCTTGTCGGTCATTGAAAGGAACGAAGGAAAAAGTATGCATTATTCTCAGTGGCAGGCAGAAAAAGAAGGTCGACCAACACAACAGAGCATTATAAAGGCGGACTTTGACGAAGCAGTAAGGCTGTCAATGACGGAAAGTGAGTTCTATGAACACCTCAGAAGAAAAGGCTATGAGATTAAGGTTGGAAAGTATATATCCGTACGTCATCCGTCGTTTGAAAGGTTCTGCAGACTTGCGAGAAGGTACGGGGATGAGTATTCCATCGAGGGGATCAGAAAGAGGATTCTTGCAAACAGTAAAAGACTTTTGCACGAACCGAAAAGGAAGTATCTCGTTATCGGCAGGGGCAGGAGGATCAGGAAGAACAAGGGATTGAGAGGGCTTTACTATCATTACTGCTATCTCTTGGGCATATTCCCAACAAAGAACGAGAAAGTAAACCGGATTATCGGAGAGGACGTAAGAAAAATGAATAAAATATCTGAAGAAGCGCGGCTGCTCGGAAAGTATCGCATTGATACGACGGGGCAGCTTATTTTATTTAAAGAATCACGTGAAGAAAAGATCTCACTGCTCGCAAAAGACAGGATGCGGCTTTACGGAAAGCTCGGAAGAATGAACGTCAAGGGCAATCCTGAAAAAGAAGGGAAGGTCAGGGATGAAATATCGGTGATAAACGTGAGGTTGAAGAAACTCAGAAAGGAAGTGAAAGCATGCGAAGGGATACTCGAACGGAAGGACAACATCAGCGAGAAAACAGAACTTATAAAAGAAGAAAGGGAGGACAGAACACATGAACAGCTCAGCAGATGCGGCGGAACAGGTCGTCAGGATCTCGCTTGACGGTGCGGAAGTTGCCCTCAGGATCACGGGGGACGCGGCAAAGAACATACTTACGGCACTTTACGCAATCCTCCGTGACAGCGAAAAACAGAAAACCCGTGGTGCACAACGGCTTAAAAGTATGCTCCGAAGCGGGAAGGAACTGAAGGTATTCACGGTGAAAGAGAGTGATCTGAAACGCTTCACGAAAGAAGCGAAGAAGTACGGCGTTGTTTATTGCGTGCTTCGCCACAAACAGCCTTCCGCCGACGGGATCGCGGATATCATGGTCCGCGCGGAGGATGCAGGGAAGATAAACAGGATCGTCGAGAGATTTAATCTCTCAACCGTGGATGCGGCGGATATCCGCCATGAAGTGGAAAAGGCGAGGAACGAGCGAGGTGAAGTCCCTTTATCGCAACGGACGGAAAAGTCCCATCCGTCCGAAACTATATCAGAGAAGCTGTCAGAAATCGGAAAGGGTACTTCTAAACGTTCCGTCAGGGATGAACTAAGAAAGATCAGGGAAGCACGCAAGCAAAAATCCCTCATAAAAGGCAAAAACAAGAACAGAGTGAAAGGACGAAGCCGATGAAGAGGGTGATCATTCTTGACAAACACGAATATTCCCTTATCCTGCGTGCTCTGAACGAAATGAGAAAAGAGCGTTCACGAAAAAGCGAGCCGACGGAATACATCGAAGACATGATACTTATGCTGACGGATGAACGGGCAAAGACGAAGGGCGGGCGGCATGAAAGGTAATGTGAGGATAAAGATTATACTTTTCGTTTTAGGTTGTTTGCCCGTTGTATGGCTTGCGTTGATTGTCGCTCCGTATTGTGACGGTGGAATCGTCGGAATAATAAACGGTCTGAGCAGTGGGGATTATACAAAAATTACTTTATGCGAAAACAGCCTGAAAACAGTTCTGATATTTCTTTTGATGTACGCGCTCACTGTCGGAATAATCCTGTCCTCACAGCATAACTACCGCAAGGGCATTGAATACGGCTCTGCAAAATGGGGAGATGTCCGCGCGATAAACGGGAAATATGCAGATAAAAAGAGTTCGGAGAATAAGATCATGACGCAGAATGTTAAGATATCGCTGAACAGCCGCAGGCACGGGCGGAACCTGCTGACGGTGGTCGTTGGTGGAAGCGGTGCGGGCAAGACCCGAAGCTATGCAAAGCCGAATATCATGCAGGCGAACACGAGCTTTGTGGTGCTTGACCCGAAAGGTGAACTTCTGCGGGATACGGGGAATTTATTGCAAGAAAAGGGCTATGACATAAAGGTTCTTGACCTGCTGAACATGGAAAAGTCCCACTGCTATAATCCGTTTGTGTACCTGAAAACGGACAACGATGTACAGAAGCTCGTGACGAATCTGTTTAAGGCTACGACACCGAAGGGGAGTACTTCAAATGAGCCATTCTGGGACGTGGCCGCAGGTATGTTACTTCTTGCTCTTATATTCTACCTTAAATATGAAGCCCCCGAGGATGAACAAAACTTTGCGATAGTCATGGAGATGCTTCGTGCGGCAGATGTGAGTGAAGATGTCGAAAGCTATCTTTCGCCTCTTGATGAGCTGTTTGAACGGCTTGAAATGCGGGAACCGGAGCATATCGCTGTGAAGTATTACAGGCAGTATCGCTCAGGTGCGGCAAAGACCCTGAAATCCATTCAGATAACTCTCGCTTCACGACTTGAGAAGTTTAATTTGACATCTCTGTCATCACTCACTATGACTGATGAACTTGATCTCACTTCCTTGGGTAAAAAGAAAGTTGCGCTG
>JAFXKY010000060.1 GCA_017531485.1 Eubacteriaceae bacterium | reverse complement strand
GCGTTTTCTAAATTTTGTACTATCCAGTTTTCTGACATTTATCCTCCTTTCCATAAAAAAAGACCGTCAATTTGACGGTCACGTTACACGGCAGTGGTATATCATTTCAAAATATATTTTGTAGCCCGTGCATTTCCTTCAGCCTTTATTTTTCCATCTGATACGAGGTTTTTTATTACATTGAGTGCCGGGTATGCAGAACATTGAAGGGCTTTTTCCACATCTTTGCGGGTAATATAAGTTCTGTCAACAAAAAGAGCAAGAACTTTCTCTTCATCAGAGAGTGTACCGTTTTCTACGGCCCCGAAAGCATAGTTACGGTTATACAGAACCGTAATAAATGAAGCTTTTTCTGTCAGGAATTCCGGCACACGGGAAAATCCCTTATAGCTATCCATTATCCTCTGAATTCCCGTTCCGTAGCTTTCGATCAACCGCAGGCGGTAGAAGATGTTTGCGAGCACGGTATTTCTGCTTTGCGAAACCCCGCGCATAGCCGCTTCAAGGGTGAGACCGCTGACGAGACCTCCTATAGATACGAATTCTATTCTGTCATCGTAAATATTTATCACAGTACTCGCTGAAAATCCGTAATCCCTGTGCACAATGGAATTCAGCAGAGCTTCTCTGAGAGCATATGCGGGATAATCAAAATTATCCACACGGTCGAGTCCCACAAAATCCGAGGTTACGTTGTTATTCAATTCGATGTATTCGTAAACATCTTCAAGTTGTTTCAGAATTGAACCGTCAAACTCTTTCCTTGATTTGAATACGGTCTTTGTATTGCCCTGAAATATGGCACATTTTATACTGTGTTCACACTGATCCGATAAAAGCAAAGCAGCGTTTGTATAATATCCGTCACCGTCTGTAAGTCCAAGAGTGCGCTTATTTTCAACCGTAAAGGAAACATTTTTCTTTGCAAAATATTCCTCTGCATATAAAAATGTAAGTTCCTGGTTCAGACATCTTGCTTTGTCGTAAGTAGTTCCATCGCTTTCCATGAGCATCCGACGGATCATATCTTCGCTTGCAGGGACTGAACTCACTCCATGTCGAACATAAACTCCGCTTGGTTTTAACCCTTTGTCCGTAAGGTGATACGGAAGTTTTCCACCGCGGGATACAGAAAGATGAATTATTTCCTTTGAGTCAATTTCCATTACTTCCATGCTCGTATACGGAATCAGGTCCGGATGTATTCCGTCATGGATCATACTCGTAATTCTCTGCATCTCCTTATCGGCATTTTCAATACCTACGATAGCACCGTCATCAGACACCCCGACGTAAATATCTCCACCATTCGTATTTGCAAAAGCTACGATTTCTTTTTTGAAATCCGCATTTATTATTTCTTTAAATTCCGTTCTGTCATTTTCTTTGAACTGCATAACATCACCTCTTGATATATATTATCACAATATTATCGCGATTTCAATCGCGATTTTAAACGATTCACACGATTTTAAACGATTCTCGCGATAATTATTGCGATTTACCCAGTAATCATCTTTAAAATCTCTTCCGCAAAAGTAATAATAATACCTCCCGCAAGTGTCAGAAAGCCGTTTGATCGTTGCGACGGATCGTGGGACTGCAGTGACAGCCCCACCTGCACGATTCCCCAACCGAGTAGGATTATTCCCACTGAACGGATCATGCTGAAGACGAAGTCCGACAGATTATTGATGACGGTTATCGGATCAGTCGCTGCCGAGACAGGGATCTTTATAAGCAGAAGCACCAAAAGTGCGAAAAGCGCGACGATTGCCTTATAAAGCCCGATGTGCTTTCTGATGTTTTCCGGTCTTACATATTTTCTTTTCATAATTCCTCCTCATAAAAAAGAGCCTCCATGTCCTCTTCGGACAAAAGCTCGTAGTCTGTATCACTGATATTTAATTCTTGTAAAGAAACGTAATAATCATTTGTAATTCCAACCGAACCTACGGATAAAGTGTCCCTTCCATGCACAAATTTCTCACCCTTCCCATCGGCTGTAAGCCTTATATCCGGATGCGTTTTTATATCATATTTCAGGTCTTTCACCGGCCTTTCGCCCCTGACGAACAGCAGTGCATACTTATTATCAAGCATCCTCACCTCGTCTGCTGTCAGAAGTTCCCTTCCGAGGATCTGCCAGTTTTTGTTGTAACTTCCACCGCGCCCCGTAGACTTGCCGTAGCTGTTTGAATCGATGGTTTCTTTACCTAAGAGTTCGGAAACATACTTATGCGTTGACTGTTCATTCCCACCAAGATACAAAAACTGATCACAATTCCCTAAAATACTTTCCCACTGCTTTTCGAACAGCGCCTTCAGTTGTGCGATATTCTGCAGAATTATGGACACGAAAATATTTCGCGAACGCATTGTTGAGAGTATCTTATCAAAGTCATCGGGAAGCGACACGTTTGCAAACTCGTCGAGCATAAAGTGAACAGGCACGGGCAGGCTCCCGCCATACTTATGATCCGCAAGGTGAAACAGCTCCTGAAAGAGCTGTGTGTAGAGAATTGAAACGAGAAAGTTGAAGCTCGTATCATTGTCGGAGATGAGTGCAAACAGCGCAACTTTCTTTTTACCCAAGGAAGTGAGATCAAGTTCATCAGTCATAGTGAGTGATGACAGAGATGTCAAATTAAACTTCTCAAGTCGTGAAGCGAGAGTTATCTGAATGGATTTCAGGGTCTTT
>JAFXKY010000059.1 GCA_017531485.1 Eubacteriaceae bacterium | reverse complement strand
GCTCGTATACGGAATCAGGTCCGGATGTATTCCGTCATGGATCATACTCGTAATTCTCTGCATCTCCTTATCGGCATTTTCAATACCTACGATAGCACCGTCATCAGACACCCCGACGTAAATATTTCCACCATTCGTATTTGCAAAAGCTACGATTTCTTTTTTGAAATCCACATTTATTATTTCTTTAAATTCCGTTCTGTCATTTTCTTTGAACTGCATAACATCACCTCTTGATATATATTATCACAATATTATCGCGATTTCAATCGCGATTTTAAACGATAATTGCGATTATTAACGATTTCGCACGATTCTCACACGATTTCAAACGATTCTAATAGTGAATAATCACATTAAAAGCTTGTCCGAAAAGGCCGGAGGCAAGGCAGATTTTTATTGACTCGAAGGCGCGTACTTAAATGCTACGTAACTGAGGGGCAATAAAAATCTAACACAGCAAGTAAAATCTTCATCATAAAACATATCAAAGATTTTACGGTGCGGGCTTTCTCGGCAAGCTTTATCACGATTTACCCCGTAATCATCTTCAGAATCTCCTCCGCAAAAGTAATAATAATCCCTCCCGCAAGGGTCAGAAAGCCGTTGGATCTCTGCGACGGGTCGTGAGACTGCAGCGACAATCCCACCTGCACGATGCCCCAACCGAGCAGGATGATTCCCACGGAACGGATCATGCTAAAGACGAAGTCAGAGAGATTGTTGATGACAGTTATCGGATCAGTCGCCGCTGAGACGGGTATTTTTATCAGCAAAAGTGCCAACATTGAGATCAGCGCGACGAACATTTTACAAAACCCGATGTGCTTTCTGATGTTTTCCGGTCTTATATATTTTCTTTTCATAATTCCTCCTCATAAAAAAGAGCTTCCATGTCCTCCTCTGACAGGAGCTCGTAGTCGGTTTCGTTGATATTTAATTCTTCTGTTGTTATAGCATCGAAATCGGTAAGTGTTATGATCGCACTTGCAAGATCATCCCTTCCATGCACAAATTTCTCGCCCTTCCCGTCAGCCGTAAACTTTACATCCGGATGCGTTTTTATGTCATATTTCAGGTCTTTCACCGGCCTTTCGCCCCTGATAAACAGCAGTGCGTACTTATTATCCATCATCCTCACTTCGTCTGCCGTGAGAAGTTCCCTGCCAAGGATCTGATAATTCTTGCTGTAACTTCCTCCTCTTCCCGTAGATTTGCCGTAGCTGTTGGAGTCTATTGTTTCTTTACCTAATAGTTCGGAAACATACTTATGCGTACTCTGCTCATTCCCACCAAGATACAAAAACTGATCACAATTCCCTAAAATACTTTCCCACTGCTTTTCAAACAGTGCCTTCAGCTGTGCTATATTCTGCAGGATTATGGATACGAAAATGTTTCGCGAGCGCATGGTGGACAGGATCTTGTCAAAGTCATCGGGAAGCGAAACGTTTGCGAATTCGTCAAGCATAAAGTGAACGGGTACGGGCAGGCTTCCTCCGTACTTATGATCCGCAAGGTGAAAAAGCTCCTGAAAAAGCTGTGTGTAGAGAATACTTACGAGAAAATTAAAGCTCGTATCGTTGTCGGAAATGAGTGCAAACAGCGCAACTTTCTTTTTACCCAAGGAAGTGAGATCAAGTTCATCAGTCATAGTGAGTGATGACAGAGATGTCAAATTAAACTTCTCAAGTCGTGAAGCGAGAGTTATCTGAATGGATTTCAGGGTCTTT
>JAFXKY010000058.1 GCA_017531485.1 Eubacteriaceae bacterium | reverse complement strand
TTGAAACAAGAGAGCGTGTCGAATCCTGCGTGTTCCGCAACGTCCGTAGGACATCCCCATCTCCACCACTCTTTACATCTCACCGATCCCCCTGAGGGCGTCAAAGCACCCTGCATCCGTCAAAATCTGCGGCAAGCTCCGATTCTGACTCCGCAGGTGCTCCTCCGCCCTGTTCCGCGAAAATGAGATTTCCGCGGGTTTGGTTGGTGGAACACCCGTTTTTCCCGACATTCGGGCATATAACCCATCCCCCTGATGACTGCGTCATCTTTCCCCCTTATCCTAAGGGGGACGTCATCAAGCGCCTCTCGCGATGGTGACAGGGGGATGGGGCGTCAGAGCATCCGTTCCGGAGTTGGTTCGTGGAACATCTTTATCTCCCGCACTCTTTCGCTCGGAATCCCAAAACAAAAAGAGAGTCCTAAAACTCTCTTGAAAGCAGGTACTCTGCGTTTTTATAAAGTATCATATCCATATCTTCGACACTTAGGTGTGCTTTTTCAAGCATCCTCATCTCATCCTCAACCGTTGACCACGGGGAGTCCGTCGCAAAGAGGATCTTATCGGCGCCGTGACGGTGGATGAGTTTTTCAAACAGCTCCTGCGGGACGTAATGCGGGGACATGGATGTGTCGAGATATACGTTCTCAGTGCCGCATAACATCTCCGCCGTTTCCGAAGCGCGGTCCATTCCGCCCATGTGTGCGGCAATGATCCGAAGGTCGGGAAATTCCTTTGCTATGGTCTTTATGGCGCTGACGGGGCAGTGGCGCACGTCGGGGGATACGGGATCATATCCCGGGTGGAAGAGTACGGGCAGTTTCAGACGGGCGCACTTTTCATAAATGGGGAAATACTTTTCTTCATAGCAGAAAAAATCCTGATAGTCCGGATGAAGTTTCAGTCCGTACATATTTTCCGAAATGTAGTCCAGTTCACTCATTGCGCTTTCTCCGTCAGGGAAGACGGTGCCGTAACAATAAATATTTTCCGACTGCAGGGAAACGGCAAAGTCGTTGGTGTTGCGGACGCTTTTTTCCTTTGTGGCGATATGCATTATGACGAATTTATCAACTCCCGAAAGTCTTTCCTTTTCCGTAAGTCCGCGGAACGTTCCGTCGGTATTGGCTTCTATGCTGGCTCTCATTGCCATCGGCGGAAGGGCTTTCGGAGCAAGGAAGTCGGGGAAGCAGTGTGTATGAAAATCTATTATCATTTTTGCCCTCCTTACAAAAACGCATTATATCACAAACGCCTTTTCACGGCAACAGAGTATTTCAAAAGTATTCTCACGGACTAAAAGCATACTTTAACTCCCGAAAGAAGGCATCGGTGCATCATTCTGAAGGTGTGAAAGTATACTTTAACTCCCACAGATGCGCCGCCTTTGAGATTGCAGGTGAGTAAGGTTTTGACATGGCGGGAAAAATATGGTATCATTAAAAACGTACGTTGTAATATATACGTTATATAATGTACATATGCGGAACTCCACCGCCGTGAGATACTCATCAGCGGGAGTTAATGCATACATTTCACATTAAATTTTTACTGTAACACATGAAATTCCTGCTATAATATATACTATAATACACAAAGAGGTAATCTATGCTCAGAGTTGAGAAAAAACCCAATATATCACTTTACACTTCCGGTGCCTGTGCCGTCGCGGCAGTGAAGGGCGCTGTGGATATGCTCATAAACGGAGAACTGAAGGAAGAGGTCGTCCTGACCCTTCCCGCCTGCGTCAGGGTGCGCTTCAAGCTTCTCGATCCCGCAATCAGCGGCGGCATCGCAAGGTGTGCCGTGGCGAAGAAGTGGGCAGGTGTTGACGGGCTTGACGAAGGCGTTCTCATTTACGCAAGGGCGACCAAGACAAAGAAAGTCCGCGACATCGTCATCAACTATAAAAAAGGCATCGGCCGCTACACGAAGAAGGTCGGTCCGTACAGAAAGAAAGATGCGGCGGTAACGCCTGAGATAAAATTCCTCATGAAGAACGCCGTCCTCGACTTATGGGAAGGCAAGAAGGTAAATTACGGCGTACTCATCGAAATAAGCTGCCCCAAAGGCGCTGAGATAGCAAAAAAGACCGTCAACGAAGCTTACAACATCGTCGGCGGCATCGCCCTCATCGGTTTTTACGGCGTTTCCGTCAAGGAAGGCAAGCAGTCCCGTCTGGACCGCATCACCCTCTCAATGAAAAAAGCCCGTCTGGGCGGAGCCACGAAGCTGATTTTCTCGGAAACGAACCATGCGGATATGTTTGAGAAGATAGGCCTTGAAGTGGACGGGAGGAAATATGTGGTATACAAGGATTATCTGTCCGATGTGGCGGCAGAAGCGGAGATGACGGATGTGGACGGATTTTTATTCATAAACAATCTCTATTCCACCCTTCCCCTCGCCTGCGGCATATCTTCCGAAACAGCTCTCGACGTCCAGAGCACCATCCTTGCGGCGCATGCGGCGAAGTGCGGAGTGCCTCCGGAAGGCATCTCAGAGATCCTATCTTCCCTTGATTCCACCGGGGCGTATGAAGTGCTCGTGAAGTACCAAAAGGCGGAGGAGACCCTCTCAAGCATTTCTCAGGAGATCATAAAGCGCATCAGGGCCCGTTTCCCTGCGGCGGAAGAAGCGGAAGTCATCATCTTCACCAAAAATTCCGGCGTCATCCACCACTCCCCCGGAGCTTATGAGCTTCTTACAAAGATCAATTCGCAGGAACTTGAGGAAGTGGATTTCGGAAAGCTCGCCATGGAAGAACTGCTGCGCGAGGACGATGAGGAAGGCGAAGTGATAATGAGCACGGATGAGGAAGAACAGTAACTGCAATATAATACATTAATATAATGAATCCACCCTGTACGGAAGAAGTATGGGGTGGTTTTTATTGTGTGGTGGGGCATCAACTTCTCCCTCACTCTTTACATCTCACCGATCCCCCTGACCCACCTCACAGCATCCCAACCTTACCGCCCTCACCAACCGTAAGCGTCAGCGTGAATTTTATATCGCAACGCTATCGGAAGATAATATCTGTTCACCATATACATACGGAGTATGTCATAATAAAAAGAAATATTTAAACAGGCGTCGCCGCCCAGGCCGTCAGGTTATATATCTCCGCACCTTCGGAAGATCTTCCCTGTTCACTTCATTCTTACGGAGTATGTCACAATAAAAAAGAAAGAGATTAAAAATAAAGTCGCCGCCAAGCGCAGCGTCCCTTCCACCGACTTCCCTGCTCACGTCAAAGTTAATATAATCCGATGAAGTCATTACCCCCGGTCATTCCCCCTTAAGAGTAAGGGGGCAAGGGGGATTTGATCTTAAAGATGCATTCATTATTAAAGATAACGCGTTCTGCGAATGCGCGGTGTGAGGGGGAGGGGCGAAGCCCCTCCCCCTCACACCCTCCTTTACTTGACTTTACTGTGCTTTACTTTTCTTTTCTTTCCTTTTCTTTCCTTTACTTTACTTTGTGTACTTTGCGGCACCCATAAATATGGTTTTCTCTCCGTTTACGAATATTCTGAATATTTGTATATTCCTTACTCGTTTTGTGCCGCTCTGTCTTCGCCTTGTTGCACGGAGTGATTATATCACGATCCGCGCGTGTCATTCCACGACAGGGTGGATGGGGGCGGAAAGTGGCGCGGGACATCTTTATCTCCCTGACCTTGTGCATATCGCATCCCCCTGTATCCCCCTTATCCTGAGGGGGACGGACGCGGCTCTCTTAGAATAAGGGAGCTGTCACGAAGTGACTGAGGGATGGGCGTCAAAGCACCGTGCATCCGTCAAAATCTGCGGCAAGCTCCGATTCTGACTCCGCAGATGCTCCTCCGCCCTGTTCCGCGAAAATGGGATTTCCGCGGGTTTGGTTCGTGAAACATCCCTATCTCCCTCACTCTTTACATCTCACCGATCCCCCTGAGGGCTTCGCCCTCTTTCCCCCTTATCCTAAGGGGGACGTCATCGAGCGGCTCTCGCGAAGATGACAGGGGGATGGGAGTCAGAGCACCCGTTCCGGAGTTGGTTCGTGGGACATCCGCATCTCCCGCACTTCTTCGGCCGGAATCCCCCGTCGGCTTCGCCGACACCCCCTTTGGCTACGCATCCCAAAGGGGGGCAAAAAACGTGCCTGCATTTATAGCCCGTTCCTCATCGACACTTACAGATCGATCTCTCAGTATCTATTTACACATATTTAAAGATCATCTCGCACTGACGGGGGATTGCACTCCCCGCCCCCCAACGGAAGAAAATAAACATAATCAAATTTTCGACATCATGTCGTTTATCATGTATGGACTTTTTTGAAAAACGTGATATAATACTCTCACAAGGAAGTTTCATCCGCGGAGAAGTGCCGCGTCAGACATTTGAATACAGACATTTCACGTCAGAAAATCAATAATTTATGTAAATATTTTTCCTTTCTCTTGACAAACTTCCGATATTCGTTTACAATAGGTAATTACCGGAAAATGAAAAAATACCCCTTCTGCGCCCGTTTGTGCGCAGGTATCGGCAAAATCGTGTGCTTATCATATCGTAGTAATTATTCGTAAGGTCATTACGCGGTAAGTGCGTTTTTTGCGTGTTTTTTCGTTTTCATACAAAGAACACACCGGCCGATGATCGTTTCGGCCTCAGAACGGGGAAAGTGTCTTCGGCGGCGCAAGACAAGCCCCGAAATAAAATTAAGGAGTGGTTAATTTGGTACATCCTGAGAAAATCGGAAAAAGAACTCGTATGAGCTTCGCGAGGATCAACGACATCATGGAGCTCCCATACCTGATCGAAACACAAAAATCATCTTACAGATGGTTTCTGGACAAAGGTCTCAAAGAAGTATTTGATGACATCAACCCCATCGTGGATTATTCCGGCAACATGTTTCTGGAATTCGTCGATTACACCCTCGACGGCGAACCGAAATATGAAGTTGAGGAATGCAAGGAACGCGACACCAACTACTCAGCATCCCTGAGAGTAAAAGTACGTTACACCAACAAGCTCACCGGCGAGATCAAAGACCAGAACATCTTCATGGCAGACTTCCCGCTTATGACGGAAACGGGTACTTTCATCATCAACGGTGCAGAAAGGGTCATCGTCAGCCAGCTCGTCCGCAGCCCCGGTGCTTACTTCTCAAAAGAAACGGACAAACACGGCAAGGATCTTTATTCTTCACAGCTCATCCCCAACAGAGGTGCGTGGCTTGAATACGAAACAGACTCAAACAACATCCTCTACGTAAGGGTTGACAGAACGAGAAAAACACCTATCACCACTCTCATCAGAGCTCTCGGTCTCGGAACAAATTCCCAGATCATTGATTATTTCGGTGAAGAAGAAAGACTTCTCAACACACTTCAGAAGGACACATCAACAAGCGTTGACGAAGGCGTTACTGAAATTTACCGCAAGCTCCGTCCGGGCGAACCTGCGACGGTAGACAGCGCAAGACCGCTTTTCAACTCAATGTTCTTCGATCCGAAACGTTACGACCTTATGACAGTAGGCCGTTACAAATTAAACAAAAAGCTCGCCCTGGCAGTACGTCTTGTGGGACAGATTCCCGCTGAAAACATCGCTCACCCGAAAACAGGCGAACTCGTCGCATCAAAAGGCGAACTCATCACGGAAGAAACAGCATGGGCTATCCAGAACACAGGTCTCAACCGCATCCCCGTTGAAGTGGAAGACGGAAAAGTATTCTACGTTATCGGCAACGGCACCGTTGATGCAAGAAAATATTTCGGAGTTGACTTCGAAATTTCCCCAGACGACCTTGACGAAGATATGCTCGTAAATACGGAAGCCCTCGAAGAGATCCTCTCAGAAGGCACAACTCCCGAAGAAAGATACACTCTCTTCAAGGAAAGAACAAACAAGCTCATCCCGAAGATCGTGACAGTAGAAGACGTATTCTCATCAATCAGCTACAACCTCGGTCTTGAACATTCTGTCGGCGAAACAGACGACATCGACCACCTCGGAAACCGTCGTCTCAGAAGCGTCGGCGAACTTCTCCAGAACCAGTTCCGCATCGGTCTCACAAGACTCGAAAGAGTTGTCCGCGAAAGAATGGCAACGTCAGATCCGGAAGAAGTTTCTCCGGCAACACTCGTAAACACACGTCCCGTAAGTGCTGCGCTCAAGGAATTCTTCGGTTCTTCACAGCTCTCTCAGTTCATGGACCAGCCCAACCCCCTTGCCGAACTTACTCACAAGAGAAGACTTTCGGCTCTCGGCCCCGGCGGTCTTTCAAGAGAAAGAGCAGGATTCGAAGTACGTGACGTTCATCACTCACACTACGGCAGAGTATGTCCGATCGAAACGCCTGAAGGTCCGAACATCGGTCTTATCGGTTCACTCTCAACATACGCAAGAGTAAACAAATACGGTTTCATCGAAACACCTTACAGAAAAGTCGTTGACGGTCACGTCACAGGACAGATCGACTACATCGCAGCTGATGAAGAAGGTCTTTACTCAATCGCTCAGGCGAACGAACCCATTGATGAAGACGGAATGCTCGTAAACGAACGTATCTCAGGACGTACGGGCAAGCTCCGTGACTTCGCGACGATCCCGCGTAATCAGGTTGATTACATGGACATTTCCCCGAGACAGATCGTATCTGTCGCAACAAGCCACATCCCCTTCCTCGAAAACGACGACGCCAACCGTGCCCTCATGGGTTCCAACATGCAGCGTCAGGCAGTTCCCCTTCTCATTCCGGAAGCTCCGTTCGTAGGAACAGGTATTGAACATAAAGCAGCAAAAGACTCCGGAGTATGCATCGTTTCCGACGTGGACGGTATCGTTGAAAGAGTAACAGCAAGCGAGATCGTCATCCTCGCAGACGACACAAAGGAAAGAAAGCGTTACAGACTCCTCAAATTCAAACGCTCCAACCAGGGCACATGCATCAACCAGCATCCTATCGTAAGCCTTGGCGAAAGAGTTAAAAAAGGCGACATCATCGCTGACGGTCCGTCAACGGAAAAGGGCGATCTTGCCCTCGGAAGAAACGTTCTCATCGGATTCATGACATGGGAAGGTTATAACTACGAAGACGCTATCATCATCAGCGAAGAACTCGTCAAGGAAGATGTTTACACATCAATCCACATCGAAGAATTCGAAGCGGAAGCAAGAGAAACAAAGCTCGGCGCAGAAGAGATCACAAGAGACATCCCCAACGTCGGTGAAGAAGCTCTCAAACACCTCGACAGCCGCGGAATCATCCGCATCGGTGCGGAAGTAAAGAGCGACGATATCTTGGTCGGCAAAGTTACTCCGAAAGGCGAAAGCGAACTCTCCGCTGAAGAAAGACTCCTCAGGGCGATCTTCGGTGAAAAGGCAAGAGAAGTAAGGGATACTTCCCTTAAAGTACCTCACGGTGAAAGCGGCATCGTCGTTGACGTAAAGGAATTCTCACGCGAAAACGGTGACGAACTCAAACCGGGAGTAAACAAGCTCGTAAGAGTATATGTAGCTATCAAACGTAAGATCAGCGTCGGTGACAAGATGGCGGGAAGACACGGTAACAAGGGTGTCATCTCAAGGATCCTCCCGCAGGAAGACATGCCTTTCCTTCCGGACGGCACACCGCTTCAGATCATGCTCTCACCCCTCGGCGTTCCGTCACGTATGAACATCGGTCAGGTACTCGAAGTTCACCTCGGCATGGTATGCCGCGCGCTGGGATGGCACATCGCGACCCCCGTATTTGACGGCGCAAGCGAAACGGACATCATGCAGTGCATGGAACTCGCAAGCAGAAGCTACGACAACGATTATGAAGCAGTAAATTCCATCAACGAATTCCTCGAACCTTCATGGAAGGCAAGAGAAGCGATAAAGAAAGCTCAGGACGAGATGAAAGCCATCATCGGCAAAGACAATCAGGACGCGTTCGTATATCTCTCAAGCTGCATCGACAGAGTAAAGACATATCCGGACAGCGCCCAGGATGTGATAAAGCAGGTGGAAGGATACTTCTCACGTCATGACCTTTCAGAAAACACCCAAAAAGCAACTCAGATCCTTACAGTTCTCTCAGAAGTCATTTCCGAAGAAGAAGCGTCAGTAAAGACATACCTTGCTGACTGCGTTGACCGCACAGGCGGAAGCATGCCGGCACTCCGCGGAAAAGACGGAAGAGTTACGGGTAAGGTAACCGTATACGACGGAAGAACGGGCGAACCGTTTGACAACCCCGTAACGGTAGGATATATGTATATGCTCAAGCTCCACCACCTCGTTGACGAAAAGATGCACTCACGTTCAACAGGTCCTTACAGCCTCGTAACACAGCAGCCGCTGGGCGGTAAAGCGCAGTTCGGCGGACAGCGTTTCGGGGAAATGGAAGTATGGGCGCTGGAAGCATACGGCGCAGCAAACGTCCTTCAGGAGATCCTCACGGTCAAATCCGACGATATCGTCGGCCGTGTAAGGGCATACGAAGCAATCGTCAAAGGCGAAAACATTCCCAAACCGGGCATCCCGGAATCATTCAAGGTCCTCATGAAGGAATTCCAGTCACTCTGTCTTGACATCAACGTTCTCGACGACGACGGAAATATCATTGATCTCTCCGAAGATTATGACATCTCAACTCCCACAAGCATGATGAAGATCAGGAAAGAATCCGACGACACCTTCACATACGAATTCGACGACGAAGAAGAGCCGAAAAAAGGCGAAGCTGAAGAAGACGACGAATTTGAAGACGGATTCGAAGACGGATTTGAAGATGAATACGACGATGAGTTCGACGATGAATATGACGGAAGCGAAGCGGATGAGCTCATCGCGGCTCTTTATCCGAAGACAGAAAGCGATTCCGGTGAAGAACCGGATGAAGAAGACTTCGAAAGCCTTGAAAGCCTCGGCGAACTGGAAGACGAAGACGAAGAAGAATACGAAATCTAATTAATTTCCCCTCCCCGCGGAGGGAGGGGTATTGTTTAAAGCTTTAAGGAGGAAAAATCTTGAGCGAACTCAAAAACTTCAAGGCTATAAAAATTGGACTTGCATCTGCCGACAGGATCAGGGAATGGTCCTTCGGGGAAGTCAAAAAGCCCGAAACGATCAACTACAGAACATCCAAACCGGAAAAAGACGGTCTTTTCTGCGAAAAGATCTTCGGACCCACAAAGGACTGGGAATGTTACTGCGGAAAATATAAACAGATTAAAAACAAAAGCGTCATCTGCGACCGTTGCGGAGTTGAGGTAACGAGAAGCAAGGTCAGAAGAGAAAGAATGGGTCACATCGAGCTCGCAGCTCCCGTAACTCACATCTGGTACTTCAGGGGCATCCCCTCAAGGATCGGCATCATCCTCGACATCTCACCGAAAGAACTTGAAAAGATCATTTATTTCGCTGCGTATATCGTAACGAATCCGGGTAATTCACCGCTTGCATACAAACAGATCCTCACAGAGCAGGAATATGCATCTCATAAAGCAAAGAATTACGGCGAAGGCTTCAAAGCAGGCATCGGCGCCGAAGCGATCCTCGAACTCCTTCAGCAGCTCGACCTTCAGAAGGAATTCGAAGAACTCAAAAAGACAGTAGCGGATGCTACGGGACAGAAGAAAGTAAAGAGCGTAAGAAAGCTTGAAATCGTGGAAGCGTTCCTCACATCAGGCAACAAGCCGGAAGATATGGTCCTCACGGCAGTTCCGGTCATTCCGCCGGATCTTCGCCCGATGGTAACACTCGACGGCGGCAGATACGCAACAAGCGACATGAACGACCTTTACAGACGAGTCATCAACCGTAACAACCGTCTCCAGAAGCTCCTCGAACTCCACGCTCCGGACATCATCATCCAGAACGAAAAGAGAATGCTTCAGGAAGCTGTCGACGCACTCATCGACAACGGCCGTCGCGGCAGACCGGTTACAGGACCGGGCAACCGTCCGCTCCGTTCCCTCTCAGACATGCTCAAAGGTAAGCAGGGTCGTTTCAGACAGAACCTGCTTGGTAAGCGTGTTGACTACTCAGGCCGTTCGGTAATCGTAGTAGGTCCGGAACTGAAGATGTATCAGTGCGGTCTTCCGAAAGAAATGGCTATCGAGCTCTTCAAACCTTTCGTCATGAGAGAACTCGTTGCAAGAAAATATGCTCAGAACATCAAATCAGCAAAACGCATGGTCGAAAGACAGCATCCGGAAGTATTTGACATTCTTGATGACGTAATCAAGGATCATCCGGTACTCCTCAACCGTGCCCCAACGCTCCACCGCCTCGGTATTCAGGCGTTTGAACCGGTTCTCGTTGAAGGAAGAGCCCTCAAGCTCCATCCGCTTGTATGTACAGCATACAACGCCGACTTCGACGGTGACCAGATGGCTATCCACGTTCCCCTCTCCGTTGAAGCGCAGGCAGAAGCGAGAATCCTCATGCTCGCCGCTTACAACATCTTAAAACCCCAGGACGGCAGCCCGGTATGTACACCGACGCAGGACATGATCCTCGGTTCATATTACCTCACCATCGAACGTGACGACGCGAAAGGCATCGGCAAGGTCTTCTCCGACATTGAAGAAATGGAAATGGCATACTTCAACAAGGAAGTCGATCTTCACGCGAGAGTAAAAGTAAGGGTAACAAAAGAGATCGGCGGAGTAATGAAGAGCCGTCTCGTGGAATCAACAGTAGGCCGCTTCATCTTCAACCAGATCATCCCGCAGGAAGGTCTCGGATTCGTGAAGAGAGAAACGGAAGAAGATATGTTCCGTCTTGAAGTTGACAGAGTCGTGGACAAAGGAATGCTCACAAACATCGTATATCAGTGTTTCCTCGCATACGGTGCCGCAAAGACATCCCAGGTTCTCGACGACATCAAGTCAACAGGATTCAAATATTCAACGATCTCCGCAACATCCATCGGTATCCTCGACATGGAAGTTCCGGAAAAGAAAGCTGACATCCTTGCTCAGGCAGAAAAAGATGTAAACAAGATCTACAAGGAATTCACAAGAGGTTTATACACAGACGACGAAAGAAGAAAGAAAACTATCGACGTATGGACAAAGGCAACAGACGACGTAACAAGCGCTCTTATGTCTAACCTCAACCCGAAAAACCCGATCAACATGATGGCTGACTCAGGTGCCCGTGGTAGTAAGAACCAGATCCGTCAGCTCGCAGGTATGCGTGGTCTTATGGCTTCTCCGTCAGGCGACATCATCGAGCTCCCCATCAAGGCGAACTTCCGTGAAGGTCTTGACGTACTTGAATTCTTTATTTCATCTCACGGCGCGAGAAAAGGTCTTTCCGACACAGCTCTCCGTACATCAGAATCAGGTTACCTCACAAGAAGACTTGTTGACGTCAGCCAGGATCAGATCATCCGTGAAGACAACTGCGGAACACCCAACGGATTTGAAGTTGAAGATATCGTAAACGGCGGTGACGTAATCGAAACACTCGAAGAAAGAATCCGCGGCAGATATGCCTTTGAAGACATCGCTGACGAAAACGGCGAACTCATCGTAGGCAAAGACGAACTCATCGACATTCAGACAGCCAAGAAGATCGTCGGAGCAGGATACAAGAAGATCAAGATCCGCACAGTATTCAACTGCGCAAGCCGTGTCGGCGTATGCAGAAAATGCTACGGTATCGACCTTACGACAATGCAGCCCGTCAACATCGGTGAAGCAGTCGGAACGATCGCTGCTCAGTCAATCGGTGAACCGGGTACTCAGCTCACAATGCGTACCTTCCACACAGGCGGCGTTGCCGGCGCAGACGACATCACACAGGGTCTTCCCCGTGTTGAAGAACTTTTCGAATCACGTCGCCCGAAAGGCGTTGCTACCCTCACAGAGATCTCAGGCGAAGTCCGCATGACAGAATCCAAGAAGAAGATCCGTCAGGTAGACATCATCGCGCGTGATGCAACAGGTCTTCCCACAGACATCCGTTCATATGAGATCCCCGCAGGCGAAACTCTCCTCGTTGGCGAAGGCGATTATGTCGAAGCAGGCGATCAGCTCACAAAGGGCAGCATTTCTCCGAGCGAGCTCATGAACATCAAAGGTGCAGACGCTGTACAGAGATACATTCTCTCAGAAGTACAGAAAGTATACAGACTTCAGGGTGTACACATCGGTGACAAACACATCGAGATCATCATCCGTCAGATGCTCAGAAAGTTCCGCGTAGACGACAGTGGTGACACAAACCTCATCACAGGCGCACTCGTAGACAAAGTTGAGCTTGAAGTTGCAAATGAAAAAGCACTTGCGGAAGGCAAGACACCTGCATCAGCAACAGGCACTCTCCTCGGCATCACAAAGGCTTCACTCGCAACATCATCCTTCCTCTCAGCAGCATCATTCCAGGAAACAACGAGAGTTCTTGCGGATGCGGCTATCAAAGGAAAGGTCGACCCGCTTGTAGGTCTTAAAGAAAACATCATCATCGGTAAGCTCATTCCTGCAGGAACGGGTATCGACAGTTACACAGACATTCTCGTAAACGTCGATCGTCCGGAAAAACCGCAGGCTGATGATGACGATGATCAGGTATTCGACGGCACAGAAGATATGTTTGAAGATGATGACGACATCTTTGAAGATTTCGACGTTGTTGACGATTATGATCACTTAAACGGTGATGACGAAGACGACTACGAAGATGAAGACGACGATTTCGATGATGATTTCGGCGTAGAATTCGAAGATGACGAAGAATAATCATTAATATCAAAGCTCCCCATACGGGGAGCTTTTTTCGTGGGGTGGTTCGTCTGTCCCCCTTACTTGTAAGGGGGAAGAGGGCGAAGCCCTCAGGGGGATGAGGGCGTCAGAGCACCGTGCATCCGTCAAAATCTGCGGCAAGCTCCGATTCTGACTCCGCAGGTGCTCATCCGCCCTGTTCCGCTGAAATGGGATTTCAGCGGGTTTGGTTGGTGGAACATCCGTTTTTCCCTGACCTTGTGCGTATCGCATCCCCCTTGATCCCCCTTATCCTAAGGGGGATAAGCGCCACATTCTGCCACGATACCCCTTGTCGTTGAATGTCCGCGGAAAATGTGGTAAAATACGCAGGAAGAAAACATATTAACATTTTTAAGAAAAATATAGAACTTCACGGAAATTTATGATACAATGATAAATGAAAATTTTGTATGAATATTTTCCGTTTTTTATGCGGAACAAAGGAACATTATGAGAATAAACAAATACCTCGCAGGCTGCGGCGTCGCTTCACGCAGAAAATGCGAAGAATATATCCTTCAGGGCAGGATCGCCGTCAACGGAAACCTCGTGACGGAGCTTGCGACGGAGGTAAACGAACATAAAGACAAGGTCACCATGGACGGAAAGCTCCTGAGCTATGAAAATGAAGCGGTGTATTATATGCTCAACAAGCCCAAAGGCGTTATTTCCGCCGCCAACAGCCGTTACGGCGAAAAAACCGTCGTTGACCTCATCGAAGATGAAGAAAACCGCATCTACCCTATCGGCAGACTTGACAAGGACACAACGGGGCTTATTTTCCTCACGAACGACGGCTCCCTTGCCTATAAGCTTACTCATCCGAGGTTTGAAAGAGAGAAGGTTTATGAGGCGATAATCAAAGGAAAGATAGATATCGACGATATAAACAAGCTCAAAAAAGGAATCATGAGCGAAGACGAAAAGCTTGTGGCGAGTAATGTACGGCTCGTGAAAATGATAAAGGGAAATTCCCTCGTGCATATCACTCTCCGCGAAGGCAAAAAGCGTCAGGTCAGGAGAATGTGCCGCGCGATCGGTCATCCCGTCGTGGAATTAAAAAGAATAAGCGAAGGCGGCATCGAGCTTGGAAATTTAGAAGAAGGACAATACAGAAAACTGACCCGCAACGAAGTCAGAAAGCTTCTTACGGGAAAATAGGAGGAAATAATGGAATTTTTATCATTCACGATCAAAAAAGCAACAGACGAACAGAGAAAAGAATATAACGTCAGGGATGAATACTGCTACATCCTGAACGTAGAAGAAAAATATGACGGCATCGCCGAATGGCACAAGCAGTTTGACGCATTTGTGGTAACGAGGATCGAAAAAGGCATCTGCGCATTCTCCACATTCGACGCACTTCTCCGCGCCATCGCATTTGACGGTGCGAAGAACTTCTGCAGATTCGTATTCTTCAACGTAACAGACGAAGAACTCCGCAAACAGATGCTCCTGAGCATCTGCAAGATCGCTGATACCGATCCGACATCACTTCAGAGAGCGAAAGACCTGAACCTGCCGGAAGACAGTATCTGCATCGACATCATCGAAACATTCTCCAAGCCCTGCCCCAGCGAAGCAAAGAAGCAGGCTGAAGAAAAGAAAAATCAGGCTGAATAATTAAAATGAAGCTGATAAACAACGTAAACGATATCGCTCATTTATATTTTGAGAAGATAATTTCTGACGGAGATACCGTAATCGACGCCACCTGCGGCAACGGACACGACACCCTCATCCTCTGTCGTCTTGCGGGAAGCGGAAAGGTATATGCCTTTGACATTCAGCCCTCAGCCGTTGAGGCCACAAAAGCACTTCTTGCAAAAAACGGAATATCAGGCGCAGAAGTCATCCTCGACGGACACGAAAATATGAGAAAATACGTCACGGAGGATGCAAAACTCGTGGTCTTCAACCTCGGATATCTCCCCGGTTCGGACAAGAAGATCACGACGGCGGAAGAGACCACCCTCAGAGCCGTAAAGGAAGCTCTGGAGCTTACCAAAAACGGCGGATATATCTCAATATGTGCTTATCTCGGGCATGACGGAGCCATGGAGGAGTATTCTTCGCTGAAAAAATTTTTATCCCTCCTTCCCAACAAAGGCTACAACGTCCTTGAGATGAAACACACAAACAGAAAAGAAACTTCTCCCGTTTATATTCTCATAGAGAAGATATGATTATTTTAAGGAGGACACATGGCAGGAAAAGTGGAATTTGACGCAAATTCCGATGTAATATCAAGAATACACAAGGCGTATCCGCGCCTGAGCAAACAGCACAAGAACATCGCCGATTACATAACCGGCAATCTTGAAAAAGCTTCATACATGACGATCAACCTTCTTGCGGAAAACACTTCAACGAGCGTTGCGACAGTCCTCAGGCTTACCACCCTGCTAGGTTATGAAGGATATCCGGAATTCCGCAGAGCCCTCAAAAACAGTTCCAAGAGCGCCCTCACGACGCTTCAGAGGATCGATATGCCGGGGTTCGAAAGTTATTCATTCGAGTCAATCCGCGAAGTTCTCCGTCACGACATGCAGAACATCAAGGACACTGTGGACGAGCTTGACAGCGATGAATTCGACCGCGCGATAAATGCAATAAAAAATGCCAGGACGGTATATCTCATGGCATCGAGAACGTCGTCATTTTTAGTGGAATACCTTGCGTATTACCTCAATTTACTTCTCGGCGGCAACGTCAAGATCGCAAACGACGGTCACAAGGAGCCCCTTGAAGTCCTTATGCACGCAACAAGCGAAGATGCGGTGGTGGTACTCTCCTTCCCGAGATATTCCGCGGAGACGGTCAAAGCCATTGAGTACGCAAAGAAAAAGTCCCCGAAGATCATCGGAATCACCGACCTCACCACATCCCCCATATATTCCCTCTGCGATTATGTCCTTCTTGCGAAGAGCAACATCATTTCCTTCGTGGACACGCTTATCGCGCCCCTCAGTCTTTTAAACGCCATCATCATCGGCGTCGGGCTCATCGACAAGGAAAACACGAGAAGGGTGTATGCAGAGCTTGAAAGTATGTGGGAAGAAAATGAGATCTATAAATAGTTTCAAAGCACGCCAACGCGTGCTTTTTTTACAGGTCGGTTCGTGGGACATCCGCATATCACGTACTCTTTCGGTCAGAATCCCCCTGATGACTGCGTCATCTTTCCCCCTTACTTGTAAGGGGGACGTCATCGAGCGACTTTCGCGATGATGACAGGGGGATGAGGGCGTCAGAACACCGTATATCCGCTAAGCCCTCCGCGTTGCTTCTGTCTTAGCTCCATAGGTGTCCCTCCGCCCTGTTCCGCGAAAATGGGATTTCCGCGGGTCCGGTTCGTGGAACATCAGCATCTCCCGCACTCGTTCTTTTTACAATCCCCTCATCCGGCACTGCGTGCCACCTTCCCCCGGGCGTCAAAGCACCGTGCATCCGTCAAAATCTGCGGCAAGCTCCGATTCTGACTCCGCAGGTGCTCCTCCGCCCTGTTCCGCTGAAATGGGATTTCAGCGGGTTTGGTTCGTGGAACACCCGTTTTTCCCCGGCCTTCTGCGTGTCGCATCCCCCTGTATCCCCCTTATCCTAAGGGGGACATAAAAAGCCCCATGCCGCGCATGGGGCTTAAATACTACTCCTGCATATTATCCGTCATCACGCTGAACATAAAGCGGCGGGATGTGGAGTTCTCGATTCCGGGGTAATGATAGGTAACGTCGGACGCAGCGTAATATACTCCCGCATCGTCATGCCATAAGTAATATACTTCGTCCGTTATCTCGTACGCCTGATCTATCGGCCCTCTGTCCGCAGGACGCAGATGATGCTGAGTGAGAGAGATCACTTCGTCATTGTCCGTATATTTCGCATCCGGTTCTTCAGAAAGCCCGAATTCATCTGTGAAGAGCTTCAGATAATCCTTGAACAGCTCATCTTTCTTCTCAGCCGGTGTGTTCGCAGGCTCGATCTCCGTGTCGAGGACATAGACGATGTCGTTTCTGACGTGCATGGAAGTGTAAATTACGCTGCCGTCGGAAAGCTTCACCGGATCGTCAAACGAACCGCCGTATACAGGCTTTTCGATCTCTTCGTCAACGACAAGCTCGTCATATCGTCCGCTTCTGATCACTTCTTCGTCGATGTCGAAAATATTGTCCCCGATCTTTACGCCGCTGAAGAACATATCCCCCGTCACCTCCGTCGGCTTCTCCTCGCATGAACAAAGAACGCTCACCATAAGAAGCAACGCTAAAATAATACTGACCGTTTTTCTGTTTTTCATTTCCGTTATTCTCCTTTTGATGTTTTGTATATCTGCACATTCAGTTTATCATATGTTGAAAAACACGTCAATAAAATGACCCAATGAAAATTATTAAATTTTGATTAGAAACACTTAAATATCTGTACCTTTATGAACATAAATCAAGCGATATATTTAAATCCGCAAATGGTATATTCCAACAGTACGATTTTACAAAAAAATACTGAGAAAAATGCGGATTTTACTGTATTTTTCATCAAAATTCATGTATAATATCATGAATACACCTCAAAGGAAGGATAATTATGGCATACAAAGACTCAAAACAGTTTGACGATAAAAACAACAGAAAAAAGACAAGAAACTTCGACCCGACAAAGAATGTCCGCCGCGACAAAGACAACGACAGAAGTTCTTCACGCGCTCCCAAAGGCGGCAGAGGCGGCAAATTCGAACGCCGTGACAACGACCGCCCCCAGAGAAGAGAAGAAAGAGTTCAGAAGAATGAATACGAAGACAGCCTGATGAATTCCGAAAGCTATGAGCAGTACAACAAAGTTTTCGGCAGAAACGCTGTGCGTGAAGCATTAAAGGCTGACAGAAACATCAATAAGCTCTATATCGCAAAAGGCGAAACAGACCACACCCTCACGGTCATCGTCGCTATGGCCAAGGAACGCGGCATCAATATTTCATACACAGACCGCAGAAAGCTCGACTTCTTCACAAACAACCAGAATCATCAGGGCGTCGTTGCAGTATGCTCGCCGGTTGAATTCGTATCCGTTGAAGACATTATATCCTCCGCCCGCGAAAAAGGCGAAAAGCCCTTCGTCATCATGCTCGACGGCATCACAGACCCCCACAACGCAGGCGCTATCATCAGAAGCGCGTACTGCGCAGGTGCTCACGGCATCATCATCTCCAAGCGCAGAAGCGCCCTCATTTCAGAAGGCGTATTCAAATCTTCCGCAGGCAGCGTTGAATATCTCCCCATCTCTCAGGTAGCAAACCTCGCCCAGACCATCGATCTCCTCAAGAAGGAAGGATTGTTCGCCATCTGCTGTGATATGGACGGCACAAACTACACAGAAATCGATTACGACATGCCCCTTCTTCTCATCATCGGTGCGGAAGGTGAAGGCGTCGGCAGACTTATCAAGGAAAAATGCGACTTCGTGGCATCGATCCCCATCAAAGGCAACATCGACTCCCTCAACGCATCCGTTGCGGCAGGCATCGTAATGTTTGAAGCCGTAAAACACAGAAAATAATGAAGAAAGCTCGTAACGGCTCAAAAAAAATGCTGCCGCCGGAGAATCCGTCAAAGAAGACGGGTTTTACAAGCGCCAACCGCATTGACGAACTTTTAGGAATAAACAAGAAAATACAGGAAGTATCTCCCGCGAATGTGGAAACTCTCGATCTGCATGGATATACCCTTGACGACGCAAAGATCGAGCTTGACAACTTTCTGAACTTCGTGGACTCATCCGTTGACGAAGTCCATGTGGTCCACGGGTACCACAGCGGAAACGCAATCAAGAACTATCTGAAACACGACTTCCGCCACAAGAGAGTAAAAAAGAACCTCCACTCCGTCAATCAGGGAATAACCATACTTATGCTTAAAAAATGAACTCAGAGGGACTGCCCGAAAGGGCGGTTCCTTTTGTATTTTTTGCGATAAATATCAAAAAAAACCTTGACGATATATATATATATATAATGGACTCGTATTGATTCCAAGTAAAACGAAAGAAATGGAGGAAAAAACAATGAAAACTTTTAAAAAAGTCATAGCATCCGTGCTCGCATTTGCGATGGTAGCTGCAGTATCTGTAGGCGCAACAGTAGCGTACCTTCAGGACGAAGACAGCGACGTGAACGTTATGACACTTGGAAATGTAACAATCGAACAGCATGAGTATGAACGTGTTGTAGAAAACGGCGAGTACAAAACTGACACAACATATGGTTATGTTCTGAAAAACTTCTCTCAGGCTAAACCGCTTTATCCTGCAACAGACGTAGATGCAAACGGCGATCCGTATAACTACGGCGCAGGCAACTATGGTGCAACAAGAGTAAAGATGTCACAGGTTGACTCTCATGGCTCTATGGATGTGTTTGTAAACAAAAACGCTGTTGACAAATTCGTAACAGTTGAAAACACAGGCAAATCAGACGCTTATGTACGTACACTTATCGCTTTTGAAATCGGCTCTTTGGCTGAGGCTGAGTTTGATAACATAATCAGAACAAGTAGTTTCATGACAACTCAGGGTGTATGGAAAGTAAACGATATTGGCGTTGTTGAAATTGACGGCAACAAGTACGTTGTCAGCGAATATCTCTACAACGGCGCAAAAGCTTTAGGCGGTGTTCATGAAAACGGTGTTCTCCCCGCAGGAGATACTACATACCCGAGCCTTGCTCAGGTTTATATGACTGGTTCTGCAACAAACGAAGACGTTGAAGCAATCGACGGCAACAAGAACGGTACATACGATATCCTCGTATTCTCTCAGGCAGTTCAGACAGCAGGATTTGAAAACGCACAGACAGCTCTTGATACAGCGTTTGGTGTAGCTGATGCAACAAATGCTAAAGCATGGTTTGAAAAAGACGAATTTGAAGTTCCTGTAACCGTTGCAACAGCAGAAGAACTCACAGCAGCTCTCGCTGCAGGTAAAGATGTAGTTCTTACGGAAGATATCGAATCTGATTCAGATGAAACAATCACTATTCAGGCTGGAGCAACATCAACATTAGATCTTAATGGACACACACTTGAATTTGTTACTGATGATGCAGACAAGAATGACGACGGCAAATTAACAAGTGCAGACAATGAAGTAGCTATCGACGTAAGAGGAACACTGAATGTTAAAAACGGTACAATTACTATAAATCACATGTCTGACAACTTTGGTTGGAATGCATGCACTGAAGTATTTTATGTAGGTTTCAACGGAACATTAAATATTGACAATGCTGTTATTGAAAACCTTGGTGGTTCTGATATGGCATATGCAGTTGACGTTGTAAACTCAACAAATACAACTCTTAACATCACTAACTCTAAAATCAAATCAAGCTACATTCCTGTTCGTATTTTCAACAATGGTTCAGGCATGAATAACGTTACTATCAAAAACAGCACACTTGAAGGCGTAAGCCGTGCATTCTGGGTACATATCTACTCTGATAAAGATAACGGCGGCAAGGGTGTAAAAGATTCAACACTTAACCTCAATATTTTTGGTAACGGCAACACATTTATAGCTACAAAGAATGATAAGCGAATCATTGAGTTCGGTTTCGATGATGTTATCAATTTCGATGCAGACGGAAATCAGATTACAATCTCGTAATCATCTCACTGCCCCCGTCGGGGGCAGAGTTCAAAGGGCACTTGGGAAGTGTCCTTTGAACTCTGCATTTTTTCTGCGCCACCCCGGATGGGGTGGTTTTTTATATTTAAACGGCAGCGCTGAGACCGCGCCGCCGTTTTAATCTTATATCAGATAAAAATCCACTTCTCCCGTAAGGAAGTCTATTCTGTCTACTCCCACTTCAACCGTATCTCCGATCTTGTAAACATCGCCGTGACGACGGCCAACGACCTTCAATGACAATACGTCTGCGTCGTAATAATCGTCCTCCATGGTGTGAAGCGGAACAAACCCTTCGATGAGGTTGCCGAGCTGTACGAAAAATCCGCTCTTTATCACTCCGCTGATGATGCCTTCAAAGACTTCATCGCTGTACTCATCCATATATCCCGCCATGTATAATTTCTCGCAGTATCTCTCCGCATCTTCCGCCACCCTCTCGCGCTTTGAGGTATGCTCGGCGACTTCTCCGAGAGTGGAAGCAAAGTGCGCCATGTCCTCTTCGGTCATCCCGCCGCTGACGATCTTCGAAAGGACCCTGTGTACCACCAGATCCGGATATCGGCGGATGGGGGATGTGAAGTGCGTATAATACTCATAACCGAGGGCGAAGTGAGAAGTTTCCTCGATACTGTAACAGGCTTTTTTCATGCACCTGAGAAGCATCTTGCGGATGATGAATTCGTCATCTTCTCCCTGAATGGACGCGAGGAATTTGTTGAGGATGCCGGAATAATATTCATCCTTCAGCCTGAGGGAATGTCCCATGAGGTTCATCTGCGTGCGGAAATTTTCAAGACGCTCCTTGTCCGGATCTTCGTGGCTTCTGTAAAGACACGCCACTCCCGTGGATGCGACATATTCCGCAACGGTGGTGTTTGTGATGAGCATGAATTCCTCAATGAGCCTTTCCGCCACTCCCCTTTCCCGAAGGAGGATATCTTCAATCATGCCGCCCTGAATATATATCTCACTTTCCGGCAGATCGAGGTCTATGCTTCCGCGCTTTGAGCGCTTTTCGGAAAGAATCTCCCGGAGACTGCGCATGGTGTAAAGATCGTTTTTAAGTACGGAATATATTTCCCCGAGCCCCGTTTCTCCGTCAAACAGTCTGTTGACGTCTTCGTAAGTAAGTTTGCCTTTCGAACGGATGACGGACTTATAAAAATCGCTTCTTACCACTTTGCCTTTTGTGTCAATGTCCATCTCAACCGTAAACGCCAGCCTGTCCACATCAGGAGCGAGAGAACATAAATTCTCGCAGAGCTCTCCCGGAAGCATATGCACGGCTGTTCCGGGGTATATACGCTCGTGCCTCTCTCATAAGCCGCCTTGTCGACCAAAGAACCTTCCCGGACGAAATAACTCACGTCCGCTATGGATACTTTGAGGTTATATATCTCCCCGTCGAAACTTATTCCCACCGCGTCGTCAAGGTCCTTGGCGGTGAAGGAGTCAATGGTGAAGATATTTTCATTTCTCAGGTCGCGGCGGGAAGCGATGTCTTCGGAATTTATCATATTCGTCAGGCTTCTCGCTGAGGAAAAGACTTCGCTGTCAAACAAAGTCGGTATGTCATACTTCGCGATCGCCATCTTGATGTTGATATCTTCGTCATACAGACTTCCCACGACTTTGACGATCTTAGCGTATTCGCTCTTTGACGATTTGTTTATCCTTCCGATGACGCTGTAACTGACGACATCGTTGTTTTTCGCGCCGCCTGTGTTCATCAAATCGAAGTTCCCCATATTTCCGCCGTCAACGAAAAGCCCTCTCCTGCCTTTTCTGACGATGCCGAGGAGTGTCTTTTCCGCCTTGGCTGTGACCCTGATTATCTTGCCTTCGGCTTTCTTGTCGCCGTAGGCATGGGTGAGGATAGTGACAACAACGCTGTCGCCGTCCGCCGCAGTGAGCATATTCTTCGGCGAGATGAATACATCCCCTGTGTCCCCTGCATCATCCAGAACCACAAAGCCGTAATTGCCGTTTCCTTTCCGGAAGGTGCCTTTTCTCGTGACTGAATTTTCGTCACAGCGGACATACTTGTTTTTGGAGTTGCGTATGATGACTCCGTCGTTTTCAAGCTCTTCAAGAGATATGTTCACCATCTCTTTTTCTTCGTCACCGCAACCGAGAAGATAATAAAAATCCTTCGCTCTCATGGCGGTATAGTTTTCCATGTTTATAATATTCAACAATTTCTCTTTCATACGTATATGATACCAAAAAAACAGGGATTTATCTCAAAAAAGTTCACAAAATCGTACGATTTATTATAAAAATTTGCTATAATATTCCGTATAACCATATAAGGAGAAGACAATGAGCAATTTTATCTTTTCAGATCACGACACCACCACCCTCGCAAAGACTTTCGGCACTCCGCTTTACGTCATAAGTCAGGACAAGATCGAACAGTCAATAAATGAAATAACATCAGCCCTCACGGCAGAAAACATAGACCACTCCATCAATTATGCCGGCAAGGCATTTCTGAATACTGCTATGTGCAGGATAGTGAAAAACGCAGGCATCAACCTGGACGTCGTTTCCGAAGGCGAACTCATCACAGCCCTCACAAGCGCATTCCCCCCTTCACGCATCACCTTCCACGGCTCAAACAAGACCGACCGTGAAATAACCCTTGCGATAAATTCCTCTGTCGGCACCATCACCATCGACTCCCTCGAAGAGATCCCGAGAGTGGACAGGATCGCAGGAGAGCTCGGAAAAGTGCAGAACGTACACCTCCGCCTTTCTCCGGGAGTGGAAGCCCACACCCATGAATATATCACCACAGGCACTCTCGACTCCAAATTCGGCATCCCCCTTTCACAGGCAATAAGAGGGGCGATCATGTGTAAGGAAGCGGCAAATCTCTCACTCACGGGCATCCATTGTCACATCGGTTCTTCCATAACAACAATGGAGCCGTTCGCGGTTGCAATGGAGATAATGCTTGATATGTTCATGCAGTTCAGGGGCATGGGAATCGATCTTTCCGAACTCAACCTCGGCGGCGGCTTCGGGGTAATATATCTTCCCGGCGACACACGTTTTGACCTGAGAGCATACGCTAAGACACTCAGACAGAGCATTGACAAATTCTTTGAAAAATATCCCGACGAAAAAGTTCCGAAGATCATCGTCGAGCCCGGCAGATTCATCATCAGCGAAGCGGGCATCACTCTTTACACCATCGGAACAATCAAAGAGATCCCCGAAGTCAAGACATACATCTCCGTTGACGGCTCCCTTGCGGACAACCCACGCCCTGCGCTTT
Source organism: Eubacteriaceae bacterium (assembly GCA_017531485.1). GTDB lineage: Bacteria > Bacillota > Clostridia > Eubacteriales > Anaerofustaceae > SVCP01. Next base: position 56,155 of record JAFXKY010000058.1, on the reverse strand, counting down.
ATCAGGCTGAGTATCACGCAATCATCGCCAACAAGTTCGGCGAAGAACCTACCCGCACGGTCACTGTTGCGGGACGTGCCTGCGAAAGTGACACACTGATCAGGAACATTTCCCTTCCCGACCCGCAGCGCGGCGACATCCTCGCCGTAATGTGCACAGGTGCTTACAATTATTCCATGGCAAGCAACTACAACCGCCTTCCGCGCCCTGCCGTCGTCCTCTTAAAGGGTGACAAAGCGGAACTTATGGTAAGAAGGGAAACAGTCGAACAGGTAATTCAGAACGACCTTACGCCGTCATGGCTTGAATAAATTATCCCCTCAGGATAAGGGGAAAACAGGGGGATGTGCTTAAAAAATGCATACACAAAGATGATTGTATAACTCGTAAGAAACACCCCGATCCGGAAACAGTCTTCGTATCGGACCGATCCCTCAGTCACTCCGTGACAGCTCCCTTATAAATAAGGGAGCATGGGCGCCGCAAAGCAAGGCAAAGCCTTGCTTTGCCCGTGGCTTCGCCACGGGCTGCGTGCAGCTTTGCTGCACGCGCGGCGCGGCCGCCGCCGTAAAATCCGCGAAGCGGATTTTGCCTGAGGCTTCGCCTCAGGCGGCTCATCGCGAAGCGATGAGCACGGCGGCGCCGTCCCCCGTCAGGATAAGGGGGAAAGCGGGCGAAGCCCGCAGGGGGATCGGGGATATTGCGGATCAAGGGAAATATCCGTGAATCACCATACCCCACTTTCCATATTACCCCCGACAACCACGAAAGGAATAAGACCTTGAACGATATCTTTGAAATCCTTCTTATAGCACCCGTCGCCATACTCTCAATCATGATCCACGAGTGCGCCCATGGGTATGCCGCCCTTTATATGGGAGATAATACCGCAAAGATCCGCGGCAGACTTACCCTCAACCCCATAAAACATATCGACATATTCGGACTTATCTGTATGATACTGTTCAGATTCGGCTGGGCAAAACCTGTGCCCATTAACCCCATGAACTTCCGTAACAGAAAGACAGGTATGCGCCTCGTCAGCCTCGCGGGAGTAACTGCGAATATGATACTCGCGGTCCTTTTCGCAGTCCTCCTGAGAATATTCGTCATGACGGACCTTACATACCTCAATATCATGCTCATATACGGCATCCAGCTCAATATCGGATATGCGGTGTTTAACTTAATGCCCTTCCCGCCTCTTGACGGAAGCAAACTTCTCGCAACATTCCTGCCGAGAAAGTATGAGTATTATATGTATAAGTACGAAAAGTATATCTATATCGTGCTTATCGCCCTTATCTATACGGGAGTTTTGTCGGACATAATGTATCCCATCATCAACGGTGTTTATTCCGCAATAATGAATATCATCATCTCTACCCTTTGACGGAGGAAAAATGAACGAAGAAAATATCCTCACCTTAGAGAAATTCTCAGGTCCCCTCGACCTGCTTCTGAGCCTTATTGCAAAAAATGAGGTGGATATATTCGATATCCCCATTTCCGAAATAACAAAACAATATATGAACTACATCTACGCCGCCAATTCTTTCAATATTGAACTTGCGGCGGAATTTGTCGTCATGGCTTCCACCTTAATTGAGATCAAATCAAGGATGATGCTTCCAAAAGAGATCGACGAGGAAACAGGCGAAGAGATCGACCCGAGAGAAGAACTTGTGGCAAGGCTCATTGAATATTCCCAGTTCAAGGCCATAGCCTCCCACCTCGCAAAAGCCGAAGGCGATTATTCCCTCCGCTTTTCCCGTGAGCAGGATTATTTCGAAGACATCGTCGACAACACCAACCTTCAGCTTACAAGCGAGATGATCTTAAAAGCCATGAGCAAGGTCCTTCTCAAACGAAAGATCCGCATTGAGGAAAACTCGCCTATGCTGATGGAAACGGAAGAATATTCCGTTGAAGTCCTCATCAGCGACCTTCAGGCGAAACTCCGGGAAAAACGCCGCCTGACATTTGACGAAATAATCTCCTCTCACCCCACAAGGGCGTACATGACAGGCATATTCCTTGCGATACTGGAGATGTACAAAATGGGCGAGATCACTATCTCTCAGGAATATTCATATTCCGACATTACCGTAAATTACACGAAAGACACACAAAATGGACAATAGAAAACATATAATCGAGGCTCTCCTGTTTGCTCACGGAGAAGCCGTCAAAATAAAAAATATCGAGGCAGTCTTTGACGCGTATTACGAAGACATATATCCCATTCTCTGCGAACTGCGGGATGATTATGACGAACAAAAGCGCGGTATGAGAATCATCATCACCCACGACACGGTGAAAATGGTGTCCCGCGAAGAATATTATCCATACATCAAGCTCCTTCTCTCCCCGCCCGAACCGACCACCCTCTCTCAGGCGGCTCTGGAGACCCTCGCCATCGTCGCTTACCGTCAGCCCGTCACCCGTTCGGAGATCGAACGCATCCGCGGAGTGCAGTCCACATCCTCCCTTGATACTCTTATCGCAAGAGGGCTTGTGGATTCTAACGGAAGGCTTGACCTTCCCGGAAGACCTATGGGATTTGTGACAACGGACGAATTTCTGCAGTTCATGCAGATCGAAACCATCGAAGAACTTCCCGACTTCGGCGCGTTCTCAGGCGTCGATATGCAGGAAAACGAAGAAGAAAAAGAATGATCTCCGACATGATTTTCAGACAAGCCACCCTCTCCGACAAATCAGCCATTGAAGAGCTGTTTATGGATATGCTCCGCGCCATTTACGGTGAAGACCCAAAAGGCGGATACGAAGAAGATTATCTCCTTCGTTTTTTCGGCCCGTCCGAAGACGTCATCATCGTTGCGGAAAATAAAGGCGAGGTTATCGGATATATCTCCGTGGAAGTGAAACGGGAAGACCGGGAGTACGTATATATCGACGACTTCTGCGTGGACGAAAAATACCGCAGCCGCGGAATCGGCACAAAGCTCCTTTCATATTCGGAAGAAGCGGCAAAAAATGCGGGAATATACGACATTCTCCTTCATGTGGAAGAATCAAACCTCCCCGCACGACGTCTGTACGAAAGAAGCGGTTATGAACTTCTGCGTAAAGACAATACCCGACTGCTTATGGTAAAGCATCTGTAACAGGCAAAAATATACCTATCAGCGTGGCTCCGCCGCGCTTTTTTTATTCCGGCACAAACCACCGGTTTATGATTCATCCACATCTGCCGCACTCTTTCCATCTCCCCGATCCCCCTGATGACTTGCGCCATCTGTCCCCCTTACAAGTAAGGGGGAATATTCACATCTTCTCACCATGACGAAAAATCAGAAGGCAGAAGATATATATTTCGTATTGCGGATATGTTTAATCATGGAACATTTTACGGTAAAATAACAGTAACATATTATAAATAAATAACACACAAGGAGAAACACAATGACAAAGATCCCCTTCAACGAAAAAGAACTCACTGTCGTTGGCGAAAAACCTTCATTCTTCGGCCCGCCGACACCGCTTTATGACTTCCCCGTTACTTTCAAGGAAGCATGGTTCTCTATGCTCAGAGGCGAACCCGTATGGATGCCTATGGGTCTCGAGACAGCTTACTTCTCAACAGACCTCATCGGCGACAACATCGCCCGCGGTGCCGTATCAGGCAAAAGACTTAAACCGGAAGAAATCGGCGGAAAAGATATGTTCGGCATCGAATGGGTATACATCCCCACAGTCGGCGGATCTATCGTAAAACCCGGTGAACCGACTCTCAAAGACGCCAACGACTGGAAAGAAGTCATCCAATTCCCGGACGTTGACAGCTGGGACTGGGAAGGCAGCGCAGAAAGAATGAAACCGTTCTTTGAAGCAAACAAAGACGTTTATGTTCAGATGATGCTCTTCAACGGCTTCTTCGAAAGACTTATCTCATTCATGGACTTCGAAGGCGCTGCTATGGCCATGATCGACGAAGAACAGCAGGACGCTTTAAAGGAACTCCTCGACAACATCGCTGACCTTTACATCAAGATCATCGACAAACACATCCAGTATTACCCCATCGACGGCGTAAATATGCATGATGACTGGGGCGCACAGAGAGCACCGTTCTTCTCCCTCGACACAGTCCGCGAAATGCTCGTTCCGCCGATGAAGAAAGTCGTTGACTTCTGCCACTCAAAGGGTATGTACGTTGACTTCCACTCCTGCGGTATGATCGAAATGCTCGTTCCCGCTATGATCGAGATCGGCTTCAACACATGGGGCGGACAGCCCATGAACGATTACGGCAAGCTTTATGAGCTTTACGGCGACAAGATCGCTTTCGGCGTGATCCCCGAACTCCACGAAAACGCTACAGACGAAGAAGCTGCGAAGGCTGCAAAAGAATTCGTTGAAAAATACACCAAACCCGGCACAACATGCTTCATCAGTATGTCAGGCAGAGTTGCTATGGGCAACCCCGTATTCAGAAAAGAAGTATACCGCCTCTCAAGAATCAAATATTCAGAATGATCTTCCGACACAGCCCGTAAAAAGGCTGTGTTTTTTATTAACGCATACCTGCAGGCTGAGATCATATACTTTTCCCGACATTCGTACTTCTCCCCGATCCCCCTGAGAGCTTCGCCCTCTTTCCCCCTTATCCTAAGGGGGATCTTCCCATAAAAAAAATACAGCCCCCCAGCTGTATTTTTTTTGATTTGTCATATGAAATTTAGGAGTTTATAACAAGAAATCGGTTCTGTTTTTCCTGTTACAGATATAATACAATATAATTATTAGACCAACATTAGAATTTTCTTAGAATTTCATTAGAAAATTATTTCTCACGCTTTTAAAACCATATAAAAAATGCTATAATACCAAACAGACAGGTACGCCGTGCAATTCGCTGAAAAAAGCCGTTTTGTGCTTGACAAATCATGTCCACGGTAGTATAATACCAAGGTGCCCTGTGCTCTGTATGTCGAATTTCCGACGCATACAGGGGCAGAGGAGTAAATATTCGGAGGAAATAAAAATGCATCTTAACAAAGAAGAAAAACTTGCTGTAATGCAGCCGTATCAGCACCATGACAAAGATACAGGTTCTGCAGAAGTACAGGTTGCTATTCTCACAGAAAGAATCAACCACTTAAACGAACACCTTAAACAGAACAAAAAAGACCACCACTCAAGAAGAGGCCTTCTTAAAATGGTTGGTAAAAGAAGAAGACTTCTTGACTACCTGATGGCTAAAGACATCGAAAAATACAGAGCACTCATCGCTCAGCTCGGACTCAGAAAGTAGTCTATCCGAGGCGGATCACAATGTACTTGTTTTCCGCCTTTTTATTTATTGAATATCAGATATAAATTTTAGTATTCATTTAACAGAAACAACCATTTTCAACCCACAATAATTATATTTCGCAATCAATAGTCCGAAGGGTTTATACCGGGATGCAGTCCTTATGGAACCTGTGCGCATGCGTTTTTTATTAAACGCACGCACATGCATCCGGGTATGAATCTTTACGGATTAGCGGTTGCCATGGAGGTAAAAATGACACAGATTTTCAAAACAATGCTCGCAGGCAGAGAAGTTACCGTTGAAACAGGTACTCTCGCACAGCAGACAAACGGCAGCGCTTTCGTAAGCTACGGCGACACACAGATCCTCATCACTGCCTGTATGTCAAAAGAACCCAAGTCAAACGCAGACTTCTTCCCCCTCAGCGTAAACTACGAAGAAAAGCTTTACTCCGTAGGCAAGATCCCGGGCGGATTCCTGAAGAGAGAAGGAAAAGCAAGCGAACAGGCTACACTTCATTCACGTCTTATCGACCGCGCACTCCGTCCGCTTTTCGACAAAGGATGCCGTAACGACGTTCAGGTAATCGCGACAGTAATGAGCGTGGATCATGACAACGCTCCCGAGATCGCAGCCCTCTTCGGATGCTCCCTCGCAGTATGCATTTCCGACATCCCCTTCGATGGCCCCGTTGCAGCAGTAAACATCGGTCTTGTCGACGGTCAGTTCATCGTTAACCCCACAAGCGCACAGAGAGAAGTAAGCCGTCTTGACCTTACGGTTGCAGGTACGGAAGAAGCAGTTCTCATGGTAGAAGCAGGCGCAAACGAAGTTGACGAAGAAACAATGATCAAAGCGATCCTCTTCGCACAGCAGGAACTCCAGCCCCTTATTCAGCTTCAGAAGGAAGTTATGGCTGCAGTAGGCAAAGAAAAAGCTGACATTCCGTATTACCGTCCGCTTGCAGAAATCGAAGAAAAAGTATTCCCGGTTTCATACGACAAACTCAAAGCCGTTATCGTAACAGACGACAAAGTTCTCCGCAACGATCTTATTGATCAGGCAAGAGCCGAAGTAAAAGAAATGTTCGCAGAAGAATACCCCGATAACATCATGGATATCGACGAAGTATTCACAAAAGCCCTCAAAAAGCTCATCCGCAACATGATCACATTCGAAAACGTACGTCCCGACGGCAGAAAGATCACAGAGATCCGTAAGATCACATGTGAAGCAGGCCGCCTCAGACGCGCTCACGGTTCTGCAGTCTTCACAAGAGGACAGACTCAGGTTCTCTCAGCAGTAACACTCGGACAGCTCCGCGAAGAACAGATCCTCGACGGAGTAGGTGAAGAAGAATCAAAGAGATATATCCACCACTACAACTTCCCGCCTTATTCAACAGGCGAAACAGGCGCTCTCCGCAGCCCCGGCAGACGTGAGATCGGTCACGGCGCACTCGCTGAAAGAGCTCTCCTCCCCGTAATTCCGTCACCGGAAGAATTCCCGTACACTATCCGTGTCGTAAGTGAAGTTCTTTCTTCAAACGGCTCAACATCACAGGCAAGTGTCTGCGGTTCAACACTTTCACTCATGGACGCAGGCGTTCCCATCAAGGCAGCCGTTGCAGGTATTGCAATGGGTCTTATCAAGGAAGAAGACAGCGTAGTAGTTCTTTCAGACATTCAGGGTCTTGAAGACTTCTATGGCGATATGGACTTCAAGGTTGCAGGTACTTCAAGAGGTATCACGGCGATCCAGATGGACATCAAGATCCACGGCATCGACGAAGCTATCCTCACACAGGCTCTCCATCAGGCTAAGGAAGGCAGAATGTTCATCATGGGCAAGATGCTCGAAACACTTCCGGAACCGAGACAGGAAATGTCACCGTACGCACCGAGAGTAATCTCAATGCAGATCCCGGTAGACAAGATCCGTGAAGTCATCGGTACAGGCGGCAAAGTCATCAACCAGATCATCGCTGACACAGGCGTCAAGATCGACATCACAGATGACGGCAACGTATACATCATGTCAGTAGACATGGCCGGCGCTGAAAAAGCTAAATCAATCATCGAAGATATCGTAAGAGATATCGAGATCGGCGATGTTTACACAGGCAAGATCACACGCATCCTCCCCATCGGCGCATTCATGGAACTTCCGGGCAACAAAGAAGGCCTCATCCACATCTCCAAGATCGCTCACGAAAGAGTAGAAGTTGTTGAAGATTACCTCAAAGTCGGCGACATCACAACAGCAAAAGTCATCGACATCAAACAGGGTAAATACGATCTCTCAAGAAAAGCACTTCTCCCCATGCCGGAAGGAATGAGCGAAGAAAAGAAGAGAAACAACAATAACCGCAACAACAATAAAAACAACAACCGCAACAATAACAAAAAGGTTGAAGAAAAGACAGAAGAATAATTGAAATTACGGGCACTCCTTTCGGAGTGTCCGTTTTTGGTTTGAAAAGTAAGTTCGTGGAACATCCGCATCTGACGTACTTCTTCGGTCAGAATCCCCCTGATGACTGCGTCATCTTTCCCCCTTATCCTGAGGGGGACGTCATCGGACGACTTTCGCGATGATGACAGGAGGATAAGGATGTCCCTCCACCCATTCACACACATTTTACACCTTTTACACTTTTTTTACCCTGCCATGCTCATTATTTTCATAAACCTGTGGTATAATGAACAAAACTCAGGACATTATGAATTGTAAAGGAAATACTATGAATATAAAACAACACCTGAGAAAACTCTCTCAGTCACAGATCCTCTCTTTTGGATTTATCACCCTGATACTCCTCGGAACCATCCTTCTCATGCTCCCCGTATCAAGCGCGGAAGGTGTTCCCACAAATTTTATCGACTGCCTGTTCACGGCGACATCCGCCACCTGTGTTACGGGACTTACGATTTTTGATACGGGAACCTACTGGTCCACATTCGGGCAACTCGTCATCATCACCCTCATCCAGATCGGCGGTGTGGGCTTCATGAGCCTTACGACCATTGTCTTTCTCATGCTCGGAAGAAAGATCTCCATCAAAAACCGTATGCTCATCCAGTCCTCCCTGAGCCTTGATTCGGCGGAAGGGATCGTTAAATACGTAAAAAGCGTGCTGATGTTTACCTTTATAACGGAATGCATCGGAGCTGTTTTGCTCTTTACGCGCTTTGTCAGGGATTATCCTCTTATGAAGGCTGTATACTTCTCCGTCTTTCACTCTGTCTCCGCGTTCTGCAACGCAGGCTTTGACATCTTCGGCGGAGGAATAAGCCTTATGGGATATACTTCCTCCCCAACCGTAACGCTTACTATCTCCATGCTTATCGTCCTCGGAGGCATCGGCTTTACCGTTGCCATGGACGTCCTCGAAAAGAAAGGCTTCAGAAAGCTCTCATTCAACTCAAAGATCGTCCTTTCCACAACACTCACTCTTTTGATTTTCGGGTTTGTGTTTATGCTCTTTTCGGAGTATAATAACAGTGCCACCATCGGAAATATGCCGCTTTGGGAAAAGATCCTTACTTCCCTCTTTGCGTCCGTAACGCCGAGGACAGCGGGATTTTTCAGCATTGACTACTCGAAAGTCACCACCATCGGTTATCTCGTAACGATAATACTCATGTTTATCGGCGGCTCCCCCGGATCCACAGCAGGCGGGATCAAAACAAGCGCCATAGCTGTGATCCTCGTTTCGGTTTACAGCACCGTAAAGGGCAGAGACGACATGAATATCTTCGGCCGCAGAATTACGGAACAGACGCTGAGAAAAGCGTTTGTTATGGCTTTCATGCCGTTTGTGTGGACAATATTCGCAGTGATGATAATATCCATGACAAACAGCCTGCCTCTTCACGACATTCTGTTTGAAACAGTATCCGCCATTGCGACGGTGGGACTGACGACGGGAATAACAACAAAACTCAACGCTCTCGGAAAGATACTCATCGCAATGAGTATGTTCTTCGGCAGAGTCGGAATAATGACCATAGCGTATGCAATAGCCAGAAAGCGCGAAGATATAAATGCAGAAACTTCCTCTTTCCGTTATCCGGAAGGAAATCTCATGCTTTAAGGAGGAAATATGAAACAATTTGCAGTTTTAGGGCTCGGTACCTTCGGTTACAGCCTTGCCACAAAATTATATGAACTCGGACATGACGTTTATGCCGTCGACAGACGCGAAGACATAATCCGTGCAATCGCCGACAACACCACCTATGCCATATCCGCAGACATTTCCGACATAAACGCCCTGCGTTCCATCGGCATCGGAGAAGTGGACTGCGCAATAATCGCTTCGGCAAACGATCTGAACGTTTCGCTTATGGCGGCAATAAACCTGCAGGAGCTGGGCGTAAAGACGGTTTATGCCAAGGCAAAAGATTCTGTTCAGGCGAAAGTCCTCCGCAAGCTCGGAGTGGAAAAAATAATCTTCCCCGAACAGGAAATGGGCGAAAGCCTCGCAAGAAGCCTTACGGACACATCCCTCACGGATCTTCTCAGCCTCGACGGAGAACACACCATCTCCGAAATAGATTCCCCGAAAGCGTGGCACGACCATTCTCTCATAGACCTTAATGTGCGCAACATTTATAAACTCAATGTCCTCGCCATAAAAAGAGGAGAAAAGACCATAGTGAATCCCTCGGCGGAAGAGAAAATTCTCCCCGGCGACCGCATTATCGTCATGGGAGAAAAGACAACGATCTCAAAACTCGTTTCAAAGAAAGTGAGCCTGTGATGTATATCTCATCGAAAGCAAACCCGCTTATCAAAAAAATAAAATCCCTCGAACTCAAAAAGAACCGCAACAAGCTGGGGCTGTTCGTTCTGGAAGGAAAGAAATTCACCGACTACGCTTTAAACAGCGGATTTATTTGTGAACATATCATCATCGAAGAAAATTCACGCATAGACCCTTCGGAATATAACGACCCCATTACCGTATCAAAGGAAGTGTTTTCCACTCTCTCCGACACAAAATCCCCTCAGGGCATCCTCGGAGTTTTCCGCATTCCGGAATATGAACTTGACATAAATTCAATGAGAAGGATCCTCTTCCTCGACGGCGTCCAGCAGAGCGAAAATGTCGGCGCCCTCATCAGGAGTGCCGTCTGCTGCGGATATGACGCTGTCCTTCTTACGGACAAATGCGCCGATGCGTTCTCTCCCAAATCCGTCCGTTCAAGCGCAGGTGCCGCCCTCCGTATCGGCATTCACCGCGCCGATGCAAACACACTTTATCACCTCAGAGTGAACGATTTCGCCATCATCGGTTCATCCCTCAAAGGCGAAGCCGTAAACCTCAATTACGAAAAGACTGTCCTCATCGTGGGAAGTGAAGGACAGGGAATGACGAGAGAAGCCGAGGAGCAGTGCACAGTCCTCGTGAAGATCCCGATCCTCGGCGACTGCGAAAGCCTCAACGCTTCCGTTGCCGGCGGAATACTTATGTATAAAACAATAGGCTACTGATACATAGTGCGGAAGATATTTTGTGAATCACATATATCTTCCGCACTTTTTTCATTTCAATTATCCCCCTGCGGCGCCCAGCTACCTTTCCCCCTTACAAGTAAGGGGGATATCCGCCGCAATCAGATCCATCTTTTATACATTATCCCCAAATGGGACTTACGCCTTCCCACCCAAAAACGCATAAAAATCCTCATCGATATAAAAAATATGATATTTTTTGCCTGTAAATCAATAAACCTATTGATATAATACGGTTGTTTATGATAAAATATTTCAGATTGATATTTTGAATATATTTCTAAGGGGATAAAAATGACACACAAAAATATCGCACTCGGTATCGATACAGGTGGTACATACACAGATGCCGTTTTATATGACTACGACGAAAGAATCGTCCTCTCAAAAGCAAAATCAGTAACAACACACGAAGACCTCACAATAGGTATCTCTTCAGTTCTCGATAAGATCGATCAGGATATCCTTAAACAGGCCTGCCTCGTAAGCCTTTCAACAACTCTCGCAACAAACGCATGCGTTGAAAACAAAGGCGGTAAAGTAAAACTCATCCTCATCGGATGCTACCCGGAACTCTTCGAAAGAAACTGCTCTAAATACGGTATTTCTTCAACAAGCGAATTTGAGTACATCGACGCTGAAATCACGATCGACGGCGTTATCAACCGCGCTCCGGACTGGGATAACTTCGATGAGATCATCAGAAAATGCGAAAAGAACTTTGACTCATTCGCAGTAGTAAGCCTCTGGGGTATGAAAAACCCGGAACTCGAACTTTCAGCAAAAGCACACATCCAGTCAATCGTTGACAAACCGGTAGTCTGCGGCCACGAGCTCTCTACAGCACTCGACATCATCAAACGTGCATGCTCAGCAATGCTCAACGCAAGACTCCTTCCCATCATCGCTGACTTCATCCGTGCCGTAAAACAGATCCTCGGCGAAAGAAACATCGACGTTCCTATCTTCATCGTAAGAAGTGACGGAAGTATCATGACTGCGGAATTCGCTCTCGACAAACCGGTTGAAACACTCCTCTGCGGTCCTGCGGCAAGTGTTCTCGGCGGAATGTATCTCGCTGATACTGAAGACGGTCTCCTCATCGACATGGGCGGCACAACATCAGACATCGCCCTCATCAGACGCGGCGCTCCGATCCTCACACCGTCAGGCGCTGTTGTAGGCGATTTCAAGACAGCCGTAAAATCACTCCAGATCAACACAGTCGGCCTCGGCGGCGACACACTCGTAACAGTAGACCGTTACGGTGAAGTTCATCTCGGCGTAAGACGTGTCCGTCCGATCTGTGACCTCGCAACACAGTTCCCGGAAGTAACACGTTCAATTTACTACACACCGTCAGACAACCGCTTCTACTACATCTTAAACGACAACTACGACGTAAATCAGCTCGGCGAACTCCCGAGAATCCTTTACGAAGAACTCAAAGTAAGACGCTGGATGTCAGGTAACACCATCGCATCAGTTATCAAAGAATCTTACCTCGCAAACGTTGCTATCGAAGAACTCGAAAACCTCGGCATCGTCCTCCGTTCAGGACTCACACCGACAGACGTTATGATGGTAAGAGGCGATTATGATATGTGGGACAAAAAACCTGCAGAAATGATCCTTCAGTATTACGCAAAAGACTTCGAAACAACAGTAGAAGCTTACTGCGAAGAAATTTACTATAAAGTAAAAGAAAGAATGTTCTGCTCACTCGCAAGAATGCTCTTCGAACAGGATGAAGATAAATACTTCTCTCCGAAAGAACTCGATGCAAGAATGGAACAGCTCTTCCACAACGCTTATTACAAGCACACAATCGAAAGCGACTCTGTCCTTGATTATCAGATCATCTCCAAAGTACCTATCATCGGTGTAGGCGCTCCGATCCACCTCTTCCTTCCGGACGTAGCAAAGGCACTCGGAACAAAATCCATCATCAATGATTACTCACCGGTTGCAAACGCTCTCGGCGCTGCGATCTGCAAGATCAGGGTAACCGAAGAAGTAACTATCAAAGTCGGCGGAAGAAAATATCAGATCTTCACAAGACTCCGCAGCTTCGTCGCATCAAGCTATCAGGCAGCTCTCGAAATCGCTCAGAGAGAAGCTGAAGCGATCGCAAAAGAAGAAGCAGAAAAACGCGGCGCTGTCAACCCGACAGTAAAAGTTACGATCAACGAAAGAAAAGCCGGCAAGAAAAAAGAAGTTATCCATATGGAAACTATCGTTACAGCAACGGCAGAATGCGAAATGTACGCAACGATTTAATTACATACATAAAGCAGGTGTAAACCTGCTTTTTTATATCACGAGTAACGTAGATATGACATCGTGATTCAGATCATCCTTACCTCCCGCATCTCCCCGATCCCCCTGAGGCACCATGCGCCTCTTTCCACCTTACAAGTAAGGGGGACACCACCCCTCAGGGCCTGACACGAAAAAAAACGATTATTGAGCAGAAAATGAAAAAATTGATTTAATTCCACAAAAGTATGTGATATAATGTACGGAGAAAAGAACAAAGCAAACTTTTTAAGGAGGATACATATGAACAAATATCGTGTATTCTTCCTCCCCGAAGAAATCGAGATCTTCGTGGAAGAAGGAACAACAATTCTTGAAGCGGAAATTCAGGCAGGTCTTAACCCGGACGCACCCTGCGGCGGTAAAGGTACTTGCGGAAAATGTCTTGTGGAAATCATGGACGGTCCGAATCAGGGCGTGGTAAAAGCTTGTGACACACCGGTTACTGCAAACCTCACAGTAATGCTTTCAGAAGCTTCAACAGGACACTCCATCTTAATGGACGGCGCTAAGAGAAATATCGCTATCAAACCTATCGTAAGATCTCTCGACGTTGAAGTTGAAAGATGCGTTATCGGCGAAAGCACATCTGACTGGGAAAGACTTAAAAAAGCAGTTTCAAAAGCAAGCGGCGTAGATGAAAAGGATATCCCGCTTTCAGTAAACGTAGTTGAAAACCTCTATAAGGCTCTTTATGACAACGATTTCAAAGTAAACGTTGTTATGTGCGAAAATGAGATCATTGATATCAGAGCAACTAACGAACCTATCTACGTAATGGCATTCGATATCGGTACAACAACAGTTGTAGGTTACCTCCTCGATTCACGTACAGGCGAACAGAAAGCAGTCAAGAGCATGGTTAACCCCCAGAGCCAGTACGGCGCTGACGTTATCCAGAGAGCTGAATATGCACTCGAAGACGGCCCGGCTAAACTCGCAAAAGTTATCCGCGGAACACTCAACGACCTTATCAATGACGCTTGCGAAGAAGCGGGAATCGACAAAAAGAACCTCTACCTCATCTCTGTCGTAGGTAATACATGCATGCACCACCTCTTTACGGGAATCTCTCCGGGATCACTCGTAAAAGCTCCTTATAACCCGGCTATCAGCGAACCGATGCTCGTTGACGCAACTCATTACCAGATCAAGATCGCCAACGGCGGTAAAGTAATGATCCTCCCGAACATCGCAGGCTTCGTAGGCGCTGACACAATCGGCGTTTTACTCGCAACAGAATTCGACGTTCTCGAAGAGATCACACTCGCTATCGATATCGGAACAAACGGCGAAATGGTTCTCGGAAACAAAGACAAGATGGTTGCCTGCTCAACAGCAGCAGGTCCGGCTTTCGAAGGCGCTAAGATCCACTGCGGTATGCGCGGCGCTGAAGGTGCTATCGACCACGTCAAGTTCGAAGGAACAAAATTCGTATACTCAACAATCGGCGGCGCTAAACCGATCGGTATCTGCGGAAGCGGTCTTATGGACATCATCGCTATCCTCCTCGATGCTATGATCATCGAAGAATCAGGCAGAATGATCACTGCTGACGAAGCTGAAGGCGCAATCGCAGAAGCAAACGCTGACAGAATCATCGAATTCAACGGCAAACCCGCATTCGTTCTCGCAACAGCTGAAGAATCAGGCGACGGAGATGCTGTTATCCTTACTCAGCAGGACGTTCGTGAAGTTCAGCTCGCTAAGAGTGCTATGGCAGCAGGCGTTATCCTCATGGCTGACACACTCGGCGTTGCAATCAAGGACATCAAGAAAGTTATGATCGCCGGCGCATTCGGTAACTACATGGATCCGCAGAGCGCTTGCCGCATCGGCCTCATCCCGTCAGAACTCTCAGACGTTATCGAGCCCATCGGAAACGCAGCAGGCGAAGGCAGCAAGATCGCTGTTCTCAACGCTCAGGAATTCTACAGAAGTGCAACCATCGGCGCAAACGCTGAATTCGTTGAACTCGCTACACACCCGGACTTCAACGATACATACGTTGACGAAATGTTCTTCCCGGAAGAATAATATATATTCAGACCATCATTCATGATGGTCTGAGCTTTAATATGATCAATACATCCCTTATTTCAAGGGAAAAATACCCCCAAAAGACAACAAACTGACAGGAGAAGATATGACAATCAATATGGAAGAATTTCTCGCTCTCGCAAGAGAAGCGGGATTTGACAACGTCGGAGAAATGGATGTTCAGACAATCGAGCTCATCCCGGAAGTCCGCGCAGCATGCGAAACGGGAAGATGCCCCGCATACAACAAAAACTGGTCCTGCCCGCCGGCACTCGGAACACTGGAAGAATGTGACAAAGTGATCAAAGCTTACAAAAGAGGCGCGATCCTTCAGTCAACAGGCGAGATCGAAGATGATTATGACTTCGAAGGTATGATGGATGTGGAAGAAAGACACAGAAAGAACTTCTACGCATTCGCAAAGAAGATGAAAGCACAGTATCCCGATATGATGTTCATCGGCGACGGACACTGCACACTCTGCGAAAAATGCACATATCCCGACGAACCCTGCCGCTTCCCGAATGAAAAGATCGCTTCAATGGAAGCCATGGGCATGATCGTAAACAACGTATGCAAATCAAACGGTATGCCGTATTATTACGGACCGGGAACATTCACCTACACAGGCTGCGTCCTTGTTGATTAACATACGAATAAAAATATGACAGAAGTAAACATCAACGAAATCTTAAAAAAAGCCGAAAGCATCTTCTCTCACGTAGGAATTCTCGACGTTGACACCATCGTCGTCCACCCTGCCGTAAGAGAATACTGCAAAGAAAACAAATGCCACCAGTATGACAAGAAGTGGACCTGCCCGCCGGGAACGGGTACTCTGGAAGAATGTGAAGAAAGGATCAGAAAGTATCACCGCGGTCTCATCCTTCAGACCACAGGCGAACTTGAAGACACCCTTGACTTCGAAGGTATGGGAGAGATCTCAAAACTCCATACGGAAAAAATGATCGAATTCTCCAAATACTTCCGCAAAGCCGTCCCTACAGGCATGATCGTCGGAGATATGCCCTGCATCGAATGTAAGGAATGTACATATCCTCACGAACCCTGCCGCTTCCCGGATAAGATCTCTTATTCAATGTCGGCGCTGGGAATGATCGTAAGCGAAGTGTGCCGCGACAACAACATAAATTATTATTACGGCCCCGGCACCCTCACATACGTCGGCTGCGTATTTATCGACTGACAAACAGACCCTAATGGGTCTGTTTTTTTATTTGCCGAAAGTGTCCTTAAAGCTATGCCGGCATGCAGGTGAAATGTAATTACCACAGAGAAAGTACTCCTGCGTGTATGCATTATAAAATCCTCCGGCTTTTATAATGCCATCCGCTCCCCTGCTCCG
Source organism: Eubacteriaceae bacterium (assembly GCA_017531485.1). Lineage (GTDB taxonomy): Bacteria > Bacillota > Clostridia > Eubacteriales > Anaerofustaceae > SVCP01. The sequence goes on along the minus strand of JAFXKY010000058.1, from coordinate 39,626 downwards.
CAGCCGCCGCTGCCCGCCCATTATAGCGCTCACCCGCCTTGCCCGTTCGCGCCATGAATCAACCAACCATTCACACTTCCCCGCCCCTTGCATACTATACACAGAAAGGATGGTGTGCTATGCAGAGTCAGAGAGAAATAAACGATATCCGCGATATCATCGAAAAGATCAAAAATGACCCCTCACGTGTGGATGAACTGAAAAACGAAGTCCATGAAAAGGGACTCGAAGACCGGATAAAGGACTTCGAGAAAAAATATTCAGGGAAAATCAACGACTTCATGGCGGAACTTGCGAAAAAAGGCGAGATGACCGACGAGGAGAAGGCCAGACTTGTGCTTAAAATGAAAAAAAGCCTTCCCAAAGACACTCAAAAACAACTCTCGGACGTCATCAGATCCATGAAGGAATACTTAAAATAATTTTCAGGAGAATAACTATGCCTATCTTAGATAAACTTTTTTCATCCGACAAAGAAAGATCTTCCCAAAGAAGAGAAGATCTGAAAAAACGCCGTAAAGAAAGACTTGAACTCAGAAAAAAGAGAAGGTGTTCACGTATGGAAAATAAGAAAAAGAGAAGAAAGAACTGTAGCAAAATAACATCCGCGGATAACTGTGATGCTGAGTAACGACAACGCGTATAAACTCGAAAGAACCGTCAGCGACCTTTGTAAATTTTCGGAGAATAACGGCAAGATCCCCGTCATAATCTTCACGGATAAGGAAAATAAACCAAAGCTCCGTGAACATATCAACGCCCTCGGCGGAAAAATACGCTATGAGCTGGAGATCCTCGGAGCATACGCCGCGGAAGTGGACGCAAAGCATATCGGGGAACTGATAAATTACGACACAGTGAATTATATCGCATCCGACACCACCGCATACGCACGCATGGACTGCGCAAAACGCTCCGTCAGATGCGATACCCACCTTACGGGCAAGGGAGTCACCGCCGCCGTCATAGATACGGGTATTTACCCTCACGATGACCTCATAAAGCCGAAAAACAGGATAAGGGAATTTGCAGACTTCGTAAACGGTAAAAAAAAACCTTATGACGATAACGGACACGGCACCCATGTTGCGGGAATAATCGCTTCGGGAGGTGTCGTGAATGAAAAATACCGCGGCATCGCGCCTGAGTGTGAGATAGTGGCAATAAAGGCGCTGAACGAAAAGGGCGAAGGTAAACTCAGCGATATCCTGGCGGCGATGAACTGGGTGTGGCAGAATCATAAGCTCCTTGATATAAAGATCCTCTCCCTGTCCCTCGGAACGGAAAACAAATCCCCGGGAGAGATGGATCCGCTGATAAAGGCGGCGGAGAAACTGTGGGACGCAGGCATCACCGTCGTTGCCGCCGCAGGTAATTCGGGACCGAAGCATTTTACCATCGACTCCCCTGCCTCTTCCCCGAAACTCATCACCGTCGGCTCCTGCGATACGCACCACACCCCGACGAGAAGGGATGATACCGTGTCGGAATTTTCTTCAAGGGGACCTTCGCAGTATACCCGCTACAAACCCGACATCCTCGCCCCCGGGGACAACATCAGATCCCTTAAAAATTCCCCGGGCGGATACGACACAAAAAGCGGAACATCCATGGCAACGCCCATCGTCAGCGCCGCCTGCGCCCTGCTTCTTGAAAAAGAGCCGGATCTCACTCCCGATATGATAAAAAGAAGGATCCGTTCCTGCGCATATAATCTCGGCTATCCCATGTATGATCAGGGATGCGGCATTCTGGATATAAAAAAACTGTTAAGATGAATTTCGCAGTACGAAGCTGCGAAATTTTTCATTTTGTTACCTTATCAGGAATTTTTCGTCTATACTTATATAAGGAGGGACATATGGACGACAAAGATATCATCGAACTGTATTTCGCGAGAAGCGAAGATGCGATAGCCCAGACCGACAGAAAATACCGTCAGTATCTCTTTAAAATATCATACACTATCCTCTCTCACTCCGAAGAATCAATGGAGTGCCTTAACGATACATATCTGCGCGCATGGAACACTATTCCGCCGACTGTGCCGGACAAACTCAGCGTATATCTCGGGAAGATAATCCGTAACCTTTCCCTTGACCGCTTCAGGAGAAACAACGCATCAAAGAGATTTCCGTCAGATGTGATGCTGTCAATAGAAGAACTCAGCGAAGCCGTCCCGTCAGAAGCGGATACTTCAAAAATAATAGACGACATATTCCTGACAGAAGTTCTGAACAGCTTTCTCGGTTCGCTGAAAAAACGTGACAGAATAATATTTGTAAAAAAATACTGGCATCTATATTCCGTCAAAGACATTTCGAAACAGATGGGAATAACGGAAGCCGCAGTAAAGATGAGCCTTCTTCGCACGAGAAACAAACTCCGCGAAAGACTCAGAAAGGAGGATATCACAATATGAAAGGCGAAAGATTATTAAACGCCATCGGGGATATTAACGACAGATTCATAACCGAAGCGGAAGAATATAAAGACAGTAAAAAGAATTTCAGACGTTATGCAGCTTATGCCGCCTGCCTTACAGCCGCAGTTTTTCTCTTTTTCCCCACCTTACTCACCGATGGGGGCGAGTTGCAGGTAACGGATGTTGAAACGCTTTATGACGTTGCGGCAAACAATTTCGTTTCAGTATATTCTCCCAAGGAGTTTATCGGTTCAAACCCGTGGGACGAAGCGGAAGGAATAAAAAACCTTCCCGTATACAAAAACCTCGCGTATGTCGACCGTTCGGGAGCGGCGGCATATCACTCAAACAGAAAGCTTATGGATATTGCCCGGGATCACGCACGCATCCTCGGAGAAGACATTGACGAATTTTGCTATGAATTATCCGATCAGTCCGTATACGCAGGAACATCGGAAGACAATATCCCCGACGAGGAATATGACGCGTTTTCACTCATGACAAACACGAAAAATTATGACATCTCCGTTTTCGGAAACGGAAGCGTGAGTATCTCACCGGCGGCAAAGCCTGAATATGCCTGCGACGATTCAAAAGAAAAGTCAACGGAAGACACCTTCAATGCATATTCCCTCGCGGAAGAATTTGCGGATGAATACTCGCACCTTATCGGTTCGGGTGAGCTGACTACAGACGTTACGGCAAACTACACATATTCTTCAACACCCCATTACACCATAAGCGCTTACGAAAACAGCGGAAACTCCCTTCAGAGCATCCTGAATTACAACTTCTCCTCCGTCCGCTTTATCACGGATGAGTACGGTTCTCTTATGAGGATCACCAAAGACGACATCCTCTCCTCTGCGGAAAAGATCGGGGATTATGACATCATACCTGCATCAGAAGCCATGAAAAAGCTCACAAACGGAGAATATCTCATAAAGGGAATGAATGTAGTCGGGTACATTGTCGGCACGCAGAAGATAAATAAAGACGATGTGGAGTATTGTACCCTCGTATATTCAAAAGATCCTGTCGATGAATACTTCCTGCCGTATTATGTATTCTACGTCAGAACGTCCCTTCCGGAAGAATACGACGAATACGAAGATAAATCTATCCGCCACTACGCCGTTTATTACGTCCCTGCCATAGAAGACAGATTCGTCAGTTATGAATGATATGCTTTACGCATAAGCGTAAAGCGCAGTACTATAGTACTGCGCCCGCCGATCCCCCTGCGACTTGTGCCGCTTTCCCCCTTACTCAGTAAGGGGGATTTTTTTGTACAGACTCCGTCAGATTCACATTAACAGCGAACCCGTGAAGCAACCACTCCCCCGCAGATAAAAAATATTAACAATAACGATAATTATTATTGACAAGAGCGGAGATATATGTTAATATATATCCACAAAGAGAAATAAAACAGCTCAGGCTGAATAAAAAGAAAATATAAACAAAGCTAAGAAAGCTATGGAGGAAAAAATATGAAAACTAACGTAACAATCACAGACGACATCCGCTATGTAGGAGTTAATGACCATCAGGTAGATCTCTTCGAAGGACAGTACATCGTTCCCAACGGCATGGCTTATAACTCATACGTCATCCTCGACGAAAAGATCGCCGTTATGGATACAGTAGACGCAAACTTCAACGACGAATGGCTCGAAAACATCGAAGAAGTTATCGGATGCAACGTTCCGGATTACCTCATCATTCAGCACATGGAACCGGACCACGCAGCTAACATCGATAAATTCATGGAAAAATATCAGACAACAACTATCGTTTCTTCAGAAAAAGCGTTCATGATGATGGGACAGTTCTTCGGCACAGATTACTCTGACAGAAGAATCATCGTAAAAGAAGGCGACACACTCTCTCTCGGTTCACACACACTCGCTTTCGTTGAAGCACCGATGGTACACTGGCCGGAAGTTATCGTTACATACGACGTAAAAGACAAAGTTCTCTTCGCAGCAGACGGCTTCGGAAAATTCGGAGCTCTCGACGTTGAAGAAGACTGGGCTTGCGAAGCAAGAAGATACTACATCGGCATCGTAGGCAAATACGGCGAACAGGTACAGCGCCTCCTCAAAAAAGCAGCAGGTCTTGATATTCAGGTCATCTGCCCGACACACGGCCCCGTACTCAAAGAAAACCTCGGTTACTACATTAACCTCTATGACATCTGGTCATCATATAAACCGGAAGAAGAAGGCATCGTAGTTGCTTACACATCAGTTTACGGCAACACTAAAAAAGCAGTTGAACTCCTCGTTCAGAAACTTGAAGAAAACGGCGCACCGAAAGTTGTAGTACACGACCTCGCAAGATGCGACATGGCTGAAGCTGTTGAAGACGCATTCCGTTACTCAAAACTCGTCCTCGCCACAACATCATACAACGCATCAATCTTCCCGTTCATGCACACATTCATCAATAACCTCACAGAAAGAGATTATCAGAACAGAACCATCGCCCTCGTTGAAAACGGTTCATGGGCACCGTGTGCGGCAAGAGTAATGAAAGATATGTTCGCGAACTCCAAGAACATCACATTCGCTAAGAACACAGTAACTGTCCTTTCTGCTCTCAACGAAACATCAATCGCAAAGACAGAAGCTCTCGCAAACGAACTCTGCAGAGAATACATCGCACAGAACAGCGAAAAAGCTAACAAAGAAGACCTCAACGCTCTCTTCAACATCGGTTACGGTCTGTATGTAGTAACATCAAACGACGGCACAAAAGACAACGGCCTCATCGTAAATACTGTTACACAGCTCACAAATACACCCAACCGCGTAGGCGTTGCGATCAACAAATCAACATACTCTCACGATGTAGTCAAAAACACAGGCATCATGAACGTAAACGTTCTCTCTGAAGAAACTCCCTTCTACGTATTCGAACACTTCGGCTTCCAGAGTGGCAGAAACGTTGACAAATTCGAAGGCTGCGTTGACCTCCGTTCTGACAACGGACTCAGATTCCTCCCGAAATTCATCAACTCATTCATGTCCCTCAAGGTTGAAAGCTACGTTGACATGGATACACACGGACTCTTCGTCTGCAGCGTAGAAGAAGCAAGAATCTTCAACGAAAAACCGACAATGAGCTACTCTTACTACTTCGATCACGTAAAACCGAAACCGGACACAGAAGGTAAGACAGGCTATGTCTGCAAGACCTGCGGATGGATCTACGAAGGCGACGAACTTCCGGCAGACATCGTTTGCCCGCTTTGCAACCACGGCGTACTCGACTTCGAAAAGATCGAAAACTAAAACTCCCTGATATATAATATAAAAAAGGTGGCTGAACGGCCACCTTTTCTCATTTCCATATTTCCACAGTAAAAAAGGAGCAGTCTTCCCTGCCCCTTATTTTTACATCAATTATTATTTCTTCTTGCTGTTTTTCTTTCCTGCGTTTCCGCCTGTTCTTACTGCTACTGCTTCTTTCTTCTTTACCATGTTCCATACATTTGCCGCAAGGAATACTGATGAATATAATCCCGCAACAAATCCGATGATCATCGGAAGTGAGAATTCCCTGATTGAGCTTACTCCGAAGATGTAAAGCGCACATACTGCAAGAAGGGTTGTGATAGTCGTATAAAGCGAACGTGTGAACGTCTGGTTTACACTTGTATTGATAAGACCCTTGATGTCTGTTCCGAATCTTGAACGGTTTTCACGTACTCTGTCGAATACTACGATAGTGTTGTTGATGGAATAACCGAGGATCGTCAGAAGTGCCGCGATGAATGATGAGTTAACGGGCAGCTTGAAGATCGAGTAGATTCCGACAACGATGAGAAGGTCGTGAATAAGCGCGATAACAGCCGCAACGCCGAAGAAGAATTCGAAACGGAACGTGATATAAATGAGGATACCGATAACCGTAACGAGTGCCGCTGTGAGCGCCTGCTTCTGAAGGTCTTTGCCGATTGACGGAGCAACCTTGTTGAATGAGAGAAGATCTTCATAAACAAGTCCGTATTCTTCGCCGAACTTATCCATGATTGCGTTCTTTTCTTCGTCTGAGAAGTCCTTGCTTGATGAGATAACTACGTATGTTCTGTCATCCCCTGCTGTTGTGATGTCGCACTGATCGTCAAATTCGGTCATAAGAGCCTTGATATCGCTTACTTCGAATGTTTCATGCATATCCACCTGAATGATCGATCCGCCTGCGAAGTCGATTCCGAGGTTGAAACCTGTAAATACGCTTGCTCCTGCGCAGATGAGGAGAATTACCAAAGCTACAGATACAAACGCCTTGGATTTTTCAAAGATCGGAAGGTTGAAGCCTTTTGCTTCCTTCATTCCGAAAGCCTTGCCGTTTTCGATGTGCATGATATCGATGATCCAGATAAGGATCCTCTTTGTGAAGAAGACTGCCGTGATAAGGCTCACGAGAACACCGATGATGAGTGTTGCAGCGAATCCCTGAACTGAACCTGAACCGAAGAGGAACAGACAAGCACCTGCGATGATAGTCGTAACGTTTGCGTCAAGGATTGTTGCGAGAGCTCTTGAGAAACCTGCGTTTACTGCCGTCTTCACGCTCTTTCCGAGAGAAAGTTCTTCCTTGATCCTTTCAAAGATGATGACGTTGCTGTCTACTGCCATACCGATGGAGAGAATGATACCTGCAACACCTGTGAGGGTGAGAGTAACCTTCATTGCCGCCATGAAATACAGATAGATGATAACGTAAAGTGCGAGTGCGATGTCAGCCGCGATGCCCGGAAGTCTGTAAACAACTGCCATGAACAGCATTACGAGCACAACGCCGATTGCCCCTGCGATGAGGCTCTTTGCGAGTGAACCTTCGCCGAGTGTCGGACCGATGGTTTCAACGTGAACAGCGTCAAAGTCAACGGGAAGTGCGCCGGCACGGATGAGTGTTGCGAGGTTTACTGCTTCGTCTTTTGACTGAAGACCTGTGATCCAGGCTTCGCCGCCTGTGATGGTTTCCCGAACCTGGGGATTACTGATAACTTCGCCGTCGAGTACGATCCGGATCGTTGAATCGATGTGTTCGGATGTTTCTTTTTCAAATACGTCTGAACCTGCGTCGTTGAACGTAAGTTTTACGGAATAAGCCGCCATAAGGCCTGTTTCGTCCGTAACTTCGTCATATGTTGAAGATTTTACGTCATTACCCGTGAGGATAACGTTTCCGTCCGGATCGATAAATTCGAGCTGAGCTGTTTTTCCGACCATTTCGAGAGCTTCCTGCTGATCCGTAACGTCGGGAATGGAGATACGTATCTGATTCGTTCCCTGCTTTGTGATAGTAGGCTCACTCACGCCCATTGAGTCGATTCTCGTGCGGATAGTTGCGATGGCTTTGTCGAGAGTATCATCCGATACTTCGCCTTCAGATTCATCCGCTTCAAGTACGATATAGATACCGCCTGTGAAATCAAGGCCGTAGTTGATAAGGTCTTTTACAGGTGCAATATCATAATATCCGAAAAGCTTGCTTACGGGAAGTCCCGTAAGGAATAATGTGCCGAAGATCGCGGCAACAATGATAAGAGCTATGAGCTTTACCTGTGGTTTTGTTTTTTTCATAGATTATAAAGACAATTTCCCTTTCCGCCATATGGCTATTACAAAGAATATCTTCCCATTCCGGTCTTAGGGATGAATCGGCCGGAAAGCTTGCGGAATCTTTGCATACAGTAAATTATATCACACAGCCCTTACCATTGCAAACTTATTTTAGATTTATTCCCATAATTCCGCCGATAAACGAAGTAAGCAAAAACAGCGGAATCCGCACTGCCACCTTCAATATATCCACATCTCCGGACGATAATAAAACGCTTATGACAAATATGATCCCCGTAAAGATCATTCCGCTGAACATTCCTTCGAGCCACCCGTTCTTTTCGGAAATTTTCCCCGTAAGGATGCTGCAGATAAGAACGCATCCCACACTTATCACAAACGCCCCCACCGACAACGCTTCATCCGTCATATCAAGATAATACGCACATACGGAAAACAAAAACACCACTGCGAGATAAACTCCGGAAAATACCGCGGGATAAAATAATTTTCTCAAAAGCCTTTGCATAAAACTCTCCTTTTTGATTCATTATATGCCGCCCGTCACAGGGAAATTATTTATTCTTGTATCAAAGTAACTAAAACGGGCTGTTTTGATAGTGCGTTTTTGTTATGTCGTCACGTTTAATTTTTTGAAAATTGTTGATATAATTGCATTACGATAAAAAATAATACTTCAGATAAAGGAGAATATATTATGGCATTCAATTTCGAAGGTAAGATCTCTCCGAGAGAAAACTTCATGATGGCACTCAGAGGCGAAGTTCCTGAGTATTACTGCGACGACAATAACTATACAGGTCCCTGGGTTTTCGACCCGATCATGAAATCAGGTAAACCGCGTATCCCGAATGCAGATTCAGTAGATGACTGGGGCGTAACATGGAGATGGATCCCCGGCGCACCGGCTGCAAACCCGCACATCACAGAAGAAAACAAAGTTATCAAAGACATCACAAAATGGGATAAATACCTCACAGATATCCCCATGCCGTCAAAGAAAGAACTTGACTGGACAGAATATGAAGAAGGCGCTAAAAACTTCGACAGAGAAAACCACATCTTCTGCGGTTACTGCTTCGGCGGTCTCTTCGAAATGAGCCACTACCTCATGGGATTTGAAGATGCTCTCATCAACTACGTTGAAGAACCGGAAGCAATGGGCGAACTTTTAGACGTTATTACAGATTATAAACTCGAATACGTTAAAATGCTCGTTGAACACGGAAACATCGACATGATCCACTTCCATGATGACTGGGGCAACAAAAAATCCCTCTTCCTCAGCCCGTCAACATGGCGTAAGATCCTCAAACCGAGATATGAAAAGATCTACGGCTACCTCCGCGAACAGGGCGTTATCATTCAGCACCATGCTGACTGCGTATGCCAGGACGTAATCGAAGACATGATCGAACTCGGCGTAAACGTATGGCACGGCTGCATCCCGCAGAACGACATCGAAAAAATGCAGAAGCTTTACCGCGGCAAGATCGCTTTCCAGGGCGGTATTGACGGCGCAGCTATCGACCACAAAGGCATCGACCGCAGCATCGTCCGTCAGGAAGTCCGTCGCGCAATCGACACATACGGCCCCAACGGCGGATTCATCCCCCTCGCAATTCAGGTAAATATGCAGGAATGGGCTATGACAAGAGAAGAAATCGACATCTACGGCGAAGAACTCTGGCAGGCTAAACAGAAATAATGAAAACAGTGGGTATTTGGTTACTCATATTATGACTCCTTAATGGGCAGGACGCAAAAACGTCCTGCTTTTTTAATAAAAAAGACCGTCAGAATATCTGACGGTCGGTGGAATAAGAATTAATAATAGAATACTGAGTTTTCTTTTCTGTCTTTTGCTTTTGCCGGTTCGTCCTTGGCATAACCGAGGATGAGGTTTCCGATGCCTACGTATTCATCGCCGATTCCGAGCTGTTCTTTGATAGCTTTGCCTTTTTCTGTTTCGTACATTTCCTTTGCGCGGTGGATCCAGCATCCTGCGATGCCAAGTGACCATGCTGCGTTCTGCATATTTCCGAGAGCGAGTGAGCCGTCATAAACGTATGTGCCGACGTTTGAATCTGCTAAAACTGTAATTACGCAAACTGCTCCATAAAACGGATCGCCGTTTGAGTTCATGATTGACGCGTTGAGCTTGCTGAGTTCAGCGATCTTTTCCGGATCAGTCGTTACCACAAAGATCGGAGCCTGCTTACCCATTCCGTTGGGAGCATATTTACCGGCTTCGATGATGAGCTCGATGTCTTCTTTTTTGAGGGGTTCATTTTTGAATGCTCTTGCGCTTCTTCTTTCGATGAGGCATTTTAATACTTCGTTCATGTTTTTCTCCTTAAAATAATTTGTTATGTGTATTATAACACTATAAAGCTTACTATTTCCATATTTTATTGGTGTTTTCACAAAAAAGTACGCCATAAACCGAAAACCACTATGAAAAAATCCCTGTTTGGTGTATAATTTCATGCGGAGGAAATTATGAACAGAAATTCCAGATCGGACACCGTTGCATTCTTAGGCATTTTCTTCGCCGTTGCAATGGTCTTAAATTATGTAGAAGCGACTATCCCCACAGCGGCATTCCTGCCGCCGGGAGTAAAGCTCGGTCTTTCAAATATAGTGACGATGTACTGCCTGTTTTTCCTTGGCGGAAAATATGCAGTCATGATGAGCTCATTCAAATCATTCTTTGTCTTCCTCACAAGAGGATTCACCGCAGGCCTTCTCAGCTTCAGCGGCGGATTATGCTCGGTGGGAGTAATGATACTCATCATGTTCATCACAAAGAAAAAAGCAAGCTACCTTATTTTAAGCGTTGCAGGCGCCGTAAGCCACAACGTTGCCCAGATAGTTATTGCATCCCTGCTCACACGCACGATGCTCATCGCAGCATATCTTCCCGTCCTCATCATCTCAGGCATCGCCGCGGGAAGCGTTACGTCAGTCATCCTCGGAGTGTTCCTCACAAGGGTCACATTCCTGAAAGATATGGCAAGCAAGATCAGAAATGAATAAAGGAAGGTATATATACCTTCCTTATTTTTATACTCCCTTCACAAGCCACGCCACAGCCGATGCGATGCGGTTTTCAGGCTCCGTAAAATGTCCGCCCGGGTTCATCACAAGGATCTTCTCCTCAACAGACGGGTCATTTTCCGCCATTTCGTACTGCATTCTCGTCCTGTCGCCGACTGTCGCCATAAGCTTGTCTTTCGTCTTCTCTTCCTTCATTCCAAGGCTGAGGTACACTTTCGACGGTTTGTTTGCAGACGCGCATTTCATATATTCATCCCATCCGTCGAACCATACCGATCCGCTGCAGCTTCCAACGCCGTCAAACAGATCCGTTTCGTAAAACGCCCACAACGCAAACAGCCCTGCAAGGGAATAGCCTGAAATATATCTGTGAGAGTATTTATCCTCCCCTTCCACAAACGGAATAAGTCTGTCTTTTATCCATTCAAGTGTCTTACTTCCGTTTCCGCCGAAGACATCTTCGTCCTTTGAATTTCTGCCTTTCCACGGAGAAAGGTCGTTGTTCCAGTCTTTCACATCAAAGATCACAAAGCTCCACGGCGTTTTCCCTGTAAGTTTCTTTAATCTTGCGGATATTTTCTCCATCATCTCATCATCGGAATGTGATTCGCAGAGATAAATTACATCTCCCTCGTCGTAGTTTTTATAAATCGTAATATTTCTGTCATCAAGAACATAATTAATCTTTTCCATAATCCACCTCGCTAAAAATATATCACATATGCAATAATTTTACAACACATATACACACATCGTCAGCCACACGCCCTGTACCACATATTCGCAGAGCATCCTCAGCTCCACAGGTGTCCCTCCGCCCTGTATCGCTGAAATGGGATTTCAGCGATACAATAAGGTATAAAAGCTTCGCTTTTATGGATTTGATCCCGCCCACCACCCCCGCGCCGCGAGCGATGCTCCGCATCACTCGCCCGTGGCGAAGCCACGGGCTGCGTGCCGCAAAGCGGCACGCGCGGCGCGGCCGCCGCCGGAAAATCCGCGGATGCGGATTTTGCCGAAGGCAAAGCCTTCGGCGGGCTCAGCGCAGAGCGCTGAGCCCGGCGGCGGGGTGGTGGGCGGGAAAACAAAAAAAGCTTTATGCGACAGCATAAAGCAACATTATAAAATCAAAGCACAAATTCGTAAAAATAAACTTCTTCGTCCTTCACTTTCGATACGTAATGCTCGATAAACATAAACCCTGCACGCTCGTATAACTTCTGCGCAGCCACGTTTCCGACAATGAGATCAAGACGCACAGCTTTTAACCCCATGCCCCTCGCGATGTTTTTTATCTCCTCCACAAGCGCTCCTGAAACGCCCTTGCCGTGATATGAAGGATGAACAGCAAGTGTGTGTACCATAAGCGTTTCTTCTTCTCCCGCTTCGATCTGCCACGGAGCTTCGGAATATCCGTCGTTGTATCGGTGATTGAGTACCGCCGCACATATTATCTTCCCGTCTTCAAACCCTGCGTACGCCTCGCCGTTTTCTATGTAACGCTTTATTCTCTCCGGCTGAGGATATCCGCCTCTCTTCCAGTCAAAAAACTTCGACTGCGGCAATGCGTCCATGACGTCGTAATACATCCCCATCATTTCTTCAAATTCATCGGCTCTTACAACCCTTATTTCCATATTCCCTCACAATACAAGCTCATATACTTTAAATTCTTCGCTGCTTCCGTCATCCCACACTTCCGTGAAATTCCCGATAAACGTGAAATTATATCTTAAATATAACTTCTCCGCAGGAATGTTCCCCGGCATTACGTCAAGACGTATGGCTTTGTAACCTTCATTCTTCGCATAAGAAATTATGTAGTCCATCATCTGCCGCGAGATCCCCTTTGAGTGATATTCAGGCAGAACTCCGAATGTGTGTATGGCGATGACTTCATCCCACGTAGCTTCCACATTCCATACGCTGTCGTCAAAATCCCCTTCCAGCTCGTGATTTATGACCATGCAGGATATTATCCTTCCATCTTCGTCCACCATTCCCAGCATCCTCTTTTCTTTTAAGGAATCTGTGATATACTCCGCGTCGGGATAATACTCCATATTCCAGTCCGGATCAAAGGGACTGTCTTTCATTTTCTCTATGACATGATCATAAAAGTGCCACACTTTATCAAATTCATCTTCAAATAAAAACCTTATCTGCATAATTCACCCGACATTATAGTTTTATTAAGTGTAACAGTTTTATTTTATCAAGTCAATATCATTCCCACTAAAAAACACCGAAGGACGTCCGTCCTTCGGTGTCATTTTTAATTAAAGCATATTTTTAACGATGTTTTTAGCGTTTTCTACTGCTGTCTGAGCGAGTGTGACGTCTTTGAGACCTGCCTGAGCCATGTCTGCTCTTCCGCCGCCGCCTGAACCTACGCTTGTTGCAACTTCCTTGACGAATTTGCCTGCGTTGAAGCCTTTTTCAACTACATCCTTAGTAGCTGCCGCAATGATCGAACCTTTGCCTTCTTTGACTGAGATGATCATGAGTGCGCCGCTTCCCATTTTGTCACGGAGCTTGTCGCAGAGTTCACGGAGTTCGTTCATGTCAAGACCGTCTACGTATTCAACGAGAACTTTTGTTCCGTTTACTTCTTCTGCCTTGCCTGCGAGCTCGTCAGCAACGTTTGCGCTCTGAGATTTTTTGATTTCATTGAGCTGCTTGTTGAGGTTTGCGATCGTAGCGTTAAGATCATTTATTCTGCCTGCAACGCCGTTTACGTTTGTCTTGAGTGCGCCTGCCGCTTCTTTGATGAGGTGTTCGTTTGTCTGAGCATATTCATAAGCTTTTCTGCCTGTAACAGCTTCGATTCTTCTTACACCTGCTGCAACGCCTGCTTCAGAGATGATCTTGAAGAGTCCTGCGAAACCTGTGTTTGTAAGGTGGCAACCGCCGCAGAGTTCCATTGAGAAATCTCCTGCTTTTACAACGCGTACTTCATCTGAATATTTTTCTCCGAAGAGTGCTGTTGCGCCGAGAGCTTTTGCTTCTGTCATTGTTGTGTTGATGATGTCAACCGGGATGCAGTCCAAAATAGCATTGTTAACGATATCTTCAACCTTCCTGATCTCTTCCTGAGTCATCTTTTCGAAGTGTGAGAAGTCGAAACGGAGTCTGTCCGGAGAAACTTCAGAACCTGCCTGATTTACATGGTTTCCGAGAACTTCGCGAAGTGCTTTGTGGAGAAGGTGTGTTGAAGTGTGGTTTCTTGCGATATCTGTTCTGCGTCTGGAATCAACTTTAAGAGTTACTTTGTCGCCTTCTTTGAGTGTTCCGCCGATTACTGTTACATAATGAGCGTGTTTGTCGCCGCTCTTCTGTGTATCTGTAACCTGACCTGAGAATGTGTCTGAAACGATAACGCCGGTGTCACCGAGCTGACCGCCGCTCTGTGCGTAGAACGGTGTAACCGGTGTGAAGATTACGCATTCCTCGCCTTCTTCAACTTCGTTTACTCTTACTCCGCCGCTAACGAGGCAGATAACTTCTGATTCATATTCAAGGTTGTCATAACCAACGAATTTTGTTGTCGGGAATTCGCTTACGATCTCTGTGAGCTCGTCCTTCCAGCCTTCGATACCCTGTTTTGCGTGAGCAGCCTTAGCGCGCTGTTTCTGCTCCTGCATAACAACTGTGTATCTGTCTGTATCAACACTCATTCCTTCTTCTTCCGCGATCTCTAAAGTGAGTTCGAGGGGGAATCCGTATGTGTCATAAAGCTTGAATGCGTCGTCGCCTGAAATTGTGTTTTCACCTTTTGCTTTCTGTTCGTCGATAAGCTCTTTGATGAGGTTCATGCCTGATGTGATGGTTTCGTTGAATTTGTTTTCTTCAACGTCGAGGATCTTCATGATAGCATCATAGTTTTCAACCATGTTCGGGTATGCGCCTTTTGATGTTTCGATAACTTTTTCAGCGAGCGGAAGCATGAATTTGCCGTTGATGCCGAGGATCTTTCCGTGACGGATAGCTCTTCTGAGAAGTCTTCTGAGAACGTATCCTCTTCCTTCGTTTGAAGGCATAACGCCATCTGAAAGCATGAATACTGTACTTCTGATGTGGTCTGTGATAACGCGGATTGAAACGTCTTTAGTTTCGTCATCCTTATATTTGATGTTTGCGAGTTCACATACATAATCAAGTACGTGTCTTACTGTATCTACTTCAAAGAGACTTCCTACTCCCTGCATAACAACTGCAAGTCTTTCAAGTCCCATACCTGTGTCGATGTTCGGGTGTTCAAGGCGGTTATATACGCCGTTGTCGTCTTTGTCGAACTGTGTGAATACGTGGTTCCATACTTCAACGTATCTGTCGCAGTCGCATCCTACGTAGCAGCCTTCTTTGCCGCATCCGTACTGTTCGCCGCGGTCAACGTAAATTTCTGAACAAGGACCGCACGGACCTGTACCGATTTCCCAGAAGTTGTCTTCTTTGCCCATTCTGACGATTCTTCTTTCTTCAACGCCGATCTCATCTCTCCAGATCGCGAAAGCTTCGTCGTCATCCTGATATACTGTAACATATAAAAGATCTACAGGGATCTTTACTACTTCTGTCAGGAATTCCCATCCCCATCTGATGGATTCATGTTTGAAATAGTCCCCGAATGAGAAGTTACCGAGCATTTCGAAGAATGTGCCGTGTCTTGCTGTCTTACCTACGTTTTCGATGTCCGGAGTACGGATACATTTCTGGCAGGTAGTAACTCTCTTTCTCGGAGGAGTTTCCTGACCTGTGAAGTACGGCTTTAAGGGTGCCATACCTGAGTTGATGAGAAGTAAGCTTTTGTCATTATGCGGAATAAGTGAAAAGCTGTTGAGTCTGAGGTGACCTTTGCTTTCGAAGAAAGAAAGGAACATCTCTCTGAGTTCGTTTAAACCATACGGATGCATTATATATCCTCCTGAATATTTTCCATTCTAGAATAATTATATATTTTTGCGGCGATTTTTCAAGCCAAATCACCATTTTCTTAAAATTCATTTTTCCTGAGTCATTCAAGCACTTTTACCGTTACTTCATCTGCCGGTAAAGCAAACTCACCGACAGAAACCGTTTCTGTATCAATTTCATTGAATACATACGCCTTGTCGCCGACAACATAATAAGTTTCAATATCACCTGCAACGATATAAAGGGGTTCTTCATTACTCGTATATTCAGCAATAGTATTCAGCTCATCGGAAACATCCATGAGGTTGACCTGATTTACTTTCCCCTCCCCGGACATATGCACCGCCTTAACGTTCATAACGCTGCCATCTTTATCCATTACAGGAAACCAGAATACCCTGTCCGGATCATCTTCTTTTGATCTGAATATAAATATCGGTTCACCGCAGTTTCCGTCATCGAGAATGTCATTCATTTTTGTAAGTACCGCTTCGTCGGCCTGAATGGTCGCATAATAAAGTGGCATTGTTCCGGAATTCTGCATCTTATCAATAACCACCTTTTCGTACACGGTACTCTCCTGCTTTACGCAACCGGTTATTAATAAAATAAGTACTGCCGTAAGTGTGAATACACTTTCGATACACTTTCCCATAAGTACCTCCTGAAATACCCCTCTGTCACCGCATTCTGCGCGGTTAAAGATCCCTGCATAGCAGGCAAACGTCCGATTATTGTAGCGAAAAATGAATCTTTGAATTCTATACTATACCGTTTCTCTCTTTTACGGTATCAATATCTTTATGTACCTGTGCGGCAAGCTCTTCAATGCCTGAGAATTTCATTTCCCCGCGGATATAATCGTGGAATTCGATCTTTATCTCTTCGCCGTAAATATCCCCGTCAAAACCTATTATGTGGCTTTCAACGCGGATATCCTCGCCGATGGTGGGGTTGTTGCCGATGTTTGTGACGCTTGGGTAACGCACTCCCCCGACGGTAGTGTAGCTTTCATAAACGCCCCACTTCGGAACGACGATCTCTGAAGGAACATAGACGTTCGCCGTCGGAAAACCCAGCGTCCTGCCGAGCTTTTTGCCTTCCGCAACAATTCCCGTTATGTAAAAATCTCTTCCGAGAAGCTGTGAAGCCTTCTTCGCATCCCCCTTGTAAAGATATTTCTTTATGAGGGTGCTTGAAATGACTTCCCCGTCTTCTGTTTCCGCATCTCCGATGAGGAGAGTGATGCCGTATTCTTCACAAAGCTTTCTGAGAAGCTCCGTATCGCCGCATCCGCCTTTGCCGAACCGGAAATTGAATCCGCAGGCAAGGCGCTTTACGTTATTTTTAACGATCGCCTTCTCGAAAAATTCTTCCGCAGAAGTGTTTCTCATCTTTTCATCAAATAAATATGAAAAAAGATACTCTACCCCCATCTCCCCGAGAAGCTTTTCTTTCTCAGCATTACTCATCAGCTTATGCGCAGTGCTCTGCGAGTTGATAAAAGCCGCCGGCTGATTTTCGAAGCTTATTACCGCAAGAGGATATTCCCCCCGGCAAAGCTCAATTATCTTCCTGTGTCCCCTGTGCAGACCGTCGAAAAAGCCGACTGCCGCGCAAAGACCGTCTTCTGCCACATTGGTGTCAATATCACTGATTACCTTTATCATCCCGTCACCTTTATCATCTTCACGATCTTTAAATAGCCTTCTTCAGTCCTGCCCACAGCGTAAAATACGCCTTCGCAGTAAACCCTGTAAAGCTCGCCTTCCCCACAAAACGCCACCGAACCGACAGGGATCGGATTGCCGTTTGTGAAAGCCTTTTTGTCAGATTCTGAAACGTCCGCCCTCGGCATATGGGAAATGACTTCATCGCAGGGAATAATTCTCGAAATCACTTCTTCTCCGCCTTCTTCGAGCATTGAAAGAGTAATGCAGTTTTCTATTTCAAAGTCCCCGCTTTTCGTCCTTCTCAAAGCAGTCATTATCCCTCCGCAACCGAGCATCTCTCCGAGATCGTTTATGAGAGAGCGGATGTATGTCCCTTTCGAACAGAATACATCCACCACCGCTTCATACTTCTCCTCGTCAAAAGATATAAGATCGAAGACATATATCTCCACTTCCCTTGACGGTATCTCTACTTCCTGACCTGCTCTTGCGTAGGAATAGAGCTTTCTTCCGTTTACCTTGATCGCGGAATATTTCGGCGGGACCTGAGTGATCCTGCCGAGGAATTTTCCCATGGCCGAAAGAAGCATTTCTTTCGTGAAGTTACATTCTCTCTCGGCGATTATCTCGCCTTCGCTGTCCATTGTGTCGCTTGAAAGACCGAAACGGATCGTCGCCGTGTAACGCTTGTCCTCGCTGGTGAGGTATTCACTCAGCTTCGTCGCATTTCCCAGCATCACCGCCATTACCCCCGTCGCAAGCGGATCAAGCGTTCCCGCATGACCGCTTTTTTTCGCTCCGGTGAGCCTTTTTACCCTGTTCGCCAGAGAAAAACTCGTCATTCCCTCCGGCTTGTCGATAAGTATTACTCCGTCCATTCTTCCTCGTAATATTCAGCCAACATCATGTGCAGCCCTTCAATATCCCCGTTAAACGTAAATCCTGCGGCTTTCGGATGTCCGCCGCCGCCCTGCCTTGCGGCAAAGTCACTTACGTTCATCACTTCATCCATCGCCCTCATTGATACCTTATGGACATTCTCTTCGATCTCCTTTGTGAAGACCGCAAGACGGATGCCGTAAATGTCCCTGACATGATCCACAAATCCGTCCGTATCAACGTGGGAATTCCAGTAATTTTCATCTTCCTTCGTCAGCGACATTATTCCCAGCTTTCCGCCAAAGAGAAAGTCCGTGTTGTTCATCGCTTCCGAAAGGGCTAAAAATGTGTCCATGGAGATATATTTCAATTCGTCATGCAGCTTGTGAAAGTCCCTTCTGATGGTTGAAAGGACTCCCGCAACGTAGTGGGTGCGGATGGTGGTGTTGGAATACTGAAAACTTCCCGTATCCGTAACGAGTCCGAGATAAAGCGCATACGCAATATCCTCCGTTATCTCATATCCCATGGCCTTGATGAGAAAATAAGATATTTCCGCACATGCCGCCGCAGATGAGTCTACATAATTCACATCTCCGTAAAAAGTGTTCGTCGCGTGATGATCCACGACGATGATCCTCTCACACTTGTCAAACATTTCATTATTCGCCGCATAATCCCTGCTTGCGCAGTCAACGCAAAGGGCTGTGGTGCCTTCCGGGATGGGAGAAGTATTTTCCTCAAACGCTTCGTGCATACCGATAATGGGCGAAAAGTCCTGCTTTGAGCTTCCGAGATAAAAACTTACTTCATATCCGTTTTTTCTCAGGGCCATTCCGAGCCCGACTGAAGATGCATAAGCATCTCCGTCAGGGTTCTGGTGCGCAAAGATCGCGATCTTGCCGGATTTTTTTATTTCATCCGCAACATCTTTAAGTTTAGCTATTTCGTCGCTTTCCACATTATTCATCAAATTCATCCCAGAAATCCTCCTCTTCATCTTCTTCGAGGGGCGGAATGTCCAGGGTGGAGAGAACCTTTTCAATATGCATAGCATAATCAAGGGATGTGTCAAGGGCGAAAGTGATCTGCGGAGTGAATCTCGTTGTGAGATTTTCCGCAAGGATCTTTCTCATGACCCCTCTTGCCTTGTCGAGGACTGCGAGGATTTCCTTTTTCTTCGCTTCGTCACCGTAAATGCTCACAAAAACCTTCGTATATTTCATATCCGGAGTTGTGTTTACGTTCGTGATGGTAATTACCGCGTCCTTGACTCTCGGGTCATTCATCTGATAGTTTATGAAATTAGATAATTCGTCTTTGATTATCTGATTGACTCTTTCAACTCTGTATGTTGACATATTATCTCGGGATTTCCTCCATCTTGTAGAATTCCAGAACGTCGCCTTCCTTGATGTCGTTGTATCTTTCAATGCCGATACCACATTCATATCCTGCCGCAACTTCCCTTACGTCGTCTTTGAATCTTCTGAGAGAAGCGATGACGCCGTCGAAGATTACGATGCCGTTACGGATAACGCGTACGTTTTCTTTTCTTGATACAGTACCACCCGTAACGTATCCGCCTGCAACAGTACCGACGTTGGGTACTTTGAAGAGCTGACGGACTTCGACTGAACCTGTGACGACTTCTTTGTATTCCGGTTCAAGCATACCCTTCATAGCCGCTTCGACTTCTTCGAGGATGCTGTAAATTACGTTGTAAGTTCTGATTTCGATGCCTTCCCTTGCTGCCGCGTCTCTCGCTTTTGCGTCCGGACGGACGTTGAATGCGATGATGAGAGCGTTTGAAGCTGCTGCGAGCGTTACGTCTGATTCCGTAACAGCGCCTGCTCCGCCGTGGATTACGCGTACTGCGATGTTGTCTCCGTTGTCGCTGAGTTTTTCAAGTGACTGCTTGATAGCTTCGAATGAACCGTGAACGTCGGTCTTGACGATGAGCTGGATTTCTTTGAGCTGACCCTGAGAGATCTGTTCAAAGAGGTCATCAAGGCTGACAGGAGCAGTTGATTTTGCTGCGAGTGCTCTCTGACGGTCTTTTCTCTGGTCTGTGATGCGTTTTGCTTCTTTTTCGCTTTCTGCAATATAGAACTTGCTTCCTGCATCCGGAACCGCATCAAGTCCGAGGATCTCAACAGCTCTTGACGGGCCTGCTTCTGTGAGCTTGTTGCCCTTGTCGTCTGTCATTACCCTGATCTTGCCGTAAACAGTACCCGTAACTACGATATCCCCGTCTTTCATCACGCCGCTCTTTACGAGGAGAGTTGCCGTAACACCTCTCTGCTTGTCGATACGTGATTCAATGATCGTACCGACTGCCGGAAGTTCGAAGTTTGCCTTGAGGTCTTCAACTTCAGCAACGAGAAGGATCATATCAAGGAGTTCTTCGATGCCGATGCCTTTTTTAGCTGAGATAGGAACGCAGATAGTATCTCCGCCCCAGTCTTCACTTACGAGGCCGTATTCCGTAAGACCCTGTTTAACCTTATCGATATTCGCTTCTGTCTTGTCGATCTTGTTGATTGCTACGATGATGGGAACTTCCGCAGCCTTTGCGTGGTTGATCGCTTCGACTGTCTGCGGCATGATTCCGTCGTCTGCAGCAACGACCAGAACTGCGATGTCTGTTACTGACGCACCTCTTGAACGCATTGCAGTGAAGGCTTCGTGTCCCGGTGTATCGATGAATGTGATAGCTTCTCCGTTAAGTTCGATAGTGTAAGCACCGATGTGCTGTGTGATACCGCCGGCTTCGCCTTTGATTACGTTTGTGTTACGGATCGCATCAAGGAGTGATGTCTTACCATGGTCAACGTGACCCATAACAGTGATGATCGGCGGTCTCGTCATGAGCTTATCTTCATCCGCATAGTGTTTTGCGAGGATGTTTTCGATGATGTCTTCTTCCTGTTCCATTCTCGCTTCGATTCCGAGCTCTTCACAGATGATCTGCATTGTTTCGAAGTCGATGACCTGGTTCATAGAAACCATCATTCCGTAACCCATGAGTGTTCTGATGATGTCTGTCGGTTTGAGCATTACCTTTTCAGCAAGCTCACTTACTGACATGCTTTCCGGAAGTGTTACCGGACCGTCAACTCCGCGGAACATCTTTTCTTCTTTTTCCGCGATCTTTTTCTTTTTATATTCGCCTTTGTTGCCTTTTGTCTTCTTTGCGTTGTCGATGCTTCTTGACGGCATATCATCGCTGTAGAAGTTTTCTTTGGCACGTGACTTCTGTTCGTTCTTCTGCTTGGACTCTTTCTTTGACTTGTCGATCTTCTGTTTTTCAAGTCCTTCCTGAGCTACCCCTGCAGTATTTCTCTTCGGTGCCTGACTGCGGTTCTGCGCAGTGGGCTTTGTGCGGTCATATACTTTATCGCGGTCTTTGTCATAAGCACCGCCCTGATTTCTGTTGTATCCGCCCTGATTGTCTCTTCTCTGTCCGCCGTCGCGGCTCTGTCCCTGACGCTGTCCGTCACGGTTCTGATTGTTTCTGTCGCGGTTCTGATTATCTCTCGGCTGATATTCTCTCTTCTGTCCGTCACGGCCCTGATTGTCTCTCGGCTGATACTCTCTCTTCTGTCCGTCGCGGTTCTGATTGTTTCTCGGCTGATACTCTCTCTTCTGTCCGTCACGATTCTGATTGTCTCTCGGCTGATACTCTCTCTTCTGTCCGTCGCGGTTCTGATTATCTCTCGGCTGATATTCTCTTCTCTGAGAATCTCTCTGACCGTCGCGGTTCTGATTGTTTCTCGGCTCTCTGTTTGTATTATCTCTGCTTCTTTCCTGATTATCCCTCGGACGGCTCTCTTTTTTCGGCTGTCTCTGGGACTGATTGTTTTCGTCTTTTGCTTTTTCCTTCATAGGCGCGTTCTCCTTGGGCTGAGATGTTTTTTCCTGAGAGGGCTTTTCAGCCTTTGCTTCAGTCTTAGCCTTGTATTTTTCAGCTTCGTCCTTTGTCATGGATCTGCCATCCACGACAACGTAGTTGTTCTTGAAATACTTCTCCTGCTGCTCCGTAACGGAACTCATATGGTTCTTTACGGGAATATCCGCATCCTGAAGCATTTTCACGAAATCTTTGCTCGCAACGTTATATTCCTTAGCAAGATCATAAACCTTTTTATTTGCCATTACTTACCCTCCCTTTTTAAGCTTTCTCTTTGTAAGAAATTTGTTATCTTTTCAAACACGTCATCCATTTCTTCCTGAGTCGGTGAGATTTCCAGCGAGTTTGATATTTTCTGTCTGTTCTTTACACTCTGTATGCAGTTATCCTTCCTGCAAAGATATACGCCTCTGCCGTTTTTCTTGCCGGTGGGGTCGAATTCTATTTTACCGTCGGTGTTTCTGATTATTCTCAGAAGTTCCCTCTTTTCGACCTTTTCGCGGCACATTACGCATGAGCGCATGGGAATTTTCTTCAAATTATTCTACCTCCCCGCCGTTTTCATCATCAATGCCGTCAAAGATCGAAAGGTCGATCTCTTCTTCCTGATATTCCGCTGCGAGGTCCTGTGTATATTCCGCCTGAAGGATGAGTTCTTCTTCCTCTTTCATTTCGAGCATCTTTTCGTATTCTTCACGAAGCTTGATGTCGAGTTTGAAACCTGTGAGTTTAGCCGCAAGACGTACGTTCTGTCCGCCGATACCGATGGCGAGTGACTGCTGGTCTTCCTTTACAATGATCACAGCGCTTCTCATCTCTTCGTCAACGATGACTTCCTCAACGCTTGCCGGTGAGATCGCGTTTTTGATGTACTGTGCCGGATCTGAAGAATATTCGATCATGTCGATCTTTTCTTCGCCGAGCTCAGTTAAAATATTCATGATTCTCGTTCCTCTCTGACCGATGCATGAACCGATGGCATCAATTTCTTCTCTTTCGGAATATACCGCTACCTTCGAACGGCTTCCCGCATCACGGCTCACACCCTTCACTACGACCGTTCCGTCATAAACTTCCGGAATCTCAAGTTCGAAGAGTCGCATGATAAGTCCTGTGTGTGTTCTTGAAACCTGAATGACGGGACCTTTGTTTGTTTTGATTACATCTGAGATATATACCTTTATTCTCATTCCCGGAACGTACTGCTCGTTCGGGAGCTGATGTGCCTGATTCATTACTGCTTCGTACTTGTCAAGAGTGATGTATACGTCATTTCTTTCAACTCTTGAGATAGTACCCGTAATGAGTTCGTCTTTTCTTTCGATGAATGTATCGAAGATCTTGTTTCTTTCCGCTTCCTTGATTCTCTGAAGGATGAGCTGTTTTGCGTTCTGTGCAGCCATTCTTCCGAAGCCTTTGGGGTTGATCTCAACATCAACGATGTCCCCCGGTTCATATGCCGGAGAGATCTTTCTGGCTTCGCTGAGAGCCATGTGAAGAGTGTCGTCTTCAACTGTCTCAACGACTTCCTTCTGGGAGTATACTTTCAACGCTCCCGTAACTCTGTCGATGAGGACTTTTACGTTCATTCCGCCGTTGTTTTCTTTTTTGTAAGCGGAGATAAGTGCCGCTTCAACAGCTTCGATGAGTTCTTCTTTGTCAATACCCTTAGTCTTTTCTATTTCGTCCAACGCGAGAAGAAATTCCTTGAATGAAGTATCTTCCGCCTGTTTTTTTGCTCTTGCCACTTTCTTACTCCTTAATATTAAAATTCAAAATGCAAATTTATCTTAGCGACGTCTTTTTCCTCTACATTAAAAATCTCGCCCTGAGAGTCAAATGTGAAAGTCTTGCTTTCCGTATCAAAACCGGCAAGCGTTGCGATGAACTGCTTGGCTTTGACACCTTCAACCATCTTATAAAGCGATACACTAACGAGATTTCCGCTGTAACGGATATAATCTTTTTCTTTTTTGAGAACCCTGAAGATACCGGGAGAACTTACTTCCAGCACGAATGAGTGGACGATGTCTTCCATAGTGTCGATAATGTCGGATACTTCACGGTTGATCTCCGTGCACTGATCCAGCGTTACCCTTCCTTCTTTTGCTTCAACATAAAAACGCAGGATCTGTTCGGAGCCTTCTTTTTTATATTCCGCATCCACGAGTTCGCAGTCATTTTTTTCGATTACCGGTTCTGCAACCGCAATCATTCTGTCAATAAATCTGTCAGCCATTTTCACCTCATTAAAAATTCAATAATCTGTCAGAAAACACAATTGTCCGAAAAAATTGTCACATATAAAACCTAATGAGTGGGTCTCCCCACTCATTTCCATACGTATAATATCATAAAAAATCGTTATTGTAAAGCCTTTTTCGGACATAATCAAAAAAAAATCTACTCAACATGAGTATATTGTGATAGAATATATAAACTATGAACGATTTCGATATTTACAATAAAAAACTTAAAGAATTTCTCTCGGAAAATGATTATATCATCACAGAAGAGAAAAATATAAACTACGGCATCATGTACCGCGTAAAAAGATCCCGGGAGAGCGTTATAAGGGTATATCAGAATAAAAAAGGAAAGATCACCCTCGACACTTCCCCCGTAAAGGACGAAGATCTTCTTTACATCCTTGCGGATTTTTCAGGTGAAGAAAAGAAAGATTCCATCCTTCTTCCGCCTCCTCTCATCGGCACCGACGAAGCGGGTAAAGGAGATTATTTTTCATCCCTCATCGTCTGCGGAGTATACGCGGACAAAATGCAGTACCGCGAGCTTGAAAAACTCGGAGTAAAGGACTCCAAAAAGCTCACCGACGAAAAGATGATGGAGATGAGTACCGAGATTATCCGGATCTGTCCGGATTATGCCCTTGTGGAGTTCACTCCCGAAAAGCTGACAGAGCTGCACAGTAAATACAACATCAACGAGCTCCTCGGCATGGCACACGCAAGGACGATCGCCGCCCTTAATAAAAAGACCGGCTGCAAAAACTCCCTTTCCGACAAGTTCGGTCCCGAAAATCTCATCGAAGATGCCCTCAGGCATTACGGTGTCAGCATTAACGCCGTTCAGTTTCCACGCGCGGAAGTAAACGCCGCTGTTGCCGCCGCGAGCATTATCGCAAGATGTAAATTCATCAAATGCGTAAATGCTCTCAGCGAAAAATACAATATGTCCTTCCCCCTCGGCGCAGGAGATATCGTAGACAGATCCGGAGTCGAATTCGTAAAAAAATACGGTTCCGACGAGCTGAAAAAAGTCAGCAAGTACTTCTTCAAAAATACCGACAAGATTCTCTCAAAATTATAAGAGGCCATTATGACATACATTGAAAGATATAAATATCTCATCGAAGAGATAAATAAAAACAACGCCCTTTATTATGACAACGACGCTCCCGCCATCTCCGATATGGAGTACGACGCATTGATGCTGGAGCTTTCCGCCATCGAATCCGAACATCCGGAGATCATATCCACCGACTCTCCCACAAGAAAAGTCGGAGGAAGCGTACAGGAAAAATTCGGCAAGGTTACTCACAAGACCCGTCAGCTTTCCCTTTCAAATGTCTATTCTCACGATGAACTCCGTGAATTTGACGAAAGGCTCCGTAAGACAATCCCCGACATCCGTTATGTCTGCGAAAACAAATTCGACGGACTTACCGTCGTCCTGACTTATAAAAACGGACTCCTTACTCTGGGTGCCACCCGTGGTGACGGAGAAGTGGGCGAAGACGTCACAAATAACATAAAGACCATTTCTTCCATTCCGACGACACTCCCGAAGCCTTACAGCCTCATCGTCCGCGGCGAAGTTTATATGAGTAAAAAATCATTCACAGATCTGAACAAAAAACGTGAAGAAAACGGCGAAAAGCTCTTTGCGAATCCGCGTAATGCCGCCGCAGGAAGCCTTCGTCAGCTTGATGCGGCAATAACCGCAGAAAGAAGACTCTCCATGTTCGCCTTCAACCTCGAAGAGATCGAAGATATTACGATATCTTCCCACTCCGAAGCCCTCGAACTTCTCAGGGTTCTCGGGTTTGAAGTCGCTGAATATTTCATCGCCAACAACGCGGAAGAAGCCGTAAATTACGTCCGGAACAAGGAAGAAACACGTAACGACCTTGATTATGAGATCGACGGCGCCGTAATAAAGGCAGACAGCTTTGCTCACCGCGAAATTCTTGGCAATACCTCAAAATCCCCCCGCTGGGCAACGGCTTATAAATTCACCCCCACCATCGCCAAAAGCAGGCTGAATGAAATAACCATTCAGGTCGGCAGAACAGGCGTCCTCACCCCCGTCGCAAACATCACACCCGTCCTCGTCGGCGGAAGCCTTATCTCCTGCGCAACGCTGCATAATGAGGATTATATTCACTCAAAAGACATCCGTCAGGGGGATATGATAAGCGTATCAAAGGCAGGCGACGTCATTCCGCAGATAATGAACGTGATTTTCGAAGAGAGAAAAGAAGACCTTCCAAAGTTCTTTATGCCGAAGACCTGCCCTGTCTGCGGAGGAGAAGTAAAAAAAGAAGAGACTATGGCGGCGTATAAGTGCATAAATCCGGACTGCGGAGCGAAGAAGAAAAACAACATCAACCACTTCGTTTCCAAAGACGCCATGAACATCGACGGCCTCGGAAAAGCCCTTTCCGACCGACTGGGCGATCTGGGATATTTAAACGATGTCGCTGATATATATACATTAAAAGACAAACGCTCCGAACTCATCACCCTCGAAGGGCTCGGCGAAAAGAGCGTCGACAACCTCATTCAGGCAATCGAAAACTCAAAAGCAAATCCCCTCTCCCGTCTTATTGCTGCCCTCGGCATTCCCCTCATCGGAACGCAGGCGGCGAAGATAATCTCAAAGCGCTTTGCGACTATGGATGAAATAATCCTCGCAGATGTGGAAGAAATTTCTTCCATCGACGGAATCGGAGAAAAAATGGCACAGTCCATGAAGGAATATTTTTCCGATCCGAGGAATATTGATGTAATCAACCGCCTGAAGACTTCGGGAGTAAATATGACGGAACCTCTCTCCGAAGAAGAACCTTCCTCTCACCCGTTCCTCGGAAAGACATTTGTCCTTACGGGAACCCTGCCGACATATTCCCGCGACGAAGCATCATCCCTCATCGAACAGCGCGGCGGAAAAGTCTCCGGGTCTGTCAGCAAGAAGACGGATTATGTCCTTTACGGCGAAAAAGCAGGAAGCAAGCTCGAAAAGGCGAAGAGCCTCGGAATAAACCTTCTGACGGAAGAAGAATTCGTAAGAATGTTGTAAGCATCATTTTAAGCTTAATCAAAGCTTTTGGTGCTATCATACAAAAACACTTATCAAGGAGGAACAAAATGAAAAAAGAAGATATTCTCCACACAGCTAAACTCTCCAACCTGTCTTTTGACGACAGCGAACTCGAAAAGGTGGAAAAAGGCCTCGGCGATATTCTCTCATATGTGGATATGCTCTCAGAAGTCGACACCAAAGACGTCCTTCCCCTCACTCACGTTATGGAAACCACCAACGTCACAAGAGAGGACATTACGTCAGATACTCTCCCCATTGAAGAAGTAGAAAAAATAGCTCCGGACTGGGATGACCGATCATTCAAAGTCCCGAAAGTAATGTAATGAAAAAATATAAATCATTTGCGAAAATAAATATCGGTCTTGACGTCGTGGGAAGACGCCCCGACGGATACCACAACATCAGAACAATAATGCAGAAGGTGTCCCTGAGTGATATCCTCACGATAGAGCCTTCCGACGAAACGATCCTTACTTCATCCGTCAGCTATATTCCCACCGACGAAAGAAACCTCGTATATAAGGCGATTCTGGCTTTCAGGGAATATACAAAAATAAACGCAAACCTTTATGTCCACATCCAGAAACGCATCCCCACTCAGGCAGGCCTCGGCGGCGGAAGCAGCAATGCCGCAACGACTCTCCTTGCGCTGAATGAAATATACGAAACGAACCTCTCAGTGAGTGAACTTTCGTCCATAGCAGTAAAGCTCGGAGCTGACGTGCCGTTTTTTCTCATGCCCTCTCCGTCGATGTGCGAAGGTATCGGGGAAATAATTACGCCCATCGCAGAAAATATCCCCGCGTATTACGTACTTATCGTAAAGCCGCGTTTTTCTGTCTCAACAAAGGAAGCTTATGAACGGATGGACAATATCGGAATTACTCTTCACCCGGATTTCGACAATATCCTCCCTGCCCTTATGTCCGCAGACGGAGAAATGCTGTCAAAAAGCGCAATAAACGTATTTGAAGACTACGCGAGGATCAGATTCCCGCAGATCGAAGAGATAAAACAGGAGCTTATGAATATCGGCGCCCTTGCGTCATTCATGAGCGGAAGCGGAAGCAGCGTCGTCGGCATCTTCAAAAGAAGACCGTCACTGATGGAGATATGTGAAGAATATCGCCAGAATGCATTCGTGGAGCAATTCATAAACAGATGAGTGCGATAAATTCATATATCCACAAGATAGCTCACCTCATCCCCGTTTTCGTCTTTGTCATAATCCTCTTCCGCGTCTTCAGGCTGACTTATCTGAGAAAGAAAGGATACCGTTCCCCACTCCGCCGTGAGATATTGATGGGAATATACCTCATGTTTATTTTAGCGATCTTTTCACAGACGGTGTTTTCCGATCTTGACTCGTTTATGCAGGAGGGCTGGAAAACATAAACCTGACGCCGTTTAAGTTCGTCCTTCACACAAAGACCGCTTCGGATACGTATTTTCTCGTAAACGTCCTCGGAAACATCGCGTTTTTCATTCCCCTCGGGATCATGACGCCTATGCTGTTTTGTGGAAATTCATTCATTCTCTCTGTCGGAGGCGGCGCGCTTTTTTCGCTTATTATCGAGCTTATGCAGCTTCCGATCCTCAGGGCGACGGATATTGATGACATTATCCTCAATACCACAGGCGCAGTTATCGGATATGTGATATACCTGATAATATCAAAACGCTTCCCGAAAATTAAGAGTATGTTTAAAATAAAATAAGCAGGTTATGACCAATACAGTCACCCTGCTTTTTTTATTCCACCACATCATAATCTTCCGTATCGTTATAATGCCACCATTCGTTAAAATACGCCCTGAAGCCGGAAGATGTCATGATCTCTTCAAGAAATGATGAATTTTTCGCCGCCGATACGGAAACATCCGAATAATCCCTGTCCGCGAGGGAAGAAAAGTCGTCATATTCCGACGGCATTTCGGGCATATTCCCGTTTTCGTCCACAAACGACACATCCACCGCACAACCGCGGTTATGTCGCGAAGAGCCTTTGTACGGATCCGCCACATAATCGTCATTGGGGCACACTTCCCATAATTTAAACTGCGCGGATTTCGGACGGAACGCATCCCACACTACAAGCCTGCATCCATGCATCTTCGCCTTTTCCTGCGCTGCTCGAAGCTTTCTGAGAGTTCCGTAACGAAGGTACGCATCATTTGATTCATATATTACCTGACCGGTGAAATTATCCTCCGTTGCATATTTCAGCTCAATGATAATGTCGGAAATGATCTCCTTTACGAGTATGATATCCGTGTCCTCGTATTTATTGTCTTCACCGTTATAATACTTCCCGAACGCTTCATTTAAGATCTCTTCGGGAATGTTATCATCTGTGTATATCTGCAAAAATCCTTTGGGAGTAAATTTATAACTTCCAAGCCTGTCCGTATATTCCTGAATGGCTTCGCATTGTATGTTGATGTGGTCTTTGAATGCTATCAGCCGTATAAATTTGTCCCCCATACGGTATTCAGGCATCTTCGCCCACATTTTTTCGGAAATACCGCCATCCAAAGACAATATCATCTCACGGAGAGATAAAAACATCTCCCGTACATCATACGGATATTTTTCGATATATGTCTTTATTTCCTCTTTCAAATCATGCTCCCGTTTTGTTTTTATTAACAATTTTTCCTGTTATCAACACGATCTTCGAACCAAGATAAACACTCAATGCACATATTCCCATGTATATTCCGTCAAGTATATGCTCTATGACGGAAAAATCCACAAAACCTGCGCCCTGAGGGTAAAGCTGAAAATACGGACCGACACCTACTGCCAGCAGCACCGCATATAAAAGCAGGATCAACGAAACCGTCCTGGCAGCTTTTGAAGTCTTCGTCTTTGAAATCAACGTAAGAATTATCCCCGCTGTAAAGCACATTAAAATAAACCCACCGAGCATCCACAAAAACACATCTGCGCACTTTGCGGAAACCACGTAAGTCGTCCCGTCGTTATATTTCTCCGAAACATCCTCCACAAGTCCGAGGACCTCCATTGGAAAATACCACTTTATCGTCATACACTCCTCCTTCTCACAACAGGCGGAATGTGGGAAATGATGTCAACGACATGATTTTGTGAACATATGCCGTAATGCACCCACTTTCCGGGGTAATACTCCCCGCTTTGGTCCTTCTGACAGAAAACTCCGTATTTCATACTTTCGAGAAAACGGGATCTTTCGTATACCCTGAAATATTTCCCCGAAAATTTATCATACTCATCTCCGAGGGAATACGACTCATTCAATACGCGGTACATGATATATCCTTCGAATATTATCTCATACTCCTCTTCTTCGTCGGCCACTATCGGTATCTTGTCCTTTAAGATATCGTCAATGATCTCATCTCCCGAAAGAATACTTCCCCTGTCTTCTTCCTTCGCAAGAGAAACGGTTATCGTAAGAGTGTTGTCAATGTCGTCACTTATCCCGACAACAAACGGAAGACGGGAAAGTCCGTCCTTTTCCCCGAAATGAATCTTCATACCTTAATTATCCTGCAAAAATTCCCCGAACAGCCCGTCAACGGCTTCCCTGAAAGAGCCATATCCGTCGGGATATTTCATATATCCCGATGCCTCTATCCGTGAAGAGTCGGTAAAAACAATATTCAGACTGAAACCATTGCCGTCGAGGACCTTTTTATTCACTTTGTCAAAGCCGTTCCATTTTCCGACTTCGGATTTTCTGAGAATATCTTCGAGAGCATCTGCGAAATCTTCATCGGTTTTGAAAGTATATACGTTTTCTTCATCTTCCCCGTAAGGCTTGATACTTACCGTATATTCCCCTTCATTATTCTCAAAAAGATAACTCACTCTCGATCCGCTCATGTTGCCTTTGTTATAATTAAGAGAAAATCTCTCAACTTCCCCAATGGGAACTTCCTTTGAACAACCCGTCAGAAATGAAAATAATATACCAAGTGCCATAATAAAAACTATCGCTTTCTTTTTCATTTCACTACTCTCTCACCATCTTATAAAGCCCGTCCCTGTCCATAATGTCCATATGACCTCCGATGCATTTATCAAACGGGATGTTTTCAAGACGGCTGATATATTCTTCCACCAACACCTTATCATACGGGATCTTCGAAATCTCGTCTTCCAGAAGTTCTTCGTGCTCAATGTCAAAATGCCACTTGTTATTCAGAAGATCCTTGCTGTTGCTGTCGCCGAGGAACAAAAACTCATCTTCCGGAACGAAGCACACAATGCTGTCCTCGGAATGAGGCCCTGCAATGTGGGAAAGTTCCGCAGTAACTCCGCCAAGGTCAATTGTGAGGGTATCGGAAAAGACGATATCCGCAGTCTTGACGGTGATAATGCTTCTGTCGGGATATTCCCTTTTCACCATATGATGACAGAACTCAATGTCCTCTCCGCTTTCGAGCCTTTCCTGCATTGACCGGTCATCCCACTTCCATGAAGTCATCTTCTTTAAATATTCATTCGTCTTTTCTCCCGCAATGACCGTTTTCTTCCATGCGTCTGCTCCGTAAGAATGGTCCCAGTGCCAATGAGAGATAACGACGAAATCCGGTTCCCTGAGCCCCTGCTCGCGAAGCTCATTTTTCAGATTCTCTACGTGATATACCGAATTTCCCGCATCAAACAAAAGTGAATACTTCTCCCCGACGATGAGCCCGATGTTGGGGCGGTCGGTGTATGTTTCCGCAGGGTGGATGTAAATATTACCCGTGATCTTCTCAAACATTATTTTATTCCCTTTCCGATTCCGTAAGCCATTTCAAGACACTTCGGGAATTCTTCTTCATGCACTTTTCTCTTGTGTTCTTCGCTGAATCCTGCCATGTTGTATTTTGAATAATCCTCTACCTGCAGAGTGTCGCAGAAAGGATAAATATTGACTTTACCGTTCAGAAGCCCGAATGAACCGAACTCCCCTGCGAACTTGTCCTTGTACATCTTTTCATATCCTTCCTTACCAACATTCATCGTAAGGAAGATATCTACATCAACTTTACCGCCGAATGTGCTTTTGTAATCATTGTATGACAAAGCAGGGAATACTGCTCTTTCCATAACTGCCCTGAAGCCTGCCGTGACCTGAGAGAAATATATGGGAGAACCGATGATGAGATGATCGGATGTATATATTTCATTTATGATATCCGTAATGTCATCTTTGTGATAACATCTGCACTGCACCTTCGCCGCCTTATTTTTGCATGAAAGACAGCTGACACATCCCGAAAAAGAGAGGTCATAAAGATCGATGTACTTCACTTCTCCGACTTCTTCTGCGCCTTTTGCGGCTTCCTTTAAAAGAAGCGCCGTGTTGAAATTATTTCTCGGACTTGCGTTTATAATTATGGTTTTCATATTCCCTCCGTGTAGTCATTTATAAATTCTGTAATAAATTCCGATGCCCTTTTCGCGGCAGCGGATCTTTTTTCGTGTAAGACATCATGGCGACAAGATGCAAGCAGCACGATCCGGGCATTTTTCAGCCCTCCGCTTTTCATGCGGCCAAAGACCTTCCTTACACCTTTCGAAAAATCCCCAACAGGATCATCTTCGCCTGAAATTACCATTAGCGGCATATCCTTATCATACGAATCGTATATCTTCCTGTCCGCCGTACGCTTCATTGACCCCAGAAGCTCATAAAACAGTCCCGATGAGATACTTTCCGCACAAAGTTCATCACTTATGTACTTCAATACTTCATCTTCATCACTGCAAAGCCAGTCAAAACCCGTCTTTGCATTTTTGAACTTTTTGTTGTAAGTTTCCATGGAAAGCTTTTTTACAAGCGGCGTCACATTATCATATCCGCCGTTTTTCACTTCCCTGCCGACAACAGCCATGAGGATACCAAGCAGCATCTTCGGTTGGGTGCCTGTCCCCATGATTATCGCACCTTCATCACACCCGGGATATTTCCCGAGATATTCCCTTACGAGAAACGACCCAAGCGAAAAACCGAGCAGGAATTTCGGAATTCCGCGAAATTTCCCGCCGATCATATCCCCGCAGTATTTTATGTCGTCGATGCTCTTCTCCCAGCCGCCTTCACCGAATGAAGCTGTTGGAGAGATTTTATTCTTTCCATGCCCGCGAAGGTCATATGATACGAATGCTACGTCATGCGAATTAAGATACTCCGCAAATTCTTCATACCTCCCCGAATGTTCCGTCATTCCGTGGACAAACTGCACTACTGCGCGAACCTTCCCTTCGGGATAAAATACGTTCGCAGGGATCTCTCCGTCTGAGCCTTTAAAATAAATTATCTCTTTCATATCTTCCTCACATCTCAATGAGCAAAGCCCTGCAAGGCGCACCGTCAATGCCTGCGAGATTTATCGGCGCCGCAGATAAAATATACTTCCCGTCCTGCACTTCCCCGAGCCTCAGCCCTTCCAGAAGGACAGCTTCCGTTCCGAGAAGGCATTTATGCACCGCCATAGGTGCATTTTCAGGCCCGACAAACTGACTTTCAACTCCGATGAGCCATATTCCGCTTTCTGCGAAAACCTTCGCCGCTGAAAGACTTATTACGCTTTCACCCTTTACGACGATCCTCTTTGTGGCATCTTCCCCGTAAGAAGATGCAGTCTTCAATATATTCTCCGCATCCTCAGCCGTCATCTCTCCGCTGTGGGAAACCACCGCGCAGTAACCCACCATTTTTTCAAGACAAAGCTGTTCTACGGTCTTTCCGTCTTTGAAAAAGTGAAACGGGCTGTCAATGTGCGTTCCGTTGTGCGCACACATATAAAAATCCGTCAGATTATAAACCTCTCCGTCTTCCATGCGCTTTACTTTTTTCATCTCCGGCACAGTATCCCCGGGATAGACAACGCATGAAAAGACTTCCTGCGATATGTCGTATATTTTCATGATTCCTCCTCGGCTCCCTTATTTATCCTGCAACTTTCGGTGTATCAACCGATAATATAATCAGTAAAGAAATCTATAAGTCTGAGTATCTGTAATATTATCTGAGATGCTCCGACGATAATAAACAGCTTTTTTCTTTCTTTATAGCCATAAAGTAAAAAATATGCTCCAAACCCCATCATGCTTGCGATCTTCACACTCTCAACAAGATACAGCTTCGTTTCGTCTGTGAACAATACCGCAAAAAACATGATAATACCAATTAAGAACGTAACGAAAAATGCGGCAACTATGCTTTCCATGTAAGCCACTTTGCCATGATCATTTCTTTTATCCGTCTCTTTCATATTCTCCTCCTGCATATATTATGATTATATCACATACATCTCCCGATTACAAAAAAAGCCGCATAAAACGGCTTATATTTAATATTAATATTCATTCCGACAATATCATCCGTAATATCTGTGAAGCAGATATGTCCTGTCTTCTTTAACAAGCACAATAAAGTCAACATCCGTGATCCTTCTGCCTTTTCTTATGCTTACTGCATCATTCCCGTAAGGTCCGTAATAATGTCCCGAACGGAATACTCCGCCGAGACATTCTTCCTTATCGGTACATACGGTTTCGGACATAAAAATGTAATCCCCCACTACAGGAACATCATCAAAATTTATAAACCCGAAATCACCCTTATATTCGTCTTTTGTCGCTTCATCTCTCAGGACGTAACTTTCCTGTCCCGAAATTGAAATAACTTTTAATTTCTTCATATCTGTTATTCCTCCATCACACAGCAAAGGTGTGCATAATCATCCCTGTCCACATATCCCGAACCATTGTTGTCGCTTGCGGAATATGTACATATCGTCTGATAAGGAAATGCCGGTACTCCCGATCCACTCCAATCAAAAGCATATTTCATTATTACGCCGATGATCACTCCATCATCAACTATAAGCCCCTTGACACCGCTGAAATTTTCAAGCGCATATCCGAAGCTTCTCATGTTTTCCCTGGTGATCTCGCCGTACGCTGTTCTTGAGTGGTATTCTTCCTCAACGACACAGTAATACTTCATCTGCTCTTCAATACTCTTTCCTCTGAGCTTTTCGAGAAATCCCTCCGGACAAGCTACCTCACGCCTGATCGCATCGGCGTACTCTTCCTTCGGCACACTCCTTACCCTGTCCCACGCTTCCTGCGAAAGCCTTACGTCATCAATGATCTCTTCGAATGTATATGTTTTATATTCTTTCATCTTCTCCCTCTTTCCTTCATCGCATTATATCCCCGGACTGATCCCCCGATTTAAATACATTCCGATCAGTCCTGCCAGAGCACAACAATACATAAATATCCCCAAAGTCCCGAATCCCGTCTTTTCTTTCATCAGATCCTTCATGGCTTCGTCAAAATCCACGATCTCTTTGCCTTGAACGCTCATCTCGATTATCGTATCCGAATTTGGATGAACAAGCATCTCAGCCTTTGCACCGGCAGGGATATCCCGCAACTCTCCGATCATTTCCGCATCTACGCAACAACCGGCGATACAGAGATCATCATGATCCGAGAATCTTACAACTATTTCCCTGATCGAATGACGGCTTCTTGACACTTTGTGAGATTCGTATATCGCCGTTAAATGGCGCGCCTCATCCGGAGTTATTTCCTTATTCCAGTACGCTTCCCCGAATAAGAACACTGTCCCCATCATCAGCCCGACAATGAATACCATCATCGCCTGCCCCATCGTCATTTTCAAGGAAATTTTCCTTATCATATCATCTGTCCTGCCGCTCTCAGAAGCTCTTCAGCCTGTGCCCTGAACATATTTATTTCTTCTTCAGAAAGATCCATCTTTCCCGTGCTGAACGCATCACTTCCAAGGGCAATGCCGCAACCTTCGCCGTAAACAACGTTCATGGACATCTTTGAAAGAAGCTCCGAAAGGTCCTTCCTGACGCCTGCTCCCGCGCTCTTGCCTGCGACGGATGAAACAGTGACGCATTTTCCCCTTACGGCGCTTTCCCGTGAACCTGCCGTTTCTGTTACGGGACGGGACAGCCAGTCGAGGAGATTTTTAAGAACTCCCGGAGTTTTTGAGTTGTATTCCGGTGAAAAGATCCATATGCCGTCAGAAGATAAAACTTCTTCTCTGACCCTTCCCACAGCTTCAGGCGTTGGGAATTCCATATCCTGATTAAATAACGGCACATCACCGTATTCCAGAATCTTTACTTCCGCCTTCCCTCTAAATAATTCTCCCACAGCCTCCGCAAGCTGCCTGTTGAAAGAATTCTTTCTGAAAGAAGCGACTATCATGAGTATCTTTTTCATATTACCTCCTTATCATTTAAGATATTTATTGACAACAATACTAAACAATTTCATAAATATATACTTTTGCTTTGGGGTCGTAGCAATATCCGCAAAAGCTGTCCCCTGTAGTTGTAAGGATATAATTATCTATAATATCACTTATTTCACCTTTAACGGACTGCTTTGATATGATTTTCATATTTTCATCGACAATATATATGCGATTCATTCCTTCAATGAGAAACTTTCCTGATGGCAGAAAATCAAAGGGATAGAATCCCGGGGGAAGGGTCATTGTTTTACCGCGGTATCCTCCAGGACACATATCGGAAAAAGTAATTTTATTTGTCATGTAATAATTCTTATCCTTTATAAACCTCTGATCAACCTCCTGCACTTGCTGACTGTAAATATCCGGACCTGTCGGTTCAAGACCTTTCCCCGTAAATTCTACAGGTGTGAGGATATGACCTGAACTTTTATCTGTATATCCATACAGGTAAAAATGCGGCTTCGTTCTTCTTGATTCACCAAACCTATTATTAAAGATTTTACCCGGATACTGAGAAATCAACCTTACTTTTATGGGAGCTTGTTTACCTGTGATTGCATTTTCAGCTTCTATATATTCGTTATACACAGCTTCACTTTTTAATCTGAAGAATATATCTTCTGAATCAGCCAATTCAGGATCATAAAGAAGACATACACCAAAAAATTCCTCGAGCATATTTATTTTCAGCTCCGTATCGGAACAGGCAAGAATATTTGAAAAACGTTTTTTATTCCCTTCTTCATATCCTGCCATTTTGGGAATATCATAGAGTTTTTTATTGGAGACATACTCATAATCTGAATATCCTGCAACAATTTTTCCACCGATAAAAAAATCAAACTCGATCATATCACTGTCGAACACGTCAAAAAGAAGCACCGGAAATTCTGTTTCCTGAGAAATCTTTTTCGCTGCTTTATACGAATAATCGGGAGCTTTTTCTGAAAAATCATCCACACAGGTCATACGCCCCGGCGAAAAAGACTTAAACGAAAATCCGCAATTCGCAGGCGCAATATCGCCGAAAATGTGAATACTGCTGAGTGATAATCCCATATATCCCTCCTACAAATTTATTATAAACTGCATTATCGCCAAGAAGCGACTATCATGAGTATTTTTTTCATATTTCCTCCTGCATGTATCCGATTTTATATCCGTCAGTTTGAAAAGTATATTGCCAGAAGAGCGATCCCGCCAAAGAAAAATATTCCCGGCTCAAGATACATATCCGGCTTGCTGAGCTCATTCCACCTTATCCTCTCAGGGGTCATTTTCCGTCTCAAGGAAAACTGTATCCCACAATATACGTGCTTCCACCGCATCCTGCAGCCAATGAGCCTGTATGCCGCCTGCGTTATCATAGTCAGTCCATATATAAGAAGTTCATATTCTTCTGCAAACAGCAGCGGTATTATGAAAAGCCCGATGATAAAAACACCGATTCCATGAAAATATGCAAGAAAGACAATGATCTTACGCTTCGTGGATTTTTTCATTTTATCTCCCTTCTTCTTTTCAACTGCCCGACTCACATTTTCAATGTTATAAAATGCAATACAAACGCCATTATGCCAAAGAAACCGAATATTGCGCTCATTCCGTACACATCACTGCTTTTGATCTCATGCCACCTTATGCGGTGCGGCGTCATCTTCTGTTTCATCGGCTGAAACGAGCAGAAGATATGCTTCCATCGCATTTTATATCCGACAGCGGTATATATCGCCCACAAGACAAAAACCGAACCGTAGACAAGCATAGGATATTCCTCACCAAATATGGGCATAAGGATAAACAACGGGTAAATAGCGCCGTAACGATGCAGATGTGCAAGAATCAATATAAGCCATTCGTCGGTGTGAAGTCTGCTCATAAGGCTCTCCCCGGTTACTTGATAAACTGCATTATCGCCTTATTCAGCTCTTCGATCGCCTGCATATCCCCCGTCTTCGCCGCGTCGACGATGCAGTGATCGATATGATCCTTGAGGATAACCTTGCTCGTGTTGTTTATTGCCGCCTTCACCGCCGAAAGCTGAACGAGAACTTCCGTGCAGTCCCTTCCTTCTTCGACCATTCTTTTTATTGACTCAAGATGCCCGATTGCCCTCGAAAGGCGGTTTATGACAGACTTGGTCTGCGCATGGGAATGGGTGTGAGGATGAGAGTGGGTGTGAGTGTCCTCTTCGTGCGGTATATTTATATCGTGATCATGATCGTGATGGATCGTGCCGTCTTCGTGGATGTGATGTCCCAGAGGCAGATCCGTGTCCTTGAAATTATTGTTTTCCATACTTTCCTCCGAGCTGATTTTACCATATTTCAGCCATAAATTCAATACACCCGAAGAATTACGATCCCCACTCACAAAACAAAGTAACAAAAAAATAAAAAAATCACAAAAAACACTTGCATTTTTCCGAAACTCTGATATAATAACTCTTGTCGCTGATGTAGCTCAATCGGCAGAGCAGCTGATTTGTAATCAGCAGGTTGGTGGTTCAAGTCCTCTCATCAGCTCC
>JAFXKY010000057.1 GCA_017531485.1 Eubacteriaceae bacterium | reverse complement strand
GTTATGTCAGAATTGTCATGAATATTGCTCCGACTGTGCGATCC
Source organism: Eubacteriaceae bacterium (assembly GCA_017531485.1). GTDB lineage: Bacteria > Bacillota > Clostridia > Eubacteriales > Anaerofustaceae > SVCP01. The sequence continues at coordinate 3,899 of JAFXKY010000057.1, read as the reverse complement.
TTTGCGAGGGCTGTGATACCTGTGAAAACTGCGCCACCGTATGTATGGAGTGCTATCAGTACTGCTCTGACTGCGGAACGATCTGCGAGGAGTGCGGATATTGCGCCGAATGTGCTGTGCTTAAAGGCAAGCACTGTCCTGAATGTCGCGAATGTTATACTCATGCATATTGCGTAAACTGTAAAAAATGCAATTTCTGCGTAGAGCTTTGCGAAGTGTGTGAAGAATTATGCGAAGAATGTTGTCTTTGCAACGCAGGCGTGGTTATAATCGGGGATGTAAACAAGGACGGCAAGATCAATGCACTTGACGCGACACAGATTTTAAGATATGCCAACAACAAATCATCAGTCATTGCATCAATGAGTGATGAAGAAGCAAAAGGCAGAGCTGACGTCAACGGCGACGGCAAGATCAATGCCCTTGATGCAACGCAGATTTTAAGATATGCAAACAACAAATCTTCTGTTCTGAAGAAATAATATCAATGCCCGATGAGGGGTTACATATGAAGACCTTTTGGTGAACCTTTCCGCGATCGGTTCACCAAATAACGGAGGAAATATGAGAAATATGAAAAAATCGGTTTTATTGACCGCGGTATTGATCATCATGGGAATCGTACTCTTTGCGGCGGATGTATTTGCTTACACCACGGATGCGATCCTTGAAAACGGATTTTCGGAGTTGATAAACCTTGAAAGCCTGGAGGAAGAATCGCTTGCGCCGAAAGGCACCGGTTCAAAGGAAAATCCGAGAGTTGTTTATACGACAAAGGACTTTCTTGAAGCTATGGAGGAAGGTTCGTATACATACGTGACCCTCTCCGACGGCGGAAAAACGTCGGGTACGGATAAATATATCTTTCATGATCTTGGAAATAAACTCGTTACATACGGAGCTTCTCCCGAAGTGAAGATATTGAAAATCGAAGGTAAGCATAAGTTTTACAGAAATTCACAGGTCCTCGTTCCGTTTATGACGGTAGGTTCAGACGACCTTATCGTTGAAGGGGATGAAAATTCCGCGCTTATTTACGAATGTACCGCTGACGTCGGACTTGAGCATTATATGTTTGAAGTTGTTGACGGAAATATACTCACTTTCCGTGGAGCGATAAGCCTTCTTACGATGCAGGATGAATTTAAAAACGCTTCAGGAGCGTATGCATCAAGTGTAGCGGTTATAAGGGATGGTGAGTTGAGTGTCGGGGATGAAGCAGTTCTTTACGGCGCCGCATCTTCAGACGGATATCGCTCAAGCGCTGTTATTCTCGGCCAGAAAGGCGGGGAGTTTGAAAAATCACCTGCATATGCGTTTATTGATGGCGGAAGATTTGTCTGTATGAGATATGACGAAGAAACTTCAGCATGGAAAAGGGACGATATAACAAACGCTTCCATATACGTAAACGAAAAGGAAGATGATCTTGTTGCAATGTCGGTCGTAAGCGGAATCTTCAATACTGACATCAAAAACAGCGACGGAACAAAAGACATTGATGATTATATCCTCATGGGACATGATGTTCATCGCTACGGAGAAAAAATGATCGCCGTGACACAGGACTGCATGGGGCTGATGAATATGTATCCGGAATATGATCCTTCAAAGGAAAAGACGGAAGTATATGCGTACGAAGACGAACTTCTTGAATTCCTGTTTGATGCAGTGATGTCAGATGTGACGGAAAGAGGATTCACAAGAGATATTTCGGTTGCGGTACACGCGCCGGGCGAGATGATGTCTATCGAAGAGAAGATATATCCCCATAACGTGCAGGGTAATCAGATGAGCTTCATCTTTGACGGAACGGATCGTCAGAAATATGAGATCGGCGAAACATATGAAGTGGTAATCAATGTTTCACTGACCGACCCGTATGGCAATTATGTCACATCAGAAAAGTATAAATACAGCTTACATCTCCGTCCGAAACAGCAGATCACTCTCATCGAGTTCTCTCTTCCGAACTATCCGATTATCGGAAGCAGCGCGTCACAGCCACCGTCATTTGCGATAATGTCAGATGATCCCGGCTTCACCGTTAGTGAAATGGGATGGATCGACAGCGATAAGCCGGAAGATGTGTTTACGGGAACATTTGAAAAAGACAAGACATACCGTGCATACGTAATTCTCAATGCAAAGGATGGAAATGTTTTCGCGAAAAGCGAGGATATGACGGTTCTTGTGGGCAAAGACGAAGCAGTTGACGTATCCGTTACTGCATACGGACAGGTGTGCTATATTGTCCTCACAGAATTCGATTCAAGACAGGCAAAACCCGACAAGATCATTGATACTATAACGATAGAAGAACTTTATCCGCCTGTCGGAGGAAAATCCGGAGGTCTGGGAGTAGACTCGATCATTACATCAGGCATCGATGATTATATCGTTGGTGAAAGCATCTGGAGAGATGTTAACGGTCATGAATTCATGGGAAATTTCATCACAGGCGAAAAATACATCGCATCTCATGTGTTTATTGCGAAAGATTATGCTGAATTTGCCGATGAAGATGAGATCAATGTTACGATCAACGGATTAAAAGCAGAAAACGTTGTCGTTTATGACACAAAAGCTGGAAACAACGCAGTCTGCGAAGTAACGGTTACATTAACGGCCATTGAAAATACTGTTGTCAATGAGATCATCATTGAAGATCCTGTCGTTCCTCATACAGGCGACAGCGCTGCGAATGAACCGCAGTTTGCCATAGTGTCCGATACTGCGGGATATGAAATCGAAAAATGTGCGTGGATAGATGAAAACGATCAGATCTACACGGGAACATTCGAAAAATCAAAGACGTACAGGGCATATGCTCTTATTACTTGCTCTCACGGTGCGGAATTTGCACCTGAGTCAGATCTGAAAATTACGGTTGACGGTAAAGATGCTGAATATGAACGTTTACCGGATGGTAAGAAGTGTCTTGTAAAAGTAATGGAATTTACGGCGGCTGAAAAACCTGCAGATCTGACAATCACAAACAAGATCGCAGTCAAAGACATTATCATTCCGAAAGCGGGCGATGATGCGAACGTAACTCCGATGTTTGAAATGTATCATCCGATGACAGGATTTTCCTGTTACTCGGCTTACTGGACAGATGAATTCGGCGGATTGTTCCTTGGAACATTCGAAGAAGGAAAGACATATGAAGCGCATGTCGTGCTGAAAGTTCTTGACGGATATGTTTTTGATGAATATGAAAAAATGAATGTCACAGTAAAAGGACAGCCCACACAGTTTGCGATGAACAGCGAACGCACGCAGTGCAACGTTATGGTCATGAAGTTTACGATTCCGAAGGAAGAATATCTCATTACATTCGACACGAACGGCGGCACGGGAACGATGGCTGACGTAAAAGTTAAGTACGGCGTTGAGTACTCACTTCCCGAATGTACATTCACAGCTCCCGAAGGCAAGGAATTCAAAACATGGAGATGGGATGTCGGCGGAAAAGAATATGCTGCAGGGGATAAACTCACTGTTTCAGATCAGTCAATAACAGAAGTTTCCTTAAAAGCTGTATGGAAAGACAAGGCTTCCCAGGAAACATACCTCCTCGGGGATGTTAACAAAGATGGCAAGATCAATGCACTTGATGCGACACAGATTTTAAGATATGCAAACAACAAAGCATCAGTCATTGCATCAATGAGTGAAGAAGAAGCAAAGGGCAGGGCAGATGTCAATAAAGACGGCAAGATCAACGCACTTGATGCAACGCAGATCTTAAGATATGCAAATAATAAAGCTTCGGTTTTGAAGTGATAAATACCATTGTTATACGGAAGTGTTCCGTTAAAGATAAATTATAAAAAAAGGAGGTACAAGAATGAACAGATCGTTAAAGAGATCGTCTCTTACTTACTTACTTACTT
>JAFXKY010000056.1 GCA_017531485.1 Eubacteriaceae bacterium | reverse complement strand
TGCGATGCTTAGCATCGCATGCCCGTGGCTTTGCCACGGGCGGCGGCTTCGCTCCGCGAAGCCGCGCGGCGCTGCCGCCGCCGCGCGAAAGCGAAGCTTTCGCGGAAAAGTGGCGAAGCCACTTTTGCTTTGTGCGGAGCACAAAGCGGCGGCGGGGGAGGCGGGCGGGGCTTTCAGACCGAAAAAATCAGAAAAAAAGAAATGACACTCCCGCATAATGGTGAAGTGCCATATGATATTATCCTTTGAGCCCTCTTGACTGACGGTCCATGTCTTCAATAACGATGTCGAATATTTCGCCGAGAGTGCGACAATATTCGAGGATCTTCCAGGGTTCGTTTGTGTGGAAATGGATCTTGATGAGTGTTTCTGTGCCGACGGCGAGAAGACAATCTCCGTCAAAGTTCTTCGTGAAGTATTCGGCGATTCTGTCTTCGTCAAGATCTGTGCCTTCGATGAGAAGCTGCGTGTCGTAACGGTATTCTATCATTTTTATGCCCTTCTGTAAGTTTTTGTTTTGTTTATTTTATCATAATCCGGCAACGGTGCAAACACGTTTTTGTATTTAAAAACAAAAGATTGTTGCCATTAAACGTAAAATGGTGTAATATAAAAGTGAGGAAGTATGCACACGATATACATACTCCCGAAAGAGGTAATGTTATGAAGATCATGGCGCCTGCAGGCGATCTTGAAAAATTGAAATATGCGGTGGATTTCGGCGCAGATGTGGTATATCTCGGCGGACAGCAGTTCGGTATGAGAGCCAATGCGGGAAATTTCACTATGGAAGAAATCAGAGAAGGCGTTGAATATGCTCACGAAAGAGGTTCTCAGGTCAACGTTACGGTAAACATCATGGCGAGAAGTAAGGAAATGACCGAAATCGTTGAATACGCAAAGGAACTGTGGAATATCGGCGTTGACGGTCTTATCGTTGCGGACCTCGGCGTTTTTACGGAAATTAAAAAAGCTATTCCCGATGCGTTCATTTCTGTCAGCACTCAGATGTCAACGACAAACTCATCAACGGTGAACTTCCTTCACTCCATCGGAGCAGGAAGAGTCGTCCTTGCAAGAGAACTCGGGTATGAAGAAATAAAGGAAATATGCGAAAACAGAAGTGAAGGCCTTGAAGTGGAAGTGTTTGCTCATGGTGCGATGTGTATTTCTTACTCAGGCAGATGCCTTCTGAGTAATTACCTTACGGGAAGGGATTCAAACCGCGGCGAATGTGCCCAGCCCTGCCGCTGGCAGTATTCACTCATGGAAAAGACAAGGGAAGGGGAGTATTTCCCTGTTGAGGAAAGCGAAAGAGGTACTTTCATCTTTAACTCAAAGGACCTTTGCCTTGTGGAACATATCCCGGAACTTATGGAGATCGGCGTTGACAGCATAAAGATCGAAGGCAGAATGAAGAGCATATTCTATGTTGCGACGACGACTGCCGTATATAAGGAAGCTATAAAGAGGGCAGAAGCTTATCTCAGAGGAGATGCGGATGAGTACGTATGGCAGGACCTTTACGAAGAACTTACCAAGATCTCTCACCGTGACTATACAAAGGGCTTTTATCACGGAAAGACAAACGAAACCTCCCAGAACTACGGCACAAGCAGCTATGTAAGAAATTATGACTTCATGGCTCAGGTGCTTGAGGATACAGACGAAGAAGGAATCACGAAGATCTCGCAGAGAAATAAATTTACCGTCGGCGATGAAATGGAAGTGCTTTCTCCGGGAAAAGTTTATGACGAAGTGAAACTTACGGCGCTTTATGACGAAAAAGGCAACGAAAGACAGGATGCTCCGCACCCGATGGAAACTCTTCTTGCGAAATTTGAAGGCGCGAAGCTTAAAAAAGGCGACCTTATCAGAAAAAACGTCAAAAACAACTAATCCCCTATTTAAATTTTGGAATATATGTGGTAAAATATATACGTAGATTACTGCATAAAGTAAATTAAAAATATAACTCAGGAGTAAAAATAATGACAAAATCATTCCCTATTGCTAACTCAAACAGACATATCCATCTTTCACAGGCTGACATCGAAACTCTCTTCGGAGCAGGCTACCAGCTCACACACATGAAAGACCTCTCACAGCCGGGTCAGTTCGCTTGCACAGAAACACTCGACATCAAAGGACCGAAAGGCGTTGTTGCTAAAGTAAGAGTACTCGGACCGGCAAGAAAACAGAGCCAGGTAGAAGTTCTCGTAGCTGACACATTCAAACTCGGCGTTCCCGCTGTTATCAGAGATTCAGGCAAACTCGAAGGCACACCGGGCTGCACACTCGTTGGCCCCTGCGGTGAAGTTGAACTCACAGAAGGCGTTATCGTAGCAGCAAGACACATTCACATGCACACATCTGACGCTGAAAAATTCGGCCTCAAAGATGGCGACATCGTAAACGTTGAAGTACCGGGCGACAGAGGCGTTATCTTCAAGAACGTTCTCGTTCGTGCAAGCGATTCTTACGCTCTCGAAATGCACATCGACACAGAAGAAGGAAACGGCGCAGGCGTTAAAAACGGCATGATCGTTTCAATCGTAGAATAATCTGTACATATCAAAGACCGCCGATGGCGGTCTTTTTTGTAAGGAAATTGTTTTTGCGGAGGATGTATGGGGAAGAAAATCATATGGCCTAAATTGGACATCAGGAAATTCTTACATCTATTCATGTTGTACATATCAACATGTGCTTACGGAAGGTTTGATTCGGTCATCAGCAGGGAATATGCATCGGAATCTACTGAGTGGCTTATGTATATCGGATGTATTCCGTTTATGATACCGATGTTTATTTTGATGTGCATATTATTGTATTTCTTGTTTGAATATATTGTCGTATCTGAAGATGAGATCAGGTTTTATAACTGGTTTATTCCTGCGGCGACATTAGATATTACCGAAAGACTGATAGTGACGGTTGTGTATTTCAGAAAACTTAACGGTGGCAAGAGGGTTGAATACCTGATAATATCTGACAGCCCCGAAAATGCTAAAATTCTGACGGCAAATCCGTTAATTTTCATGATTCCGAAGAAAGTAGTAAGAAAGAACGCACACGGAACGTCTGCTACTATGTGGTATAATGAAAAATATGTTGATGAACTTGTCAAATACTGTGGTGCAGAAGTGATTGAGATGGAAATCCGGATGGAGAGGGACTATGAAGAAATAAACATCGATAAAGATATTTTTAAAAGAGGGAAGAAATGATTGAAAAGTTTATTTTTGCCGTTATAGACAATAAGAGGATTGCGAAATGGCTCACTGTAGTCGGGGTTATATCACTTTCGTACTCTCTCGGGAAGATTGCAGCATTATTTAGTATTTAATCGAGAATCATCTCATATCAGTGTGTTGACAAATCTTATAAATAATGCTAATATAATTACAGAAAAGGACACCGGAAGACGGTTGCTCCCGAAAACGATTTTTAAATTAAAATAACCGCTTTAGTTTGGAAGACCGGGCGGTTATTTTTTTGTGAAATGAACCATGTTTAAATCAAGCGTAATCAAGCCAATGATGAGTATTGAAAACTGCATCAGGTTATCGAATGTTATGTACATGGTTATCACCCCCTCTGTCATTCTGAACAGAGGGACTGCCCTCTGTCCGGAAACAGGGGCAACCGCCTTGTCTGAAGGTGGCCGGATGATATTATATCATAATGCGCCATATATCTCAATTAATATAAAAAAATCCCACGTTTCCGTGGGATTTTGTGGTTATATAAATTACTTACGCTTCGTGTTTGATCGTTGCCTGAGCTGCAGCGAGTCTTGCTACCGGTACGCGGTACGGTGAGCATGATACGTAGTTGAGTCCGCATGTATCGAAGAATTCGATTGATGCCGGATCTCCGCCGTGTTCGCCGCAAACGCCGCATTTGAGAGTTTCTTTTGTTCCTCTGCCTGCTTTTACTGACATCTTGACGAGCTTGCCTACGCCTGCCTGGTCGATTGACTGGAACGGGTCATGTTCGAGAAGGTCATGATCAAGGTATTCACCGATGAATTTGCCTGCGTCGTCACGTGAGAAGCCCATTGTCATCTGTGTGAGGTCGTTTGTGCCGAATGAGAAGAAGTCAGCGATTTCAGCGATCTCATCACTGAGGAGAGCGGCTCTCGGAATTTCGATCATCGTTCCGAGGAGGTATTCGATAGTTTCGTCTGTTTCTGCGAATACTTCGTCAGCCTGTGCGCGTACAATGTTCATAACGTGCTGGAGTTCAGCTTTTCCGCCTGCAAGCGGGATCATGATCTCAACGTGCGGATCATAGCCGTCTTTTCTTGCATCAAGTGCTGCGAGAAGAATAGCTTTTGTCTGCATCTTTGCGATTTCCGGATATGTTACTGAAAGTCTGCATCCGCGGTGACCGAGCATCGGGTTTACTTCGTGGAGGTCAGCGATTCTGAGTCTGAGTTTGTCTACAGAAATGCCGAGTTCGTCAGCGATAGTAATGATGTCCTTTTCTTCCTGCGGGAGGAATTCGTGAAGCGGCGGGTCGAGAAGACGTACTGTCATGGGTTTGCCGTTAAGAGCCTTGTACATTTCGTAGAAGTCGCTCTTCTGCATCGGCATGATCTTGTCAAGAGCCTCTACTCTTGCCTGGACTGTGTCAGCACAGATCATCTTTCTTACCTGAAGGATTCTTTCGCTGTCGAAGAACATATGCTCTGTTCTGCAAAGACCGATACCTTCAGCTCCGAAATAGAGGGCTGTCTTGATGTCTGCCGGAGAGTCTGCGTTTGTGCGGATACCCATTCTTCTGTATTCATCTGCCCAGCTCATGAGTGTTCCGAAGTCTCCGCCTACGTTTGCGGGGATCGTCGGGATAGTTCCGATATATACGTTACCTGTTGAACCGTCGATTGAAATGATGTCGCCTTCAACTACTTTTGTATCGCCGATTACGAAATATTTGTCATCTTCGAATACTTTTACAGCTTCGCATCCTGCTACACAGCATTTGCCCATGCCTCTTGCAACAACTGCTGCGTGAGATGTCATTCCGCCTCTTGCTGTGAGGATACCGTTAGCGAAGTGCATACCTTCGATGTCTTCCGGTGAAGTTTCTTTTCTTACGAGGATTACATCTTCGCCTGCCTGAGCCTTTTCAGCTGCTGTGTGTGCTGTGAAGTATACTTTACCTACTGCTGCGCCCGGAGAAGCGGGGAGCCCTGTTGCGGCGATGGTTGCCGTTTTGAGTGCATCGGAGTCGAACTGCGGAGAGAGGAGCTGTGTGATTGAAGAAGCGTCAACTCTTGTGAGTGCTGTTTTCTTGTCGATGATGCCTTCGTTTACCATATCAACGGCAACTTTGAGTGCTGCAGCGGCTGTACGTTTGCCGTTTCTTGTCTGGAGCATGTAAAGCTTGCCTTCTTCGATAGTGAACTCGATGTCCTGCATGTCTTTGTAGTGACTTTCGAGGATATTTGCGATCTTTGTGAACTGTTCGTAAACTTCCGGAAGATCATGTTCGAGTCTGTCGATGGGAGACGGAGTACGGATACCTGCAACTACGTCTTCACCCTGAGCGTTGATGAGGTATTCACCGAATACTTTGTTTTCGCCTGTAGCCGGGTTACGTGTGAAGGCAACGCCTGTACCTGAGGTGTTACCCATGTTGCCGTATACCATTGACTGGATGTTTACTGCTGTTCCGAGTGTATGTGAAATGTTGTTGAGTTTGCGGTATGTAATAGCGCGGTCGTTGTTCCAGCTCTTGAAGATAGCTTCAACGGCGATCATAAGCTGTACTTTCGGATCGTCCGGGAATTCATAACCCATTTCACGGAGGAAGATTGCTTTGTATGTATTTACAAGGCCTTCGAGATCTTCAACTGTGAGCTGTGTGTCTTCTGTATAACCGTTATTTTCTTTGATTGCATCAAGTTCCTTGTCAAAATATGCCCTGTTGATTCCGAGAGCAACGTCTGAGAACATCATGATGAAACGGCGGTAGCTGTCGTATGCGAAACGACGGTTGCCTGTTTTTCTTGCAAGAGCTTCAACGGATGTGGAGTTGAGGCCGAGGTTAAGGATCGTATCCATCATACCGGGCATACTGATCATAGCGCCGGAACGTACTGATACGAGGAGAGGATTTTCTTCTCCGCCGAGAGTTTTTCCTGTTTTTTCTTCGAGTTTCTGAAGATATTCGAAGATCTGTGATTTGATTTCATCGGAGATAGTTTCTCCGCATGTGTAATAGTCGATGCAGGCTTCTGTCGTTACAGTGATACCCTGCGGAACGGGAAGATTGATGTTTGTCATTTCTGCGAGGTTTGCGCCTTTACCCCCCAGAAGTGCACGTTGGTCCGCGCTTCCTTCTTCGAAAGCATATACCCATTTTTTAACCATATTAACCTCCAAGTTTTTCGGCCCCTGAGCCGATGTCTGAATAGTGATGCATTTACATGAAAACGCGTAAGTATTCATGCAAATGCACCACACATACAAAGTGTGCTATCCGTACAGATACACGAATATATTATATAACTCCAAGTCATATTTTGTCAATACGTAACATGATTTTTGCATTTTGAATGTTTTTGTTTGCCTGAATTTCCTTTGAAACAGACAAATTTGTATTGATGTATAATCAATATAAAAACTTTTTTCATACAAGATGTTCATTTTCGAAAGTACGGTGAAAAGCTGCGATATTGTAAGGTATAGTTTATTATATTCATAAAAACACATAGTGTGAGCAGGGACTGCGGGCGGGAACGAACCAAAACGCATCTTTGTAAAAAAGTACTTGCAAATATACTCCGTATGGTATATAATTTTCCTTGTCCGCGAGAAACAGAAGTGGCGGAAGATGGTAATAAAAATTATCAAAAAAATGAAAAAAGGGTATTGACAAATCCATTCCTCTGCCTTATAATATCATCGTTGACGAAATCGCGGGTGTAGCTCAATGGTAGAGCCCCAGCCTTCCAAGCTGGTTACGAGGGTT
>JAFXKY010000055.1 GCA_017531485.1 Eubacteriaceae bacterium | reverse complement strand
TTTTCGGAGACAACCACTTCGTAAAAATATTTTATAATGTCTTTGTTGCTCATTGCACATCTCCTTCGTCAAATTCTTATTTATCAAATAGATTATACCATTAATATGTGGGATTTTCAATATGTGCAAAATAGTTTGCCAAAAGTCAAAAACGCTATGGGGAAATTTCCTCATAGCATTTTTATCTGTTCGAGTAAATTGGAATTTAGTAGAGTCTGGCTCTTAACATTATGCCAAGCAGTATCACTATGACACCAGCTATTCTGCATTCCATAAGTTGCCTTTTCTCTGGTTGAATATCGTTCATTTTTACAGGACGGACTACACAAAGCAAACCACTAATACAAAAACCGATACTTGAAAAAATCCAATGCTTAAACACTGTGTTCAGAACACTAAACACCAGAACAATGATTCCCATTGCTACTAAACGTTTCTTAAATTCTGGCTTCATACAATCACACTCCTTTGTCAAATTGGAATTGGTCAGTCTTTCTTGCTATCATCAATAATCGCAACAACTAATCCTACAGTGCCCACTGCCAATGTAAGCAACTCCATTCCCGAACTGCACATTTGCAGTAAAATAGCAAACAATAAAATAGCGATACCTTTATTCTTTTTCATACAATCACACTTCTTTGTCAAATTCATGGTTTATCTAACTGTTTACACAGATACTTTTCCAGTATCATTGTACCATAAGTATGTGGGATTTTCAATATGTGCAAAATAGTTTGCCATTCAAGAACATCATCGGCAATGCTGCCGCCGGTATAGATGCTGCAGTTAAAAACATGGGAATAAAAGTAAATGCTTCCGGTTCTATGGAAAAACAAGTAGATACTGAAACACAAAATGATTTCATATTTTACATCGAATTCTAAAGCAAAAGCACACCCCCGGTGTGCTTTTGTCTGTTTATTTCAATTTCTTCGCATAGACCTTCATTACCCTCTCCATTCGCGGAATGAGTGCGTCGTACATCACAAACGCCACATTTGCTATGACGAGAAGGATCGCGATCATCCATTTTGTAAGAACTTCCGGAACGAGCACTGTCACGACGATATATTCTATCACTATTACTGTCAGGTTGAATATTATGACCTTCGCCGCAAAAGATATCCCTTTCGGAAGCTTCTGAAGAGATGGCCTGATTATCGGATACCACCCGAAAAATCCCACAAACATCATATTCGCCTCGATGTGCGGCACGAGAAGGACAGAGAGTATCGACGTTGCGATATAAAGGCTCAGATGCCACTTCCTGCCGTATTTTGTGCCGAGAAACATCAGTATCATTCCCGCAATAAGGGGAGAAGCGTACATCCCCAGTTCAAGCACCGCTCCGAGAAACATTATTACCACACTCAGCGCGATCCCCACAGAAGAATACGCCATGCGTTTTGCCTTGTTTTCCATTAACCGACCTCTTTTATGATATATTCATTACTTCCGTCTATTGTAACACACACTGCCTTTATTCCGAAGACATCCCCTAAAATATTCCCTTCAACAAGCTCCTTTGGAGTTCCCGAAAAGACGATCTCTCCGTGAGAGAGGACGATGATCTCATCGGAATATTTCAGCGCAAGGGATAATTCATGCAAGACCGCCACGACGCACTTCCCCGCTTCTTTCATATCCGTAAGAGTGTTCATCACCCCGAACTTGGAAGACATATCCAGAAACGTCGTCGGCTCGTCAAGAAGAATATACTCCGCTTCCTGCGCATAAAGCATTGAGAGATATACTTTCTGCCTTTCGCCGCCTGACAACTCAGAAACGCTGCGTAAAGCAAATTCTTCTGCTCCCGCAAGGCGGAGGGATCTGTCGACGATGAGCCTGTCTTCCTTTGACAGCACCCTTCTTCCGTCAAGATACGGAAATCTTCCGTGGGACACAAGCTCCCATGAGCGTATCATCGGTATATTTCTCGACTGCGGAAGACTCGCCACGCATCTGGCAAAGGCCTTCCGGGAATATTCCCCGTAATCCTTCCCGTCAAGGGTGATATTTCCGCCGTCACACGTCCTGAGTTTTCCGATGAGCTTTAAAAGCGTGCTTTTTCCCGAACCGTTGGGACCGATGACGGAATATATTTTTCCTTTTTCAAGTCTGAGGGAGATGTTTTTTATTATACTTTTGTCGTCATAAGAAAAAGATACATTACATAACCTGATCATAAACCCTCGACTTTCTCCCCATCAGGATAAGCCCGATAAAGAACGGTCCGCCCACAAACGACATTATTATTCCCACCGGAAGCTCATACGGCGCGAAGATCACCCTTCCTATGAGATCGCATATACTTACGATGATCCCGCCAATAAGCGCACTTATGGGAATAAGGCTTCGGTGAGAAGAAGGACATATCCTCCTTGAGATGTGCGGCCCCAGAAGCCCCACGAAGCCTAAAAGCCCCGCAAAGCTGACGGCGCTTCCCGCGAGGATGCTCGCTGTGGCAAGAAGAATAAATCTCTTCATCTTTACGTTCATCCCAAGCGACATAGCGCTCTCTTCGCCGAGAGAGAGGATGTCGATGTCTTTTCCGAGAAAGACTGAGAACAGTATTCCCGCCAGTATGAACTTCCACGCAAAGGAGATGTCCGCAAAGCTCACTCCCGAAAAGCCGCCGACCATAAACGTATTTGTATTGTATATGCTGTCGGGGAATATCGTCCTGACGGCATTTATCCCTGCGGAGAGTATACTCGATATACTGATCCCAACCAGAGTGATGGTCAGCCTGCTTGAATTGGTCCTGGCGCTGATGAAATATATGAGCATACATGAAGACAGCGCGCCGAAAAATGCCGCTATGGGGAGATAGTCTGCCATAAACGGAAATATCGCCACCACTATGCTTACCGCAAGCCCTGCGCCGGAATTCACTCCGATGATGTTGGGAGATGCCATTGAATTATTCAGTACAGCCTGAATGATGACTCCCGAAACGGACAGCGCCGCCCCTGCGAGGACAGCCGCCACAGCGCGCGGCAGACGGATATATAAGATGATACGAAGTGACGCATCTGTGTAATTTCCCGAAATAAACGCCCTGACAGCATCCGTAAGCTTCGCGCCTGTGGAACCGAACAGGACGCTGAGCAAGAAACTCAGAATAAGCAAAACGCCAAGGATCATCATCACCCCTGCCGTCTTACTCCGGTACGACCTCCGGGTAAAGGATTTTTCTGATATATTCATAACTTTCGTCCCACTTTTCGTTTGGTTTATAATGAAAAAGTTCCTGCGGCAGGAAAAATACCCTTCCTTCCTTCACCGCACTGAGGCTTTGCCACACAGGATCGGAAGAAATATTCTCACTTATATACTTCTTCGCCGCCTCTTCATCTCCCATAGTTGAAATGAAGATGTATTCCGGATCTTCCAGGAGTATCTTCTCCATGCTCAGCTCTTCAAGAATTGACTCAGAAAGATCGGCGATGTTTGTTAGATGCATCTCATTTAATATCAGCCCTGCAAGATTGTCATCCCTCTTGACCTTCATCCCCGTTGAATATGCCCGGAGAAGCAGGAAAGTGTCGTCGTTGTCATCAGGTATTTCCGAAAGGATGCGGGATATGTTTTCCTTCGGCTTTGAAACGTTTTCTTCATAAAGGTCTTTTCTTCCCGTGACGGAAGTAAAGGAACTCATGATTTTTTCATAATCCTCAAACGTATCCACCCTGAAATATCCGTATGGTATTTGCATACTCTCAAGCACATCTTCCAGCTCCCTCTGCGCCGTAAGGTCATAGGACATGATGACATAATCTGAATCAAGGGATACTATCTTTTCCACGTCGATGACTTTTGTGGAACCGATGATCGCAGGAGAGTTTTCAAAAATAATTCCCCTCTCTTCACAATCATCCGTCACCCCCACGACCTCTCCCCCTGCCAGAAGCCAGCAGTCCGTAAGTGAAGCGTAACACGAAACGACCCTTGAAGTCTTCGTAAGATATGCGGTGTTGCCGGCATGATCCGTCAGAATTATTCCGTCTTTTTCTGAATCACCTTCACCTTTGCACGCAAACAAAGCCACGCTCATCACAAGCGCCATAACCACACATAATATTTTCTTCAATCTGTCAGATCTCCTTATTTAAAATTTCCTCCCTGCGACAAAGAAGCTCATCACTTTCCACTACTTCTCTCTCAAATTTTTCAAAGCCTATCCTTTCGATTGCAGCGCCGAGGCGTTCCTTTGATTCTGCGTTGTCGCGGAACCATAAGATCGTCTTTTCAATAATGGGAAGGATATCCTCCTCCGTAACGTACTTGCTGAGAGCAGTTCCTTTGACCGTTCTCTTGCCCCAGCTTCCGCCGATAAAGATCTTGTATGCAGGAGGAGTGTTTTCTCTGTCAAAGGCGTCAAAGGTGCATTTTTCGATGCATACTCCGCAGTCGATGCACTTTTTATTGTCAATGATGAGCTTTCCGTCTACAAACTCCGCCGCCTTTACGGGACATGAGCTTTCCACAACGCATTTTTTGCATTTTTTGCATTTGTCTTCGTCAAAAACAGGCACTTTATGTCCTTCGATACCGATGTCATTCACCGACGGCTTTATGCAGCTGTTGGGACATCCGCCGACTGAGATCTTGATCTTGTGCGGAAGCTTTACTGAATTTCTGCCAACATAAAACTCGTCGTGGATGAGGGTTGCGATGCGGTGAGTGTCGATGTTTCCGTAGATGCACGTCGTTCCCTTGCAGGCAGTGACCGGGCGGACCTTTGCGCCTGTTCCGCCGAAAGAAAGTCCGTTTTCAGAAGCGAAGTCGATAGCCGCCTGAATGTTTTCATATTCAATGCCGGAAATCTCGATGCACTGGCGGCTCGTTGCCATGAGCTTGCCGTTTCCGAATTTATCTGCGATCTCGCTCATTACCGCAAAATCCTTCGCAGTAAAGATCGTGCCTCTCGGAACGATCCTGCCGGAAAATTTCGTTGTTGCCCTGTTAATAAGAAATCCTTTCGCTTTTACTTCATTTATCATCTGTGTCGTAATTTTCATAATATCCCCCTGAAATCCGTAAGTATGGTTTAATTATACTTTGATACTGACGTTCTTTCAAGGGGATATGTTTTCAGACACGATTATTTTATCCGTCAACCGAAATGAATTCCGCTTCCCGGAAATATCTTCGGAGCAAAAATCAGATGATTTTCTTTCAGCCTTCCGAAAACATGACAGAATTGCTCTTTTGAAAAAACATAACCCATTGCATGATCTCCTTTTCAGTCTGCTTGATTTCTGACTAAATAATATCTTCTTTACGCGGATAATTCTGTGACAGATATCACAAAATCACAAAAAATAAAAAAGATCCCCGAAAAGATCTTTAAATCATGAACTATTTATCATGGGATTTGTAAAAACGGGACGTTTCATCCATTTTTACATAAATTTTCTTCTTATCCACAAAAACGAGATCCATTTCTGTCAGCTTTTTCAGGGAACGGGATGTGTTCTCCCTCGACGCACCGAGAAGATCCGCAAGGAAAGTGACTGAAAGAGGCATATCAATGAGCATACCTTTTGACGCCAGAATGCCAAAATCCCTCGCAAGCTTCCACAACCTGGACGCGAGCTTCTTTTCAAGATATATGCTTCCGGAAGTATTTTTAAGCTGATGTTCAAGCCTCCACATCTTCTTTTCCTGATATGTCATAAGCGCTTTTGACAGTGAAAAATCCTGTTTCATCAGATTTAACAGACATTCTCTGTCAATGATAAAAAGTTCGCACTCATCCAACGTCTCCGCATATATTGTATCAACGTCGCCGAATATTCTCTGATTGACAAGCTCATTGCTGCCGAGAATAAAGAGTATCTTCTTCAGACCGCCATTTGTAAGGTTATATACCTGCACTTTACCGTCCAAAAGGAAGAACAGGGCGTTCTTGCCTTCTCTCGGACGGATGAAACAAATGTTTTTCTCATATTTCACGACTTTCCCCGAAGAAAGAAAAGCATCTTTCGTTTCCTGCCGGCAGGATTCCATAAACCAGAGACTGCCTGCCTTTATCCTATTTTTCATTTACTCCCCACAATCTGTTTTCCCAATCGGATCTTTTCATGATGCGGTAAGTATTCACGAGTTTTCTGTCTCCGGGGTTGAAGCTGAAGCTGTCTTCTGTAAGCCCTGCAGTTTCGCCGTTTATGAGCACAAGCCCTTCGCCTTCATCGTCAAGACTGTAGATCATATAAGTTTCGCTTTCATGCTGACAATATACCAGTATCCCCGCAAATTCATTGTCCTTTACCACAATATCACTCACTTTCGGTTCGCCGACAAGCGTTTCGGAATTTGACGTCACGGGGGTAGCGGATTTTTCCGTCACGATGTATTTTATCTCTTCGTTTTCGGTATATACGACATATTCCTTTGACTGAGAAATTATTCTGTCATAATCTTCCTGAGTATATTCCACCTTCGCGATATAGTATTTCGGTCCTTTCACCTTTTTGAGCATGAGCTCATAAGAGTCTTTATATGTAACAAGTGTATTTAATTTCGGCATAATGTTCCCCTTTTGATTTACTGATGTGATTATATCACATTTTTTCATACGTATCAATCCTGCATAAAATAAACGGATATATAATAGCTTACCCTTCTGTGGATAAGACATATTCCCATCCACGGACGTCAACGCACCATATTTCCGCTAAGACCTCCGATTCTCTGCTGTCTTAGCTCCATAGGTGCCTCTCCGTCCTTTTCCGCTGAAATGGGATTTCAGCGGAGCCAATAAGGTAGAAAAGTGCTTCGCTCTTTTCTTTTTTTTCCATCCCCGCCCACCCACCCCCGCGCCGCGAGCGTTGTCAGCAACGCTCGTCCGTGGCTTCGCCACGGACTGCGTCTGTGCTTCGCACAGACGCGCGGCGCTGCCGCCGCCGTAAAATCCGCATCCGCGGATTTTGCCTGAGGCGAAGCCTCAGGCGGCTCAGCGCAGAGCGCTGAGCACGGCGGCGCCACAAAACGACTGAATATGCGAAAAATATCGCAACATGCCGACGTTTGTGATATAATGAAAAAAAATATATACCGAGGTCAGATATGATATTTAAAAATGCCATCGAAAAAATATATAAAAAGAACATCTTCGTCCGCTGTGACGATTCGGGACTTGTGTTTTACTTCTCCGCTAAGGACTTCCCCGGACTGAACAGCAAAGAATATTCCTTCCCGTCCTGCAAAGGCCATACCCTTAAAGGCAATTTTTACTGGTACGAAAACCCCATAAAAAACCGCCTCATTATCTTCGACCACGGTCACGGCGGCGGCCACCTCTCCTATATGAAGGAGATCGAACTTCTCGCAAAGAAAGGTTATCTCGTGTTTTCCTATGACCATACGGGATGTATGCTCTCCGGCGGAGAATCTTCAAACGGACTTACCCAGTCCCTCGTCGACCTGAACGACTGCATGAACGCATTGAAAAACGAGGAATACTTCACAGACTTCACCTTCTCCGTCATCGGACACAGCTGGGGCGCGTTCTCAACATTGAATATCCTCGCCCTTCACCCGTACATAAAACACGTCATCCCTATCTCAGGATTCGTAAGCGTGTGGGAAATGGTAAAACAGAACTTCCCCGGCATCCTCAGCCTCTGGAGAAAAGATATCTATAAACTCGAAGAAAGGACAAACCCTGACTTCGTGAAATACAACGCTGTGGAAACATTGAAAAATACATCTGCAAACGTCCTTCTCATCTATTCCGAAGACGACCCGATGGTAAAGAAGGAGTGTCATTATGATCTGCTTTATTCCGCCCTGAAGGATAAACCGAATGTGGAATTTGTCCTTGAGAAAAATAAGGCACATAACCCGAACTATACTTCCGACGCCGTGAAATATAAAGACGAGTTCGTGGCGGAACTCTCGAAATATAACGACCACGAAAGAACCAATAAGGAAAAGGAAGAATTCAAAGCCCGCTTCGACTGGGAAAGAATGACCCTGCAGGACGAAAAAGTGTGGGAAAAGATATATAATACTCTTGAAAAATAATAAGGAGAAATGTTATGGCTCTACGTGATCTCTTCAAAAAAGATCCTCTTAAAAAAGACATAAAAAAGCTTGCGAAGAATTCAGTAAGACTTAAGATGAGTAACTCACTTCTTAATTCTTCTTCCCAAAGTAAGTTCGGCGGAAGACCGCTTCTTCCCGAAAATTTTGAGTGGCCCACATTCAGAAGCTATGACGATAATATCACCCGTCCTCTGTCGTTCTTCTGTCAGATCAACCTTGCGGAAGTAAAACAATATGACAAGGACAATATGCTTCCCGAAAAAGGAATTATGTCGTTTTTTTATGAATGTGAATCGTCATGCTGGGGATTTGATCCGAGAGATAACGGCTCTGCGAGAGTGTTTTATTTCGAAGACATCTCTTCTCTCATAGAAACGCCGCTTCCCGAAGACCTTCCCGAAGAATACATTATCCCTCAGCGTAAAATAGAATTCATCCCCGAAGTTTCTTACCCGATGTTTGAGGAATATGACGCGCTTAAAGACGAAGACTGCGATTTTGAGGATTATGACGAAGCCCTCGGAAAACTCGGCGTCGATACAGACGACATCCCCGAACGTCACAAGCTCCTCGGATATGCGGACATCATCCAGAGCGAAATGCTGACGGACTGCGAAAGGGCCTTCCGCAGACTTTATTCAGGCGATGCGGAAAGCTACCGCAACACCCCGCAGGAACTGAAAATGGATATCCGCGAAAAAGCCAAAGACTGGATCCTCCTTTTGCAGCTCTCCACCATCAAAACAGACGATTATGAGTGGATGTTCGGCGACTGCGGCATGCTGTATTATTACATCAGAAAAGACGACCTGAAAAACTGCCGCTTTGAAAATATGTGGTTCTCACTTCAGTGTTATTAAAAAACTTACGGAGGTCAGATAACGGATGAAGAAATTCATTTGCGTGATAATGATCATCTTAATGTGCCTGTCCATTTCCTCATGCGATCCGGGGCAGTATGACATCGACAGGGAAGAATTAAACGACGTGGTAAGTGTGGAGCTGATAAATTACGACAACCCGGAACAGAAAAAATTCTCTTCATGGGTGCCGGATCATTTCAGAAAGCTGAAACCCATTGACCTTGAAAAATGCGAAGTTCTTGAAACCCTGCCGGAAGATATGATAACGGATTTTGTGGATTATTTTTCGGAAAGGGAGATACTGAATAAGTACTATACGTACAATTCCCCGAAGGATATATGCATAAAGCTGAATTATTCCGACGACAGCTTCCTCATTCTCTGGGCTGATTATGAAAACGAAAGCTTCCGGGGATATGTCGGGGAATACACCTCCGAAGGTAAAGTCCTGAGTTTTTGGGGATCATTCTGCGCATTGAGTGATTATGAATATCTCGTTGAAAATTATTTTGACTGCAAACTGAAAAACGACCCTGACGATCTTTAAGATCCGTCAGGGCTTTTTTTGAATTTATTCACGTTTTGAATTTATTAACTTATTCACATCCGATTTTGTTGCAACTTTTGCAGTTTCCGTCGCAAGCGGAGTTTTTCTTTTTCTGCTTTTTGACAGCGCTTATAATTACCACCGGTCCGAGGATTATTCCCACAATAAGCGCGATTTGTACTATATTCACTACCTGTCTATCTTCCTTCTTCGAATTTTATTCCGCATTTTTCCGCATATTTCCTGAGAAGCCCGTAAATATGGGACATTATGAAAAATACCGTTTCAAAATGCATATACATCAGTATATTCTCATCCCAGTAAAATTTAATTTCCGCAGGAAATTCATCATCCGCCGCCCAGAAGCGCACTATCGCGGGCATGAAATCAAATATCTGTATCTTATATGAGATATCCCCGCCTGTGACCTTCTCACCGCCGAGAGATTCAAAAAACTCCGCAAAGATATGCTGATTTTTGTCAACAAAAGCCGCATTTCTGTCAAACATCCCGCTTCCGGGACCTGCCGTATACGCAATTCCTTTCAGGCTGTTGACTGTGCAGAACGTTCCCGCAAGGCGGCAGTCGTCTTTTGAATAACAGAGAACATCAAATATGCTCAGAGTATCGCTGAAACCCGCTTCCCTTAAGACTCCTCCGCTGAGGTCAAGCTCTTCGACGTTGCCCGTAAGACGGTTTATGCGGTAAGGCGTATTTAAAAAATTTATGTAAAGGTATTCTTCGTCATGTTTCAGATCCCACTTTTTTATCATCTTTTCCTGATCATAAGTGAGAAACAGTTCTTTCGTATTGTTTTTGGTTATCTCGTGATTTGAAAGGTCTTTTTTCTGCATAATACCTCCCGACAGATATAATATTGATTATATTTTATCATATCACGCATTTTTATGCAATATCCCACCAAAAAAAGCGGCCTGAGCCGCTTATATTACTTTAAAATTTCCACATCCGTCACACTTCCGCGGATAGATCTGACCATATCCCTGATGGAATTTCTTACATCATCCCCGATTTCTTCGGTGACGTCTTTGAGTGTGATCATCGCCTTTGTTCCTTCAAAACGGATGTCGCCGAAAGTAAGGCCGTGGGTGGAATCGATCTGCGAACGGAGAGTTTCCCTTTCCGCATCCGTCAGATCTTCGACGGAATCCATACTTCCGTTGTTCATACTTCCGTTGTTCATACCGCCACCGTTCATGCTTCCGCCGTTCATATTTCCGCCGCTGCCGCCGCCGTTTGTGCCGTCGTTATAGCTTCCGCCCTGACTTGAACCGTTATTATTGTTATTATTCATGTTGTCCTTCCCGTCGTCCTTACCGAAGCATGCCGCCACAGTAAAGAGAAGCATGAAGGAAATTAAGATTGCAATGAGTTTTCTCATGTTCCTCTCCTTGATTTTTATTCGCTATTATTGTTTTATTCCCGGCAGCATTTTATTCATCCAACAAACGGAAATTTCAGAACAACCTGTTCATGCCGAAGCTGACAGCAAGCGCGTCGTTGATCTTTTCCATAGTGTCTGCGTCCACATGCCCGATCTTTTCCCGAAGGCGCATCTTGTCAATAGTGCGGATCTGCTCCAGAAGCACAACCGAATCCCTCGCAAGTCCCGTTGATGAAGATACGGGAATGTGGGTGGGAAGTTTGTTTTTATTCATTTGTGATGTAATGGCGGATACTATTATCGTGGGGCTGTAACGGTTGCCTATGTCATTCTGCAGAACGAGCACCGGACGGACTCCGCCCTGCTCACTTCCGACGATCGGGCTAAGATCCGCATAATACACATCGCCTCTTTTTATCTGTAAACTCATACGGTTTCTCCTTAAACCAAATAATGCATTTTTATGGGGTTTCCCCTAATATGTTATGCCGGTTGCGGCATCTTGTGAAATACGTACGTTCTTTCGTTATTCATATTGTTGACGGGGAAAAGTGTATTATTCATAAAAAGCGTGAATTATTTCGATTGATTTAACCAAAGCTATGTGTTAAAATCAGATTAATACTTTTCGGCGTGATATTCACGTTAATCTGTACACCGGAGGTAAATATGAAACAAATTGCCCTTTTGGGTTTCGGTACTGTAGGACTGGGAGTGTATGAAATAATCAATCAGCACAGAGGTCTTTATTTCGCAGGAAAAGAAACTCCCGCCGCAATAAAGTGGATACTCGTAAGAGACAAAAATAAACGCAGAGCCGTAAATCCCACGGACTGCGTCCTGACAGATGATTTTGAAGACATCATAAATGACGACTCCGTCGACATCATCATCAGCGCCATGGGCGGCATGGAACCTGAATATACATACATTAAAAAATCCCTCGAAAGAGGAAAACACGTCGTCACAGCCAACAAGGAAGTCATCTGCGCCCATATCGCGGAACTGACTGATCTTGCAAACAAAAATAACGTAAAGCTCTATTACGAAGGCGCTGTCGGCGGCGGCATCCCCATTATCTCCTCAATCGTGGAAACTCTCAAGATCAACAAGATAACGAAGATTCAGGGGATATTAAACGGAACCACCAACTTTATCCTCACCAAGATGACGAAAGAGATGAGGGATTTTGACGAAGTTCTCAAAGTCGCTCAGGATCTGGGCTTTGCGGAAGCGGACCCGACGGCAGACATCGAAGGATATGACGTGATGCGAAAGATCTGCATCCTCGCTTCCCTCGCTTTCCACACCCACGCAAAGACGGAAGACGTTCACCTCAGAGGCATCAGCAACATCACCCTTGACGACGTAAAAATGGCGGACACCATGGGTTATGATTTCAAATATATCGGTCAGGCACTTTTGAAGGACGATAAGTACTCTATCTCCGTCACACCCGTTCTGTTGCCGAAGGACTCGGTGATGTGCAACGTAAATCAGGAATATAACGTCATCCTCCTTTACGGCGACATCATCGGTGAATTATGCTTTATGGGCAAAGGCGCGGGAAAAGATGCTACGGCAAATGCCGTCGTTTCCGACACCATCAAAGCCCTCAATGAAGAAGATTCGGGAAATCACATCAACTTCGCAGAAACAGCCAATTCATACGGTCTGAGTGGCATCAAAAATGAATATTACATCCGCGCATCCGTAAAAAATTACGATCAGTTCGAGAAAGTCATCGACCTCGCATCAGGCGCGATAAAGAAAAACAACCTTACATACACAAATTCCAAAGTGTTCTTCACGACAGAACTCATCCGTTCATCAGATATGTTATCTCTTTATGAACAGCTCAGAGAGTGCGCAGACGACGTATTCTACGCGAGAATGGAACACAGCTTACTTTAAGGAGGAAATCATGTACAAAGACGAAAGCCTTATCAGGGCAATTACCTTAGAAGACGATATAGCAAAGATCACCATCCCCGAAGTTCCCGACCGACCGGGAATCGCATTCCAGCTTTTCAGCAAGATCGCCGAAAGAGGCATCCGACTCGAAAGTATCGTCCAGAACGTCAACCGCAACAACATCAACGACATCACTTTCACAGTCCCCATCGATCAGCTTCAGGAAGCGCAGGCGATCTCCATCGAGTTCGCAAAAGAGATCGACGCGGCAAATGTCATCTGTTCGCTCGGAATCGCACGCCTGTCCGTAATCGGCGCAGGAATGCTTACAATATCAAAGGTCGCTGCAAAATTCTTCAAGGCGCTTTATGAGATCGGAGTAAATATCCAGACGATCTCCACATCAGAAGGCAAGATCTCCTGCATCATCGACAAGGAAAGCGCAAAACCTGCCCTTAAAAACCTTTATAAAGAATTTGAAGTGAATTAATACAAACCCCGCACTTTTCTGTGCGGGGTTTGTCAGTCAAACGTCCATGAATATATTACTTCTTTTATTAAATCCGTATAAGCAAAAGTCCCGTCATGATCATCGGGATATTTTATTTCATATTTTCCCTTATATTCATCAAGGCTGAGAGTCTTTTTAAGGTTGTCGTTCACATCTTTCAGCGGATGATACTTCAGCGATTTCACAAGAAGCTCCACATCTTCCTGTTTTTGGCTTAGCTGAGATAATTTAGAAAACATCTCTTCATTATCGTTTACAGCACCGAATAAAATGTAAAATCCACGATCTTCCCCAAATCTTTCAAGGATCATTTCTTCATTTAAAAACAAATATCTCACGGCCTTTTCGCAGTATATTTCACTTAACGAATCTGCCGCCATATATACGGGATCAGTTATGTCAAAATCCCCTGCTTCATCTGTCCTGTACAGATCACTTTCAATTATCTCTATGCAAAGATCCGTAAAGGCTTCCCTTTCTGCGAACAGCTCCTCTGCCGTATAATCCGGTTCGTTTTTTCCCAGCTGGAAAGATCTGTAACTCAGCGCCGCCGCAACCTGTCCGGGCAAATAACTTTCATGATCAGAAAGGACTTTTTCCGTTACCTCATAGCGACGGTATAAATTACCGCCTCTCAGCCATGAAAGGGCGTCGGAATAGTATTCGTCCACATCAGTCACATAGAAAAATGCTTCAAGATACTCTGCCCCTTCGTCAGTCGGACTTATTCTCTCCATTATATCCCATTCCGTCTCCATTTTCGCACCGGATGTTATTATAAAATACAGAGCAGATTTATAAAACTCGGCGATCTTTTCCGATGGCGTTTCATACAGAAGCCTGCGCGATTCGAGAGAAAGACCCACCTTATCCGCATACATCTGCAGTGCGGCTCTTCTTGCTGTCATGGAATATTCATCATTAAGTGAAGCATTATACCAGAATTCTGCAGTTTCGTCTTTTCTCTTCTTTCTCAGTGCATACAGATGCAGGTCGTAATAATCATCCGGATGTCTGCATTCCGACATATCTGACAAAATATCATCTGCAGAGAGATTTTTTAATTCTTTAAGATGATCTCTTTCAACAGAAGAAAAAGTGATTCTGTTACAGAGCATACCTACAGTATCGGAAAATAAGACAAGAACCACAAGGATCAGAAGTATATATCGCTTTTTGAACCTCATATCAGACATCCTTTCATAGTTGTTTTATATAATAAGAATACCAAAAATACGACGCACAATCAACAGATTGAAACATTAAATTCTGATTAAAATTTATTTGTGAGTCAAAAAAAACTGACCCCGCACTTTTCTGTGCGGGGAATGCTGTATATTGAATATCTTAATATCCTGATCGGATTATCTTCCAAGCTGTAAAAACACTTCCGGGATCTCTGAGAGTATGTCTTTCGCTGTGGTCGAATATGTTGAATATTTCTTCGCGGCTCTCTTTCCCGCTTCTGAATGGATGTATACCCCGAGGATCGCGGAATCTGTGGGCGATATGCCCTGCACGGACAGCCCTGCGATAAGTCCCGCAAGCACATCTCCGCTTCCTGCCGTCGCAAGGGCCGGGTTCGGGCTGTCGAGGACGAATATCTCTCCCGTCTTGTCGGAGATCACGGTCTTTGAGCTTTTAAGAACAGTAATGCAGGAATATGCCATTGAGAATGTCTTTGCGCACTCTTCCATATTTTCGCTGACAGCTTCTGCTGTCGTTTCCGTAAGGCTCGCCATTTCCCCGATGTGAGGAGTTATTATCGGCGTCATCATGCACTTTTTGAGAATATCCACCCCAAGTCCGGAAATTATGTTCAACGCGTCCGCATCAAGGATCAGCGTCTTTTCAAATTTCTCCACAAGCTCCTTGACGAGGATCTTCGTGTCGTTATCCTGCCCGATGCCGCTTCCGATGAGCATGGATTTGCTGTCATGGGATGCACTCACTATCTCTTCCCAATTATGCATTCCGATACTTCCGCCCTCCGTCATCTCAAGGGGCAGAAATATCATCGACGGATCCATTCCCGCCGCAACCGCTATTGCCGGCTCAACGCTCGCAAGGCGCACTATCCCTGCTCCCGAACGGAGGGCGGAAACTGTTGACAGCGCCGCCGCGCCGCGGTAATGTGACGAACCGACAACGCAGGTCAGCCTTCCGTACGTGCCTTTATGAGAAGATGCCGCCCGAATGGGCAGCATCTTTTGTATGTTCACATTTAAAATATCGTTCATACTCTCTCCACAAGGGAATATCCCTCAATTTTTTCCACAAGCTCATTCAGACGGATATATCCGGCAATGCCTTTTTCCACAAGCTCACCGATGATCCGGTCGGCTTTTTTGCCTTCCGTATAATCCCTGTTTTCCGAAGGCAGGACGTATATCTTCTTGCCTTCGAGGTTTATTTCATTAAGAGCTTCGATGTTTTTCAGGTTGCCGTTTCCGATGGGAACGTCGGTTATGATGATAACTTCGCTGTCGTTCATAACAGAAACGTTCTTTCTGTGGACCTCATCTGAAATGTTGTTGTAAGGTGCTTCCGTCACCGTCGGGATCTCTAAGAAATGACAAAGATCATAATCCGAATCCCCAAGATTCAGTACACCGCTTGTGACACGGTAACCTGTGCGCTTTAATTTTTCGAGTATGACAGCGCCGCTTCCGCCACCTGAAATGACGTGGACTTTCGCCGCATCTGTCTTTATCTCATCCGTCTTCTTTCTCAGCGCAACCATTTCAAGAGACTGAGTAAGGGGATTATTCTTTACGACCATGTCGATCATGTATACGGGCTTCAGAGTTTCTTCATTGACGATCTCTTCGATAGTTCCCGTCTTTACGTTCACCCCGTTCTTCATAAGTATCAGCCTGTCGGAGAATCTCGCCGCCATGTTGATGTCATGAAGTACAGCAAATACCGTCAACCCTTCTTCAACGTTGAGCTTCTTTACGAGCTGAAGGATCTCAAGGGTGTGGTGAATGTCCAGATGGTTGGTGGGTTCATCCAAAATAAGAAGCTTGGGTTTCTGCGCAAGGGCACCTGCGATAATTACTCTCTGTCTTTCACCTCCGGAGAGAGAAGTGATCTTTCTGTCCTTGAGGTGAAGGGTGTTTGTGATGCGCATGGCTTCTTCGACGATGGCAACATCCTCAGCGGTTTCCGACTGCATCCTTGAAAGATACGGGTTTCTTCCCATCATTACAACATCCCACGCCTTGAACGCAAACGACGTTGAAAAGACCTGCGGAACCACCGCCGCATACTGCGCGCGCTGTTTTGAGGAATAATCCTTGTTGTTTTTTCCGTTTAAATATATTTCTCCGGACTTTGTCCTGATGCTCTGAAGGATTGCGTTGATCATCGTTGACTTACCTGAGCCGTTGGGACCGATAACGCTGACAAACTCGCCTTTTTTTATGTCACAACTGAAGTTTCTGAGGACTTCGACTTCGCCGAATGCCACAGTTACATTTTCAAAGGATAATGCGTAATTTTCCATTACATCACCTCCGTTTTCTTCGCCCTGAGAAGGTAGATAAAGAACGGTGCGCCGATGATCGCCGTCACGATTCCCACAGGGATCTCACTTCCGAGAATACTTCTGGCAATAGTGTCACATACACACATCACCACTCCCCCAAAGAGGAATGAGAACGGAAGAAGGACTTTGTGCTTCGGACCTGTAAAAAGCCTTACGATGTGCGGGCTGATGAGGCCGACAAAACCGATGATGCCGCTGACGCTGACGCAGGCACTCATTGTAAGCGCTGTGACGAGGAAAAGGGTCTTCTTTGTCTTTTCCGTATTTACGCCGTAACGGATCGCAGTGTCGTCACCAAGCATGATGATGTCGAGATCGCGGCAATATGTGAAGATTATGATACTGCCGATGATGATATACGGAATGACTAAAATTACATGGCTCCAGCTCTTCGCGGAGAATGAACCGAGTGTCCATGAATAGATCTTTTTCATGTCCGTCGTGTATATAAGCATTAAAAACGAGATGATCGCCGTCAGAAACTGACTCACCGCCGTACCGCTGAGAAGAAGGGATGTGATATGCGCACTTCTTCCGACTTTGGCGATGTTGTATACAAAAAATACCGTTACAGTCGCAAACAAAAACGCAAGAACAGACGTCATGTTCTGACCGAGGAAGCTTCCTGAAACATTGAATACCATTCCGATGGTCGCGCCGAATGCGGCACCTGATGAGATGCCGAGAACATACGGGTCTGCCATGGGGTTTTTGAAGATCGCCTGATATACTCCGCCGCAAAGGGAAAGGGTCCCGCCGACGAGGAAAGCGAGAAGCGCTCTCGGGAAACGGAGAAGCCATACGATAGTTCCTTTCGAACCGAGCGCAGCTACCTCTTCGGAGAAAAGCCCGAACATTTTATTTAAAAGTATCTGGCAGGTCTGGGTAAAAGTGATGTCCGCTGTGCCGAAAAACGTACATCCCACTAAAACCGCCACAGAAACTATAAGCGATGTTACCAAATATGCCGTTAATTTTTTCTTATCCATATATCTATCTCTCCATAATAGAGTAAAAACGGCGCAAAACGCCGCTTGAAAATTCATGATGAGGGAGTGCATCGCACTCCCCTGATTTAATTATTCAGCCGTTTTAAGTTCCGGATGTACCATTTCTGCGATAACACTAAGCCCTTCAACAAATCTCGGACCCGGACGTGAAACCATGTCGCATACCGGATCGAAGTAGTCGATGTAATGTACTTCGCCGTTTTTGAAAGCTGCGATCTCATCAAATCCTGCAGGTTTTTCGAAATATTCCTGAGCTGATGTCACGATATAAACATCAGGGTTCTTTTCGATAACCGTTTCTGCGGGAACCTGAGGTGATGTGTACTCATAATCATAAGCGATGTTCTCGCAGTTGATGTATTCAAGGATTCCTCCGAAGAAGTCAACCTTGCTTGAAGAATAAAGTCCACCCCAGTCGATGAAAAGGCTTCTCTTTTCAAAAGCCGCACACTTGTCCGTAAGGTCTTTCAGGTCAGCTTTGAGCTTTGTGTTGAGAGCTTCAGCTTCCGCTGTCTTGCCTGTGATGATACCGATATTGGTAATGCCTTCGTAAACAGCATCCACAGTTTCAAAGTCGATGTTGCATACGGGAATGTTTGCTGCCGCGAGAGCCTCCGTAGCACCTGCCGCAGTTGAACCTGTGATGATGACGATGTCTGCTTCGAGCTCGATGATGCGTTCGATGCTGATACCCGTATAAGCATCGCCGATTACTTCAACGTCTGCCACTTCAGCCGGATAGTTGCACCACGTTGATTTCGCTTTTAAGGTATCTCCCGCACCTACTGCGAAGACCATTTCCGTAACAGCCGGTGAAATACTTACGATAACATCAGCCGGTTCTGAAAGAGTGATCTTCTTGCCGTCTGAGTCGGTGAAAGTGATTTCGCCTGTCTTGCCGCCTTCGTCATTTCCACAAGCCGCAAATGATACGATCATAAGGACTGCGAGTGTGATTGCCAGTAATTTTTTCATGTCTTTCTCTCCTGAATAAAGATATTTTTCTCCGTAATATCTTCTTTCGTAGAATGTTTGGTTCATTATAACATATCCTTATTTCAATTTCAATACAAACTCCGAATATCGTATAAACTATCTTATATGAAAAATGTCCTTCGTTTAAGTTTAGATACAAATCATTTCAAAATCATTGATAAAAAATGTTGTGTATGGTAAAATATTATAATTAAATATACCAGGAGGCCAAGTTGCACAAAAACACAGACCGCATCAAAATAAACAGACAGACGTTGTTTCTCGTATTGGCAGCAGTTACGTTTTTAGGGTACCTCGTTCTCAGAATGATCCCCGAAAAAACAGTCATCCTCCGCTCAGAAACAGTCTTCATCAGCGAACCGGCAAGGCTTTATACCTTCAAGGATGAAGATCATACTAAAATAACCACCTCAAACCCTATAAATATAACCGTGCAGGAAGGAACTTCCCTCTCCGCCACGGACCTCATTTCCGATAATTACCGCCTCCGTTCGAAAGCTTTCATCGAAGAAAAGATCGATTCCGTCAGCTTCATGATCGACAACCCTTCCATCAACACAAAATGGGAGGTATACGAAAAGATCATCCTCACCCGTGACGACATAAACGCCCTCACGGAAAACCTCATGACGGAAGAAGACGAAAATCAGAGAAAGATCCTCGAAAAGAGAATAAATGAACTGAAAAGCTATGAAAATATGCTCCGCGGAGCAACTCAGTTCATCCTCACTCCCCTTTCGGAAATGTACAACATCCGTTACCGTTACAACACCATGCTCGAAAACGACACACTTCCGCTGAATATGTATAACCTCAACTTTGCAGTCTTCGGATATGTGTATTTCAATACGGACGGATATGAAGACGTAATGAACCTGATCTCCCTCGAAGGCGCGGACAGCGAACTTTTTTCCTATCTCGAAAGCTACAAGCCCGAGCCGGAAGAAACGAAGGACAATACTTACATCATCCGTTCCACAGCCCGCGACAGGGCAATCATCGCCGCACTTGTGGATAAAAAAACCGTCATCCCCAGCGAGGACCGCGCAAAAAACAGAAAGAGCGACATCATCAACCGCTATAACACCGATCAGTCCGGCGGATATTACAGCTACCTTTTTGACCGCATCGACCTGCTCATCAACTTCCCGCAGATCTCCGTCAAAAGCACGGACGGCGATATCCTCACGGGATATCTCGTTGATGTCATCGACGCAGGAGATAAAAAAGCCGCTGTCATCGCTTTCAGAAGCGACATCCCCCGCCTTGAGGGAATGCGCATCGAAAACGGAGAACTGCAGACTGAAAGCTTCAGGGCATTCGTCCTCAACAAGTCCTCGATCGTCGAAAAAGACGGCAAGACATACATAATCCGCCTCCGCGGCGGAAGCGCAAAGGAAGCTTTAGAGGTGACCGTAGACAGATATACTGACAAGACCGCCATTCTCAGAGCGAGCCGGAACCCCACTCTCACGAACAAGACGGAAATACTTTTGGATGGAGAAGATTATGATTTCTGACAACATTAAAAACATCAAAGAAAGAATAAATGCCGCAAAGAAACAGGCGGGAAGAGAAAACGACGTGACCCTCGTGGCAGTAACGAAAACGAGAAGCGTTGAAGAGATAATGCAGGTCATTGACTCAGGCGTAAAGGACCTCGGCGAAAACCGCGTGCAGGAATTCATGGAAAAATACGACAAGCTTCCTTCCGACGTCCGCTGGCACATTATCGGTACCCTTCAGTCAAACAAAGTGAAATACATCATCGACAAGGTATACATGATCCACTCCGTAGACAGAAATTCCCTCGTCGATGAGATCGACCGTCAGGCAAAGCTGAAAGGAGTGAATATGAATATCCTCCTTCAGGTCAACGTTGCCAGAGAACCCCAGAAACACGGATATGAAGCCGATGAAGTAAAAGATGCGCTTTTGTACTGCGCCACAAAGGAAAATATCACGGTCCGCGGAATAATGATGATGGCTCCGGCACATATTGAAGAAAGTGAGCTTGAAAAATTCTTCACAAAAACAGAAAATATTTACTCCGAACTGATGAATTTTTCCGCCGAATATGATAATATAAATATTGATACATTATCAATGGGCATGACAGACGATTTTGAAAGTGCCGTAAAATGCGGTTCCAATACAGTAAGGATCGGAAGGGCACTGTTTATTTAACGGAGGATACAAAAGTGAAAGACAACAAATTCGACAACACCGAATCCGACAATAAAAAAGGCAAATGGATGGACAATATTCTCGGACTGTTCGGTTCAGAGATATATGCCGAAACAGAAGAAGATGAAGTCACTCAGGAAGAAAAGCCGAAGGAAGCTGTAAAAGAAACAGTGAAAGAAAAGAAACCGGCAGTAAAACCTGTGGTGAAAAACGATCCGCCAAAAGCAGATATAAAGAAAGAAACATTCAAAGCAGAAACAAAAGAATCAAGATACCCCAAAGCGGTGGTTGAGCCGACAAATCAAACAAAGAATTCCGGAGGAAATATGAACATTTACGAAGAAACATCAGCTCGCATGAGAGTTTTCACCCCGACAAAGGTCGGCGAAGTAAGAGATGTGTGTGATGAGCTCAGAAAAGGTTATGCAGTCGTTGTCAACACAGACAAGCTTTCCGAAGAAGATTACTGCAGATTTTATGACTTTGTATACGGCGCGGCATACATGATCGACGGCAAAGTTTCTCAGATCAGCGACACAGTCCTCATCCTTACCCCTGCAACCATCGACATCTCAAACGCTGTCCGCGTTGAAGATGAAGAAGACGAAGAATTCGGAGAAGATTATTCCGACGACATCATCGAAGAAGAATTCGAAGATGAATTCCCGCCGATCGTTGACGACGAAGATCTTGAAGATATCGAACTTTAAATACATATAAAGAGGCCGCCAAAATCTTTTGACGGTCTTACTTTTAAAAAATAAACAAAGGAATATTAATATGTCACAAAAAGACTTCCTCTTTTCAAAAATAGAAGATGCAATAAATATCTCTTCCCTTACGGGAAACCCCGCATATCTCGATTTCGTTGAACCTTCCGTTCAGCTCAAGACAGAAAGGGAGATCGCAAGATATCCGGAATGTGACTGTGCGTTTTTCGGCGGAAGTGATTATGCGGAAAGAAAGATGATGGCGATCTTCCCAAAAGGAAGCGAGCCTGAAGAAAATGAATTTCCCATCGACGTGGTTCACATCAGATCAAAACACCCCCTTCAGCACCGCGACGTCCTCGGAACCCTCATCTCCCTCGGCATCGATCGTTCAAGGATCGGCGACATCAACACCCTTGATACCGGAGCGCAGGTCTTTGTCAGCAGCCCTCTGGGCGAATTCCTGGAGAGCCATATTTCCCGCATCGCTTCGGAAGACGCAGACGCAAGAGTGGTTTCATTCGATGAGAGGATCATCATCGAACCCACATTCACTGATGTGAACGTAATCATCCCTTCCCTCAGGATCGACGCCGTTGTTCACGCTGTATATAAACTTTCAAGAAGCGAAGCGAGCGCCCTCGTCAAGGCAGAGAAGGTAAGAGTAAACAACAACCTCGTGGTAAAACCCGGTTATCAGGTCAGGATCGGAGACACGGTCTCCGTCCGTTCAAAGGGCAAATTCATCGTCGGCGACATTTCGGGAATGACGAAAAAGGGCAATACGAGAATCACCCTGAAAAAATACAGCTAAAATGGAAAACTATACTACAATAACCGTCCCACGGGAAGCTTCATCTGCAAGAGTTGATAAATTTCTCTCGGAAAACGTCGAAGGCTTTTCAAGGGCGAAGATAAAAGAACTGCTTGATAACGGAGAAGTGTACGTAAACGGGAAAGTCGCAAAAGCATCCCTCAAACTGAAGGAAGGCGACGAAGTGAGCTTCCTCCTGCCTGAAATAAAAGAGCTTGACATCATCCCCGAAGATATCCCCCTTGATATAGTATATCAGGACAGCGACATCGCCATAATCAACAAACCTGCGGGAATGTGCGTACATCCCGCAAACGGCAACGAATCGGGGACGATGGTGAATGCGCTTTTGTATCACGTGAAGGACCTTTCCACCATCAACGGCGTCATCCGCCCGGGAATCGTCCACCGCATCGACATGGGCACAAGCGGACTTCTGGTCGTCGCGAAGAACGATACGGCACATAACGCCCTTTCCGAACAGTTTGCCGTCCATTCCATCACGAGGGAATATACCTGCGTCGTTCACGGCACCTTCGAAAAGGACAAGGGGACGATAAA
Organism: Eubacteriaceae bacterium; assembly: GCA_017531485.1. Classification (GTDB taxonomy): domain Bacteria; phylum Bacillota; class Clostridia; order Eubacteriales; family Anaerofustaceae; genus SVCP01. The sequence goes on along the minus strand of JAFXKY010000055.1, from coordinate 11,944 downwards.
CGCGCCTATCGGAAGAAGCACAAGTGACCGTAAGAAAATGGCAATAAACCACAATAACGGAAAAAATGCCGTAACGCACTACACAGTCCACCACAAAAACGACAAGACCACCGTCCTGAAAGTAAATTTAGAAACAGGCAGAACACATCAGATCAGGGTCCATATGGCGGCAATAAATCACCCCATCGTCGGAGATCCTGTTTACGGCAGAAATACCCCCATCGACAAGCCATACAACGACCAGCTCCTCCACGCAGGAAAGTTGGGATTCATCCACCCGACGACAAAGGAGTACGTGGAGTTCGAGAGCGAAATGCCTCAGTGGTATTATGAATTTACGGAATGATTCACCAAAAAGAAAGGAATTCCCATGAGTACCGTACCGCAATATCTTCGTAAGTACGCCTGTAACGAGAAACGCAAAAAAGACATCGTCACATTCAGAATAAAATGCACCTGCGGATGCGAAACATTCAGTGTTTTTGAAAACGTCCACACGAAAGAAGAAAAGAAGAGTATAAATGATTACAATCACAATTTTCCCGACACGGGATATAAGACCCTTCACGGGTATGTGGACAAAAACGGAAAAACGCGTACGTACGTAAAGAAATTTTTCTTTTTCAGGAAATATATCGAAATTCCTTCCCCTCCGCCGTTTATGTATGTCAACGTTGTAAAAGTAATTTGCTCATCCTGCAAGGAAGAGTTTGTCCTGTTTGACAGCAGATTTCACGGATACGACGGCATGACGTCGGAAGATGAGGAAATAAGAAAATATTCGCCACAGTTCGCCCGTAAAGGGAATTCAGTATATAAGATCGAAGTCACTGTGGAGAACGAAGCTGACCTCGAATCATTTATAGAGGCGACAGGGGATGAATGTTCATATGAGTTTTATACCAACGCATTCATCTGCATCGAGATCCGCCTGACAGACGAAAACGGAAAGAAAACGCTGCTTGATAGTTTTGAGACGGTATGAAAGAAAACGGACTGTAGAAGTCCGTTCTTTTTTATCATGAATGTACAGAAAATTCTTTTAATTGAATAAATATAATTGACTGTAAAATTTATGTATGCTAAAATCAGATATGCAGACATCTGCCCGGAAAATACGGCAAATATAATATAAAGGAGAACAAAATGACAATTACGATCAAAAACCTGACGGAAAAATATCAGGATGAATGGAAGGTAGTCGGCAGCTACGTTTCCACAATGTTCAAAGGCGAAGAACCGAAAAGAAACTTCCCCATAAGCGAAAAAGAAAATATCGTAAAGGTATTAAAAGGCGAAAAACCCATGTATCTTCCGGATATGACGGGAATGACGGCTTTAAGCCCGAGAGTTATCAAAGACCATGTGGTCCGTTCATTCGTAATGGAAGCTGAGCCGATGGTATGCGTTGCGGAAGGTGCAGGAGGAAAAGATATGTTCGGCGTTGAATGGGAATTTATTCCCGTAACAGGCGGAGCAATGGTAAAACCGGGCAATCCCCTCATTCCGGACATCACAAAATGGGAAGAATACGTAACCTTCCCCGACATCTCCACCTTCGGCTGGGAAGAATCCGCGAAGGCAAACGCCCATATCTTCTCAGAAGACAGACTCGTCAGAACATGGATCATGAACGGGCTGAACGAAAGGATCATCTCATTCATGGACTTCGATAAAGTAATGATCGCATACGTTGACGAAGACGAAAAAGAAGGCGTTCACAGACTTTTCGATAAACTTTGTGATTTTTATGACGAACTCATTGATTACCTGCATAAATACCTCAAAACAGACGTCATCATGTTCAATGACGACTGGGGAACACAGCGCGCTCCGCAGTTCTCAAACGCAACGGCTAGAGAAATGCTCGTTCCGTACATCAGAAGACTCGTGGAATCCTGCCACAAGAGAGGAATGTATTTCGAGCTTCACTCCTGCGGCAAAAACGAAACACTCGTACCCGTATTCATCGAAGCAGGAATCGACATCTGGGCACCGCAGGAAGTAATCAACGACTTTGATGTGCTTTTCGAAACGGCTGCAAATGATATCTTAATTGGTATCCCCACAGACTCCACACCGAAGAACACCGACGAAGAAGCGTTCGAGATCGCAAAAGAGTATGTCGAAAAATACGCAAAAACAGGCAAGAAAGTAATGCTTAACATCACATTCCCCGTTCAGCATCCGAGAATCGCGGAATTTGTTTACTATCTCTCAAGAGAAAAATTCGCAAACGAATAATCATAGATACTCACGCAGGATCATCCTGCGTGAGTATTTTTTATAAAAAATTCCACATCGGAAGGTAAAATGATCCTGAGAAAATGCAGAACACACTGATACGCACCCTCTCTGCGTTCTCACCGATCCCCCTGAGGGCTTCGCCCTCTTTCCCCCTTACAAGTAAGAGGGACCGCGGCGGCGCCTCGCAACTCCTCACTCGCTTCGCTCGTTCGGATCTCGCGCCGCATGAGTGCTATCCTCACGAAAACGTATAATAAACATCTATGTCCTCATACGTTACCACCACCCTCTCCACAAGACTTAATACTATCGCCCGCCGCTTTTTATCATCAAGCTCTCCCCAGATGTCACTCAGCCCCGTGATCTTCTGACGGAAACTTGATAAATTACTCACTCTCCTCTCGCTCTCCATGAGCCTCTTTTTAAGAATTCCGTTTTCTTCCGAAATCGACGCGATCTTGCTTTCCGTCTCCTCTACAGCAATGCCTTTGGCAATGAAATTCAACAGATTCGATATCTTTTTGTCATTTTCCTCAATTCTCTTTTTCAGACGTTCATAACTCTCACTCACACCATCTCTCTCCTGAGAAGATATCCTCTCCGGATCAAGGGACATCTTGAAAAGCTCGCCTATGACAAGCCTTTCGATCTCATCAGCGAAGTTTTTCTTGTTGTCGCAGTTTTTGTCTTTTATCATGTATGGCTTATCGGACTGCTGTGAATAACAACATATCTTTTTTCCTGCACTTCCCCATTTCTGATACCGCATCTTTGCCCCGCAGACACCGCAATAAAGTATCCCCGTCAACAGATTTTCCGAAACCCTCACATACCGTGAAGATCTCCCCTGCATGATGTTCATGGCTGTGTCATACACGGACCTGTCAACGATCGCTTCATGCAGTCCGTCGTATTCACTGCCGTTATATTCAATGATCCCGCAGTTTATCTTGCTTTTCAATATGTTCTTTATCATGGAATCGTACTTTATTCCGAACATCTCCGCGATCCTGCCTGTGGAATATCCGTCGATATACATTTCATACATCTTCCTGACATCCTCCGCCCTTTCATTCGGAACGAGGATGCCTTTTATCTTATCATAATCATACCCATACGGAAGCTTTCCGCCGCCGGGGAAATAACCTGCCTTCACTCTCTCCTTCATCCCCATTCTCGTTCTTTCACGTATAGTTTCCCTTTCGAGCTGGGCAAAGACGGAAAGAATACCTATCATGGCTTTGCCGAACGGCGTTGCGGTGTCAAAATTTTCACTTATGGAAATAAAATCCACACCATTTGGTATAAATATTTCTTCGATGAGAAATAAGGTATCCTTCTGACTTCGGGAGAGCCTGTCGAGCTTATAGACAATAACAACGTTTATTTTCTTTTCCTTACAATCATCTTTCAGCTTCTCAAGCCCCGGGCGTTCCATGTTGCTTCCGGAATAACCTGCGTCGATATAATAATCGTATTTATCTATATTCTTGATCCTGCAATAACTTGCGAGCAGTTCTTTCTGGGCATCAATGGAATAGCCTTCCGCCTGCATATCCGTCGACACCCTGCAATAAAGACCCGCCTTCATCTTCTTCACTGTCTTCCGATACTGCTTCCGAGATTATTTCATACACTTCGCCGTTTAAAATGACGATATTATTCAGTTCCTGCTGAGTGTGGCTTATTACCTTCATCTGAACACACCTCCTCGTTTTTATTTCACCCGCCCGCGGACGTCAATGCACCGTATTTACGCTAAGACCTCCGATTCTCTGCTGTCTTAGCTCCATAGGTGCCTCTCCGTCCTTTTCCGCTGAAATGAGATTTCAGCGGGTTTCAATAAGGTAGAAAAGTGCTGTCGCACTTTTCTTTTTTTGTCATCCCCGCCCACCCACCCCCTCCCGCGCCGCAACCGATGCTCCGCATCGGTTCCCGAAGGCAAAGCCTTCGGGTGCGGGTCGCAAAGCGACCCGCGCGGCGCTGCCGCCGCCGCGCGAAAGCCATGCTTTCGCGGCCAAGTGGCAAAGCCACTTGGCCGGCCGTGCATGCACGGCCCGGCGGCGGGGGTGGCGGGCGGGAGTGCAGATAGCTTTACGGGGATTATTGACTATGAAACACATCTATAATCAAAAACGCATAAAATACCATTGACAAAACTAAATTTTAGTGATAATATAATATAAGTTTAAAAGGCTTTGACGAAGACGAGTAACGATAACCTCACTCCCAGAGAGGGATATGTAAGCTGAAAATATCCTGTTTGAGAACCGCGAAAACCACTTCCGAGCTGCCCGCTGAATCAAGTAGGACGGGACGTAACCTGCGTTAAAGGAAAATGAGTGAGCATAATTGCTAATTTGGGTGGAACCACGGATTACTTCGTCCCTGTGAATATACACAGGGACTTTTTTATATTCGTCCCAAAATAATAATTTTTGGAGGAACAAAAATGACAATCAAGATCACATTCCCCGATGGCGCTGTCAGAGAATACGAAAACGGTATCACATCTCTCGAAGTAGCTTCATCAATCAGCAAAAACCTTGCTAAACAGGTTCTCGCCGCTGAAATCGACGGCAAAGTTGTTGACATCCGCATCCCTATCGAAAACGACTGCGAACTTAAACTCCTCACATTCGACGATGAAGGCGGTAAGAAAGCATTCTGGCACACAACTTCCCACGTTATGGCTCAGGCTGTTAAAAGACTTTACCCGAACGTTAAAGTAGCTATCGGTCCGGCTATCGACAACGGTTTTTACTATGACTTCGACTGCGACGAAGCTTTCACACCGGAAAGCCTCACAAAGATCGAAAAAGAAATGAAGAAGATCATCGGTGAAAACCCGAAGATCATCCGCTACGAACTCTCAAGAGAAGATTCTATCAAGAAAGCTCAGGACGCAGAAGAAATCTATAAAGTCGAACTCTGCGAAGCTATCGCTGAAGGCGAAGCTATCTCTTTCTATGAACATGGCGAATTCTGGGATCTCTGCGCAGGCCCGCACATTCCCGCTGTTTCAATGATCAAATCTTTCAAACTCCTCTCAATCGCAGGTGCTTACTGGAGAGGCGACGAAAAGAACAAGATGCTTCAGAGAATCTACGGCATCTCCTTCCCGAAACAGGAACTTTTAGATGAATATATCCATCTTCAGGAAGAAGCAAAGAAGAGAGACCACCGCAAACTCGGTAAAGAATTAGACCTCTTCTCAATCATGGAAGAAGGTCCGGGATTCCCGTTCTTCCACCCGAAAGGAATGATCATCCGCAACGAACTCGAAAACTTCTGGAGAAAAGAACACCAGAAGAGAGGATATGACGAAGTAAAAACTCCGATGATCCTTGACAGCGAACTCTGGAAGAGAAGCGGTCACTGGGACAACTACCACGAAAATATGTACTTCACAACTATCGACGAAAGAGATTTCGCAATCAAGCCCATGAACTGCCCGGGCGGAATGCTCCTCTTCAACAGAAAAGTTGTTTCATACAAAGATCTCCCCATGAGAGTCGGCGAACTCGGCCTTGTTCACCGTCACGAAAAGAGCGGCGCTCTCCACGGCCTTATGAGAGTACGCTGCTTCACACAGGACGATGCTCATATCTTCATGACAAAGGACCAGATCAAAGATGAGATCTTAAACGTTATCAAACTCAATGACTACGTTTACTCTCTCTTCGGTTTCTCATATCACGTGGAACTCTCAACAATGCCCGAAAAACACATCGGCGATGAAAAAGACTGGGAAGAAGCTACAAACAAACTCATCGAAGCTCTCGATGCAGCAGGAAAAGATTACGTTGTAAACGAAGGCGACGGCGCATTCTACGGCCCGAAGATCGACTTCCACCTCAACGATGCCATCGGAAGAACATGGCAGTGCGGTACGATCCAGCTCGACTTCCAGCTTCCGGAAAGATTCGACGCTTCTTACATCGGTCCCGATGGTGAAAAACACCGCCCGGTTGTTGTACACCGCGTAGTATTCGGTTCTATCGAAAGATTTATCGGTATCCTCACAGAACACTTCGCAGGCGCATTCCCCCTCTGGCTCAGCCCGGTTCAGGTCAAGATCCTCTCTGTAAACGAAGAATATAACGCTTACTGCCACGAAATCGCTGAAATGCTCGACAAAGTGGACATCCGCGTTGAAGTTGATGACCGTAACGAAAAACTCGGCTTCAAGATCCGTGAAGCACAGCTTTCCAAAACACCGTATATGTTCGTAGTCGGCTCTAAAGAAGCTGAAGAAAGAACAGTTACTATCCGTTCAAGAAAGACAGAAGAACAGAAGAATATGCCTATCGAAGAAGCTCTCAAGATGCTCCTCGAAGAGATCGCAACAAAAGCAAAATAATACATTATCCATGCTCCCACTTTCGGGAGCATGATTTTAAAGGAGAAAAATATGAAAATAGAACTCAGAAAATGGACTCCCGATGACTGTGAAGCCCTTGCAAACGTATGCCACAACGTTGACAGAAGCTTCCTCACAAACGGCCTTCCCTATCCGTATACTGCAGCAAACGGAAAATGGTGGATCGAAAACTGCGCAATGAAAAACGAAGGTACGGAAGGCACATTCCGCGCTATCGTCGTTAACGGCAAAGTCGTCGGAAATATCTCCGTTGAAAAGAAAAGCGACGTATTTTCATGCGATGCTGAGATCGGATATCTCCTTCTCGACGAAGCAAAGGGACATGGAGTCATGACAAAAGCCGTTGAAGAGATCACAAAAATCGCTTTTGAAGAACTCGGTCTTCTCCGCATCTCCGCAAAAGTATATTCCCCCAACATCGCTTCCCAGAAAGTTCTCGAAAAGAACGGATATGAAAAAGAAGGATATATGAAAAACGCCGTAGTCAAAAACGACAACATTTACGACGTCGTTCTTTACGGCATCCTCAAATAGTTTTGCAGATATCAACCTTATAAACATATTATCCACGACCGCCATTCCGGCGGTCGTTTTTCGTGGATCTTTCCCCCTTACTTGTAAGGGGGAAAGATGACGCAGTCATCAGGGGGATCGGGGACTGCCCAAAGCTCGCGGATAATTATGAAGGCAGATCGCGTGAACATCCGCCCACTCCCCAACATTCCGCATCTCAGACATCCCCCTGTCATCTTCGCCTCGGGCTCGATGACATCCCCCTTACCTGTAGGGGGACGCGGCGCCTTCGTCCACTGCGTTCACTCAGGCGCGCGCCGCAGGGGGATCGGGTATACACCGGAAAGTGCAGGGAAGTAAGGATGTTTCCATAAGTGCTGTGGAACACTTTCCTCCGTATACCCTCTACTCATTCCAAACATCCCTCAGTCACTCCGTGACAGCTCCCTTATAAATAAGGGAGCCGGATCCGGATAAAAAAAAGACGGTTCCCCGCCTTATCTGTGAATATATAACCTTGCATATCCGCCTGACGTTTCCTGAACTTGACAGTAAAATTCCCAACCGATCTTTTCATAAAATTCCGTGTGATCCGTCAGGAGATATACGGGAGAAATTCCCTTATCTCTGAGCTTCTCAACCACATATCCAAGCATCATCCTCGCGATCCCCTGCCTGCGGTACTCTTTTTCCACAAACACAGCGCAGACATTCGGAGCAAGATCCTTCCTTGCATGAAAATCGTTTTCAATGACCCCAAGACCGGCGATTATTCTTCCCTCTTCAATTATTATGAACCAGTCAGGAACACTATCCTGATTATCCACCGCTTCATTCATACTATCAAGATATGCTTCAATAGACACTTTCCATTTTCCCGCAAACCACTCCGCCGCCTGAGGAATTAACCCGGGATGGTCTTTTATTGAGAGAATTTCATACTTATCCATATATTTACCTTCTAAAAAACCCTCCCCGTTTAAAGGGAGGGCAGTGTGTGTGAATCGATTTTTAATTTAAACTATTAGATGAAGAGCGGAGCAAATACGAGTGCTACGATCGTCATAAGTTTGATGAGGATGTTGAGTGACGGACCTGATGTATCTTTGAACGGGTCGCCTACTGTGTCACCAACAACTGCAGCTTTGTGCGGTTCAGAACCTTTACCACCGTGAGCGCCGCCTTCGATGTATTTCTTAGCGTTGTCCCAAGCGCCGCCTGCGTTAGACATCTTGATAGCCATGAGAACGCCTGTTACGAGTGCACCTGCGAGGAGACCTGCAAGAGCTTCTTTGCCAAGAATGAATCCAACTCCGAGCGGAGCAGCGATAGCAATGAGACCCGGAACGATCATTTTTTTGAGAGCAGCCTGTGTTGAGATGCTTACGCAGCTTGAGTAGTCAGGTTTGCCTGTTCCTTCCATGATGCCCGGGATTTCTCTGAACTGTCTGCGAACTTCTTCTACCATGTCGTTAGCAGCTTCGCCTACAGCGTCCATTGTGAGAGCGCCGAATACGAACGGAAGCATACCACCGATGAAGAGACCAACGATAACCATCGGGTTCATGATAGACATAGCTTCTGCGCTGATTTTAGCTGCTTCCTGATAAGAAGCGAAGAGAGCAAGAGCTGTAAGAGCTGCAGAACCGATAGCGAAACCTTTACCGATAGCAGCTGTTGTGTTACCAACTGAGTCGAGTGTGTCTGTGATTTCACGAACTGCAGGATCGAGTTCGCTCATTTCAGCGATACCACCTGCGTTGTCAGCGATCGGACCGTAAGCGTCAACAGCGATTGTCATGCCTGAGATTGAGAGCATACCAACTGCTGAGAGTGCGATACCGTAAAGACCTGCTGTTGCATTTGCAGCTTCGCCTGTGCCTGCGCAGAGAACGTAAGCTACGAGGATTGCGATACAGATAAGGATGATCGGGAGCATCGTTGACATCATACCAACTGAGAGACCTGCGATGATTGTTGTAGCAGCGCCTGTTTCAGACTGTTTAGCGATCTTCTGAACGTGTTTGTAGTCAGCTGATGTGTAGATTTCTGTGATCTTACCGATTGCGATACCGCAAACGAGACCTGCAACGATTGCCCAGAAATACTTGAATTCGCCGAGGCAGTAGTTTGTGAGAACTGCTGCAGCGATGAGTGTGATAACACCTGCAATGTATGTTCCTGCGTTAAGAGCTTTGTGCGGGTCTGAACCGTCTTTGCCTTTAACGAAGAAAGAACCGAGGATTGATGCAACGATACCAACTGCTGAGAGAGCAAGCGGGAATACTACAGAACCGATGCCGTTAATAGCAACTGCTGTACCGAGTGTGATTGCAGAAATGATAGAACCAACATATGATTCGAAAAGGTCAGCGCCCATACCTGCAACGTCACCAACGTTGTCGCCTACGTTGTCAGCGATAACTGCCGGGTTTCTCGGGTCGTCTTCCGGGATACCTGCTTCAACTTTACCAACGAGGTCAGCGCCTACGTCAGCAGCTTTTGTGTAGATACCACCGCCAACACGTCCGAAGAGAGCGATTGAAGAAGCACCGAGACCGAAGCCTGTGAGGATAGATGTGTCGCCGCCGGAGATGATGTAAGCAATTACAACACCGCTGATACCGAGACCAACTACGCAAAGACCCATAACAGCGCCGCCGTTGAATGCAACTGCGAGAGCTTTTACGAGACCGTGCTGAGCTTCTTCTGCTGTTCTTACGTTAGCTTTTGTTGCAACCTGCATTCCGAAGAAGCCTGCGAGAGCAGAAAGGATTGCACCGATAACGAAGCAGATAGCTGTTTTTACGCCGAGTCCGAACATGATTACAAAGAAGAGTACGCCTACGAAAACAGCAACCCATTTGTATTCACTTGTAAGGAACGCCATAGCACCTTCGTGAATGTAAGATGCGATTTCGTTCATTCTTTCGTTTTCAACTTTGATCTTTGAAATTTTTCCGGCAAGAATAAATGCATAGCCGAGTGCTACTACGCCGATAGCGAGAGCAAGATAAATGATAAATTCCACTTTTTTCCTCCGATGAATTTAAAAGTATTATTAGCTGATAATGTTATAAAGAAGAATTGTAACAACCATGACAGCTGAAGAGATGACAGTAATTCTCTTTAATGAAGCCTGTCTGCCTGTCGCTTTTGCTTTACCGAAAAGCTTTTCTTCCTGACCTGCAAGAGTGCCGAGACCGCTGTCGTTTGATTCCTGTAAAACAACTGATACGATCACTGCGATGCAAGATACGGCAAGGACTAATAATAAAGCGATTTCCATTGTTTGTACCTCCACACACATTTTATTATTACCGGGGATTATCCCGCAAAACCAAGGCCGTAATTTATCCTTACCGCCTTAGCTCATGGTATTATATCACAGAGCCGCGGAAATTTAAAGCAAAACTTTCATTTTTTATCTACTTTTTTACAGAATAAAGACATTTTTTCACATCGCTTTACCCACAGGCATAATTTTTACTCATTCGCAGAAAATAAAACGGAAAAGTTTTCGGACTTTACGGATTTCATTTTAAAATCAAGGAGAAATATATGAAAAGAATCGTTCTCGCCCTCGGCGGCAACGCCCTTGGAAATGATGTGACGGAGCAGATAAAGAACGTCAGGATCACCTGCGAAATGATCACTTCCCTTCTTTCCGACAGACAAAACGACTATCAGATCATCATCACCCACGGCAACGGTCCGCAGGTGGGGCTTATAAAACTCGCTTTCGAAAATTCGGACATCAGTATGCCTCTTGTAGAGTGCTGCGCCATGAGTCAGGGATATATAGGATATCACCTTCAGAGTGCCCTTAATGACAGCATCAACACTCACGGACTCAAATATACAGCTCAGTCCCTCATCACGGAAGTGTACGTCGACAAAAACGACCCTGCATTCCTCACCCCCACAAAGCCTATCGGCACGTTTTACAGCCTTGAGGAAGCAACAAAGATCATGAGCGAAAATCCGGGTATTATAATGAAGGAAGACAGCGGCCGCGGTTACAGACGTGTCGTCGCATCCCCACGCCCTGTTCATATCGCGGAAAAGAGCGCCATACTGAAGCTTCTCGATGAGGGACATATCGTCATTACCTGTGGCGGAGGCGGGATCCCCGTATGTGAAGTTGACGGAAGGAAAGTCGGAGTTGAGTGCGTCATCGACAAGGACCTCAGCGCTTCCCTTCTCGCAAGGCAGATAAACGCGGATATTCTCCTCATACTCACCGCTGTGGACAACGTATACCTCAATTACGGCAAGCCCGATCAGCAGAAACTCACCGGAGTCACCACACAGGAGCTTGAGAAATATATCCGCGAAGGGCATTTTGCCGACGGAAGCATGCTGCCTAAAGTAAAGGCAGCGACAGAGTTCGTAAATTCTGCTCCCGGGAAAACGGCGATAATCACATCCCTCGAAAACGCCGCTTATGCCATAAGCGAAGGCGCGGGAACTGTGATATATCAGGAAGCAAAAGTGCCGGAAGCGGTGTTTTAGTCCGTATTCCGGCAAAGAGTATGATGTAGAAAAGTGCTGTCGCACTTTTCCTTTTTTGACATCCCCGCCCGAGGACGTCAATGCACCGTATATCCGCAAGGCTCTCCGTAAACTCCAAGCCTTGCTCCATAGGTGCCTCTCCGTCCTTTTCCGCTGAAATGGGATTTCAGCGGCTTTCAATAAGGTAGAAAAGTGCTGTCGCACTTTTCCTTTTTTGACATCCCCGCCCACCCACCCCCGCCCGCGCCGCAACCGATGCTGAGCATCGGTTGCCCGTGGCTGCGC
>JAFXKY010000054.1 GCA_017531485.1 Eubacteriaceae bacterium | reverse complement strand
CCTTAGGATAAGGGGGAAAGATGACGCAGTCATCAGGGGGATTGGTTATATGCCCGAATATCGGGAAAAACGGATGTTCCGGAACATGAGTAAATACCTTCCCCCTCCGTGGGGAAGGTGTCGGCGGAGCCGACGGATGAGGGGCTTATAAAAAGAGGGAGTGGAGGAGATAAAGATGTTCCACTTACTCACAAATCGCTGAAATCCCATTTCGCGGAACAGGGCGGAGGAGCACCTGCGGAGTCAGAATCGGAGCTTGCCGCAGATTTTGACGGATGCACGGTGCTTTGACGCCCTCATCCCCCTGTCACCTTCGCGGGAGCCGCTCGATGACGTCCCCCTTATCCTAAGGGGGACGAATCCCGCCTTCGTTCAGCCGGACTTATGCCACACATTTTCATTAAAACAAATAAATTTTCCACATTTTTCACAAAAATGAAAAACAATGCTTGCATACTTTCCGAAAAGTGCTATAATGAAAGAACAAAATTATAAAAAGGGAAAACTATGAACACTTATTCTTTGAAAAACGTAAGAAGACAGTTTGAAGATCTTTGCGAAAGCTATGGTTATAACTATAGCTCTATTCCTATGTTCGCGGATGCTTCCCTTTATGAACAGTATAAGGGGATGCCGGATGAAAAGTATGTAAAATTCATCGACCGCAACGCGCAGGTTAAAGTTATCAGACCTGACGCTACTTTTCATGTGCTCAAATCAATCAGCGAAGACCATCATCTCCGACATCATAAAATGTACTACACTACGGAAATTATCAGAGAACACGCTGTCCATAGCCAGTACGGTATCGAGTCGTTTAACGATGAAAGTGCTTTGTGCGACAGCGAAGTGATTGCAGTCGCTATTTCATCCCTAATACGATGTGGGTTTGACACCATCCGCGCCGACATAGGCCACGCCGGATACGTATCAGCATTAATAGACGAAATAAACTGCATTCCTGACGAAAGTAAGAATGCAGTTTCTTCTTTAATAGCCAAAAAAAATACGGTCCAGCTTGAAGATATGCTTCTTGGTTTCGGCGCCACAAAAGGGGAGATAAGAAAACTCTCGGAAGTATGTATGCTCTTCGGAGAATACGACGACGTCATAAAGACAGCGGAAGAATTCGCCGTGAACGAGAGAATGATAAATGCCGTAAACGAAATAAAAGCTATCTACGAATGTCTGACATCCTTCGGATATGAAAAATACGTCTTCCTCGATATGGGCTTTGCCAACGAAATGGACTACTATTCCGGAATGATGTTCAAGATATATTCCGACAAGGCGGCAAAAGCCGTCATCAACGGCGGAAGATACGACGAACTGGCAAAACGCTTCGCAGGCGTTACCTCTGCCTGCGGATTCGGCGCAGATATGGACATTATTGCTTCAATTTATGACTTATCCATAGGTGAAGAAAATAATGTCGTGACCATAACCTCTCCGCCGTCAGTCCATAAATACGTCATCGCCATTGCGGAGTTGTTAAGACAATCGGGCTATAAGATAAACGTAATTAACGGAAACGAACTTTCTTATGAATACATGGGAACGAAAAAAGACGGACTTCCCACAGAATATGACCTTATGGAGTTGAAAAATGCAAAACAGAAGTAACCTCATCCGCCTTGCGGTGGCAAAAGGCAGAGTCGCCAAAGAAGCTGTGAAGATGCTCGGCAGGTTCGGGATCGAATTTACGGAAGACGTTTCCACCACCCGTAAACTCATCATTCCCGACAAGACGGGTAATTACGAGATCGTCCTCGTAAAACCGTCCGACGCCCCGACTTATGTGGAAGAAGGGGTCTGTGACTGCGGAATCGTCGGCAGGGACATCATCGTGGAAAACGACAGCGATGTGTTCGTCCTTTTCTCCCTCGATATCGGTAAGTGTGCGCTTTGCGTTGCGGGAAAGGAAGGAACTGACTTCAGAAATATTCCGGGTCTCAAAGTGGCTTCCAAATTCGTCAACAGCGCGAGAAACTTCCTCTCTTCGCAGGGGATCGAAGCGGATATCATAAAACTCAACGGCTCCGTCGAGCTTGCCCCGATTCTGGGAATGAGCGACGTCATCGTCGACATCGTTGAAACGGGAACGACCCTTAAAGAAAACGGACTTGTGGTGCTTGAAAAGATAAACGATATCTCATCGGTGTTTATCGTCAACAAAGCTGCCCTCAAAACAAAATATAAAGACATCAAAATTTTAATGGATATACTCAGAGGTAACGAAAATGAAAATAATTAACGTAAACAAAAATCAGGACATCAGGGAACTCGCACTTCTCACAAAGCGCAACCGCGAAAAACTCAAACAGGTGCAGGACAGCGTTGAAGAGATCATAAACAACGTCCGCGAAAACGGAGACAACGCCCTCAGGGAATATGCAAAGAAATTCGACAAGGTTGACCTTGGAGAAATCAGGGTCACTCCCGAAGAGATCGAAGAAGGTTATGAAAGCGTATCTCCGGAACTTATCGCAGTTCTGACAGAAGCGAGAGATAATATCAGAGCCTTCCACGAAAAACAGCTTTATGCCCCCGTCATGCTTCAGACAGAAGGCAAAAAGCTTTATCAGATGGTAACTCCCGTAAAACGCGCAGGACTTTATGTCCCCGGCGGCAATTATCCTTATCCTTCAACAGTCCTCATGGATGCCGTTCCCGCAATCGTCGCAGGAGTAAAAGAGATCGCCATCATCACTCCCGCCAAAGGCGACGGCAAGGTTTCCGCAAATATCCTCGCCGCAGCAAAAGTATGCGGCATTACGGAAGTATATAAATCCGGCGGCGCACAGGCAATCGCAGCCCTCGCTTACGGAACGGAAAGCATAAAGCCCGTGGATATGATCTGCGGACCGGGAAATGTGTACGTAACTGCAGCAAAGCGCAGCGTATTCGGTGATGTCAACATCGACATGCTCGCAGGCCCCAGCGAAGTGCTCGTAATTGCCGACGACAAGGCAAACGTCAGATATGTCGCCGCAGACCTCCTCTCTCAGGCAGAACACGACACTCAGGCGGCTTCCATTCTCGTTACTACTTCTTATGACTTCGCCCTGAAGGTAAAAGACGAAGTTGAAAGACAGCTCTCCGAACTTCCCACAAAGGAAGTTGCTGAAATTTCCGTCAGGGATTACGGCACGATCTTCGTAACAGACGACCTCGAAAACGCCTTTAATATCGCCAACGAGATCGCTCCGGAACACCTTGAACTTGCCATTGAAAACGCCGAAGATCACGTAAAAGACGTGTATAACGCAGGAACGGTCTTCGTCGGAGAATATACCCCCGAACCTATCGGAGATTATTTCGCAGGCACCAACCACACTATCCCCACAAGCGGCACGGCGAAATTCTATTCCCCCCTTTCAACATATGACTTCATGAAACGCACAAGCGTCGTAAAATACGAAAAGAGCGAATTTGACAAGGTTGCAGAGAAAGTAATGCTCTTTGCTGAAACGGAAGGATTGTTCGCACACAGAAATTCAATCAAAGTAAGAACGGAGGAGTAAAATGAAATATTTCAGAGAAGCTTATAAGAACTATTCCGCATACGAAACGGCAGATGACGTTTATGACATCTACCTTTATGCCAACGAAAACCCCATCAACCTCTTTATCACCCTTACGGACGACGAAAAGGACGATATTTTATTCCTCGACTATAACCGCTACCCCGATTCAGACTGCCGTTCCCTGAAAGAAGCTTATGCGGATTACGCAGGCGTTCTTCCCGAAAACATTACTGTAGGCAACGGCTCCGACGAACTCATCAGGGTAATAGGGGATGTTTTTCTGGAAAACGGTGAATACGTAATCTCCCACGAACCGACTTTCTCAATGTACGCAAGATGTGCGGAAGTCGCAAGAGGGAATTATTATGGGGTAATGCCCCGTGACGACAGCCTCAGGGCAAATGCCGATGATATTATCGCAAAAGCCAACGAGCTGAAAGCGAAACTTATCTTTATCTGTAACCCCAACAACCCTACAGGTGAACTCTGGGACGAAGAAGACATCATTAAAATAATCAAAAATACAGATTCCGTCGTCGTCATTGACGAAGCTTACGGCGAATTTGCGGGAATCAACAGCGCATATCTCGCAAATGAATATAATAACGTAATTATTCTCAAAACCCTCTCCAAAGCCTTCGCCATGGCAGGAATGAGGGTAGGTTTTGCCATCGCATCAAAGGAGATCAGCGACGTTCTGAATATGGCAGTTGATACTTATAACGTCAACACCTTCTCTCAGGCAGCGGCAAAACTGATGCTCACGAGAAAAGATAAAATGCGCATCATCGCAAAAGATCTCGCAGCAGAGGCAAAACGCCTCGGTGAAGAGCTTGCGAAGTTTGACGGAATTACGGTATATCCCACAGTGACGAATTTCGTCCTCATAAAGACGGATAAAAATAAAGAGATCTACGAAGCCCTGAAAAAAAGCGGCATCCTCGTAAGGGGATATTCAAAAGGCCTCCTTTCCGATTATCTCCGCATCTCCGCAGGCACCCGTTCCGAAAACGATTCGTTCCTTAAAGTGGTTTCTGAGGTAATGTCATGAGAAAAGCTGAAATAACAAGAAATACCGCCGAAACGGACATCTCCGTAATGTTAAACCTCGACGGAAAATATGACAGCGAGAATAAGATCACTACCGGCATCGGCTTTTTGGATCATATGCTGAACCTGTTTGCAAAGCACGGAAATTTTGATCTTGCAATCGATGCTGACGGAGATCTGTTTGTGGATTGTCATCACACAATGGAAGATATCGGCATCACCCTCGGCAAAGCGTTTTACGAAGCCCTCGGCGATAAAAAAGGCATCAGGAGATACTGCCATGAATATGTCCCCATGGACGAAGCCCTCGCAAGGACAGCGCTGGATATTTCCGGCAGGGCATATCTCGTCTTCAGAGCGGAATTTACTGCCGAGAGGATAGGGGACATGGAAACTGAATGTGTTGAAGAATTCTTCAGGGCATTCTGTGACAACGCAAAAATAACCGCACACATCCATATCCTCGAAGGGAAAAATAATCACCATATTGCCGAAGCGATCTTCAAGTCCTTCGCAAGAGCCCTCGGCGGAGCGGTGGAAGTAATAAGTGACGAGATCCCGTCCACGAAAGGAATTATCGAATGATCGGAATAATTGACTATAAAGCCGGAAACCTCCTCAACGTTTCCCACGCCGTCAACCGCCTCGGATATGAAGCGGTCATAACCGACGACACGGACCTTCTTTCAAAGGCAGAAGCGTTGATCCTTCCGGGAGTGGGCGCTTTTGGTTCCTGCGTTGAAAATTTCAGAAACAGCGGTCTTCAGCCTTTTGTGGACAAGTGGATCAACGACGGAAAATATATCCTCGGAATCTGCGTCGGAATGCAGATGCTGTTCGAAAGAAGCTTCGAGATGGGGGAATATAAGGGACTCGGATATTTCAAAGGCGACGTTGTCAGGTTCGAAGAACCTCTCAAAGTGCCGCATATGGGCTGGAACACCCTTAACATCAACCGCCCGGATCCGCTTCTCGACGGTGTTGAAAACGGGAATTATGTGTATTTCGTGCATTCCTACCACGCTCTCGCAGACAAAAATGACGTCATCGCATATACGGACTACGGAACAGACGTTACCGCCATCATAGGCCGCGAAAATATATACGCCACACAGTTTCACCCTGAAAAAAGTTCAAAGACAGGTGAACTGATCCTGAAAAATTATCTTACGATCGCCACAGGAGGAGAAAAATGATAGTATTTCCCGCAATAGATATTCTTGACGGCAACTGCGTAAGGCTCTTTAAAGGGGATTATGAACAAAAGACCGTCTATTCATCCTCTCCTGCAGACGTCGCAAAGAGATTCGTGGACGAAGGATGTGAATTCATTCACTCCGTAGACCTCAACGGCGCGAAGTTCGGGGAAGTGGTAAACGACGAAGCAATAAAAAAAGTCCTCGATGTCATCGGAAATGTTCCGCTGCAGATCGGCGGCGGGATCAGGACTGCGGAAACCGTAAAGCATTATCTTGATCTCGGAGTCAACCGCGTCATCCTCGGAACGGCGGCGGTGAATGATTTTTCTCTCGTTGAATACTGCGCAGAAAATTACCCCCACCGCTTCTGTCTGTCCCTTGACGTCCTTGACGAGAACATCATGCTCAAAGGCTGGCTTGAAAACAGCAGGGTCAACCTTTATGATTACCTTTTAAAGATAAAAGACATGCCCGTTTCTGCCATCGTCGCAACGGATATTTCCCGCGACGGAGCTATGGTAGGCGCGGCGAATGATATGTATAAAAAGATGATGACTTTAACGGATATTCCCATCATCGCATCCGGCGGCATCTCTTCAAGGGAAGACCTTCTCTCCCTGAAAGAACTTGGGCTTTACGGCGCGATCACGGGAAAAGCCGTTTACGAAGGTAAGATAAACCTCCGTGAGGTCATAAGGGAGGTAAGATAATGCTTGCGAAGAGAATAATACCCTGCCTTGACGTTGACCGCGGAAGGGTGGTCAAAGGAAAGAAATTTGAAGGAATAAAAGACGTGGACGATCCTGTGCGCCTTGCAAAGCGTTACAGCGACGAAGGCGCCGACGAACTCGTTTTTTATGATATCACAGCTTCAAGCGACGAAAGAGATATCTTTATCGATACTGTAAGGGAGATCTCCCATAATATCACCATTCCCTTCACCGTCGGCGGCGGAGTAAAGTCCGTTGAAGATTTCAGAAAGCTCCTTCTCGCAGGCGCCGATAAGATAAGCGTGAACTCACAGGCTGTCAGAAGGCCGGAACTCATCCGCGAAGCTGCGGAAATCTTCGGAAGTCAGTGCGTCGTCATCTCCATTGACGCGAAACGCAACGACAGAAATTCATGGGATGTGTACGTAAAAGGCGGAAGAGAAAATACGGGCCTTGACGCCATAGACTGGGCAGTCATGGCTCAGCAGCTCGGAGCAGGGGAAGTGTGTATAAATTCAATAGACGAAGACGGAGTAAAAGGCGGATTTGACCTTAAACTCATAAAAAGACTTTCGGAAGTCCTCTCTATTCCCATCATCGCATCCGGCGGCGCAGGAAAAATGGAACATTTTCTCGATGTGTTCAACGCAGGCGCCGACGCAGGTCTTGCGGCGAGCATCTTCCATTATAATGAGATACCCATCACCGGTCTGAAAGAATATTTATTTGAAAATGATATACCCGTAAGGAGATAAATATGAATCTGAAATTTGACGAAAAGGGACTCATCCCCGCAATAATACAAAACGCTAACACAGGCAAGGTCCTTATGCTCGGATATATGAACGAAGAGAGCATAGCCCTTACCAAAGAAAAAGGACAGGTGGTCTTCTTCTCCCGTTCGAGAAATGAACTCTGGCACAAAGGCGCCACAAGCGGAAATTATCTTGATGTTGTTTCAATTTCCGCAGACTGCGACGGCGACAGCCTCCTCATCAAGGCACTCCCCCAGGGCCCCACATGCCACACAGGCGAAGAAAGCTGCTTTTTCAACGAGGTCGAAACGGAAAACAAGACCGAAACGTATGACTTCAACGTTGTGTATGACCTTTATGAAGTGATCCGCGGCAGAAAAGAAAACCCCATCGAAGGATCTTATACCTGCTACCTTTTCGATAAAGGTATCGACAAGATCTTAAAGAAAGTCGGCGAAGAATCCGCAGAAACCATCATCGCCGCGAAAAACGACGCTCCGGATGAGATAATCTATGAAACGAGCGACCTGATTTACCACCTCCTCGTCATGCTCTGCGACAGAGGCGTGGAACCGGGTGAGATCTTTAACGCCCTTCACGACAGAAGAAGCGGAAAATATTGATTTTATCGGCGACCGTCAGGTCGCTTTTTTTGTTTTTGTATATGAAAACTTGCTCTTTGTTATGAAATTGTTTGTATTGTGTTATTTTTAATTTTTCATCTTAAATACATTGATAATGTATTTTGCTTAATATATAATGATTACGAAGGAACGATATTCAGTTCCTGAGTCAGGAAAGGCGGTGAGAACCCGATGTTCTGTTAAAAATTGTGTGTCTGTTGGTGGAGAATTCAGATGTACATTAAATTTCCATCTCCGACAACCAGATAAAAAAGGAGGACATATAAATGAAAAAAAATAAGATAATGTCTGTCATACTCGTTGTACTGATGCTTGTTGCATCTTGCCCTGTATCAGCCGAGGAGGATGGTTTGAAATGAAAAACGGATATAAAGCGATATTGTTTTTTGTTGTTGTATTAATGTTTGCAACCTCATGTGACACCAAAGGAGATATCTCGGTCGATCCGTCGAAGCAGGAGCAGATGAGTAAAACCGGATATTTATCTGATGAATCATGGATTTTTGTTCCGACAAGATACAGTGTTCCGCTGAGTGTGAGAACTACAGATTCTTTAGGTGCAGAGGAATATTTTTATTTCGGGGGCATCAGACCGGGGATGACATATGAAGAAGTATTGGCTGTTTCGGAATCAACGGGATGGTTTGATGTGAATCATGATTATAAAATCGGAGATGAAAGTGCGTTCGATATGCATGCAACACTTTTTACAAAAGATGCTGATCTGATAAGCGTAAATACAGAATTCAAAGATAATGTTGTTACAAAAGTGGATGTTACTCTTTGGCTTGATATTACGGATCCGGATTTTGACGAATTTCGGAAAATATATTCAGAGTTGTTTCGTGAATTCCAGCTGAAAGAGGATGTAACATTGTCACTTTTTGAATATCCTTCTTATGTTCCTCAAAAAACTTTGAAGGAAGATTACATCAAATCCGGTTACGTAAAAAATGAAACTATGGCATATTACGGAGAAAATCAGTATGCGGCATATTTTTTTATAACGGAGCATTACTCCAAACCTGATCCGGATTCGGAGCATTTCGAAACAGAGAACATCGCTGTAATAACTTTCAGAAAAAATGTTTTGGAAAAATAACTATTTCTTATCCCGCGAAAGCGGGATTTTTTATGAAAAGCATGCTTTCTTTTCATATTTCTTTCATTTTCCCTAACAGTTTGACAACATACCGTTTTTATGTTAAAATCTCTAGGATAAAGGCGAGAAATGTAAAAAATAATCCGGAGAGTCCCGAAGGAGGATTTTAAGTGTTAATATTTGTTCTTGGCGGTGTCAAGTGCGGAAAGAGTATGCTCTCGCAGTGCGCCGCGAAATATCTTCATGAAACGAAAAACAAGGGAAAAATGTATTATGTCGCAACGATGATACCATACGATGACGAAGACCGCAAAAGAATCGACCGTCATCTCCTCGACCGCAAGGGCTGGGGCTTTGATACTATCGAAGAAGCCACCTTCTTCCCGAACATCGAAGAAAAAATTACAACAGACGACGTTCTTCTCATCGACAGCATGACGGCATATGTTCAGAATATAATGTTCGGAGACGATGACATCGTCAACAACATCAAAATGAGCGATATCGGTGAACACATCCGACGCCTTTCCGAAAAGGCAGGGGATGTGGTGGTAGTATCGGATTATGTATTTTCCGACGCTATCGAGTACGAAACACTCACAGAGCGTTACCGCGAATGGCTCGGCAGAGTCCATATCGACATCGCAAAGTGTGCCGACGTCGTCATCGAATGTGCTTATTCCAACCCCAAAGTCATCAAGTGTGAAAAAGAGTTCGACTTAGGCCCGATCTTTTCTCACTTCAGGACCCTTGACCACCACCTTACTTACGCGGATATATAATTATGATTAAGTTACTTTTGATTTGTCTTGGAATGTTCACAAAGCTTCCTCTCCCTATCGTAGACTGGGATGAAGGAAAAGGCCCGGGAGCACTCTGCTTCCTTCCCGTCGCAGGACTCATTACAGCAGTTCCCATTATGGCGGTAATGTACGTGTGTGATTATTTCGCCGTACCGCCTCTTGTTGCCGGCGCGTTCATGCTCGTTTCAGGTTATCTCGTCTGCGGCTTTGTCCACTTTGACGGATATATGGACACGGCGGACAGCCTTCTTTCCGCACGCGACAGAGAAACTAAGCTCCGCATCCTCAAGGATTCAACCGTCGGAGCGTTTTCGGTCATCGCTATCGTGACTCTTCTCATCGTTGACTTTGCGGCATTCACCACGATTTACAGCACATACAGCTTCAACATCCTCTCCCTTTTATTTATTCCGGCTCTTTCAAGGGCGATAGGAGATGTGGTGCTTTTTAACTACGAACCGCTGTCAAGCTCGGGAATAATGAAATATTTCAAGACGGGACAGACGAAAAAACATAACGTTATTGCGATTTTATGGGTGATCATCCTCTCCGCAGGACTGTTCTTTGTAGGATACTGCGAAGTTTCTGCGCTCATCATCCCCATCTCATGTATCATCGTTGGGTTATGGATCGCAAAACATGCAGAAAAAGAACTCGGCGGCATCAACGGAGATATCGTCGGTGCAGTCATTGTAATAACGGAGGCGCTGGGGTATCTGCTTCTCGGCGCAGTGATGTAAAGAAAGGAAGAAGATATGATATTGGTATTTGGCGGAGCATATCAGGGCAAGAAGGAATTCGTTGCGACGAAATTCGGCTATTCCCTTGAAGATATGTATCAGTGCACAGAAAAAGATGAGATAGATTTCTCAAAACCCGTGATCACAGACCTCGGCAGCTACGTTCTCGGCGCTATCAGACGCGGAGAAAACCCACTCAACTTTGTTCTTTCAAACAAAGCAAAATTCAAAGATAAGATCATCGTCATCACCGACGTCGGCTCGGGTATCGTCCCCATCTCTAAAGAACAAAGACTTTTCCGCGACAACATCGGCAAGATCACGCAGATCCTTTCGCGTGAATCAACGGAAGTATACAGACTTTTCTGTGGAATAGGAGAAAAATTAAAATGAGATTTCGCTTTGAACTTATCCGTCACGGCAATACGGATGCAACGACAAACCACACATACTGCGGACACACAGACCTCCCTCTTAATGAACCGGGAATCGAAGACATCAAAGAAAATGTCGAAGACGGAATTTATTCCCTCACAGATGTATACTTCACAAGCGGTCTTTCACGCGCAAACATGACACTTCAGCTTTATGCAGGGGAAGATGTCAAGTTCGAAGTAAGGGAAGGCTGGAAGGAATGTAATTTCGGCATCTTCGAAGGCTATACACACGACGAGCTTCTCGACAACGAATATTATCAGGCATGGATCAACGACGAAACAGGTACATACATTCCCCCTCAGGGCGAATCAACAGTAGGTTTCAACGAAAGAGTAGACAAGGCATTTGTGGATCTCTTCGAAGAGATCTCTCAGCTCGGCGTTGAAAGCGCAACGATGGTATGCCATGGCGGGCCGATCTCAAGATTCTTCTCCGTATATATCGACGACAGCCTTAATATGTACGAAGCTATGCCCTCACGCGGCGAAGGTTTCAGCATGATCATCAATTATGAAGACGGCAAGGCTACCGTTGAAGAGTGGAAGAAAGTGTTAAAGATCAGAAAATAGTATTTACGGAAAAGTGCATATGCACTTTTCTTTTTTTACAAGTAATTTCGCGGAACATCGGCGTGAATAAACCTACTTCATCTTTTCATGCGCATCTGCCTTGCTTCATCGTTCTCTCAGCTCCCCTGCTTCGCAGCCACCGCAGCCCACCCTTTTCGCCGCCGCGCTCAGCGCTTCGCGCTGAGCCGCCGAGGGCTTTGCCCTCGGCAAAATCCGCGGACGCGGATTTTGCGGCGGCGGCCGCGCCGCGCGGGTCGCTTCGCGACCCGCCGCCCGTGGCGGAGCCACGGGCGAAGCAAGGCCCGGCCTTGCTTGCGGCGCGGGGGTGGCGGGCGGGAAGGGGCGGAAGAAAGGCGGACGGAGTCCGCCGTCAGTGTATGGAAAATGCCATGTTCACACCCTCCGATTTTTGCATACTATATATGGTGAATACTACAAATTTCACGTTATTTTGCATAAAATAACTAAAAACCGTTGCGAAAAAGCACTGTTTTGTTATATAATCAAATATCAATATTTTTAATCTTAAACGGAGGTGTACGGTATGAGCACGATTAATGATGTTATAGAAGTAATGAAAAAATACGATAAAGATTGCGATACATCACTTGTAATGAAGGCGTACGAGTTCGCTGAAAGCTCCCACGAAGGCGTGTTCAGAAAAAGCGGTGAACCGTACATTATCCACCCGGTTGAAGTTGCGTATATCCTCGCAGAACTTGAATGTGACTCCGAAACAGTTGCCGCAAGCCTTCTTCATGACGTCATTGAAGATACGAACCACGATTACGACGAAGTAAAATCCGTCTTCGGCGAAACTGTCGCAAACCTCGTGGACGGCGTTACCAAGATCACCAAACTTAACTATACAAGCGCTGAACGTCAGCAGGTAGAAACATACCGTAAGATGTTCGTCGCTATGGCGAAGGATATCAGGGTTATTCTCATCAAACTCGCCGACAGACTTCATAATATGAGGACTCTCGACGCAATGAGCCCTGCAAAACAGAAGATCAAATCCCGCGAAACCCTCGATATTTACGCACCTATCGCCCACAGACTCGGTATCTATACTATCAAGATGGAACTGGAAGATCTGTCTTTCAGATATCTTGAGCCGGAAAAATATAACGACCTTATCAAGAAAGTCGCTGAAACGAGAGCCGAAAGACATGAGTTTGTAAATACTCTCATCGATACCCTCTCCAAAAAACTCGACCACGAAAAATTGGAATATTCCATCTCCGGCCGCCCGAAACACTTCTATTCTATTTATAAGAAAATGGAAGGCGGCAAGAACTTCGGCGAGATCTTCGACCTTATAGCTATCCGCGTCCTTGTTGATACTCCCGCTGACTGTTACGCAGTCCTCGGCTGGGTACACACCCTCTGGAAACCTATGCCGAACCGCATCAAGGACTATATCGCCATGCCGAAATCCAATAAATATCAGTCGCTTCATACTACCGTAATCGGTCCGGGCAACAAGCCTTTCGAAATCCAGATCAGGACTTACGAAATGCATAAAGTCGCAGAATACGGTATCGCCGCACATTCCCTTTATAAGGAAGGCGCAAAAGGTGCTGACGAACTTGGCGAATGGCTCCGCTGGCTTCAGGATATCAGGGATATGGACTCCGAAGACCTTGAAGAGATCAAACACGACCTTGAAATGGACGAGATCTTTGTGTATACCCCGAAAGGCAAGGTAATCGAACTTCCTGCGGATGCGACACCAATCGACTTTGCGTACAGGATCCACTCTGACGTAGGCAATAAGTGCATCGGTGCGAAGGTAAACGGAAAGATCGTCCCCCTTAACTACAGATTAAAGACAACGGACTTTGTTGAGATCATAACAAAAGCCGACTCGAAAGGTCCGAGCCGTGACTGGCTGAACTTTGTCGTTTCAAACCACGCCCGTTCAAAGATCAGGGCATGGTTCAGAAAAGCTGCCAAGGAAGAAAACGTCATCAAAGGCAGAGACATGATCGAGAGGGAACTGAAAAACAACAAGCTCACCCTTTCGGATATCATGAAAAACGAATATCTCGACTTTATCTGCGACAGATTCAACGTATCGGGATGGGATGATCTGTTTTCATCCATCGGATACGGCGGACTGAGAGTAAGATATGTCCTCGGAAGGATCATCGAACGCTTCCCGCAGGATTTCCCGCAGGAAGAAGTCAAACCCACCCTCGTCAAAGCTCCCAAGAGCGAAAAAGACAACGTCGTCCACATTCAGGGCAACAACGACTTTGCAGTAAAATTCGCAAAATGCTGTATGCCTGTTCCCGGAGATCCCATCATCGGATACATCACAAGGGGCAGGGGAGTTACCGTCCACCGCGCCGACTGCGTCAATATGCTTCACAGCGACGAAAAAGACCGCTTCATCAGCGTTGACTGGATCGACAAACCGAAGAGCGCACAGAAGAGTCAGTTCTCAAGCGAACTCGTCATCCGTGCCATCGACCGCAACAAGCTCCTCAGCGACGTCGCTACGCTCATTTCAAACGAAGGCGTGAGTATTTCGGGAATCTCATCAAGAATGATGAAGGACTCTACGGTGAATATGAACATCGATGTCGTAATAAGCGATACGGAGCAGCTTGACAGACTTATCGCGAAACTGGAACTTATTCAGAACGTACTTTCCGTACACAGAATATAAAGGAGAAAAATATGAAAAAAGCATATGTAGTAGTTGACATGTCCAACGATTTCGTCCATGATGACGGCGGACTTACGGCAGGCAAACCGGCTCAGGCTATCGAAGAAAATATCCTGAAAAGAGTAGTGGAATTTAACGAAGACGGCGATGTGATCGTGTTTGCTATGGACGCACACAAGCCGGATGACGACCATTTCAGACTCTGGGCACCGCACAATGTCATCGGAACATGGGGCGCTGAGCTTTACGGCAAGCTTGGAGAATGGTATGACGCAAACAAGGAAAACGAAAACGTATATTATCTCCCTAAAGGTGAATACGATGCGTTTTACGAAACCGACCTCGCAGATATCCTCAGAAAACACGGTGTTGAAGTAGTCTACATCGCCGGCGTATGCACAGACATCTGCGTTTTCAACACAGTTTACGGCGCATACAAGGCATCTTTCCCCACAGTCGTTGCAAAGGACGAAGTTGCTACATTCACCGCAAACGGTCAGATCTTCCTCGATCAGATGAACGCTATTTACAAGACGGAAATTATTTAGTTTTTGCGACCTCACTTTGTGAGGTCTTTTTTTATTCCCCTTGCTGTGTGAGAGGGAGGAAATCGGTGAAATAATAAAACTCACAGATATCTGCTCCCGCAAAACTCAGAATAAGAACATCGGGAGTATCCTCAAAAAAAGCATTAGGACCGGATCGTCCGGCCCTAAAAAGCTATTATATAAAAAAGGAAAGGAAAAAATATTATCTTGGCTATATAATATCAGCAAAAACTTTAGCTAACCTTAAAACAACCGCGATTTTATATTTTTTCCTTAAATATTTTTTAACATTTATACTATTCTGCTGATTCAGACTCGTAAAGCTTGTCGTTGTGATGCTCTGCTATGTAAACAAGCTTGTCCGTAACTTCATTCAATACGTCCTTATCGTATTTTCCGAACTCACCTTTGTCCGCAAGCTGTCTGATGGAAATGTCGAAATCAAGACTGTCGCGTGCTGAAATAGAATATCCTGCACATAATTCATCAATGATTGTCTTGTCGTCATAGAAATTTGCATAGTTTTCAACGAGTCCGACAACATTTAATTTGTTGATCCACGCGAAGTTGATTGTCTTCTGTGCCATCTTCTTGGAAAGTTCGCCTGCATCCGTTACGAGAACCACGCCGTCAAGCTCCTTGATGTTGATCATTTCCTGCATTACGTCTGCCGTGTCTGACGGACAGTCAATGAGAAGTACATCAAGCGCTCCCCATACTACGTCGCTGTAAAACTGAAGAGCGAAATCCTTCGCATCGTTGGCATCAAATGTCATGGGGATAGCTTCGTTTGAAAGAAAGCAGGGAAGTGACATCATCTTTACTCCGTTTTCGGAAATAAGCGGTACGATGCCTGCTTCGCGGATCGTCGGTTTTTCTGTTCTGTCATATATCGTGCATACGGCACTTGCTGAAAGGTTAGCATCTAAAATGCCTACATCAAGTCCCCTTCTTGCGAGATTGTTTGCGATGATTCCGCAGACAGTCGTCTTGCCGATTCCGCCTTTTACTCCCGCAACCATAACCACACATCTGAGTCTGGATTCCCTGTTGCAGTTGTCGTGAAGCTCACAGTCTCCTCCGCAGCTGTCACAATCTCCGCAGTCGCTGCAGTCGCCACAGCTCTTTACAAAACCTTCATACATTTTGCCTTTATCAAGATTATCAGTATTTTCGATTACCATATATTCCTCCGTATCTGTATTCATTATATACTCTCATCAAAGAAAAATCAACACATTGATACTATATAAAATATCTCTCTTCTATTTACATGAAGGTATTTTTAAGTTATAATATAAACAAAATAAGTTATAGACTGTATTACGGAGGAACATATGGATTACAGATACAAAACATCAGGCACATGCTCCCGTGAGATCCTTTTCTCAATCGAAGACGGAATCCTTAAAAACGTTCAGTTCATCGGCGGATGCAACGGTAACCTCAAAGGCATCGCCCTTCTCGTTGAAGGAATGAAGGCAGAAGACGTTATGGGTAAAGTAACAGGCGTTACATGCGGCTATAAAAAGACATCCTGCCCGGATCAGCTCGCAAACGCTATCAAACTTGCGCTTGAAGCGTAATTTAAGTTGTAAGTACATAAAACTCTCTTGTATAAAGAGAGTTTTTTTATATTACAGGCAGCATGTCCGCATAAAGACCATATAAAAATTTCAAGATTTTTACAAATATTTGCCGCCTTTTTCTGTCGCGCCAATTCAGTTTGTGATATAATAATATCGGAGGAGAGTATATGAGAGCCGGAGTAACAGTCAATATTCCCAAAATCAGATATAATGCAGATATAATAATCAGGACCTGCGCCGAAAAGGGCATCGACGTCGCCGCTGTGACAAAAATGCATTCGGCTGATGCGAAGATATCAAAAGCCCTTACCGACAGCGGAATTAAATACCTCGCGGATTCGCGCATCGAAAACCTGAAAAAACTGAAAGAAGAAAATATACCTGCCGAAAGATGGCTTATGAGAATAACTGCTCCGTCCATAGTAAAGGAAGTGGTTGAGTATTCCGATCTTTCTTTCCAGAGCGAACTTTCTACCGTGCGGCTTATAGACGACGAATGTCACCGCATCGGGAGAAATCATAAAATTATGCTTATGTGGGACCTCGGAGATCTGAGGGAAGGATATTTCGAAACGGAAGATATCCTGTCTGCCGTCAGAGCCATTGACAAAATGGACGGCGTCATCCTCTCCGGGCTCGGAACGAACCTGTCCTGTTACGGAGGGGTCAAACCCACATATAAAAACCTCAGCCGCCTTGTGGAAGTTGCGGGGATGATCGAAAATGAAACGGGTAAAAAGCTTGAACATATCTCAGGCGGAAACTCCACGAGTTATTCCCTTCTCCTTGCGGGCAATATGCCGGAAGGGATAACGAACCTGCGCATCGGAGATACTTTCTATTTCGGCAGAAATATGCAGGAGAGAGTATACCTCGATTATATGCACAATGACTGCTTTGTCCTTACGGGCGAAGTCGTTGAAATAAAGACAAAACCCTCCGTACCCATTGGCGAGAGGGGATATGCGGCGCTGAACAGCCTGCCGGAATTTGAGGATAAGGGAGATATCGTCCGCGCAATAATCAGCGTCGGAAAACAGGACATCGACCTTGACATGAGCCCTCTCGAAGACGGAATACAGATCCTCGGCGCAAGCAGCGACCATCTTATCTGCGACATTACCAATGCGGAACGAAAGATATCCGTCGGCGATAAAATAAGCTTCAATATGCTTTATACCGCAACTATGCGGTCATTCACAAGTAAATACATAGATAAATACTATATAGAGTGATCTGTATGTGATTTGGGTGTGCGTACGGGCGCGGCGGTGCTTCCCGCATCCATACCCACCATTCAAACACCCCAGACACCCCATCCACAAAAATAATTTATTATAGCACCGCCAAAGGAACAATATGAAAGAAATCTATCTCGACAACGCCGCAAGTACGGCGGTTTATGAAAACGTTGCGGACTATCTGTCCGAACAATATAAGTCCAACTATGCAAATCCTTCTTCCGCCCATAAGGCAGGCATCCGCGCAAACCGCGAAGTGGAAGAAGCGACAAAGAAAATATTGTCTTTTTACGGACTGAAAGACGCAAAATGGAATGTTTACTTTACTTCCGGAGCAACCGAGTCCGCCAACCTTGCCATCAAGGGTACAATGGAAAAATTTGATGACCCGTCAAAGGCGAAGATCATCACCACTCAGATCGAACACCCCTGCGTAGGTAAGGTCTGCGAGTATTACGGAGCAAAAGGCACCGATACGGTATTTCTCCCGACGGATAAATACGGAAGAGTAGACCTTGAAAAACTTGAAAGTGAAATAAACGACAAGACGAAAATAGTAAGCATCATTTTCGTCAGCAACGAAACAGGTATCATTCAGGATATCAGAACTATCGGCAAGATAATTAAAAAGAAAAATCCCAGGACAGTATTCCACGTCGACGCAACTCAGGGCTATCTCGAAAAACTCCCGACAGATGACGTGGATATGATCAGCATCTCCGCACATAAATTCCACGCGCCCAAAGGCGTCGGCTGCCTTATGGTGAGAAAGGGAATAACCCTCTCCCCCATAATCCACGGCGGCGGACATCAGGGCGGAATCAGAAGCGGCACAGTCAACTCCCCGCTTATAGGAGCCATGGCTCTCGCCCTCGAAACATTAAAGGAAAATGACCCTGCCCGGAAAGTGAGGGAGATAAGAAACTACCTTTATGAAAAGGTGGTGGAAAACTTCGGAGAGGATGTTGTAAACTCCAAAATATACGAAGCGGATTATTCTCCGCACATTTTAAGCATATCATTTGACGGATTGAACGGCTCGCATATTCTTTATAACCTCGAAGAAAAGGGAATATACGTTTCGACCTCATCCGCCTGCTCGACGCATTCCAAGGAAAAAAGCGTCCTTGAAAAAATGGGAATGACGAATAAACGGGCGCAGGGTACGGTAAGAATAAGTATCAGCGAGTTCACTACAAAGGAAGATATCGATATATTCACTTCAAGCCTGAGTGAAATCACAGGCAGACTTAAAAAATTATACAGAGGAAAATAATGGAAGCACGACTCATTTTAATAAAATACGGAGAAATTACACTTAAAGGACTTAATCAGCACTATTTTCTCGAAACACTCATGAAAAACATCCGCTATGCCATCAAGGGCATTGAAGGTGCGAAGGTAAACAAGATCCAGGGCAGAGTAACAGTCGAAGGCGTAAGCGCGGAAGACGAAGAAGAAGTGATCTCACGCCTTAAAAAAGTGTTCGGTATTGTCGCAATCGTCGTTGCGAGAGAATGTGAACCCGACATGGAATCCATCAAAGCCGCAGCACTTGAAGTCATGAAAGACAAACATAACTGCACATTCAAAGCGGAAGCCAAGAGAGGAAACAAATCATTCCCATATACTTCTCCGCAGATCGCTAAAATGGTCGGCGCACACGTCCTCGTAAATACGGATACCATTACCGTAGACGTTCATAAACCGGATTATACACTTACTGTTGAAGTAAGAGAAAAGGCATACGTATACTGCGACAACATCCCCTGTGACGCAGGTCTTCCCCTCGGAACAGGTGGTTCAGGTGCGCTCCTTCTCTCAGGCGGCATCGACAGCCCCGTTGCGGGATATATGATGATGCGCCGCGGAATGAAGGTATGCGGAATCCACTTCCACTCATACCCCTACACATCCCTCGAAGCACAGAAGAAAGCGACAGATCTCGCGGAAAAACTCCGCCCCTACAATATGGGATTCACGCTTATCAACGTCCCCGTGACGAAGATTCAGGAGGAGATCATTCAGAAGTGCGACGAAAGCTATCTCACAGTCATTTTAAGACGCTTCATGTTCCGCATTTCCGAAAGAATATGTGAGCAAAGAGGAATCAGCGCCCTCATCACAGGCGAATCCCTCGGTCAGGTGGCATCACAGACCATCGAATCCATCAACTGTACAAACGCAGTGGTAAAACTTCCGGTTCTTCGCCCGCTTATCGGACACGACAAAAACGACATCGTTGCTATTTCCCGTCATATCGACACATACGACATCTCTATCCGACCGTTTGAAGACTGCTGTACGGTATTCGTACCGAAACATCCGCAGATCAAGCCGTCGCTTGAAAAGGTGGAAGCGCAGGAAGCAAAGCTTGACGTGGAAGCTCTCGTTGAGGAAGCTCTCAAAAATATCGAGATCGTAAGAATAAAGTAATTATAAGGTTGAAAAGTGCAGGCACTTTTCTTCCGATGACATTCCCGCCCACCACCCCCGCGCCGTGCTCCGCCTTCGGCGGAGCGCAAAGAGGCTTCGCCTCTTTGCCGCGAAAGCTGAGCTTTCGCGCGGCGCGGCAGCGCCGCAGGCGGCGGCCCGCTTTGCGGGCCGCTGTTCAGGGCGAAGCCCTGAACCAT
>JAFXKY010000053.1 GCA_017531485.1 Eubacteriaceae bacterium | reverse complement strand
TTCGGGAACCGATGCTCCGCATCGGTTGCGGCACGGAGGGTGGGCGGGTGGGGCTTTCGAAAAAGAAAACCGCTGAAAACCACCCCTGACCAACAATACGCCTGCAAAAACAACCCCGTATCCACAAAACCGGCTTATTTTACTTACTGTAAACGTTTTCTCATTAAATTTTAATAATTATGTTACGCCCAAACCATTGCTTACCACGGGCATATATGATATAATACCATCAGGAAATTGAAACACATAGTTTTTTTTCAACAACATACTAAAAGGAGAACGACCATGTTAAAGAAGATCACATCAATTTTCCTCATCTCAGCCCTTCTTCTGTGCCTTTTCGCTTGCTCAGGGGAGAAACCGATGACCGGAAGAGAACTTCCGCCGGATACGGAAACGCTGAAGACCCTCTCCGAGGAATATGACGAAAACCTTTTCTATGAAGAACGGGACAGAAGCGCGGACAGAGTGAATTTCGTCCTGAAGGAAACGCAGAACCAAGGATCAGACCTCGTCGGAGTCATTGCAGGAAAGAAAAATGACGACAATATCGTCAATATGACCTTTACCGCAGGCGGCATCGTCTATAACGACCAGCTCCTCTCCGACCTCGCCGTAACTCCCGAAGATATCGCCCCGACCCTTACTTACCTCGCAAAGATCTACGGCATTGAAGATACGGATATCCTCTATGACACCTTCTCTTCCGAATTTCCCGATAAGAACACGGAAGAAACCACCGAAGACGGAATCACCAAAATTACTTACGAAACAGAAATCAACGGCCTTACCCTCCGCCTCAGATTCAGAAAACCTTCCGGCAGCACCACCACAGCCCTCATCTTCGCAGGTCTCGCAACGGACTTCGGCGCATTCGGACTTTAAGAATATGTTATCAATATAAAATAGAACGACACTGAAAAAGTGTCGTTTTTATGTGCGTTTTTATGTATATTATTATGTATACAGAAAAATCGGGGGAATCCCCCGACTTTTGTTAAAATCATATGTAAGACGATTATTTAAACAGATCCGAAGGCAGGATAGAGCTTGAATCTCCGCCTGTGACTGTCGGCATCTTTCCGTCCCACTTTTCATAGAGGAATTTCTTGATGATCTTGTCCGTAAGGCTTTCGGAGATTACCTTGTTTGCTTCAGCTTCAGCTTCCGCCTGAATGAGTTTGACTTTCGCTTCCGCTTCTGCTTCGATGACCTTCTGTTCCGCTTCCGTCTGGGCGCGGAGCTTGTTCTGCTCTGCAACCTGCTTCTGTTCTACGGCATCCGTAAACGCATCCGTGAAGTCCATATCTTCAACCGCCGTGCTTACGACCTGAACGTTATATTTCATGAGCTTTGCTCCGAGATCCGCTTCGATGCCCTGAGCAAGTTCGGAACGCATTGAAATGAGGTTTTCAGCAGAATATTTGGCTGTTATGATCTTTACCGATTCCGCAATGGCGGGAGTGATGACCGTTGAATAATAATCCTTGCCGATCTCGCTGTATATCTTCATGGCATTTTCCTTCTCGATGCGGAAGTTGACCGTATAAACGACGTTTACTTCCTGAATGTCGGAAGAAAAACAGCTCAGCTCAACAGACTGCTTCTGTACACGGTTGTCCATTTTAACAATGGAATACCACGGCGCCTTGAAGTGAAGACCGCTGTCGAGAGTATAATCCTTTACCTTACCGAAACTCGTAACGACCCCCGTGTGTCCCGCAGGGATCTGCGTCGTGCAGAACATAAACACGAATACGAATACCATGACTATTGCAATAACAGCCGTTGCGCCTTTTCCGAGCTTTGCGGCCTGAGTGAAGTCCGTCTTTTCTTTTTTAGTATTCTTCTTGTTGTTATTTTTCTTCGTGCTTTTCCTGACGGCAGGGGCAGCTTCCGCCTTTTCTTCTTCCACAGTTTCTTCGGAAGTCACCGTTTCGGATAAAACAACTTTTTCTTCTTTGTCGAAAAGTCCCATATGTTTTCTCCTTTGTGATTTATGAGATAATTATATCATAAACATACTCTCACGCAACAGATTTAATGGAATTTTAATGTTTGGCGAAAATGCCGTTTGCCTTGCCATATATTATTACGTGTGATATAATTCACCCGGACACCAGTAAAACGGTAGGCGGTTTGCCCCTGTATACAGCAGAGGGCGTTACCCTCTGCATTTTCCCGCAGAGGGGGTGATATTATGTACATAACGTTAGATAACTACATTCAGATGGGACTTCTCATCGTGGGTGTCATCGGTATCGTGATAAGCATAATGAACAGCATAAAAAAATAACCGCCCGGTCGCCTGAAATGGGTGGTTATTTCTGTTAAATAATCTTTCTTTCGGGAGCAACCGTCTGTCGGTGTCCCTTTCTGCGTTTATAATATCACTTTTCGTTATCCATGTCAATACAGCCGGAGCACAAACATACTCCGGCTGATATTTTTAAGCGCAGGATAAATCGTCGCAGACAAGGCAGATACCAATTTCAACGACCGCCGCGTACTTATCGGCTACGCAAGGGCGGGGAAATTGGGATCTAACGCAGTATCCGGCGATTTAGCCAAGCTTTATCTGTGATAATTAAAGTAATCTCCCTTGAGCGCATCCCATATCTTGTCACATTCTGCGATGATTTCAGAATCGAGATAATTGTCGTCAAAGTATGAAAGGTTTTCAACAGCGTGTTCATATTTGCTTACGCCGCCGATGATTGAATCAACGTAATCCTTTGAACGGAGCCATTTGAGAGCAACGCCGCTCATGGGGATTCCGACTTCTTCGGAAATTTCACGGAGTCTGTCTACAGCATCAAAGTTACCGTCTTTCCAGTAACGCATTCTGTATCCGCCTTCAGAAAGACGTGTGCCTTCAACGGCTTTTTCTCTTGTGTGCTTGCCTGTGAGAAGTCCGCCTGCGAGGGGATTGAATACTGTGAGACCTTTGTTGTATTCTTTGAGGAACGGTACCATTTCGTCATCAATTCCGCGTGTTACCATGTTGTAAACGCTCTGTGTTACCACCGGTGCGATAAGGCCGTTTTCTTTTGCCGTGTGTACAAGACTGCAGAACTGCCATGCTGAGAAGTTGCTTACTCCGAAATATCTGATCTTGCCGCTTCTGACGAGGTTTGTCATTGTTTCGAGAGCTTCTTCCATGGGTGTTGAAGGATCTGTGAAGTGCATGTAATAAAGATCGATGTAGTCTGTCTGAAGCCTTGTAAGACTGTCTTCAACAGCTTTCATGATGTGCTTTCTTCCGAGACCTGATTCATTAGCGCCTCTGCCTGTGCCGCCGCAGACTTTCGTAGCGAGAACGATGTTGTCTCTCTTGCCTTTCAAAGCTTTGCCGAGGATAGTTTCGCTCTGTCCGCCTGTGTAGATGTTGGCAGTGTCGATGAAGTTCACTCCCTGATCGATTGCGTGATCAACGATCCTGATTGATGTTTCTTCGTCAGCCTGTCCGCCGAATGTCATCGTTCCGAGACAGAATTCAGATACTTTAAGGCCTGTGCCTCTGAGATTTTTGTATTTCATTTGTATCTCCTTTATATATTAAATTTTTTTATAAACTATGCCACTTGCCGTGTATATCACAATATCACTGCATCTCACTTTCGAGAGATATTTCTTCATGGGATAAATAAGCCTGTATTCAAGCGCCTTTCCGGGACAATTTTCAACACAGCGAAGACACCTTATGCAGTTTTTGCCCGTGATGCCGTTTATGACCGCGTTTTCGGGACAATTCTCCGTACATACTCCGCATGAAGTGCATCTGTCCGTTCTTATTATCTTTACTCCCATACGGCTTCTCTCTTCGGACAACATATCCGCCCAGAAACTCTTCTTCGAACGGGGAATCTTTATTTCCTCATCGCCGTATATGTTCTCAATTATCTCACCGAGCTTCTCAAACTCCGAAAATCTCTCTTCATCTGAATATGTATGCTTCGTCGGCACATATGCCGCGGATACGATTTTGTGAGGAAATTTATCCTGCATCTGCCGGAGAACATCTCCGTAACTCATTTTTCCGTATGTGGCGATGGGGATGAGGTTTTGTATCTTTACACTTCCGAGGAACTTTTCCACCCTTTTCGGAATCCCCTGACAGTATACGGGAAAGACGAGTATCATCCTGTCATATTCCCTGATATGGGTTTTGAGGATATCAACAGTTTCCCACCCGAGCTTTTTTCCGAGATATTCTGCGATGCGCCTTGATTCGCCTGTGTTGGAATAATACGCGACTATCATTTCAGATACCCCTTCATTATTTCACACTCCCCTATCTCCTCAAGAGAAAATCCAAGCTCTTTTTTCATCTCCCGAAGCGCTTCATCACGCGGGAGATTTCTGTTTCTGCCGGCAATGGCTATCTCAAGGGCAGAAAACGGGATCATGGTGCTTTGCATGTTGTAAAAACGGATGAACTGAGTGTATTCCTTGCATCTTTCAATGCTGCAGCTCGTGTGAAGCCCTTTTGAAACGCTTTCCGGCGCCACCCATCCGCACTCTCTGATTATGATATCCTTCGTCTTTCTCCAGTCGTAAACACCGCCCGATATCCAATCAAGATCCACCTGCACAAACGCAGGAATGTTCCCCGTGCGGGAAGATCTCCTGACGGCTCTTCTGAGAGGATCTGTCAAAGAGGGAACTTCCTTTATTGCCGTGACAATATTGCTGACAAGCTCGTTGTGATATCCGGCAGCCTTCTGAAATATGTTCTCTCCCCTATAAAGCTGCTTCATCGTCGCAAGACTCTGAAACTGCCCGCTTTTAAGAGGCGGACGAAGGGTGAGGATCCTGAAAATGTTGTACATAAAGTTCATCGGCGCATTTTCCGCAAAACTGTACGCAGTTTTCGGCGCCATGTGATTATAATACAGCCCCATTACCTGAGCCGGCTCATTTCCCGCCACGAAATACGGCACCTTGTTTTCCACGAGAAGCGGATAAAACAACACGTAAGCAAGAGACGGGCAGGCGCAGGTGTTGCCGCTGAGAGCATAAAGCTTTCTGTAAATCTTTTTCAGGTCGCTGTCATTGATCTTTGCCGAAACGAACTCCACATTTTCCATACTCTTCTTTGCGCCTTCGATGCTGAGCCTTGCGGACTCACTCATGAACGGGATCTCCCACGTGAGCGCAAGGACGCGCAGTTTTTTAACCTTCGAAAGGTAATAAAGAAGATATGTCGAGTCCTTTCCTCCCGTATAAAACACCGCCACATCAAAACGCGAAGAAGTGCTTACGGGGAAATCATTCATCACCGGCAGAAGGCTCTTTAAACCCTTCGTTTCTTCATACGTGGTGCATATGGGGCAAAATCCGTCTTCATCGAATTCTATTCCGGGAATAATGAAATCATTTGCGGCACAACCGCGGCAGAATGTCGCTTCATCAAGGCTTTTCGGGATGACCCTCTTCATGCTGCTCTCCAATACGATCTTGTCCATAAGTTCCCCGAGAGTGCGTTTCTCATCAACAGACAGCTCTTTCGGAAGGGATGAAATGATCTTTTCCTGCGCGGAAGATAATTTTACGGTATTTCTGAAAAGATCCTCTTTTCGTCTGAGACCGTAATACACAAGCCGTTTATTTTCAATTTTCCAGCGCGACTGAATATCGTACATATCTCCCCTCCTGCGCGTGTTTATTATATTTTACACTAATTGTACGCCGATGTAAACAAAATCTCATCCATTTTTGGACAAACAAAGTCTGTGTTTACCCACACCGGGTTCGTGGAACATCCCGATTTTCCCCACTCTTTATATCTCCCCGATCCCCCTGATGACTCCGTCATCTTTCCCCTTACAAGTAAGGGGGACGTCATCGAGCGACTTTCGCGAAGATGACAGGGGGATGTGTGCGTCAGAACACCGTATATCCGCTAAGCCCTGAACTGCGCCTCGTGTTTAGCTCCATAGGTGTTCCTCCGCCCTGTTCCGCTGAAATGGAATTTCAGCGGGTAAAGTTCGCGGATCATGAACATCTGACGAAAGTCTTGTGATCTCCCCTATCCCCCTGATGACTCCGTCATCTTTCCCCCTTATCCTAAGGGGGATCGGCCGCCGTGCTCAGCGCTCCGCGCTGAGCCGCCGGGGGCGGAGCCCCCGGCAAAATCCGCATCCGCGGATTTTACGGCGGCGGCCGCGCCGCGCGGCTGTGCTCCGCACAGCCGCATGCGGCGCGCCCCTCAAGCGATCACCTGTACCCCCCTGCATTTTTACACCGGATATCTTTCCCACGAAAGTGACTGATACACTAAAAGCCTCCCCGAAGGAAGGCCTGAAAATAATTTTATTTACTCAAAACCGAACTCTTGTTGTTCGCGTATCTGAGGATCTGTGTCGCATCAAGGGCGTTTATCTTCTTGTCTCCCGTAACATCCGCCCTGCCGTATTTTTCATTATCTTCCATTGTCGTGAGAACGGATGACTTGTTGTTGGCATACCTTAATATCTGCGTCGCATCAAGGGCATTCACCTTGCCGTCACCTGTGACGTCGCCAAGCTCATACAGCCCGAATTCTTCCCTGTGTACGTTTCCGCATACACTGCACTCACTGTGTCGTAAGCCTGCGGTCGTTTCCGTCGGCTCAACATCAACTACCCATTCTTCATAAGTGTGACCTGTAGCAGGGATCGTTTCCTGAGGAATGACTACCTTTTTGCATCCTTCGCACGCTACTCCGTCCGAAAGTCCGTCTTCCGTGCATGTGGGATAGAATCCTTCGATAAGAAGCGGTTTTGTGTGGAGATATTCTCCCACATATCTTCTTTCAATGTATTCACAGTCCGGACAAATGTACATATGCAACTCGCGGTCATAACAGGTCGCAAGACTTTCAACACCATAAAACTCTATATTTTTATGCTTACAGGAATGATTGTAATGGATCTTTGTGTCATACAACGTGTTTTCCTTGCCGAAGCTGATTTTCTTGTATGCACTCTTGCTTCCCGCATAATAAAGATCCCCGACCATAAGATCATAAAATGCTTTGTCTTTTATTGTAGTGACGCTCTTCGGAAGGGTGAGGTTCAGAAGCCTCAGACAGTACGCAAAAGCTTCCTTGCCTATGGTCTTTACTCCTTCCTGAAGGATGATGTTTGATGCAAACGACATATAAAACGCTCCATCCCCGATGGTCGTTACTCCTTTTGGAACAATATACAGATTCTGATATTTTCTCGGAACGGCAATGAGCTTTGTCATCTTCTTGTTGTAAAGACCGCCCTGCTCATCGCTTGCGTATGAAGGATTTTCTTCATCTACAACGAATTTTTCCAGATTACCCGGCCAGTCCTTGTGAGTTATAGCGATTTCCGTCACCGATGCAGGGATATACACTTCTTTATAAGGGTATCCGTCGGGAATGAACAAAAGAGTTGTCTTGTCTTTGTTGTATAATATCCCCCGATCATCACTTGAATAGACAGGATTGTCATCATCAACATCAAATCCCACATGGAACGATGAAAAAATGCTGAAATCCATATCTGTCACATTTGCCGGAAGTTTGATTTTTTCGGTGTACGATTCGAGAACCATGAGAAGTTCTCCCGTATTTTTATCCAAAACCATTCCGCCGTAACTCATGTAATTCGGATTATCCTCGTGAATATCAATTTTTTCAAGACTACGACAGAGATAAAACATATGCTCAAGATTATCCCATATCATTTCTCCAAAATAAAGCTTTTCAACTCCTGCGGGAATGTATATTTCTCTGAGATTCTCACACTGACGGAATGAACCCTTGCCGATTACGGTTACAGAATCGGGAATAACAATTTCCTCTAAAAGCTTCATGCCGCAAAACGCAAACTCACCAATTTTTTCAAGAGTCGACGGAAGACTGATTTTCGTCACATTGCTGAGGGAATAAAAAGCATAATCGCCGACGCCCGTGATCCCTTCGCCGACAACTATCTCTGTCAGATACGCCTTGATCTGTATATTGTCCCATGGATTTTTCGTTCTTCCGTCACTATAATTTGCATAATAATCATACATCTCCCCGCTTCCGCTGAGAGTCAGAACACCGTCCTGAAATGTCCATGTTATGTTTTCGCCGCAATTTCCGCTTTCGGCATAAACCTGTGTGGGCAGGATACTCACAACAATCAGGATTGCGAGCATGACTGAAATTAATTTTTTCTTCATATAAGGGGCTCCTTTCATGCGCATCTGCACCTTTTTATAAAAACATGATAACATATATTGCAAAATATTGTCAATATTTCAAATATAATATTTCATATTAATTAAGATTGTTTTATTAAAGCATAAAAAAGGAAGGTTTTCACCTTCCTTGAAATTTAATATTTTATTTACTCAAAACCGAACTCTTGTTGTTGGCATATCTGAGGATCTGTGTCGCATCAAGGGCGTTTATCTTCTTGTCACCCGTAACATCCGCCCTGCCGTATTTTTCATTATCGTCCATTGTCGTGAGAACGGATGACTTGTTGTTGGCATACCTTAAGATCTGCGTCGCATCAAGGGCATTTACCTTGCCGTCACCTGTGACGTCGCCAAGCATATATTCTTCATCCGGTTCCGGCTCAGGCTTTTCGGTCACGTCATCTTTTTCGACTGTTACCGCAAAGCGGTCGGAATATCCGCCGTACTCAACCGTAAGTGTCTGAACTCCCGCTTCTGAGGAATCAAATCCCTTTACGGTATATCCTTCCGAAACAAGCTTTGTCTGTCCGTCTTCAAGGGTAACTTTCAGCACAAGACCCGTTCCGTCAAAGCTTTCGCCTTGTTTGTAAACGAGCTTTGTTGGAAGAGTGCTGATCTCTACGGCTTTCACCACTTCCGGCTTGCTGCCGACGCTGATTCCGAACTTCGCGGAAGCCTCTCCGCTTTTTACGGTTACCATGACATTTCCGCCTTCGGGCACTTTCGTATTGACGTCGGAAATCTCAAATGCGTTTGTCGTCTGAAGCACCGTTCCGTCTGAATATGTGATCTTTACTTCCAGACCCGTCGGATCGAACTTTTCTTCGTATTCATAGCTCATCCTATCCGGGAAAGAAACGATCTCCAGGTTTTCCGCGACAGATTCTTCTTTTACCCACACAGCATAAACCGTCTTGTCGCTTTCGCCGTAATATCCCATCATATCATGGATCCTCAGTCCGCCGTCCTTTTCTTCGAACCAGCCGAGGAATGTGTAACCTTCCTTTGTTGGTGTGGGCAGGATGCCGTTGATGCCGTATACTCCTCTGTAACAGATATCTTTATAAGCTTTTGACACCTCTCCGCCGTTTGCGTCAAAGTAAAGCTTATACCATATTGTCTTCCATCCGGCATAAAGCGTATGATCCTTCGGGATATCCACAAACGACTTCTCCGTGATGAGATTTCCGTCATGGGTCTTGTCGTACCATCCCGTGAACTCGCTTCCCTTTTTGTATGCCTTCGGAAGAGTGCCGTACATATCCCCGAATTTTACTTTCTTTTCCGTGAATTCCACTTCCGGTTCCTGCAGCGGAGAAAGACCGTCAAACGTTACGGTATATTCATTCGCATTCCAGTCCGCATAAAGCATATGGTCTTCGTTTGAATATATCTTACTTTCCGCCGTCACCATCTTTTCATCATCGTTGAACCATCCCACAAAAGTATATCCTTCCCTTACGGGTACGGGCAACTCGCCGTAAACTCCGTCAAAAGGCACTACTTTTGTCTTTACGTCCACACTTCCGCCGCCTGCATCAAACGTGACGAGGGCGCCTGTATGTTCCCATGTGGCATAAAGGGTGTGATCGTGATCAAGCTCCACCTTTGATGAAGCATTTACCACATTGTAAAGATTCGTCCAGCCTGAGAAGGTATATCCCGTCCTCGTGGGCACGGGAAGTTCTCCGTATGTGCCGCCGTAAACGACTTCCTTTGAAGCAACGGAACACGTTCCGCCGTTGGGGTCGAATGTTATCTTTAAT
Organism: Eubacteriaceae bacterium; assembly: GCA_017531485.1. Classification (GTDB taxonomy): domain Bacteria; phylum Bacillota; class Clostridia; order Eubacteriales; family Anaerofustaceae; genus SVCP01. The sequence goes on along the minus strand of JAFXKY010000053.1, from coordinate 3,929 downwards.
TTCTGCACGGGATTTCCCACCGTGAAATATTTCATCTCGCTGTAATACTTCTGCGTTCCCACAGATGCATAGAAACGATATGAATAATATCCGTCGGAGAGATAGTGTCCCAGCTCTGAATTTACGTCATACCACACCTGAATGATGTCCGTTCCCACAATGGGAACTTCACCTTTCTGCGCAACGAGCACTCCGTCTTTATAAAGCTCTACTCCGATATACTTGACGATAGATACTCTGTTTCCGTACTGTGGTCTGTTAAGCGGGAAAGCGTTGTTTGCACTTTTTATGTTGCATACCAGAAGCGCATTTGCACCGCTGACATAAAACGATTTTCCTGCGCCGTTTGTGGTAAATCCGTCAAAATATACGGGGCTGCCCGTGTAAGACACTCCGCTGTTGTTGGTGAATGAATAATCCACGTCATACGGGTTTATGGGAGAAGTGAAGTTGATGTAATAATTCGGGTTTTCCGTACTTACGCTTCTCGTGAGTGAGAAGTGAAGGTGTGTGCCCGTTGACATACCGTAATTACCCATTACCCCGAGTTCCTGTCCCCACTGAACATACTGTCCCTGAGATACGCTGACACTCGACATATGTGCATACTGGGAATATCCGCTTCCGTCTGCGTGTTTGAGGATAACGCCTCTGCCGTAACCCCAGTTGCAGTATCCGCTTGAATATCCGTGGTTCGGCGAACAGATTCCCCTGTTCTGACAACTCCATTTTCCGTAGTTTCCGGCGTTGTTGCATCCGGAATATACGGCAATGACCGTACCTGCCTTCGTGGCGAGGATACGCTGTGAACCGGAAACGATGTCAATGGCAGTATGATCTGAGTGATAATCCTGCGTGATGACCGTTCCGTCCCCTCTGACAGGCCAGCAGTATGCTCCCGCCGCCTGCGTTTTCTCAGGCACCGTCACCACCGACATAAATATGAGTGCCGCAAGCAATAAAGAAAGTATTTTCTTACGCATAATATCTCCTTGAAATATAATTTTTCATTGTCATAATTTTACTTATTCCCATACCCCCTTGTCAAGTGAAATATCATATTCCACCGCCATCTTAATCCTTGTCTGAATGGGGATTTTCTGATATAATCTTAAACTGAGAAAATATAAGTAAAATCAAAAGCTTTTAAAGCTTTCGGAGGTTATAAATAAATGAACGTCAAAAAAAATCAGGAAATAGAAGTCATGATCACTCAGAGGGCTTCCGTAACAAAGACCATCGCTTATTATGAAGACCACAAGATCCTCATCGACGGCGGATACGTAGGACAGAAAGCCCTCATAAGAATCCATAAGATGCGCCCCGCAAGATGGGAAGCGACATTCGTGCGTGCCGTGGAAAACGCAGGTTATGAGATAACACCGGACTGCATCCACTTCGGAAAATGCGGCGGATGCAAATTCCGCGACTGTTCTTACGAAAAACAGCTTGAGATCAAATCTCAGTACGTAAAAGGTCTTTTCGACAAGGCAGGCCTTAAATATGAATCCTACGAAGGCATCACCCCTTCTCCCATCATCGAAGGTTACCGCAACAAAATGGAATTTTCTTTCGGCGATGAAGTAAAGGGCGGACCCCTTTGTCTTGGTATGCACGAAAAAGGCAGACACCACAATATCGTAAACCTCACGGACTGCCGCATCTCACCTGTAAGCTACGTTAAGATCCTCACTTCCGTAAGGGAATATTTCCTCGAAAGGAATGTGCCGTTTTATAACAACTTCTCCCGCACAGGCATCCTCCGCCACCTCGTCATCAGAAAGAGCTTCAGAAAAAATGAACTCATGGTGAACCTGGTCGCAACTTCTTCCCTTAATCTCAACGAAGAAGAATTTGTAAATATGCTTCTTTCCCTTGAGCTTGACGAAAAGATCGTATCCGTCCTTCTTACGACGAACAATGCGGGAAGTGATGCAGTCATCGCCCAGGGAACGAAGATTCTTTACGGACAGGACTTCATCACGGAAGAACTCCACGAGCTTTCTTTCAAGATCACACCGTTTTCATTCTTCCAGACCAACTCCCTCGGCGCGGAAAAGCTTTATGATAAAGTCATGGAATTTGCCGGCGACATTTCCGACAAGACCGTCTTCGACCTTTACAGCGGCACAGGCTCTATCGCACAGCTCGCGGCAAGAAAGGCAAATAAGGTCTTCGGAATCGAGATCATCGAAGAAGCCGTTGAGTCCGCAAAAGTGAACGCAGAGAGAAACGGACTGACAAACTGCCACTTCATCTGTGACGACGTGGCAAAGGCAGTGTCCACCATCGGCGAAAAAGCGGACCTCATCATCCTCGACCCGCCCAGAGCAGGCCTCTCCCCGAAGGCGATCGAAGAAGTCCTCGCCTACGAACCGGAGATGTTCGTTTACGTTTCCTGTAAGGCAACATCCCTCATCGATAACCTCCCGCACTTCCTCCACGCAGGCTACGAGATCAGAAAGGTCGCAACGGTGGATATGTTCCCGTTTACGGAGCATATAGAGACGGTGTGTAGTCTTGTCCGCACGAAATAAATTACACAAACAAAACACTGATATAAATGAGAAACATATGTTTATCACCCGGAAAGACCTCCTTGCAGTATACGATCAACTCAAAGACAAATATGATCTGATCTTCACAAATACCGCATCTTTAAACGAAGGATTTTCGGAAGATATTCCTGTCATAGTCGGAAAAGCACACGGACAGATCATCGAATTATATACAGATGCTCAGATGTTCGTGCTTGACATCATGGATGAAGAGCAGACAAAAGGAACACACTGGCATCCGTACGACGTCGAAAGAGCCGTAAAAGATATCTCCGAATTCATGGACGGCAGATCCGATTACGAACTCGCCCGCTTACCGGGCTGATTTCGGGATATTAACATGTTTTTCAGAATAAAAATAAGGATATAAGAAATATGTCAGCATTTTTTACCGGTATCTGTGTGATACACCTACTGGCAGGTCTGTATTTTATACTTATCGCCATTCTCAGCCGTAATCCGCAAAACCTGCATTCGACGACAGGAAAACTCACAAAATCCGACACCGTCAGAAATTTACATGGCAGGCTCGGATCCATCCCGATATGGACTCATTATGTATACACCTACACCGTAAATGGCAGAGAATACAAACATCACGGTCAGAATCGCCGTCATAACAAGCATTTACTGCCAAAAATAAAATTGGTGTATGTAAAATGGTTTCCTCGTTATGCATTCCACAATAAATTCGATGCCGAAGCAATGTGGTTTTTTGGAATTTCTTTCATAATTATTGGTTTAACAGTTTTACTGTTTATACCGATATAAAAAATCCGATATTCCAGTATGTAAAAATGAACATTACAAGAAAAGCACACCCCCGGTGTGCTTTTGTCTATTTAAAATTGGTCCTATAAGGAAATAAAAAATGCTATGGGGAAATTTCCTCATAGCATTTTTAACTGTTCGAGTAAATTGGAATTTGTCGAACGGTTCGGATGTATTATATGTTGTTATGGAAAAAATACAGGACTTGAGTTTGAGTATCAAACAAGTAAATATTGTACCTTACAAGGGCAGTATGTCCGTCACTCCATGTATGTTCCTCGGAATCGATATAGAAGTAATCTTCTGTATCGATGATTTCTCGGTCAAAGTCATAATTTACAACAACTTCACTCGAAGGTTTGCTGTTCTTTATAGTTTTAATCCATCCCTCAAAATCATCCAAATGCGTGTTAATTATAGCGAAGTCAGTTTCCTGTACTTTGTTCAAGTACTTATTCTCCACGACGTTGACAGAAGTGAAATAATATTTGGCGTAATCGGTATAATCTTGAAATCCCCCTGAAGTGAAGAATTCATTCTTTTCATATTCGCCTAACGAAACGATTACTTTATCTTCAGGTACAGCACAAGAACTAATAG
>JAFXKY010000052.1 GCA_017531485.1 Eubacteriaceae bacterium | reverse complement strand
CCACCCACCCCCGCCCGCGCCGCAACCGATGCTGAGCATCGGTTGCCCGTGGTTGCGCCACGGGCTGCGGGTCGCTCCGCGACCCGCGCGGCGCTGCCGCCGCCGCGCGAAAGCAGGCTTTCGCGGCAAGGTGGCAAAGCCACCTTGCGCGCCGTGCAAAGCACGGCGCGGCGGCGGGGGAGGCGGGCGGGAGGGTAAAACGAAAGATGATTACAAAAGAATATGTCACAATCTCTCCTCATGCGGCAGAGAATTAAAACAAATGCCTGTTGTAATTGCTTTTTTTGTCTTAATGTGATATATTGTAGTTTGCGATTAACAATACGCTACAATACACAAAAATACAAAATTTCAATGAGCTAAAAGCTCGGAAAGTGCAGATCAATGAAAAAACTGTTCGGCAATAAAGCCTACCGCAACCACCGCGATACGATCATCCTCGCTATCGATATGCTGCTTGTACTGTTTTCCGTCCTCGCCGCATTATTCCTTAAAGTGGATTTCGATATCAGCAAATACTTAAACTTCGGTTATAAGAACTTCATTTTTTACTTCGTGACCGTAATGCTCGTATATTTCGCCTCATTCATGCTCTTCGGCGTCAACAAGAGCCTCTGGTCGTATGTTGGAATGAGAGAAGCAGCTATGATGGCGATCTCCGTCATTACAGCTTCATTCGGTATCATCCTCATCATTCTCCTTACTTCACAGAAACTCTTCCTCGTAAGCATAACCATCATCGCAGGCCTTCTGTGCATATCCCTTATGCTTAACGTCAGAGTTATGTACCGTCTTCTTTATCAGAAGAAGGATTCCCGACTTATCAAAAACGCCCTTATCGTCGGCGCAGGCGACGGCGGATATCTCCTCTTGAAAGAACTCGAACAGAACCCGAAATACAAAGCCAAAGTTATCGGATTTGTCGATGACGCAAAAGTGAAGAAAGTCGTTTCGGGCAAAAACGTCCTCGGCGATACATACCAGCTCCCGAAACTTATAGATAAATATGATATCAAAGTCGTATATATCGCTATCCCGTCCGCATCAAAGAGCGACATAAAGAGAATAATCACTCTTTGTCAGGGATCTTCCGGAAATGTGGAAATCAAGATCATGCAGAAAGAAGACATCCGCATCGTCGACAACTCCCTCGCCAACACCAACCCCGTAAAACCTGTCAGCATCTCAGACCTTCTCAACAGAGGTGAAGTAAACCTGAACGTTGAACAGATCCTTTCCTACATCGAAGACAAAGTCGTCCTCGTAACAGGCGCAGGCGGCTCCATCGGTTCCGAGATCTGCAGACAGATCGTCAGATTCGCTCCGAAGAAACTTGTAATGCTCGACATCTACGAAAACAACCTCTATGATCTTGATCAGGAACTCAGAAGACGTCAGAAACAGGGCCTTATTGCAGAAACTACGGAACTCATCACCGTAATAACATCCGTCCGCGACAAGGAAGCCTTAAACAGCGTCTTTGAAACATATCATCCGCAGGCTGTTTATCATGCCGCTGCCCACAAGCACGTTCCTCTCATGGAAAGCTCTCCTCTCGAAGCTATCAAGAACAATGTCTTCGGAACGAGAAATGTCGCAGACTGCGCAGTTGAGTATGAAGCGGAAAAATTCATCCTCATCAGTACAGACAAAGCCGTCAACCCCACAAACGTAATGGGTGCGACAAAACGTATGGCGGAACTCATCATGCAGTCCCGCGCAAGAAGCTCCCGCAACACAAAGACGAAAATGGCGGCTGTCCGCTTCGGAAACGTTCTCGGTTCCAACGGCAGCGTCGTTCCACTCTTTGAAAAACAGATCTCCGAAGGAGGCCCTGTAACCCTCACTCACCGCAACATCGAACGCTTCTTTATGACTATTCCCGAAGCTTCCCAGCTCGTGCTTCAGGCAGGATATTACGCCAAAGGCGGCGAGATCTATATCCTCGACATGGGCGAACCCGTAAGGATCCTCGATCTTGCGGAAAAGATGATCCGACTTTCGGGATACGTACCGTATGAAGACATCGACATAGTTGAGATCGGACTCCGTCCCGGTGAAAAAATGTACGAAGAACTCAACCTTCCGGATGAAAGAATGTATAAGACAGACAACAAGATGATCAACGTCTGCGAACCTATCGGACTTACGGAAGATGTGGTAAATGAACTCCTTGGACTTCTCGCCGAAAGAGTCAAAGAAAAAGATGTTCAGAAAGCCCGCGATACACTCTTTGAAGTAATCAAGAAAGACAAAGAAGCGGTATAACGCGTCAAAATTCACTATATTTTCGGATTATTGATTGAAAATATCGGAATATGGTGATAAAATTACTAAACGTGAACAATAAAAAATTAAACCTAAGGGGAAAATATTATGTTAGATATAAAACGTATCAGAAAAGAACCTGAAAAAGTAGCCGAATTATTAAAAAGAAGAGGCGACATCGACATCACACCCATCCTTGAAAGGGATGAAAAAAGAAGAGTTATCATCTCTCAGGTAGAAGAACTCAAAGCTCAGCAGAACGCAGCTTCAAAGAAGATCCCTGCAATGAAAAAAGCAGGCGAAGACACAACAGCTCTCATGGCTGAAATGAAAGAGATCGCTGCAAAAGCAAAAGTCCTCGACACAGAACTCGCTGAACTCGAAGCAGAGATCAACACTCTCCTTTTATCAACACCGAACATCCCCAACGAAAATATCGTTATCGGCGCAAGTGATGCCGACAACAAAGAGATCCGCAAAGTCGGAACACCGAGAGAATTCGATTTCGAACTCAAAGCACACTGGGACCTCGGAACAGACCTCGGAATCCTCGATTTCGAAAGAGCCGCAAAGATCGCCGGCGCAAGATTCTCTATGTGGGTAGGCCTCGGATCAAAACTCGAAAGAGCTATCATCTCATTCATGCTCGATATGCACACACCGAAAGGATACCTCGAAATCATCCCGCCGTACATGGTAAACCGCGCATCAATGACAGGTACAGGTCAGCTCCCGAAATTTGAAGAAGACGCTTTCAACGTAAGAAACAACGATTACTTCCTCATCCCGACAGCTGAAGTTCCCGTAACAAACATTCACCGCGACGAGATCCTCTCAGTAGATGACCTTCCGAAATATTTCACAGCTTACACACCGTGCTTCCGTGCTGAAGCAGGCAGTGCAGGCAGAGATACAAGAGGTCTCATCAGAAACCACCAGTTTGACAAAGTTGAACTCGTAAAACTCGCTAACCCGGAAAACTCTTACGACGAACTCGAAAGCCTCACAAACGACGCAGAAGCTATCCTTCAGGCGCTCAAGATCCCTTACAGAGTAATCGAACTCTGCACAGGCGACATCGGCTTCTCTTCAGCCAAGACATACGACATCGAAGTATGGATGCCGAGCTACGGAAGATATGTAGAAATCAGCTCATGCTCCAACTTCGAAGATTATCAGGCAAGAAGAGCAAACATCCGTTTCAGAGATAAAGACGGCACAGTTAAATTCGTCCACACTCTCAACGGCTCAGCTCTCGCAGTAGGAAGAACATTTGCCGCTATCCTCGAAAACTATCAGAACGAAGACGGTTCAGTAACGATCCCCGAAGTTCTCGTTCCGTACATGGGCGGCATTGAGGTCATCAGATAATGGAAGACAATAAGGACAACCTCGCACTTTCTGAGGAATTGCCCGAAGAAACTGCCGTAAACACCACCGAAGAAACAGACGAAACAGTTGAAGTGACGGAAGAAGTTTCTGCCGAAACAACTCCGGAAGAAGTTCCCGAAGAAAATGTTCCGGAAACAGCTTCCGAAGAAACACAGATCGCTCCCGTAAACAACCTTCCCGAAGTAAAAGAAGAAGGAAAAAAGGAAAAGAAAAAGAAAGAGAAAAAAGGAACCGGAAAGAAGATACTGAAGGCGTTCGGAATCTTCCTCTTCATCGCTTTCCTTGCATTCTCGGGATTTGTGGGATATAAAGTCTGGGATTATCTTCAGGTATACGTATACACCACCCAGCACCCCTTCCCCGCAACATTCGAAAGCGAAACACTCAGCCTTACTGTCGACAACATTGAGCTCATCGACGAGATCCTCGGATTTGAAATGGACGAAAATTATGTCTACTTAGGCGTAAAATACACCTACACCAATAAATCCGAAGCACCTATCGAATGGCAGGGCTTCCCGCTTCTTATGGTAAGGGAATTTGTCAGGGATGAAGAAGATACGGGATATATTCTCGTGGAAAATACCGATCAGCCGTTTGAAATGACCGGTCTCCGCAACTATGCCATCGACCTCGAACTTGACCTCCGTCCGTCAAAGGATGCCCTCGAAGCAGGTCAGTCAAGAACGACCGCTGACATCTTCAGGATCCTGAAAACGGATTATGAAGCGAAGAAATATTTCCTCACGACAGATCTTTTCAACGAGATCGTAAACCTTCCCGAGCTCCCCGCTGAGGACGCTGACGTCATCACAGATACTGACAGTACAGTAACAGAATAAAATACGAAACAGGACTTGACTTAAAGTCCTGTTTTTTCATACAAAAATCCTTGCGCATAAAAAAATAAGGCCGTAAAGCCTTATTTTAAGTAAATTATTCTTCGTCATCCTGAGCTGCGCCTTCGAATACGTCGTCTTCCGGATTGTACTCTTCTTCTTCCGTCGGAGCGCCTACTTTAACGAAATTGTTGTTTTCATCAAGAACGATCTTTGTGTTCTTTCTTGCTTCGCCGTGTTCGATTACGTTGTAGATGCAGTTTCTGTTCAGTTTAAGACGGATCTTAGCCGGTTCGAGTTCAACGATGATAGCTTCGTCGTCGATTACGCGAGTGATCGTGCCGTAAAAACCACTTGAAGTAATGATCTTGTCGCCCTTCATTACTTCGTTGAGAAGCTGTTCATATTCTTTCTGTTTTTTCTGCTGAGGACGGACCATCGTGAAATACTGTACAAGGAAAAACGGTACGAGCACGACGAGCATCATCAGAAACGGTTTCATTGAACCTGCGCCGCCTGAAGCGATCACGGGATTAAATAAATTTGTCATAACTATCCTCCAAATTATTACTGCTACTTATTATACCATACTTTCTCGAAATTGCACTTAAATTCTACAAATTTATCATTTAAAATTGCATTTCTCATTTCCTTCATAAAGTTTGTGGAATGAGCAATATTATGATAGCTTATAAGTGTGCCTCCGAGGATCTCATCCGCTACGATAAGGTGGCGGAGATATGCCTTTGTGTAGTTTCTGCATACGTAACAATCGCAGTCCGGATCAATAGGCGTAAAGTCTTCGCGGTACTTCGCATTTTTGAGATTGATCCTGCCGCTTCTGACGAGAGCCGCGCCATTGCGTCCCATTCTCGTCTGCATTACGCAGTCAAACATATCGATCCCGCTTGCAGTTCCTTCAACGAAAGCATCATAGCTGCCGACTCCCATCAGGTACCTCGGCTTGTCCTTGGGCATGAGAGGTGTTGTGTAATGTAAAAGCTCGAACATAAGCGGCTTTTCTTCACCTACGCTGAGTCCGCCGATAGAAAATCCCGGAAGATCCTTTTCGCAGGTCATTTCAACGCTCTGTCTTCTGAGGTCTTTGAACATACCGCCCTGAACGATGCCGAAAAGGGACTGTGTGTCCGTGTTTTTATGTGCGGCGATGCATCTGTCGAGCCAGCGGTTCGTCATATGCATTGATCTTTCCGTGTATTTATAATCCGCTTCCGGATTTACACATTCGTCAAACGCCATGATGATGTCCGAACCGAGGTCGTTCTGGATCTGCATTGATTTTTCCGGAGAGATGAATTTCAATGATCCGTCAATGTGGCTGCGGAAGCTTACGCCTTCCTCAGTAATGTCGTTGATCTTCGCAAGGCTGAAAACCTGAAATCCGCCTGAGTCGGTGAGGATCGGGCGATCCCAGTTCATGAATTTGTGAAGTCCGCCTGCTTTTTTGACAATGTCTTCACCGGGGCGAAGGTGAAGATGATACGTGTTTGAAAGAATGATCTGCGCGCCTGCATCTTTGACTGCTTCGGGAAGCATAGCTTTTACCGTCGCCTTCGTTCCTACAGGCATAAAGATCGGTGTTTCGATATCCCCGTGGGGAGTATGCAGAATTCCCGCCCTTGCGTGAGTGTGGGGACATTCTTTTATAAGTTCAAATTTTACTGTCATTGTTCAATCTCCGAATAACCAAGTTCTTTAAGATCGAATGCCTTGTCTCTCCAGCTTTCCCTTACTTTGACCCACAAATTCAGGTTGACTTTCGAATCCAGCATACTTTCAATATCCCTTCTTGCGGATGTGCCGATGCGTTTAAGCATTTCGCCGCCTTTTCCGATGATGATGCCTTTGTGGGATTTCTTTTCGCAGTAGATATTGATGTCGATGTCAATAATGCTTCCGTCTTCCCTTTCCTTCATCGCCATTACTTCAACGGCAATACCATGCGGAATTTCCATCTGAAGGTAACGGAGAGCCTTTTCCCTTACGATCTCGGATACGACGAATCTCTCCGCCCTGTCTGTGATCATGTCTTCCGGGAAGAACATGGGGCCTTCCGGGAGATACTGTTCGATGACTTCAACAAGGCTGTCGATGTTTTCATCTTTAAGCGCACTTACGGGCACGATTTCGTCAATGAAATCATATTTCTGATAAAGCGCGATCTTCGCAAGAAGCTCTTCCTTGGGGACCTTGTCGATCTTGTTGATGACGAGAATAACGGGAACATCCACATCCTTTAATTTCTCGATGAGCATGCTGTCGCCTCTGCCGATCTTGATATCTTCTTCAACGAGGAACAACACAAGATCCACATCTTTTACCGACGAACCTGCACTTTCGAGCATGAATGAGCTGAGTTTGCTCTTGGGCTTATGAAAACCGGGAGTATCGATAAATACCATCTGTGAAGAATCCGTCGTTCTGATAAGACGGATGTTGTTTCTTGTTGTCTGCGGTTTGTCAGACACAATAGAAAGCTTTTGACCGACGAGCGCGTTCAAAAGCGTTGATTTACCTACATTTGTTCTGCCGACTACGGCAATAAATCCTGATTTAAACTCTTTCAATATCTTTTCCTTTTCTGATTACCTGTATATACGATTTAGTTGATGTCGCTGCCGCGGAAACCGTAAGGAAGCATCTCTTCAAACAATTCTTCCCTTGTTTCTCCGTCTTTTTTGATGAGATATAATTTCATTCCCGGAACGCAGAATTCATACAAAAACTGTCTGCAGATTCCGCAGGGATAAGCAAATGTGCTGCCTGAGCAGGCGATGGCAATGGCAGTAAAGCGTTTTTCACCTTCGCTGACGGCTTTGACTGCGGCTGTTCTTTCTGCACAGATCGTTGCGCCGTAAGAGGCGTTTTCGATGTTGCAGCCTGTATAGATCTTGCCTGTATCCGTAAGGATCGCGGCACCTACTTTATAATTTGAATACGGGCTGTATGAATAATCAAGCATTTTTACTGCTTCTTTGAGAAGTGTGTCTTTCATGTTGTCTCCTAATTAAAGATATTTATAATGTACTTTAAAAATATTCCCACTCCGGCTGCTGCCGCCGAAACTGCGCTTATCAGTACCCCTGCCGCCGACGCGTCTTTTATGATCTTCGCCCTTTCGTCATATTCCGGAATAATAATATCCACGGTCTTTTCCACAGCGGTGTTCATGCATTCCATTCCCATTACCATCCCTATGCATAAAATGACCGTATTCCATTCAGATGGCGTGATATGAAAATATATTCCCGCTATGACAACTGTAAAAGCGACAAAAGTATGGATGCGGAAATTCCTTTCCGACCCGAAGGTATTTATAATACCACAAATTGCGCACTTAAAGGAACTACAAAGTCTTTTCATTCTTAAAAATTTTAAGTTCCGCCATTATTTCTTTTTCAAGCGCCCTCATTTCGGACTTGTCGTCGTCTTCTTCGTGGTCATATCCGAGAAGATGTAAAAATGAGTGGACTGACAGATAAGTGATCTCTCTTTCAACGCTGTGACCCAGTTCCTGAGTCTGCTCCGTCGCCCTGTCAACGCAGATGATGACATCTCCGAGAAGCTCAACTCCCCTTCCGTCAATCTCTTCCATGGGAAAACTCAATACATCCGTCACGCTGTCCACATTTCTGTACGTGCGGTTCAGTTCCCTGATCTCGTCGTTGTCGACAAATGAAACGCTTACATAATACCCTACTTCGAAATCAAAGCGTGAGTAAGTCGCTTCCATAGCGGTCTTTACGTATGAATAAACTACCTCGTCTATTTCTTTTGTGCATCTGTTGTCAAAATCTATTTCTCTGATCATTATTCCACCTGATTGGGATATTTTACTCTCGAATGATAAACCCCTGAAAGGACATCTAAAAATGCAGCTTTCACCGTTTCGAGCTCTTCAAAACTGAGTCTGCTTTCAACAAACTGACCTTCAGACATCTTCTTGTCAACGATCTTGTTTATCATTGATGTAATATTTTCTTCGCTCTGTCTGTCAAGGCTCTTTACTGCCGCCTCAACGCTGTCTGCGAGCATAACGATGGTTTCTTCCTTTGAAGACGGAAGATCTCCGTTATAACAAAAGTCCTCTTCCCCGTCATAACCTGCTTTCATCGCCTTATATTTAAAATAAGATATCTCGCTTGTTCCGTGGTGAGAAGTGATAAAACCTTTGATCTCTTTCGGCAGGCGATACTTGTCCGCAAGGACGATGCCTTCCGTGACGTGGTTTTTGATGATATTCGCGCTGACTTCCGGTTCAAGGAGGTCATGGGGATTTTCCATTCCCTGTTGATTTTCGCTGAAATATTCAGGGTTCTCGCTCTTTCCGATGTCGTGATAATACGCTCCGACCCTTGCAAGAAGGCTGTTGCCGCCGATATTTTCAACAGCTTTTTCACTCATGTTGCTTACGATCAGGCAGTGGTGATATGTACCCTGTGCCTTTGAAACGAGCTTCTGCATAAGCGGGAAACCGGGAGAACCGAGTTCCATAAGCTTGAATGGCGTTGCGGCATTGAATATCAGCTCAAAAATACTGATGACCACCGTCGTTGTAACTCCCGACAACACTCCGCCGAGAATAGCATATGCGATATCTTCCGTCGTTGCGACGGAGAGATTTGAACGGATGATGTCCGTTGAAATGACCGTAAGGACATTGAACATACACACCTTTACGGCGATCTTATAAATATCCGTCCTTGCGGAGAGATGCTTGAGATAAACAAGTCCCGTGACTGTACCGACGAGAAGATAAAGAACTCCGTCCACGTCCAGCTGCAAAGCCACAGATGCGATTATCACTCCGAAAAAGCAAAGCTCGTACGCAAGTTTTTTCCCGAACAGCATCGTCGCACAAAGGGCAAACGCCGCCGTCGGAATGAGATATACAGACACAAATGACGCACCTTTGAGTACGGGCAATATCAGCATTGACAGTATAAGCATCATTGTGAGCTTTCTGAGGTCGGAATAAAGATAATTATGGTGAATGTAGATATGCACCATAAATAAAAGCGTCACGAACACTATAAACAGCGGTCTTCCGATGCTGACCGATGCGTTTGAGAATATTCCGCTGTCAGCAAGAAGTCCGTTTGCCTTCAGAAGGTTCATGTGGTGTGATGTGATGACCTCGCCGCGGTTGATTATTGTCTGTCCCGCTTCATACACTACTTCATAAACACTTTCCCTCGCGTTCGCCTTCGCAAGACGCGTCGCTTCTTCGTTCAGTATCACATTCGGACGCAGAGTCGATCCGACAACTTCGGAAATGATCCTCTTTTCACTCTCGCTGAGCTGCGCCTGAGAAATCTCCTCAAGGATGCGCGTTTTGTCGGAACTGAACGTTTCCGCTTTCAGCTGACCTGAAAACGCCTGAGTGAGATATGTTGTCGTGTTGGCGTAAAGGGAGCTGAATTCTTCCGCGGAGAGAGATTTCATATAATTATAATCACTCACCATCAGCGATACGGAATAAATGGAATTGATGGAGCTGACAGAATGGGTCGTTATGTTCGCCGCATCAAGCGCCGTGACGGAATTGAAGAACTTGTCCGCCTGCTCCTGCGCAGCCACATTCGCGGAAGAGATCACGTCATAAACCGGCGCCGTCGAATTTTCCGCCTGAGTTTTGAGCGCTTCCGTCATCTTCGCATCGACGATCCTTCTCGGTGCGATAACGTTATCGGGGCAAACGTCCCCGATCTTTACGTCCACCTTGTTTGTGTCGAGCTCAAAGTTTGACACGAGAAGTGTGAGTATGATAAAGATCGCCATTATTATATAAACAGCTCTCTTTGCGGTGAGAGTGGATGAAAGGTCACTCTTTTGTCTGGTTATTTTTCTCAGCTTTACTTTCATAAGCTTCATACGCGTTTATTATCTTCTGCACAAGGCTGTTTCTTACGACGTCGCTCTTGTTGAGATAACAAAATTCTATCCCTCTTATGTTTTTTAATATATTTCCGACGACATTAAGTCCGCTTTTCTTTCCTTCGGGAAGGTCGATCTGCGTTACGTCACCGGTAATGATCGCTTTTGAACCGAAACCGAGTCTTGTCAGGAACATCTTCATCTGTTCGGGAGTTGTGTTCTGGGCTTCGTCAAGGATGATGAATGCGGAATCAAGAGTTCTTCCGCGCATATAAGCAAGCGGTGCAACTTCGATCGCCCCGCGGGCCACATGTCTTTCATAATTTTCCATTCCCATAATCTCAAACAACGCGTCATATATCGGTCTGAGATACGGGTCAACTTTGTCTTTCAGGTCTCCGGGCAAGAATCCGAGCCTTTCGCCTGCTTCCACCGCAGGACGGGTGAGGATGATGCGGCTGACTTCGTTGTTTTTCAGAGCCGTCACCGCCATTGCGATGGCGAGATACGTCTTGCCCGTTCCCGCAGGACCGATGGCAAAGACGATGTCGTTGTTTCTTACGGCGTTGATGTACTTTTTCTGTCCGTGGGTCTTGCTGACGATCCTTCTTCCGCGGATCGTGCGGCAGATGACGTCCTGATAATCGTCGTCCCCGTCTTCGCCGCTGTGAACGCGGGAAGCGATATATTCCACGGTCTGTTTGTCAAGGACTTTGCCGCTGCGGACGTATTTCATAAATCTGTTGAGTACTTCCGCAGCTTTCGGGGCGTCACTCTCGTCCCCCGTTACTTTTATTTCATTTCCGCGGAGAGTGATGGTAACGTCAAAAAGTTCTTCAACGAACCTGACGTGCTCATCTCCGCTTCCGAATATCTCAAGCTGGTCGATATCCGATTCAAAGGGTAATGTTTCAGTAAATGCCATAATGCCTCTCTTAGCTTATTTCTCTTTCTATGCCGATGTTCACACTGCAGTCCATCTCTACGCTGACTTTCAGCTTTCCGCCTGGGACTTCCTGTGTAACGTACGAAAGCTTTTTTACAGTATATCCCGCAGGCAGGTTTGTTACGGATGATTCGTAAACATCTTCATATATCTCTTCATCACTTCGAAGAGTACAGTTTTCTTTATTATACCACCTTATTTCGTCATATAAAATAGGAATGTTGAGCCAACCCAAAGAAATTTGCAAATTTTTCATTTCAAACGGAATATCTTCTTCACTCATTTCCCCGCTTTTACAGGAAAAACTCCGTCCGAAGAGGTAAAACCGCCGTTCGTATGAATACTCCGCATCCTCATTTATTTTATACATATCCACATATATATTATCACAGAAAACTTTCTCAAAACTTAATGTTTTGCCGATTGCGTGGACAAGTCTGAAATTTTCTTCTTCGCGGAAAACATAATCCACCCGCCCGGAGATCAGGACGTCCCCTTTTTTCACTTCATCCCCTGCTTTCACTTTCCCCACCCCGTTATAAACATCTATCTCGTCAATGACGCAGTCCTTTATCGCAACGATGTCCACAGGAGTATTTCTGTCATATGTAACAATAGGTGAAAGGGATTCAAACACCGTTATTTTCAGCTTCGCACCGTCTATGTCCGACGTGACTTCCGTAATGTTCTCAAATTCATCTTTGAGAAGGATCTCCAGCCCCGTCTTGTTGAGGGAAGATTTTTTCATTCCCGAACGATACCCGTTTGAGTATAAATACTCCCTCACCTTCCCTTCGTCCGTCAGCCTTGCGCCGTATATCTCAATATTCCACACATAAGCACTCAGAAAGTGAAATCCACACATAATCACTGTCAGGACCAAAACGGCAAGTCTGTATTTCCCGAAAATATCCTTCCATTTCAGCGCACCGAATTTTTCCACTATGACGACATTTGAACCGAAGGCGGCTGCTATTTTATAAAGCGCGCTCATATCCGTAAGGCGGACATTGAAATAAATTCTGGCACCATCGGAAGTGATGCTCCACACAGGAATATGATTCAAAGACAGCACATTAAAAAGCCTCTCCGCCGAGGTTGAAACGACCCTTACGCGGCTGTAACCGCCGAAGCGGGATATGATACTGAGTATAAATTCATTCACCTATATACCTCACGCCGTCAATTCTTCCTTTTATCATCATCTCATCATCAAGCAGGCTGTGAATATTCATTCCATCTCCGCTTATGACTACTGTCCCCGTAAGGGTATTTACAATTATCTCGCTTTCGGAATACTTCACTATTCCTTTGTGGCTCTCAATACGTACTCTCTGCCGTCCATCAATTTCGATCATAGGGTGCGAGAACGCCACCGTCGCGGGAATATTCATATTTTCCGAAATGAACCGTTTTGATCTGTCAAACAAATTTTTCATAAAACCACCGCTTTATTTTATGTTGCAAAAATAAAACGTATGACTTACAGGCATAAAAGAAACAATAAATAAAAAAAGGAAGACGCCATGCAGCACGAAAAGACATTAAAAGCCCGCGAAGCACTCATAAGGAGCATGATCCACGGAGAAGGCTCAGAACAAAAGCTCGAAGAGCTTCTTGATATACTCGTTGACGAAAAATTCGCCCTGAAATATCTCAGCGGAAAGGACGAGATCTCGTTTTCCGAAAAGATGTCCGACCACATAGCCGCTTTTGCGGGAAGCTGGGCATTTATAATCGTATTTTCGATTCTGATGGCGGCGTGGATAATAATAAACGAATTATTTCTCAAGGTACCCTTTGACCCGTATCCGTTCATACTTCTGAATCTCATATTGTCGCTGATCTCGTCGGTACAGTCTCCGATAATAATGATGAGCCAGAACCGTCAAGCGAAGTCCGACAGACAGCGCAGCGAGCATCAGTATAATATCAATCTGAAATGCGAAGTACTCCTTGAAGACATTCACATCAAGTTAGAGGAAATACTCCGAAAGTTGGATGAAGACGCCTGAAGAGGCGTCTTCATCGTCCCACCCGCCGCGCGGGAATATAAAAAAAGAAAAGCCATACACTTTTCTTCATTATTTACCCGCGAAAATCAAAATGCATAAAAAGGACGATCACTCGCCCTTTTTCAGTACTGCCTCAGCATTCTTTTTTAAATTTCCGAGCCTTCTCCACGCAAGCGCACTTTTGCCGTATATGCGTGAAAAATCTTCCTTCTCCATTGAAATTATTCCCTCAAGCTCCGGATACGCAAACTCCGCATCTGCCGAAAATTCCTCGTGAAGTCCTGATGGAATGCCAATATTATGCGGACAAGAAACCTGACAAAGATCGCATCCGTATAAATATCCCTTGCTGTCGGAAATATTTCCCTTCTGGGTCTGATATGAAATGCATCTTTCATAATCGATCATCTTATCTCCGTAACAACCGTTCGGACAGGCTTTGTGACATATCTCACAACCGCCGCATTTATTTTCAAGGGGCATTACGAACCTCGTGAGCATCTCATCCACTAAAATATGCCCGAGAAAGATGTAACTTCCGTACTTTTCGTTTATGAGAAAGTTGTTCTTGCCGTAAAATCCAAGCCCCGCGCAATACGCAAGCGCCCTGTCGGAAAGGTTACCCGTGTCAACGAATATCCTGTAATTCATCGGACATTCTTTTGTGATCTCATCCATAAGCTCCTGAGCTTTTCTTTGAAGGACTGTGTGATAATCCTCTCCGTAAGAGGCTGTGCTGATTATGCCGCGCCTTTTTCCGTCTGCAGGATGAGGTACATGAGAATAATAAGCCATCCCGAAGGAGATTATCCCTTTCGTCTCACTCCAGACGGATAAATAGTCAAATCTGTCCGAGAGCTTTCCGTCGAAAAACGCAAGATCTTCAATGTCGTTTTCCTTTACTTTCCTCCCGAAATCCTCAAACGCCCATATATCAACTATACCTGCCAGATCTATTCCGACTTTCTCCGCCGCACGAAGAAGGATATCATTCGTCAAGATCGTCATGGTCTTCCTTTATTTCTGCGAAAAGCTCCCTTACGGCTTCTTCAAGGTCATTCAGATCGCCGTCGTTGTAAATGATATAATCCGCATATTCCGTCTTTTCATCAATGTCCATCTGCGCGTTTACCATATTCGCCGCATCCTTTTCGGAGAGATTGTTTCTCTGCATTACTCTCTTTATCGCACTTTTCTTGTCAAGATAAACAAGGATGATGTCATCCACATCCGCAATAAGGCCTGCTTCGATGAGAAGCGGACAATCGTAAATAATATATTCCTCCCCTTCACTGCGGTATTTATCCCTGAGAAGGTAATAATTCTTCTGCACCACAGGATGAATGATCCCGTTTAACTTTTCACGCATCTTTTCGTTTCCGAAGATGAGTTTTCCCATCGCCGCGCGGTCAAGTTTTCCATCTTTGACGTACTGCTGCCCGAATGTCTTTACTATCTTGTCAAGCACTTCCTTTGAATCCGTCGCTTCTCTTGAAAGCTTGTCCGCATCAATGACTTTTATGCCGTAAAGTTCATGCAACAGCTTTGATACGGTGCTCTTTCCCGTACCGACGCCGCCTGTAATTCCAAGTGTCTTCATGATATCTCCCTTAATATATTTTATTTTCCGTCAAACCAGCTGTATGCACAGTTGATGTCCGCCGTAAGGGGAACGCTGAGCTTTGCCGCATTTTCCATTTCTTCCCTCAGCATCTCTTTTACTACAATCACATCACTCACCGCGCAGTCAATGATAAGTTCGTCGTGAACCTGCAGAATCAGCTTCGCATCAGATCCGCTTTCTTTCAGTTTTTCATATACCCTTATCATCGCAAGCTTGATTATGTCTGCCGCACTTCCCTGAATCGGCGTATTCATCGCCGTTCTCTCTCCGAACTGACGGATATTCTTGTTCTTTGAAAGAATGTCCGGAATATATCTCTTTCTTCCGAAGATCGTCGTGACATATCCTTCCTTCTTCGCAGATTCGATTATTCCGTCCATATAGCTCTTTACTCCCGGGAAGCGTTCGAAATACGTTTCGATATATTTCTTCGCCTTGTTTCTCGCAATTCCCAGATCCTTCGCAAGCCCGAAATCACTTATTCCGTAAACGATTCCGAAGTTTACCGCCTTCGCCCTCGAACGCTGTTCCTTCGTAACCATCATCGGCGCGATGCCGAAAACTTCCGAAGCTGTCGCCGTGTGGATGTCTTCTTCATTTCTGAACGCTTCGATCATCCTTTCGTCCTCTGCAATGTGCGAAAGAACTCTCAGTTCGATCTGTGAATAGTCCGCATCGATCAGCACCCTGTCATGATTTGATGCGACGAACACTTTCCTTATCTCCCTGCCTTCTTCCGTGCGGACGGGGATGTTCTGAAGGTTCGGATTTGATGAAGAAAGCCTTCCCGTAACGGTGACGGTCTGATTGAAAGTGGTGTGGATCTTTCCCGTCTTCGGATCAATAAGCTTGATAAGCCCTTTGACATACGTTGAACTCAGCTTGGAGATCTGCCTGAGCTCGATGATCATGGGGATTATGGGGTGCGAATCATACAGCGCTTCCAATACTTCAATGTCCGTGGAATAACCCGTCTTCGTCTTTTTTATTACAGGAAGCTTCAGTTCCTCAAACAAAAGCGCTCCGAGCTGTTTTGTGGAGTTGATGTTGAAACTCTCATCCTTGCCGGCAAGACTTCTGATGGTGGAAGTGAGATCATCAATGCGCTTGTCATACACTTTGTCGAGATCTTCAAGATATCTCTTGTCAACGCTGAAACCTTCCGTTTCCATGTCCGCAAGAACGTATATCAGTTTATGTTCGATGTCGTAATAAAGACTGTCGCAATTTTCTTCGATGAGCTTCTCTGTGAGGATCTTCCCTATCTTTCCGACAACCGCCGCCTTTTCCGCCACCGCCGCATACTGCTTGTCCGAATTCAGCATATCAAGCATGCTGAGCTGCCCGCTTTTATCATTTCCGCCTGAAAGCTCCCTTCCGAGATAACGGCTTGTAAGCATATCAATGGTGTATTTCTCATCATTTGAATTGAGAACATACGCCGCGATCATTATATCAAGTACAGCGCCTTCGATCTTTGTGCCTTTCTCATAAAGGGATTTTATGAGGTGTTTGAGATTGAAGGTGTATTTTTTAATATCCTCATCGAGATAGAATCCGTTAAGCGTATCTTGGTCCGGTTCGGGATAAAGATATGTCTTTTCCCCGTCATTTACAGCCAGAACATACGGCGGATTCACGTCATTCAGCCAGCAACCCACCGTCTTTCCCCTGAATCTGCCGAAATCCGCTGTTTCGCATACTTCAAATTCGATCTTCTCTTCCTTTTCTTCCGAAACAGCCCCACCGTCACTCTTCACATCAAGCTTCGCAAGAAGATTCTTCATCTGAAGATTCGTGAGGATATCGATTATTCCCCTGTCGGAATAATTCACGGGAACTGCTTCAAAACAGATCCCCATATCAAGGGTCCTGTCGATCTCTGCAAGAGCGCGGCTTAAATATGCCGTTTCTTTTTCGTTGAGAAGCTTTTCCTTGTTCTTTCCCTTTATCAGGTCGATATTTTCATAAACTCCGTCAACACTTCCGTAACTTTCAATGAGTGAAATAGCCGTCTTTTCTCCGATGCCCTTAACTCCGGGAATATTGTCGGATTTGTCCCCCATGAGGGCTTTTATGTCGATGAGCTGAGGCGGAGTGACCTTATAATTCTCCATGATATAATCTTCATTTACGATAACTATATCACTCACGCCCTTTTTCGCATAATGCACTTCCACATTATCCATAACGAGCTGGAAGGAGTCACGGTCACCTGTGACGATAATAGCTTCAATGCCGTTTTCGGAAGCCTGTTTTGAGATGCTTCCGATGATGTCGTCCGCTTCGTATCCTTCCTTTTTGAGGATCTTCACTCCCGCTCTCTGCAAAATATCCATAATTATGGGAAGCTGTGCGGACAACTCTTCCGGCATGCTTTCCCTTCCTGCCTTATATTCAGTAAACATCTCCGTCCTGAACGTGACTTTCGAAAAATCAAAAGCCGCAACGGTCATGTCGGGAGCTTCGTCTGAATTCAGTTTCAGAAGCATATTCATAAACCCGTATATGGCATTCGTCGGTGTTCCGTCTGCAGAATGCATGGGACGGACTCCGAAATATGCCTTATATATGAGTGAATACGCATCTATAAGAACTATTTTCATATTTTCTCCTGTCTTGCGTAGATTTCAAGTATTTTAAGAAGCAGACGTGCTGATTTTTCCATGGACTGAATTGAAATGTATTCATACTTACCATGGAAGTTTTCCCCTCCTGTTGCGAGGTTCGGGCAAGGAAGCCCCATATTTGAAAGTGCCGCTCCGTCTGTCCCTCCGCGGATGGGAACGATGACAGGCGTTATGCCAAGTTCATTCATGGCTTCGCATGCGTTGTCAATGAGATGCATATGCGGAAGGATGTGCTGTTTCATGTTGTAATAAGAATCCTTTACTTCCGCAACGACCGTTCCTTCGCCGTATTTGAAGTTGAGGAACTCAGCGATCTTATAAAAACGTTCCTTCTTTTCATTGAGAAGATCAAGGTCATGATCGCGGATGATGTAGCTCATTTTTGCTTCTTCGACGGTTCCGTGGATCTCGTTCATGTGGGAGAAGCCTTCGTATCCTTCCGTATACATGGGATTTTCAAATACGGGAAGCATGCTCTGGAATTCCATAGCGATGAGAGAAGCGTTCTTCATCTTTCCTTTTGCCGTGCCGGGGTGAATGTTTCTGCCGTAGAATCTGACGACTGCGCTTGCGGCGTTGAAGTTTTCATATTCAACTTCGCCGATGGGGCCGCCGTCAACAGTATAAGCGATATCTGCTCCGAATTTATTCACATCGAAATACAACGTTCCGCCGCCGACTTCTTCATCGGGAGTAAATCCGATGAGGATATCTCCGTGGATGAATTCCGGATGATTTATGACATACTCCGCCATCGCCATTATTTCCGCGATCCCTGCCTTGTCGTCAGCACCGAGAAGCGTGGTTCCGTCTGTCACTATGATGTCATCCCCGACATATTTTTTGAGGGACCCGAATTCTTCCGTCGTCATCACAACTCCCAGCTCTTCGTTAAGCACGATGTCGCTTCCGTCATAGTTTTCAATGATCCTCGGTCTTACGTTCTTTCCGGAAATCTCCGTCGCCGTGTCTGCATGGGCAACGAAACCGATCTTCGGGATATCTCTGTCCGTATTTGCAGGGATTTTTCCCATAACATATCCGTACTCATCAATGCTCGCCTGAATACCCATTTCATTAAGTTCATCACACAGCGCCCCAAGAAGGATAAGCTGTTTTTTACTGCTCGGATACTGTCCTTCCGCTTCGGGAACGTCCCTTGACTGAGTATCGTAAGATACATATTTAAGGAATCTTTCTGTTACGTTCATAATTCACCTCACGTGTTTATTATATCAATTTTTCCATACTGAAAATTCAATTTTGTATATATATGATTATACCATCCATCCCCTTTTATTGCAATATCTCCATTATCCCGAAAGTCTTATACTTTCGCCGTTTCGCCTTATTGAGAAAAGTACAATAAAACCCTTTCTCAAACAAAATTAACTTGAAAAATGTACTGATTTCATAGTATAATAAAATGTATTTTTCTAATAAGGTGGAAATGATTATGAAATGGACTGAAATGACCATATACACATCAAAAGAAGGCATCGAACTCGTAAGCGGAATTCTCCTTTCAATGGGAGTTGACGGATTCATCGTGAACGATCCGGATGATCTGAAACTCTTTGCGGAAGAAAATTCCGATATGTGGGATCTGATGGACGAAGATCTTTACGCTTCTTTTGATATGGAACCAAACGTTAAAGTTTATCTGGAGGACACTAACGAAGGCAAGCTCCTCGCTATCAACCTCCTCAATGAAATATCAAAACTTCGCGAACAGAACAAAGACAATATCTACGGAAGACTTGAGATCGCTCAGGACCTCATCAAAGAACAGGACTGGGCAAACAACTGGAAAGCATTTTTCAGACCCTTTGACGTAGGCAAGAACCTCGCAGTATGCCCGTCATGGGAAACTTACGACAACACGGACGGACGCATCGTCCTCTCCATCGACCCGGGCAACAGCTTCGGAAGCGGACTTCACGAAACAACACGCCTCTGCCTTATGGCTCTTGAAGAGTATGTCGAAAAAGGCAAAAGCGTCATCGACGTAGGCTGCGGAAGCGGTATCCTCAGCGTTGCGGCTGCAAAACTCGGTTCAGACAACGTTATCGGCATCGAC
Source organism: Eubacteriaceae bacterium (assembly GCA_017531485.1). Lineage (GTDB taxonomy): Bacteria > Bacillota > Clostridia > Eubacteriales > Anaerofustaceae > SVCP01. The sequence goes on along the minus strand of JAFXKY010000052.1, from coordinate 64,749 downwards.
ATCGACCGGAGCGCTGTTGAAACAAGCAAGCAGTGCGCTGTCCAGAACGGCGTTGAAGACAAAATCGAAGTATACTGCGGCGACCTTACGGAAATGATCAAAGAGCCTGCGGACATCGTCGTAGGCAACCTCTTTGCGGGAATCATCGTCAGAATGCTCGCGGACATCGCAAGAGTTCTCAAGGACGACGGCATCCTCATTACTTCAGGCATCGTAACAGACAGCCTTGATGACGTTCTGGAAGGTTATAAGAAATATAATCTCGAGATCATCACGACGCGCTCCATCGGCGACTGGCACGTTGTAATCGGAAAAAAGAACAAATAATACACGCACTCTCAGCTTTTCCAATGGACAAGCTTATACAGTATTAAACTCTGGAGGAATCAACAGGTCATGGATTACATTATCGAGATGTTAAACATCACCAAAACCTTCCCCGGCATTATCGCAAACGACAGCGTGAACCTTCTCGTAAAAAAAGGTGAGATCCACGCATTGCTGGGCGAAAACGGAGCAGGAAAGTCCACTCTCATGAGTATCCTTTTCGGTATGTATCAGCCGGATAAGGGCGAGATCAAGATCAACGGACAGCCTGTAAAGATCAAAGACCCCAATGACGCAAACCGTCTTGGTATCGGTATGGTGCATCAGCACTTCAAACTCGTAGGCAACTTCTCAGTCCTCGAAAACATCGTTCTCGGCGCAGAAGACACCAAAATGGGCGTTCTTCAGCTTAAAGAAGCGAGAGAGAAAGTAATGGAACTTTCAACGCAGTACCGCCTCATGGTAGATCCGGACAGCAAGATCGACGACATTACAGTAGGTATGCAGCAGCGAGTAGAGATCCTCAAAATGATCTATCGCGACAACGACATCCTCATTTTCGACGAACCGACAGCCGTTCTTACACCTCAGGAAATCGAAGAACTTATCAAGATCATGAGAAAACTTGCCCAGGAAGGCAAATCAATCATCTTCATCACTCATAAGCTCAACGAAATCAAACAGGTCGCAGACCGCTGCACGATCCTCAGAAAAGGTAAATATATTGACACAGTCGACGTATCAAAGACGACTGCCGAAGAAATGTCCGAAATGATGGTCGGAAGAAAAGTTCAGCTCCAGGTTTCAAAAGAAGACGCCAATCCGGGAGAAGCTGTTTTGTCAGTAAAAGACCTTTGCCTCAAAACAAACAAGAACGCACAGAAAAATAAACTCAACAACGTTACTTTCGACGTTAAAAAAGGTGAGATCCTCTGTATCGCAGGTATTGACGGCAACGGCCAGACAGAGCTTGCTTACGCTCTTTCAGGCATCATGCCCATCTCATCCGGCACAGTCACATTAAACGGCGAAGACATCTCCAAAGCTTCTATCAGAAGCCGTTCTGTCAAAGGTATTTCACACATTCCTCAGGACAGACATAAAGACGGTCTCGTGCTTGAATACTCCCTCGAAGAAAACCTTATCCTTCAGGAATACTTCACACCGAAATTCCAGAAAAAAGGACTTCTGCAGTTTGACAAGATCCGCGAAAACGCTACAAAGCTCATCGAACAGTTCGACATCAGAAGCGGACAGGGCCCCATCACGACAGTAAGAAGCATGTCCGGCGGTAACCAGCAGAAAGCTATCATCGCCCGCGAGATCACAAAAGATCCTGACCTTCTTATCGCCGTTCAGCCCACACGTGGTCTTGACGTAGGTGCTATCGAATACATCCACTCAAAGATCGTCGAACAGCGCGACAACGGCAAGGCAGTACTTCTCATTTCCCTCGAACTTGACGAAGTAATGAACCTCAGCGACCGTATCCTCGTTATTTACGAAGGCGAGATCGTCGGTGAGTTTGACCCGAAACAGGTCGACGTTAAAGAACTCGGTCTTTATATGGCAGGTTCCAAGAAGATGGAGGTTAAATAATGCAGAAGAAAACATCCAACTTACACGCTAAATTCAATGCCTTCGTAAGCACAGAAGGATTCAAGAGCTTCGCATCCTCCATTATGGCCATTATTTTCGGTCTTGCAGTAGGATTTGTAATGCTCATTTTCGCAAACAGCAAATACGCATTCGACGGACTTATCGCCCTTCTCACAGGCGGATTTGCAGACGGCATGAAGAGCCTCGGAAACGTATTTTATCTCGCAACACCTATCATCATGACAGGTCTTTCAGTAGGTTTTGCGTTCAAGACAGGTCTTTTCAACATCGGAGGTTCGGGACAGTACCTCGTCGGCGCATTCGTAGGTATCTACATCAGCGCAACATGGACATTCATCCCCTCTTCAGTTCTCTGGATCGTAGCCCTCGCAGGTTCAGCCCTCGCAGGTGCGCTCTGGGCATTCGTTCCGGGACTTCTGAAAGCGACGAGAAACGTTAACGAAGTTATTACGGCGATCATGATGAACTACATCGGCGTATATCTCGTAAACCACCTCATCCCCCTCTCACCGATCTATGACTCAACGAGAAACCAGACAGTTCCTCCCCGTTCATACATCCCCAGGGCAGGACTTGATCTGATCTTCCCGGACAGCAGCATCTCAGCTTCTATCCTTATCGCAATCGCATGCGTAGTTATCGTATACATCGTCCTCAACAAGACAACATTCGGTTACGAACTCAAAGCCTGCGGTTACAACCAGAACGCAGGTAAATATGCCGGCATCAACGAAAAGAAATGCATTATCTTATCAATGGTAATCGCAGGTGCTCTTTCAGGCCTTGCAGGCGGACTTGCTCACCTCGCAAACACAGGTAAATACATCTCCGTTGTCGACGTTCTTCCGCAGGACGGCTTTGACGGCATCGCTGTAGCTCTCCTCGGTCTTTCAAATCCGGGCGGAATCTTCCTCGCAGGCACATTCATCGCTTACCTCCGTCAGGGCGGATTCTTCATGCAGAGATACGGATACGTAACAGAAGTTATCAACATCATCATCGCAACGATCATTTACTGCAGTGCATTCTCTGCAGCATTCAAGAACATCCTTACCAAGATCAAATCCAAAAAGAACAACAAAGAACAAAAGAAAGTAGCAGGTGAAGAGAAATGAGTATCTTTTACTTCATTATCCAGCAGACAATGATCTTCTCCATCCCGCTTCTGGTCGTAGCCCTCGGCGCACTCTTCTCAGAACGAAGCGGCGTTACAAACATCGCAATGGAAGGCATCATGATCCTCGGAGCTTTTGCGGGAGTTCTCTTTATGAAATACGTTCAGCCGATCCTTCCGGGACAGCCCGTATTCATCCTCTCACTCCTCGTTGCGGGCATCACAGGCATGATCGTGTCCCTGCTTCACGCTTACGCATCAATCAACATGAATGCTGACCAGACAATCAGCGGTACAGCGATCAATACATTCGCTCCGGCATTCGCTATCTACACAGCAAGAATCATCCAGCAGGTTCAGCAGGTTTCATTCATCAACCAGTTCCAGATCAAGGAAGTACCCATTCTTTCAAAGATCCCCATCCTCGGCGGAATGTTCTTTAAAAATGCGTACATCTCAACTTATATCGGAGTGTTGATCCTCGTAGTATCATGGTTCTTACTTTATAAGACAAAATTCGGCCTTCGTCTTCGTGCGTGCGGTGAATTCCCGCAGGCTGCAGACTCAGTCGGCGTAAACGTATACAAGATCCGTTATGCCGGAGTTATCATCTCCGGTCTTCTCGGCGGTATGGGCGGACTTATCTTCGTCGTTCCCACATCAGTAAACTTCAACGCCTCCGTTGCTGGCTACGGATTCCTTGCCATCGCAGTTCTCATCTTCGGTCAGTGGAAACCGATGAAGATCTTCTTCGCAGCTATCTTCTTCGGACTTATGAAGACACTTGCAAGCGCATATTCAACGATCCCGTTCATGGTAGCGCTGAACATCCCGACAAACTTCTACAAAATGGCACCGTACATCGCAACTATCATCGTTCTTATATTCACATCCAAGAACTCTCAGGCACCGAAAGCCTGCGGTACACCTTACGACAAAGAACAGAGATAATTCAGATAAAAAACAGGTCCACATACATCAGTGGTCCTGTTTTTTTTGCGCAAATAAGGCATTTTTCACTTACGAACGAATAAAATATTATGGTATAATATCTTCACGGGAGTGCATAGCAACTTATTATGTTCTCATCATCTCTCTGAAAACGAAGGGAGGTGAATACCATGAAAAGAGTACGCTCAGGATGCATTTTCCAGACGCTTGTATTTTCACAAAAAGAGGATCTCGCTCTTTCCGCTTTGGAGGCAAAAGAGCTTAATATGAAGGAAGCGGAAAGATATAAACAGGATCTCGAAAATAAAGGCACGAGATATCAGATCACGGAAGAAACCGTCGACAAAGACGGTTCTGTGGTTCTGAAAATAAGAAAAGAATATAACGTAAAGACTGATGTCAGTGAATATTTTATGTAAGTGCAGGTTCCCTTCACTTACTTTTATTTTGCAAATAAAAAAGGTGGAGATAACTCCACCTTTTAATTCACTGAATTAGAGTTCAGCTGCTTTTCTTTTAGCGTTTTCCTGAGCGTAGAATTTAGCGTCTTCGTCTGTGATCTTGTAACCGAACATGAAGATTGCTACTGCTACTACTGCGAAGATTGCAGGAACTACAGCGTAGATTGTGATGAATGTCTTACGGAATGCTTCGAATGCTTCAAGTGATCTGTCGAGTGTACCAGCCATGTACTGACCGTTCCATCCGTCGAAGCCGATGAACGCGAGTACGTAACCACCGATTGCACCACCGAGTGCCATAGCGACTTTCATCGGGATGTTCTGCATTGACATAGAGAGTGTTCTGAAGTCTTTGCCTGTCTTGTAGTAACCATATTCACCGATGTCGAGGTAGTAGTTTACGCCGAATGCCATTGTGAGGTACATACCAGCTGACTGGAGACCTGTTGCTGCTACCATCCACCAGATTGATTTGAGACCCATTGTTGCCATGATAACTTTAGCAATTAAGAGTACGCATGTGTTAGCGATGATTGATTTTTTCTTACCGAGTTTCTTACCGATTGCCGGGATAAACATAGCGAATACGAATCCGAGGCATGTTGTGAGACCTGTACCGATTGCGTAAAGTCCCCACTGGTTCATAACTACCTGCCAGTAGTACATTGTCATACCCTGTACGATGTATGTACCTGTCTGGTTAACAACCTGGTAAAGCATGTAGATTACCATCTGGTCGTTTGTGAAGATAGCTGTGATCATGTCTTTTACTTTTACTTTCGGCGGTGCCGGAAGAGAAGGATCTCTCGGTTTGTCGAGCGGACCAACTGCTTTTGTAAGAAGTTCAACGCCTACGATGAGGAAGAGTGTTGCACAAGCTGTAACGATTGTGTAACCCATAGCTTCGCTGCCAACGAGTGTACCAACGAGTGTGATGAGCGGAACGCAACCGAATGAAAGGATGATAGAAGATGCAGAGTTAACCTGTGTCTGTCTTGTTGTCATCTTGATACGGTCATCCATGTTAGAACCTGCGATGAGCGGCATTACACCGAACTGACATGTTGCCATGAAGTTCATTGAGCAGTGCATCATGCAGTAACCAACTGCTACCATAGCGCCTTTAAGAACTACCGGCCATGTTGATACCCATGCTGCCGGCATCATCTGAAGGATAGCGCCTGTTGCGATGACGAAACGAAGTGTTCTCATCCACGGGAGGAATTTACCTTTTTTGAGGTTTGCTGACTGTACGATACCACCTGCTACGAGTGATACACAGAAGTCGATGATCTTTGCTACTGAGAGGATTGATGCTGTGATAGCAATAGGAATTCCGAGATAGTTGGTCATGTACTGCTGACCATAGAGGAACGGAACCCAGAATCCCCAGTTCTGGAATACGCCGTAGAAAGCGTATACGTTAAGCTGGAAGCTGCTTACACGATTTTCCTGGTTTGCCATTATGATTTCTCCTTAATGAAATAATGATTTTCCGGAACATACCCTGACTCGGACTGTTCCGACATGTACAGTTTACCATTTTAAACGGTTTTCGTCTATGTACTGTCAAACCAAATAAAAAGAATATCTGCATTAATGTTTTTATACTCTAAAACCATTCGGAAAATATTCAAATTTATTAAAACCCGTTATTTTGGCCTAACTAAGCCATTTTCCGCCAATTAAAAAAAGAGCAGAGACAACTCTGCCCTTTTAGTCGGTTTACACCAAATTTTTACATTTTTTACATCAGATTACATCTGAGCTGCCATTTTCTTAGCGTTTTCCTGAGCGTAGAATTTAGCGTCTTCGTCTGTGATCTTATAACCGAACATGAAGATTGCTACTGCTACTACTGCGAATGCAGCAGGAACGAATGCGTAGATCACCATGAATGTCTTACGGAATGCTTCGAATTCAGCAAGTGTTCTGTCAAGTGTGCCGGCCATGTACTGAGCGTTCCATCCGTCGAATCCGATCCAAGCGAGTACGTATCCACCGATAGCTCCGCCAAGAGCCATAGAGATCTTCATCGGGATGTTCATCATTGACATTGAAAGTGTTCTGAAGTCTTTGCCTGTCTTGTAGTAACCGTATTCACCGATATCGAGGTAGTAGTTTACGCCGAATGCCATTGTGAGGTACATACCTGCTGACTGGAGAGCTGTTGCTGCTGCCATCCACCAGATTGATTTGAGACCCATTGTAGCCATAACTACTTTAGCGAGAACGAGAACTGCTGTGTTAGCAAGGATAGCTTTTTTCTTACCGAGTTTTTTACCGATTGCCGGGATGAACATAGCGAATACGAATCCGAGGCATGTTGTGATACCTGTAGCGATTGAGTAAAGTCCCCACTGGTTCATAACTACCTGCCAGTAGTACATTGCCATACCTGAAACGATGTATGTACCTGTCTGGTTAACTACCTGATAGAGCATGTAGATGATCATCTGGTCGTTTGTGAAGATAGCAGCTACCATGTCTTTTACTTTTACTTTCGGCGGTGCCGGAAGAGAAGGATCTCTCGGTTTGTCGAGCGGACCAACTGCCTTGTCCATGAGCTGAACGCCTGTGATAAGGAAGAGAGTACATACTGCTGTTACGATCGTGTAACCCATAGCTTCGTTGCCAACGAGTTTACCAACGAGGGTGATAAGGGGAACTGTACCGAATGAAAGGATGATAGAAGATGCAGAGTTGACCTGTGTCTGTCTTGTTGTCATCTTGATACGGTCATCCATGTTAGAACCTGCGAGAAGCGGCATTACACCGTACTGGCATGTTGCCATGAAGTTCATTGAGCAGTGCATCATGCAGTAACCTACTGCAACGATAGCTGCTTTAAGACCGATCGGCCATGATCCTACGATTGTGACAGGCATCATCTGGAGAATAGCGCCTGTTGCGATTACGAAACGGAGCGTTTTCATCCACGGGAGGAATTTACCTTTTTTGAGGTTTGCTGACTGTACGATACCGCCTGCTACTACTGAGAAGCAGAAGTCGATGAGTTTTGCTACTGAAAGGATTGTAGCTGTGATAGCGATAGGAATTCCGAGGTAGTTCGTCATGTACATCTGTCCATAGAGGAACGGTACCCAGAAGCCCCAGTTCTGGAATACGCCGTAGAAAGCGTATACGTTCAGGTTAAAACTGCTGATACGATTTTCCTGGTTTGCCATTATGATTTCTCCTTGAATAATTTTTTACGTCGCGGATATTCCGCGGCTTCATGGCACTATTTTAACACCCTTAAAAAATAAAAGCTACGTACCGCGTGACCAAGAAAAACCGTCGTTTTTGAAAGTTCTTTGTATCTTGAAACTAATATTGGTTCATTCAAAATAATGTTTAAGTACTGTTGAATAAATGGCTTGATAAACAGTATACTTATATGAACTTTACTGTTTATTTTTGAACATATTTGCATTTGTTCATCCTTCAACTATCAAAACCCCATTAATCAATACACTCTGAACGGCGAAGATCCAATCCGTTTTTTTTAATAAAAAAACAGGGCACAAAGCCCTGCAAGAGAGATATTACATCCTGAGATATTTTTCGTTTTCAATCGCATTGACGACCGCTTCTTCATCACTCGTCTTATACATTACGAACAGACAGATCGCTCCCACAAGCGCGATCATTGCCGGGATCACACTCATGCATACCGCAAGCTTTCCGCCGACGACTTCCCATAACGCATCGGGCACCGTACTTCCGAGGATCCTGTAAGAATTTACTTCGTCATACCCTATAACATCCATAATGAAGTTCCTTGCGGGGGAAGCGATAAAGCTTGAAATATAAGAAGAAACGCTGAGCATACTCACCATGAATATCCTCGAATCCCTTCCCGTCTTTCTCATGGAGATCTCTGCGGAGTCGAGGGAATAATTCAGCCCGTACGCGTTGTTGATCGCGCCCATGACCATCGCAAGTCCGTTCGTTACGCAGAACGCCCAGATGCTGATTTTGAGTGCCACAAATGACATAAGCCTCATTACAACTTCCATGACCGCGGAAACGTAAAGCGCTTTCTTCTTTCCGAGGAATTTCTTTGCCGCAAGGGCGACGACGGGAGAACCGAAAACCGAGATCATAGAAGTGATCGATGATCCGAGAGCATAATCTGCGAATGCTCCGATACCCCACCAGTAATACATTACGAGGGATGATGTGATTGCAGAAGCGATATAGCTCGCAAGCGAGTGGATCCAGTATGCTGCATAAGGAGCATTTGTAAACACATCCTTCACCATTTCCCCGAAGCTGCTGCGGGAAACCGGATTTCGCGGAAGATGGGAAGTTTCCTCTTCAACGGACGAGATATTTCTTATGATAAGCTCGGAGCCGATAAGGAAGATTGCTCCCATGACTGCCGACGCGATAAGATATCCCCACATATTCATCATTCCGTCTGCAGTGTATAAAAACAGATTCGTCACGTTACTGAGAATAAATGAACCGATGAACGTCGCGAAAAAGCCTGTGATGACCGTCCTTGACGTAGCGTATACCCTGTCATCCATGTCAGCGCCTGCGAGAATAAGGAACATCGCTATCTGAATCGGGCTGAGAAGTGCTATGCCCGCCTGATATACAAGATATACTACCGGATAATATACCATACTGAATCCTGCTCCGAGGAAACTTACATCAACAAAGCAACCTGCCGTTGCAATAAACAGAATCCACCTTACCTTTTTATAAAGCGGGGTGATCTTTCCTGTAGTGAAGAACATCTTCTGCGCAAGATACGCTCCCGCGACAAGCGCCGCCAGTTTGACATACGCTGCGTATGACGTTACGGAAGAAATTTTCTCATACACCGAATAATCTTCGAAAAGGTAGCTCACGAATGAACTGAAATACATAAGCGCGAACTGACTGATGAATATATTTGCTATATTCATCGCCGCGTACCAGTTAAGGCTCTTGCGCCTTAATCTCTTGTCAACATATCCGTTTTCCATTTTTTCTCCTCTCTTTTAATGAAATTGTGCGGAACATTATAAAATCATCTTCTGTTCCGATTTCATGCTACTACATATATTCGGAAAAGTCAAAACATTTAATCATATTTTAATAATTCATAAAGGTTATTTTAAGGTTCGGCGAGTATCATATCAAATTAAAAAAAACGAAGAAAACAGCAATAACAGAAGTGTATAATTTGTTCAAAACATTACAATAACGGATTTACATTAACGCATAAATATTGTATAATTTATGTAAGAAAAACACAGGAGGTAGCACATGAAAGAATTCAAGAAAGTACTTATTGCTAACCGCGGCGAGATCGCAATACGAATCATCCGTGCCGTTCAGGAACTCGGAATGAAAGCCGTTGCGGTATACTGTGAAGAAGACAAACTCTCCCTCTTCCGCAGTAAAGCTGACGAAGCATACCTCATTAAAAGCAAGAAGACACCCACCGACGCTTACCTTAACATGGAAGCGATCCTTGACGTTGCAATCTCACGAGGATGCGACGCCATCCACCCGGGATACGGTTTTCTTGCGGAGAACGCACATTTCGCAGAGATCTGTGCCAATGCGGGAATTGAATTTATCGGACCGACATCTCAGGTCATTGATCTGTTAGGAAATAAAGTAAATGCTAAAAACGCAGCTATCGAAGCGGGAATAAGGGTAATCGACGGAAAGAGCGTCGCAAATGCTGAAGAAGCGAAATACGTCTGCCGCGACATCGGCTATCCCGTAATGATCAAAGCCGCAGCAGGCGGCGGCGGAAGAGGAATGAGGATCTGCGAAAGAGAAGAAGATCTTCAGGAACTCTTTGATGCGGCAGTAAGGGAAGCGGAAAAGGCATTCGGCGACGGAGAAGTTTTTGTTGAAAAATATATCTCCTCCCCACGCCACGTTGAAGTGCAGATCCTTGCGGACAAACACGGCAACGTCGTTCACCTTTACGAAAGGGACTGCTCCATTCAGCGCCGTCATCAGAAGATCATCGAGATCACTCCCTGCCTTTCCATCGACGACAAGACGAGAAAAGCCCTTTGCGAAGACGCGCTGAAAGTAATGCGCCACGTAGGATATCAGAATGCAGGAACGGTGGAATTCCTTCTTGACGAAAGCGGCAATCATTACTTCATCGAAGTAAACCCCCGTATTCAGGTTGAACACACCATCACAGAAGTGGCAACAGGCATCGACATCGTTCAGGCACAGATTCAGATCGCAGAAGGTCACCGCCTTTCAGATCCGGAGATCGGAATCTCTTCTCAGGACGACATCACTCATTCCTGCACGGCAATCGAATGTCGTATCACAACAGAAAACGTAAGAAACAACTTCCTTCCCGACACGGGCAAGATCGAAGTATACAAGACAGGCGGCGGACCGGGCGTACGTCTTGACGGCGGAAACGGATTTACGGGATCGGTCATCACACCGTATTTCGACAGCCTTCTCGTTAAGATGACTACATACGACCGCACCTTCGAAAAGGCAAGAACGAAGATGCTCCGTCTTTTAAAGGAATGCGTCGTCGAAGGAGTAAAGACAAACAAGGACTTCCTCATCAACGTCCTCGAACACAAAGACTTCCGCTCAGGAAACTTCAACACGAACTTCATCGACCGTCACCCGGAACTCTTCAACCTCACATTATGGGACGACAGGGAATATAAACTCCTGCAGTACGTTTCCGAAAAGAGCATTGAAAGAAAAGGTGCAAAGCCTGTTTTCGACATAGTAAAACCGAGAACCGTTGCTAACGAACTCAAACCGAAAGGAACAAAGCAGATTCTCGAAGAAAAAGGACCAGAAGGAGTAGTGGAATTCATCAAAAACACAAATTCCCTCCTCTTCACGGACACAACTCTCCGCGATGCACATCAGTCCCTTCACGCAACAAGAATGAGAACAGTGGATATGCTCGGAATCGCCGACGAGATCGCAGCCAAAGAATCCGACCTCTTCAGCCTTGAAATGTGGGGCGGCGCAACATTCGACACATCATACCGCTTCTTGAAGGAATCTCCGTGGACACGTCTCAAGCTCCTCAGGGAAAGGATCCCCAATATCCTCTTCCAGATGCTCCTTCGTTCATCAAACGCAGTCGGTTATACCAACTATCCCGATAACCTGATCAGAGAATTCGTTCACAGAAGCGCGCAGGAAGGAATCGACGTTTTCAGGATCTTCGACTCCCTTAACTGGCTGGATCAGATCAAGCTCAGCTGCGAACAGGTCCTCAGGGAAGGAAAGATCGCAGAAGTAGCCCTTTGTTATACCGGCGACATCCTCGACAAAAACAGAACGAAATATACTCTTGATTATTACATCAAAAAAGCCAAAGAAGTCGAAAGCATGGGAGCACACATCCTCGCAATCAAGGACATGAGCGGACTTCTGAAGCCGCAGGCAGCTTATGAGCTCGTCAGCGCCCTCAAGAGCGAGATAAGTATCCCCGTTCATCTCCACACCCACGATACTTCAGGCAACGGCGTAGCAAGCCTTCTTTACGCATCAAACGCAGGCGTTGACATCGTTGACGCAGCCATTGAATCAATGAGCGGGCTCACAAGCCAGCCGTCAATGAACAGCGTGGTTGCGGCTCTGGACGCAAACGAAAGAAAACCTGCCCTCAATCCGGACCACCTCGAAGAAATAAGCACATATTTCGAAAAGATCCGCCCTGTTTACGGACAGTTCGAAAGCGGCATGAAGACGAATATGACGCTTATTTACAAATACGAAGTCCCCGGCGGTCAGTACTCAAACCTCAAGGCTCAGGTAGACAGCTTTGGTATGGGACACCGCTTCACGGAAGTCCTCGACCGTTATAAAGACGCAAACGAGCTTTTCGGCGACATCATCAAAGTAACTCCGTCAAGCAAGGTTGTCGGCGATATGGCGATCTTCATGCTCCAGAACGGACTCACAAAAGAAAACATCTTCGAAAAAGGCGCTTCCCTTGCGTTCCCGGATTCAGTCGTTGACTTCTATAAAGGAAACATCGGGCAGCCCGAAGGCGGATTCGATCCGAAGATGAGAGAGATCGTCTTAAAAGGCGCGGATTATATCGACGTTCGCCCGGGTCTTCTCCTTCCGGATACGGATTTCGACGGAATCAGAAAGACCTTCAAGGAAAAATATAACGTAAACCTCACGGACAATGCCGTAACGGCGGCTGCGATCTATCCGCAGGTATATGAGGATTACATCAAGTTCCTTCAGGGATACGGTGATTTCATCACCATGCCTTCCGACGTATTCTTCTACGGTCTTAACGAAGGCGAATCATTTGAATATAACGGCGGACACGAAGGCCACGACAAGATCATCAAACTCATCTCTATGGGCAACGTGGACAGCGACGGTTTCAGAAGCCTCGTATACGAAGTTGACGGCTTCCGCAGAGAGATCGTCATTGAAGACAAACAGGCCGTTTCAACACAGCATCGTATGCAGATCAAAATGGCAGACGAAAAGAACGAAAAACACGTCGGCTCCCCCATTCCGGGAAATATCGTGAAAGTTCTCGTAAAAGAAGCCGATACGGTCAAAAAAGGTCAGTCTGTAGCAGTTGTTGAAGCCATGAAGATGGAAACGGAGATCCTCGCTAAAGCCGACGGAACAATAAAGACCATCCATGTTCAGACAGGACAGAATGTAAAGGCAGGCGAGCTTATCATCGAGCTTGCGTAAATAAAAAATAAGGACTGTGGAATTTTCCACAGTCTTTTGTTTTATCTTTCCCGTTCATATGTGTTGCAGAATTCTTCCGCTCCCATTTTATCTATGAGGATGAAATTCTCTACAGAATCTGCGGGTGAATAGTGATTCACAATATCTGCTCCGTCATCTTTTAATTTTGTGATAATATCTTTGTTGTAACAGATCACATAAACTTCCGCATATCTGTCATCCCTGTGCGAACCACGTGAATACAGACACTCTTCGTCACCGCAAAGGTCCTTCGGAATAACAGCTATGATATTTTCTTCATCCGGACTCATATAGTAGCTTAACATGTTGTCGCTTTCCTCGCTGTAGTCTGTAAAAAGCAGATAGCCACTATAAAATAAGGAAAATACAGGACTTCCGCTGTAAATCGCATTATTCTTTTCAACCCATCCGAAACCTGCGCCGTTGACATTAAGAGAACTTTCCCATTCATAATATTTTATATCATCAACTTTCTTATATCCCGCCGCAGCAAGACTTTCAGAAAGTCCGCTCATGATCTGCTGTTGACGCCACAGCGACTTCCTGCCGTTATCCGCCCTTGAAGAATAAGTGTTGAGACGATATGTGACAACCGCAAGCTCATCGTTGTAAAATTCCGCGTGTAAGTTGTTTATAGGATAATTATCTTTCATACCTGCCATGGTCACCGTATCGTAATACGGTACATAGTGTGAAAATTGAGTTTCGTCGTCGGGAAGAGATGAGTAATCCACAGAAGAAACTACGATCATGTTCCTGTCGCATACTCTTTTGACGGCATCGTTCATTTCATCGGCCGTACTTCCCGGAACCACTGAAAGTATCACATCTGCCATTTCACCGATATATTCTTCATCAAACTCTTTTTCCAACTGATAGTTGCTGAACAAAAACGGATTGTCTCCGGCAACTACCATGATCATACTGAATACCAGTCCGACTGCGATGAATATCCAGAATATCTTCATTCCTTTTGTCAGTTTCATAGCTTTTCTCCTTTTAGATTCAAAATATCTTTGTAGTTACAGCATATATGAAATTGCCTTTCCTGTCAATATTTTGTACCCCAAAGAATTATTAAAATTTGATGAGAAAACGTTTACATTAATAAAATACACTTAAAAATGATGAATTCGCAAAACAAAAAAGCCTGTTTTTTTTCACAGGCCTTATATTACATTCCTGACATTTCCACAAGTCTGTCTATAAGATCTCCGCCGATACAGCAGACGGTCTCTTCGTGAAGGAAATCCGTGATGTCCGCATCAAAGAGAATATTGGCCTGAGCAGGAAATTCGTCATCCCCGTCCCAGAACACCATCATGACCGGCATTATCTCCTCGAACGCATAAAATATATACCCCACATCCCCCTGCGGTATCTTCCTTCCGCCGAGCTTTTCGCAGGCAGAAATGAGAAGATCTTTCTTTCCGTCAAACTTTGCGGCAAGGCCTTCCCTGACGGACTTTTCGAAATTCGGAGCAAAGGGCGATGCGTTTTTTACATTCCGAAACGGCACAAACTCTCCCCTGACCTTCGCATGAGGCTTTGAGAAATAAAACAGGTGATATATGCTCATCAGCGGCCCGAACGGCACTTCGTTTTCGGAATGACCGACCTCGGCAATGTAACCGTCTGTAAGATCAATAAAGTACTTGCGGGAATAATATGTAATATATATCTTCTCTCCGTCACACTCAAGCCCGAAACGGCTTATGAGTTCGTCATGATCAAGTTTCAGGAATTCATTCCGCCAGTAATCCCTCATCATCTCGAATCTGTTTTCCGCCATTTTACACGTCCCCTTCTTTTACCACTTCCGACAAAGTCTGGGCAACCGTCGCTGCGAGAATATACTCACATCCATTCTCCCTTAAGACCTCCGACGCCGCGGCCATAGTCGCGCCTGTTGTCATAACGTCGTCGATGAGGATTATCTTCATTTTGGAGATATCCCCACTTTCCACAAATGAGAATCTGTCACGGGCGTTCTTGTATCTCTCAGCGGCAGCAAGTCCCACCTGATGCGGTGTATCTTCCGTCCCGATAAGCGTTCTGACGGGGATATTCATCACTTTCCCCACTTCCTCCGCAAGAAGCTCCGCCTGATTATATCCGCGCTCTGAAAGCCTTTCAGCGGCCGATGGGATAAAAGTAATGACGTCAAATTCTTTCTCTTTCACCTTTTTCTTCAGCATCTCTCCAAGCTTTCTGCCAAGATATTCCGAAAGATACGGCTTTGAGTGATATTTCATGTTTATTATCATCTCATCCGCAGGGAAAGAATATTCATACAGACAATACGCCATGTCCCACTTGCTTATTCCGTCAACGCATCCGGCACATACTCCCTTTTCCCGTATCAGCCTTCCGCACCTTTCGCAGAAAAATTCCGCTTCGGGGAGATCGTTGCTGCATTTATCACACAAAATGTCTTCATGAAAAAGTATCCTGCCGCATCCCGCACAGCTTCCACCTTTGGGAAATATTGCTGACAGGAGCTGCTCTTTCAATCCGGAGAAATTATTCTTCAATTATTTCCCATCTGAAGATCGCTTCATCTTCAGCTTCGCGGTAAAACTTCGCGCTCTGTTCTCTTGTAACGCCTTCCGGAAGCTCTTTCATGAATACTTTTACTGTCTTTTCATCAATAATGTCATAAAACTTATAATCGCAGTCAAGATCCGGATTGATTTCAAGTGTTCTGTTGTCCGGGCGGACGCCGAGAACTACCATAAGCCCGTCTTTGGGGCATGCTGAAGTCTTTGAAGTAACGATGATCTCAGCGTTTCTGAATGAAATTTCGCTGAATAATTTCTGCGCGAGAAGTCCCGTACGAAGACCGATAGTAAGCCCTCCGCACATATGACCGTGAAACTCTTCTGCTCTTTCCAATAATTTTTCGTCCATTGTTTATCTCCTTCTTATTTTTTCAGTGCTATCGCATTCGTAAACACAAGTCCTCCGTCATGAGAAACGGAAACCTCAATTTTAACGATGCCCTTTTCATATATTATATCTTTAAATCTTCCGTAACACAATACCTCAGGCGCACCAAGCTCCGTCTTTATGATGCGCATATCCCGCATTGAAAAGCCTCTGAAGCCTGTTTTTACGGATTTGGCTATGCTCTCCTTGAGTGAGAACCTGACGGCAAGAAAGCGGGCCTTGTCGCCTGCGAGCTCAAATTCCCTTATCTCTTCGTCGTGAAATATCCTTTTTCCCATAAGAGAAAGTTTTTCTTCACTCATCCCTTCCAGCCGCCTCAGGTCAAAAACATCGCACCCGATGCCGTAAACAAACGTGCTGTCCCCGTAATACAATTCTTTTTCTGTCATATTTATCTTTATTTATAAAGCAGGATTCTGCCATTATCATCCTGAATGTAATAAAAAAACCTTGAAGAGTATACTCCAAGGTTAATTTATTATGCGATTGTTGCTAATTTCTTTGCGAACTGAGCTTTTTTTCTATCAGCTGCGTTCTTGTGAATAACACCCTTGGTAGCAGCCATATCATATTTCTTTGTAGCTTCCTTGCAAGCGAGTGTAGCAGCTTCTACATCTCCGCTTTCAACAGCTGCAAGAAACTGTTTTTCCACAGTTTTTAAGTTTGTCTTCACCATTCTATTAGAAAGTCTTTTCTTTTCACTGGTGAGCGCTCTTTTCTTTGCTGACTTAATATTAGCCAAGACAGTCACCTCCTATTAAACTTCAAGCAGAAATAATTCTACCACTAATCCGGCTTAAATGCAAGCAAAAAATGCACTTTTTTACAATATTACACACCCATTCTGCCCCTCGTAAAACAAAATCTGAGACACGTTAAAGTCCTGTCACCAAAAGGACTTTATTTTACCTTACGACGAGCTATTGTAATGCTTAAACCGAATGAAGCGGCATATACATATATTATATCACTAAAATCCAATCTGTCAACAAAAAGAAAAGAGGAACTATGAAAAGAAGATACAGTTATACATATTTACTCCTCGCGGTAATACTCCTTAACATCCCCATGAGCGTTTCCGATCCGGATGCGTGGGAAGAAGTCATGAAAGATATTTCGATCCGTGCCATTGATGCAAGCTTTTCTGTACCGAAAGAAAAGACAAGCATGAGCCTTTCGGATTATGTGGGGATGAATGTATTGTCGCCGAATATATCCATGCTTTCTTACAGGCAGCCATCCTCCCCAATAAGCGGCACCGCAGATATAATAGACGATAATTCCCCCACTGCCGACAGCGACACATCGAAATATTCCGACCTGTCCGCAATAAACTCCGAAGATCTTCATAGCGGACAGCCGAAAGTTCTCATCTATCACACCCACACAACGGAAAGCTACCTTATGAAGGAAGGCGAAAAACCGTCGAGCTGGAGAAGTACGGACAAAAATAAAAACCTCCTGTCAGTGGGAAGCATCGTTTCGGAAGTTTTGCATGATGAATACGGAATCCAGGTCCTGCACATAACCAAGATCCTCGATCAACCCTATGACTCCGCGTACGACCGCTCCTACGACGTCGCAAAAGCCGCCGTCGAGAAATATCCTTCCATAGAATACATCTTCGATATCCACCGCGACGGACTCGCCAACAACGAAGCAAACAGACAGGTCTATCTGACGGAAATAAACGGGCAGAAATGCGCAAGTATAATGTTTGTAATGAGTACGAAAAGTAAGTATATAGACAATATGAGAGCCTTCGGAAGCACCCTGCAAAAGAAGATGAACGAGCTTTACCCCGGTCTTTTCAGACGCAATATGGACCGCCCGTATAAGTACAACCTCGAATTCCGCCCCAACTCCATGTTGTTCGAAGTAGGCAGCAACCTGACGACGGTGGCAGAAGCGAGATGCGCGGCGGTATATCTCGGAAGAAGCCTCGGTGAGGTCATTACGGCAAGTCAGGGGGAATGATCAGATTTCCCCGAACTTGCCTTCTGAAAAATCATCTGAACTTCTGCAGAAATTTGTCTTTATCCTGTGCAGGACTTCGACACTCATCCTTTCGGGAAATATCCCCTTTTCGATCTTCTTCAGGCTGCCGCCCCCTATGCCGGGAATATCTGCCATTTGTTTTTCAGACAATCCGAGAGATTTCCTGAGATATGTAATGTTATACATCAGGTTATCCATCCATTTATTTGATTCTTCACCCATAAAAATTCTCCTTTTTCACATATAATAGCATGATTTTCAGCAAAGGTACTGTTTTAATCTGAATCTGGTTAAAATCATCGCATAAAAAAGACGGGCTTTCGCCTGTCTTTGTCTTTATAATTATTCTTCATCATCCTTGATTTCGAATGTGGATCTTCTGCCGCCTTCACGTCTGCGTCTTCTTGAGGATGCTTCCGTAAAGAGAGCCTCATCCTTATCCGCGAAGCGGTTTTTCGCGCTCTTGCGGAATTTGTAATTCGGGTTTTCCACTATCTTGCCGTCAACGATAATATACTGGCTGTCGGACTGAGCTTCGTCTTTTTCTGCCGTTTCGATAACTTCCCTGACTGCTTCTTCAACAGCCTTGTCTTCCTGAAGAACGATGTCTTCAACGACGTCTTCAACAGGTTCTGCAGAGATTTCGATGTCGATGTCGTCAGAAATGATGTCGATAATATCATCAAGTCCGATATCTTCAACAGTCGGTTCAGATACGATTTCTTCGACTTCGGCTTTTTCTTCTTTTACTGCGCCGAATGATGTATCTTCCATGATCTCGTCGATGATATGAGAGAGGTCGTCGTCTGAGATCTCGATAACCGGTTCTTCTTTGCCCTGAGAGATGATCTCTTCGATGATCTTTTCAATGGCAGGTTCGTCGATGATAGTTTCTTCAACGGCTTCTTCCGGCACTTCTGCGATAATAACATCTTCGATCACCGGTTCGTCAACAATATCTTCTTCAACCACGTCTTCAACGATGGGTTCTTCGATAATAACGTCTTCGATAATCTCTTCGGAGACAACTTCTTCAACAGGTTCTTCTGCAGTGATGACCTCTTCTTCAACTTCCGGAACGATCTCTTCAATAACAGCCTCTTCGATCATTTCCTCAACGACCGGTTCGACTACGGTTTCTTCAACGGTTTCTTCAACGGTTTCTTCGATCACTTCCGCAGCTTCTTCGATAACCACATCTTCTGCCACGTCTTCAACAATATCTTCAATGATCGGTTCGATCACGATATCTTCCTCAGGTTCAACGGGCTGAATGTCGTCGAGAGTGATCATCGGTTCGTCATCTTCTTCCGCGCTGTCCATATTTTCAAAGAATGATTCCGCAGTTGCGTATTCAACGCTCATGGGCAGGTCAAAATCGCTTCCGAAGTCGACCGCATCCCTTGCTGATGCACTGTCGTCGATTGATGAACGGATCGCATCAAAGATAGCTTCGAGTTCCGGATCATACTCTTCGTCATCCGCGAATTCATCGTCTTCCGGTTCTTCCTGATTGGGTTCTTCTGACGCAGTTTCTTCAACCACAGCCGGTTCTTCAAATGAGAATCCGTCTTCGTCATCATCAGAAACGAGGAAGCTGTAATTATCTTCATAATCATCAAGACCTACGATCTCAAAGTCGCCTTCTTCATCGAATGTGATGTCGAGTTCGTCGTTTTCTTCCTGAGCTGTTTCTTCGATCACTTCTTCGGAAACGGCTTCTTCGATAACTTCGACGGGAGTTTCTTCGATGATATCAATGATCTCTTCCTCAGCTTCGTATTCGATTTCTGTTTCGAGTTCATCTTCCGCAACTTCTTCGATAATATCCTGAGTTACTTCTTCAAGTTCTTCCGCGAGTTCTTCGTCTTCTATCGTTTCGATAACTTCTTCGTGGACTTCATCGATGATCTCTTCGATGACTTCTTCCGTCAGAGCATCGTTTACGTCGTCAGCAACAACGATTATTTCTTCAACTTCCGCAATTTCCTGAACTTCGTCGTATGTAACTTCCGGAGCAGAAATGTATTCTTCGACAACTTCTTCAACGACCGGTTCGTCAGTTACTTCCTCTTCAGCCGCTTCTTCAACAACTTCTTCAATGACAGCTTCTTCAACAGCAGAATCTTCGATTATTTCTTCAAAGTCGGGAATTTCTTCGTCGACAGTAACTTCGACGATATCTTCTTCGATCACGATGGGTGAAGCGAACTGTTCGTCAACATCCTTGAAAAGATCGGACGGAGTTTCGTCTTCTTCGTCGTCATAATCGAAATAATCGTCATAGTCTTCGTAATCATCCGTATCATCTTCGGCTTCTTCAACAGTTTCCTCAGCCTGAACAACTTCGATGACTTCTGCTTCCGCTGCGGCATTTTCTTCAACTGTTTCCAGAATAACTTCCTTCACTTCTTCGTCAAAGATCTCTGATACTTCTTCCTTTTCTTCCTGAGGTTCTTCCTTAGCAGCTTCGGTTATCTCTTCCGTCACTTCATCAATATCATCCTCATCTTCTTCATCATCTTCGTCAACAATGGGAACGATCTTTCCGAGCATGAGTTCCTGAATATATCCGAATGCGCCGAGTCCCACGAGGAGCGTTCCGACAGAAATTACCTGCGCAAAGATTCCCGGAAGGGGAATGGGGATATTGCTTCCGAGGAACGAGAACATCGTTGATGAGCTTGCAATTTCGAGATAATTGCTTGCTTCAACAACCGCAACGTCGATTCCCGCGATTGCGAGAGCCTGTTCGGAAACGGGCATTTTTCCGACGTTTGCAAAGATCGCCATAAAGTTCGCAACCGTACCCATGAGAAGGAGAAGGGGCCAGATGTCGAATGTCTGAATATTAAAGAATATACTTGAGATCAAAACGAGATAAGCAACAAATCTGAGCCATAATGAATATTCCACCACGATCGCCCAGCCTGCCGCGTTTCCTGCCTCTATAACCACAAACAGGATAAGAGAAAGGAAAAACAGGAACGGCACTTTAAGGTCCGCCTTTATTACATTAGAGAGATTTCCTTTTCTGACAAATCCTATAATTATTGCCAGAATAACGATAGCTACTAAAAACATGAGATACCTTCCAAACATACAAATATACGGGGTTAAAAGTTAACCCCGTATTATTTTAACATATATTTATTTTAGTTTAAAGAGTAAATTGCACTTTTCACACTATAAATTTGCTTCAATCAAACCATAGTCGCCGTCATCTCTCTTATATACGACACAAACCTTGTCAGTTTCTTTGTTGAGGAACATAAAGAATGAGTGTCCGAGGAGCTCAAGCTGTAAGCATGCTTCCACTTCATCCATAGGTTCAAGGACATAACTCTTGTTTTTGACGATTCTTCCTTCGATATCATTATCTCCTGCACTTTCCGGTTCGGCGATATTTTCATATCTGATGGAATCGTTGTTCTTGTTTTTGAGTTTGCCTTTGTGTTTTACCAACTGACGTTCGAACTTGTCGATGGCTTTGTCGAGTGCAGCTCTGACATCATCATCCGATGCCTCGCTGCGGAGGATGCCTGTGCGAAGTCTGACAGAAATTTCCACCTTCTTCGTTTTGTTGCCTTCACCCTTGAACGCTACGTTTACAACAGCGTCTTCGGAGAAGTACTTGCCAAGCTTTTCAATTCGTTTTTCAGCCTCCTCGATGATGTAGTTTTTAACATTGAGTTTAGCAGCATTGATTTCGAGTTTCATAGCTTTTCCTCCGTTTTATTTATTTTATCACCGCTTCCGCGATGACATTTGCATTTATCCCAGATCCGAGAGGAAATCTCCCAGAGCCGAAAGTCTCTCCGACGAACGGTCGTTTCTGACCATCATTCTCAGCGCATCGCCTTCCCCGATGAGGATGACGCGTTTTTTCGCTCTCGTTACGGCGGTATAAATTATATTCCTCGTAAGAAAGCTCATGCTCGCCTTGAACACGGGAATTATCACGCAGTCAAATTCGCTTCCCTGACTCTTATGAATGGTTATTGCATACGCCAGAATAAGGCTGTCGCTGTTTGTCTGGTCGTAGATTACTCTCCTTTCGCCTTCGTACAATACGTGTATTTCCCCTGTGGACTTGTCGATATGATTTACATATCCCATATCCCCGTTGAAAACGCCTTTTCCCGTTTCGTGTGTATTTATATTCGTCCACCGGATATTATAGTCATTCTTCGTCTGCATTACTTTATCATTGTTTCTGATCCTGTAATTTCCGACGATGATCTCTTCCGTCTCCTCAGAAGCCGGATTCATTATCTCCTGAATCTTCTCATTCAGGTTCAGCACCCCCGCCTCCCCTTTTTTAAACGGGGAAAGGATCTGAAGCCTGTCTTCCGCAATAAGCCTGCGGCAGTCAAAACTGTTGCTTTCCACAAGCTTCAGAACCGCCTGCGCGATCTTTTGCTGAGTTGCCACATTCAGCATGGCAAATTCGTGATTGTCTTTTGATATTTCAGGCAGAAGTCCTTCGTTGATGCGGTGCGCATTCGTCACGATAAGGCTCTGCTCTTTTTGTCTGAAAACCTGCCTGAGTTCGCATTTCGGAACCCTCTCCACCCCAAGAAGGTCGGAAAGCACGTTTCCCGCACCGATGGACGGAAGCTGTCTTGCGTCGCCAACGAATATGAGGGAAGTTCTTTCCACATCTATCGCCTTCAGGAGATTTGACAGAAGATTCACATCCACCATACTTATCTCATCGACGATAATCACGTCATAATCGAGAAGATTCTCTTCGTTTCGTCCGAAATTTCCCGAAAGGGAGATGTCTTCTTCGCCTGAGTATTCATATTTCAGCAGTCTGTGGATGGTTCCCGCAGCTTCTCCGCACGCTTCACTCATCCTCTTCGCCGCCCTGCCTGTAGGTGCCGCAAGGGCGAATGTCTTACCGAATCTTCCGAGAAGATAAACTATCGCCTTGATAATGGTGGTCTTACCTGTTCCGGGACCGCCGGTGATGATGCTGAAGTGGTTGGTTACTGCTGTCTTTACAGCCATTCTCTGTTCTTCCGCGAGGGTTATGAGAGTGTATTTCTCATACTGTCCGATTATGTCCCACACTTCCTCGATGTCTTCGCCGGGAGTGTTGACAAGATCGTTTATTACATGGGCACAAAGCTTTTCACATTCATAATAATGCCTTAAAAAGCACCTTTTCTCTTCTCCGCGTTCGTCGATCATGACCCTTCCGGAAGTTATCATCTTTCCGAGAAGATCTTCCACATCATCTTCCCCGATTCCGAGGGCAGTACTGCATGAAGAGATGAGTTCATCATACGGAATATACGTATTCCCGGAAACCGCGGAATTATTCATCCTGTAACGTATTGCGGCGGAGATCCTCACGGGAGAATTTTTATCAAATCCGATCTGCATGGCGATCGCATCAGCCCTTAAAAAGCCGATTCCGTTTACGTCGTCGATAAGCTTGTAAGGATTCTGATATATCACATCCACAGCGCTTTTACCGTAACGCTTGAAGAGCTTTATTGCCATATTGGCGGAAAGTCCTATTTTTGAAAGCTCCATAACGACATATCTTTCGCTTACGTGCTCCATATAGGAATTATGGATAGTTTCTGCGGTGTGCGGCCCGATCCCTCTGATCTCTGTCAGTCTGTTCGGCTCGAATTCGATGATATCAAGGACATCTTCCCCGAAACGCTCGATGAGTTCCTGCGCCCTGACGGGACCGATTCCCGTAACCAGACCGCCTGAAAGATAATTTCTGATGCTGTCAAGATCCGTCGCCCTGACGGTGGAGAGATCCTTGATCTTTATCTGCATACCGTATTTCGGGTGATCCTGCCAGACACCTTCGATCTCGATCTTCTCGCCCACATTCAGCTTCACTGCCGTTCCCGCAGCAGCAAGGATGGCGCCGTCCGATTCAAATTCTATTACGCTGTAACCGTTATCCTCGTTGTAAAAAAGTATTCTGCTTACAACTCCGCTGAACTTTTCCATATCCTCTCCTTGAAATAATTATATCATACAGATTGTCTTCAAACAATATTTTTTAAACAGATTTCGCAAAAATAATTATTTTTCAAATTAATGTATAAAATGTTGCATTATGAGAAAAATAAAAACAAAAGATACGCGAGGTTTTATATGATACGCAAATTATCAATTTTATTTTCTCTCATTTTCATTATTATACCACTCTCCTCCTGCCAAAATATACAAAAATATTCTTCCGATGAGAATGATTCTTATCACATCTCTTCTCACCACTCCGGCGGAGAGAAGTCTGTTTCCTGCGAGATCGAGGAGATTTCCGCCATGAACCTGCTCGGAAGCGAAAGGATAATAATAAAATTAAGGCCCGAAGAGAAAAACGGCGACAAACTTCCTTATTATGAACTCTCCTTCTCCGATGAAGACAAAGAAGACTTTTCCCTTATAATATACTCCGCAAAAGCAGAAGAAGGCGCCCTCAGCATGATAAACGAAGGTGACTACGACCTTCTTGAATCCCTCAGTATGTCATCCTCCGACGGAAATGTCATAATAAAAGCCGACTGCGACGAATCCCTCAAATTCAAGGTGGATGAAAATACCGACCTATCCCAGATCGTCCTTCACATCAAAGAGATAAAGACGGAAGAAAAATAAAAAACTTTCATTTTACTATTGACAAACCCGAAAAAGTGAGTATAATAGTCAGAGTAAAGAGCGTTCCTCAGTAGCTCAATCGGTGGAGCAATCGGCTGTTAACCGAGAGGTCGTAGGTTCAAGTCCTACCTGGGGAGCCATTTTTTTATGGCATTTATCATAATATATACAACCCAAACGACAAAGCCACCTTTTACAGGTGGCTTTTGTTATATAAACACGATCATCCGTCACGGAAGCATTTCTGCAGGCATAACCGTTACAAATACACTCAACTCTCCCATATATGTCTGCCCATCATCATTGAGATAATAGTCAACAGCCGCCGCGGTAAGGCTCTGAGCATAAAAATTTATTTCAAGGATCGTTGCGCCTTCCATATTTGCCGCTTCTTTTCTTGAGGACACTTTTATACTCTCTCCATCAACAAATACCATGGTGTATATCTCATTTCCGCCGTATGAGAACACCGTATCCTCTCTGTTTCCGTTTTCATCTACGAAATATTCAATCGTCGGAAGCTTAGTTATGAGGACGTTCTCCATTTCTGACGCAGCTGACTTATACGGAGCAAAGAAGTCGTCAATGGTTTTTCTCAACTTTTCAGGGTCGTTCAGCAAGGAATCGTCAACATCATCATGCTGAAATCCCGCAGAAATCACATTGACAACGTTGTCCTTCAATCCCGCAGAATACGACAGAACGTTGTAAGAAATCCCACCGGATTCTTTTTCGGTGTCCATAAAAACCTCAAAAGCGCGCTCTTCCGAAGACAGGTGCGATTCCATCCTTCCGAGATTTCTGCCTTCAACGACATTTTTCGCTTCTTCTGGATCATCTCCCATCGAAACACCTTCAAGGGATAACTTTCCATCCACCAACGAAAACGGTCCGTAGACAGGTCTGATTTCCGGAGCTTTTTCACCGCATGCATACAAACCGGACACAAACATCAGCACAAGCACCATACATATTAACTTTTTCATTTTTGCCTCCTGTGTAATATATTTGCAACTCAATTATATGCTACCCCCACGAAAAAGCAATAAATTTAATCAAATTTTAATAATCTATACTAAAAAAACGGCATTTTACTGCCGTTTTTTATTTAGAAATAACACGGATGGTCAACAACCGTTTTTTCGTTGATCACTGCTTCATAGAATCTCCAGCCGCCTGCGAGGTTATAGCAGTCAAATCCCAGTCCTGCGAGGATCATGCATGCGATATAGCTGCGGAGCCCGCTGTGACAATGAACGTAAACCGGTTTGCCTGTGGGGATCTCGTCGATTCGTTCACGGAGATTGTCAACAGGAATATTCATGAATCCGTCGATCTTGCCGCGTGAAACTTCCGCAGGTGTTCTCGTATCGAGAAGGACAACGCTTCCGTCTCTCGGAAGTTCTGCGACATCATGCCAGAAGAACTGTTTTACTTTTCCGCTGATCACGTTTTCAGCAACAAATCCCGCCATATTGACCGGGTCTTTTGCGCTGCTGAACGGCGGAGCGTAGCAAAGTTCAAGTTTTGCGAGGTCTGTAACCTTTCCGCCAAGACGGATAACCGTTGCGATAACGTCCATGCGTTTGTCAACGCCGTTGAAGCCTACGATCTGAGAGCCGAGAACTGAAAGTGTCTTTTTGTCCCAGATGAGTTTGATAGACATATTGATGCCGCCCGGATAATAAGATGCGTTTGATGCGGAGTATGTGTATGTCTTGTCGTAATCATATCCTGCAGCTTTCGCAGCTTCTTCCGTAAGACCTGTCATTGCAACCGTCATATCAAATACTTTGATTACTGATGAACCCATTGTTCCTTCATATACGCTTTCATATCCTGCGATATTGTCAGCAGCGATTCTGCCCATCTTGTTTGCGGGACCTGCGAGAGGAATGAATGCAGGCTGTCTGGTGATGTAGTTGATTACTTCCACAGCATCGCCTACTGCATAAATACCTTCGATGTTTGTCTGCATTTTTTCGTTTACGAGGATGGATCCGCGTGCGTTTGTTTCGATTCCGCAGGCTTTTGCGAGGCTTGTTTCCGGTGTAACGCCGACAGCCATGATAACGATGTCTGCATTTATTTCGCCGCCTTCGATAACAACGCCGTTTTTGGTGATAGCATTTGCACTGCTGTTGAGATAAAGTTTAACGCCTTTGTCGCGGAGATATTTCTGAACTTCAGCAGCCATGTCAAAGTCAAGGGCATTGATGATGTGTTCACTTCTTTCAACTACGCTTACTTCGATTCCTGCGGCAACGAGGTTTTCAGCCATTTCGATGCCGATATATCCGCCGCCTACGATAACAGCGCTCTTGGGGCTGTGTTCGTCGATATATGCTTTGATCTTTAATGTATCGGGGATGTTGCGGAGCGTAAATACGTTTTCGTTACCGATTCCTTCGATTGCGGGCCTGTTGGGTTCTGCGCCCGGTGAAAGGATAAGGTTGTCGTAATTTTCTTCATAAACTTCGCCTGAGTCAACTTTTCTGATCGTTACGCTCTTCTTTTCCGGATCGATGCTTACGGCTTCATTAAGAACCCTTACATCAATGTTGAATCTTGATTTGAAGCTTGCGGGAGTCTGGAGAGTAAGTTTTGACTGTTCTTTGATCGTTCCGCCGATATAATACGGAAGTCCGCAGTTAGCGAATGAAACGTACTGTCCTCTTTCTAAAACGATGATCTCGCCTTTTTCGTCGAGTCTTCTGAGTCTTGCAGCAGCTGAAGCACCGCCTGCAACGCCGCCGATAATTACTGTTTTCATTTTTCACCTCAAAATATTGCTTTGTCCCATGGACTGTTGAATTTATTATACTTTTGTTTATGACATATGTCAACAAATGAAATCTTCATCCGCTGACAATGCCTTTGTTACTTTATTACATATTTGAATATATAAGCAGAGCCATGCCGATAATGATATGAATGATGATTATAACGGGAACGCCCACAGTAAATTTTTTCTTCTGGGTCTTGTGGGAATATGCATACATCCCCGCCATAAGTCCCACAGCGCCGCCGATCGCTGCCATAAATATCAGCTTTCCTTCACTTATGCGGTACTCCCCTTCTATCGCTCTTTTCTTGTCTATGCCCATAGCAAAGAAAGAAACGGCATTTATCACAATGGCATATACCATCAGAAAATCCATCATAATATGTCTTTATGAATCGGGTTATAGAACATTTCCCTTATCTTTTCCGGCTCATACGTCTGCGGAAGGATCCACATGAGCTTTGCGATGACGCTTTCGAGAGTCATATCATATGCTTCAAGGATGTCATACGTGTTCTTTACGACATACCCTACTTCATATCTCTGCATATCACTGCCTTCGTGAGTAACCTGTGTGGTCATCACAAGTGTCCTGCCGCTCTGCGTCCAGTCAGCGATTGCTGAAATGAAGCTTTCATCTTCATAACAAGGAACTCCGCCGACGCCGAAACTTTCGATGATGAGAGCAACATAATGTTCTTTGAGATATTCGAATATTGACGCATCGAGCCCCGGAACGAGCTTGAGAAGGAAGATCCTCGGCTCGAGAGTGTGATAGAAAGTCGGATATTCTTCTTTTACGTCTTCGATAATGTAATGAATAAGTCTGTGGTCACGAAGCACAGCCACATTCGGATAGTCAATGCTTAAAAATGCATTGAAGCTCTTTGTACGGACTTTACGTGCCCTTGTCGCAGCGATGACTGCGCCGTCAAATACGATATGCGTCAGGTGTGAATCGTCATCCGTCGCATACACAAACGCGTCGATGAGATTATTTCTCGCATCGCTGTCCTTTTCGAAAATGGACTTCTGAGAGCCCGTAAGGACGATAGGTTTTTTATTGTTCTGGATAAGATACGAAAGCGCCGCGGCAGTATATGCCATAGTGTCGGTGCCGTGAGTGATGATAAATCCGTCATAATTGTCGTAAAACTCCTCAACCGTCCTTGCAATGCCGAGCCAGTGCTCATAACGCATATTGGTGCTGTCGAGATTGTAAAGCTGGAAAGTGTCTACATAACAAATATCTTTAAGTTCGGGAACGCTTGCGATGATGCCTTTCGAATCGATTACGGGAGCCATGCCGTTTTCGCCTTCACAGCTCGCGATCGTTCCGCCGGTTGCTATAAGAAGTATTTTTTTCATGATTTTCCTCGAAGTGTTATTGGAGTAAGTATATCATATTTTTCAAAAAAATAACATACTTCCCCCGAATATGAATAATAATATTTTTATTTCAGAGAAGAATATTACTATCCCCACAAAAAAGGAGAGCCATAATGAATCCATTTAATGAAAGACCTGTGGAGATGCTCTCCACCATTGACGACTGGAGAAGCATTTATCCCAAAAGCTACAATAAAAACGAAACAGACCCGTTCACGAAACTGAGAATAATCCTCATGAACGGCACGGAATTCGAAGCGGTGAAATTCTCTCACTGCTTTGCGAGAAACACTCCCGACAACGACCTCAGAAGAGAGCTCGCCATGGTCAGAAGGAGTGAACAGTCCCAGCAGAAGATCCTCTCCTGCCTGAAACCCATTGACGAAAGCCCCCTTGAACACACCATCTCTTACGAACAGCTCGCCGTTGACCTGACTGCCCTCCTCGCAAAGAGAGAACCGGACATCAACGTCAAAAACGCCCTCGATTTTGCCCTTCTCGAAGACTTTGACCACCTTTACCGTTACGCCGACCTGCTCGAAATTGACAGAGGCATTTATGCGGAACATCTCGTCGGGAGATATACGGAAATCATGCCCGGCCGCCCGACGATATCAGAACATCGTCATCCGTTTGACAACGTAAAATATCCCATCGAAAACAAGACCGCTTCCCCCATTACAAGACTGAACGTCGCGATCATCACCGCCGCGGAACAGCAGACAATGAATTATTATATGAACATCGCAGGCTTTTACGAAAACGACATAGGACGAAAGCTTTATCAGGAGATCGGACTTATCGAAGAACAGCACGTCAGCCACTATGAATCCCTCATCGACCCGAAATGCACTTTCTTTGAGAAACTCCTCGAGCATGAATATACGGAATGTTACCTTTATTATTCCTGCTACGAAGACGAAAAAGACCCGTATGTAAAATCCATCTGGGAGAATTTCTTCATAAGAGAGATCGCTCATCTTCATAAAGCGGCAAACCTGCTTATGAAATACGAAAACAAGCATTGGAAACAAGTCATTCCCAACGGCGAATTCCCCGAGCTTCTGAAATTCTCGCAGAATGTGGAATACGTAAGGGATGTGATGAACAGAAGTATGTATTGCACGAGCAATTATGAAAACTATGAAAATGCCGGAGACTCTCAGAATAACCGATTCATCCTCTTCCAGAATCACGTAAACAGATCCACAGACGACGTACCCTCCCATATGGTAATAAATGAATATATTTCCCGAAAAGGCATGGACTACCGCTACGAAACTTCTCCGCATCCAACAGCAGAACTTCGCGACAATAAAAAAGACAACACCACCGTCGGCAGAGAGTGTGTTTTGGAAATGGCGATAAAATAATAATTCAATGAAAAAGGGATGCTTTCGCATCCCTGATATTGCTTATATATGCAACAAATTAGTTGAGTTTTTCACGGCTGAGCTGGTAGATGTATTCTCTTACCTTCGGATCCATTGCGCCTGCGATTGTGTATTTGTTCGGCTGTGTGAATTTTTCTACGTAGTTCTTAGCAACTTCGTATCTCTGTTCATCTGTAGCATCCGGCGGAAGCATCGGTGCTGAGTATCCGAAGTGGATCTGATCACCATATTTTTCATAGAGAGCCGGTACGTCATTGATGTTAGCCATCGGTGTCCATACGTCAACGTGAGCTTCGATCATAGCCGGAACGAGCATTTCGTTAGCGCCGCAAGAGTGAAGTTCGAATGAGCAGCCTTTTGAGTGGCAGTAATCAGCGATTCTTCTGATGTACGGAACGAGCATTTCCTGGCATGTAGCGAGTGAGAAGAACGGTGCACGCATTGAACCCCAGTCATCGTGGAAGAGGAGCTGTGACATGCCATAGCATTCGATGAATTTGTCGATGATCTTTTCATAGAGATCACAGAGTTTTGTGAAGAGAGCGTGAACTGCATCCTGCTGATCTTCGTCGATAAGAGCTGTTACAGCACCTTCGAAGTCCATGAAAGAGATAAGTCTTTCGAACATACCGTTCATGATCCAAACGTTAACTGCTCTGCCTTCGCCGAGGTATGATTTATTTCTTTCAGCGCTGCCTGCCCAATCCCATTCTTCGATGTTCGGCCAAACGAGTTTTTCTTCCCATTCGTTTGCATCTTCAAGGAGCGGTGTGCCCGGCTGTACCATTGAGCCGTTAGCTGCCGGTACGTATACCCATTCGATACCGAACATATCTTTTCCGCCTCTTTCTTCTTCGAGGAGCGGTTCAGCGTCCATGATAAGAGCACGTGCTGTGTTATCAGGAATGTGTTTCGGAACGAGTGTGATGTAGTCACTTGTCATCGGGTGCCAGATCGGTGTTTTGCCTTCGATAACTGTTGCTGTGTAGTGTTCTCTCGGTGTGATCGGTGTAGAAAGGATCTTTGTTCCCGGGAAGCCTCTGAATGCTGACGGGTATTCGCCTTTTACTACTAATTCGTCTTTAGAAAAAGGAATTCTCTGCATAATGTATTTACCTCCAAATTTTCAGGCAGCACATAACTGCCATATCTGTCGGTATTATATCAAAATCCTCCTCTGTCATTCAACGGACAACTAATACGAATTTAGTTCATTATTGTCATTAATAATTTGTGCAGAGTATACATAGATGCCTTTATAAGCAACTTTAAATATAAAAAAGGACATCCTTACGGATGTCCCGATAAAGCTTTGAATTAGTCTAAAACTACTGTAACTTTTGTTACGGGGAGTTTTGTTGCGTCTTCAGCTTCTGTTACCATTGTTGATGCGATACCGTCTGTATCAGCTGCGAGTGCTGCATAGATTGCATCGTAATCAGCCTGTGTGAATGTTGTGAATTTAGATGTAGCCATCGGAAGACCTACGCCGTTAACGTCAGCACCGAGTGAGAGACTCTTTCCGCCCGGGAATGTGCCTGCATAGAATGCTGCGATACCATCATATACTGATTTAGCAAGGTCTTTCATTGCTGATGTGATAACTGTATCACTTTCGCCTGACTGGTCAACGTCTACGCCGA
The DNA here is from genome assembly GCA_017531485.1 of Eubacteriaceae bacterium. Lineage (GTDB taxonomy): Bacteria > Bacillota > Clostridia > Eubacteriales > Anaerofustaceae > SVCP01. The sequence continues at coordinate 32,773 of JAFXKY010000052.1, read as the reverse complement.
TAACGTATTTGCCGCCTGCTGCTGTAGCTGCTGCCATTGCTGAGTTACCAACTGCACCACCGCAACCGAAGATGATTTCTGTGCCTGATGTGTACCAAGCTGCTGCTTTAGCCTGTGCTTCCGGTGTAGCTGAGAAGTCGCCTGTGTAGTGGTATTTCATTTCTACTTCAACGCCCATTTCTTTTGCAGCGTATTCAGCACCCTGAACATAACCATAACCGAAACGTACTACTGCAGGAACTGCCATACCGCCCATGAAGCCGAGCTTTGTGAAGCCTTCTTTAACTGCTGCATAACCAGCGAGGAAACCAGCCTGTTCTTCTTTGTAGAAGATTGAGTATGTGTTTTCAGCGATTGTGTAATCCGGATCAGTGTTGTCGTATGTAGCCATTGTAGATGCATCTGTTACGTTGCTGGGAGCGCCGTCAATGAAGATGAATTTTACTTCCGGGAAGTCTTTCTGTGCTTTGTGTACAGCGTTTTCGAAAAGGTAGCCCGGGCATACTACAACTTTAGCGCCTGCATCAACTGCAATTTTAATTGTGTCGTAGTAAGAGTTCATTGACTGTTCTACCGGCTGGTAATACTGGTAAGTGATGTTGTTTTCTGTTGCATACTTAACAAGACCTTCCCAAGCACCCTGGTTGAATGAACGGTCATCGATTGTGCCTTTGTCTGTAACAAGTGCGAGTTCGATTGCTGTGTTTTCGTCTTCTTTATCTCCGCATGCTGCGAAAGAGAGAAGCATTAAACCTGCGAGTAAAACTGCTAAAAGTTTTTTCATTTTTTCCTCCTGAAATTCGATGTTTTTTACATCATACGCCCCTATTGTACTCTGTCCTCCCCGTCATTTCAATAGTTTTTTAGATTTTTTATTTTTCAGAATGTTCACAAATGCACATTCAAAATCCTTCGTACAAAAAAGCCGGATTTTCTCAATATCCGGCTAAAAATAACAGATTTTATCCTTTATATATCACACACTATTTTGTGATGTTCTCAAGTGCATACATAAGTCCCACTTTTGCGTGCTCATAAGTAAGACCGCCCTGCTGATAAATTATATACGGCTCTTTGATGGGCGCATCCGCAGAAAGCTCGATGGACGAACCCGAAACGAAATTTCCTGCCGCCATGATTATCGGGCTGTCATATCCGGGCATATCCCACGGTTCGGGATAAACGTATGAATCAACGGGAGAAGCGGACTGGATCCCGCGGCAGTATTTAATGATCATCTCTTCGCTTCCGAGAACGACGGCCTGAATGATGTCGCTTCTTTCGTCGGTATATCTCGGGAAGACTTCATAACCTCTGTCTTCCATGAGTTTCGCTGTGAGGATCGCGCCTTTGATAGCACCTGAAACCACTTTCGGTGCATAGAAAAGTCCCTGAAGGTATGAACGGATAACGCCCATATTCGCACCGACTTCAAATGCGATTCCCGGGCTTGTAAGCCTTGCTGCTGCAAGAGTCACGTATTTTTCCTTACCGATGACGTATCCGCCTGTCTGGGCGATGCCGCCGCCGGGGTTCTTGATAAGGCTTCCTGCGATGAGGTCAACGTCAACATCGAGAGGTTCGCGGGTGTCGAGGAATTCGCCGTAGCAGTTGTCAAGAATGATACATACGTCTTCTTTCACGCTTCTGACTCTATTTACTGCCTTTTCAATGTCATTTATTCCGAGAGCCTTTCTTTTTGAATATCCCGTGGAACGCTGCATGAAGACGACCTTTGTCCTTTCGTTTATTGCTGCGCATGCCGCATCAAGGTCGATCTCGCCGTTTTCGTCAAATTCCGTCTGGGAATATGTAACACCGTATTCCTTGAGGGTGCCCTGACCTTTTGCGGAGTCATTCATTCCGATCGCCGTCTGGATGGTGTCATAGGGAGCTGATGTGATTGACAGCATCTCATCTCCCGGACGGAGAACTCCGAAGAGAGCGAGGGAGATCGCGTGTGTTCCGGACACGATCTGCGGACGGACAAGAGCTTTTTCGCCGCCGAAAACTTCTGCGAAGATCTCTTCTGTTATGTCACGGCCTTCGTCTGTGTATGCATATCCCGTCGTTGCTGTGAAGTGTCTTTCCGCGAGGTTATATTTCTGCATTGCGTTAAGAACTTTCACCTGATTCACAAAACAGATCCTGTCGATCTCCGCAAATCTTTCAGCGAGGCTTCTTTCGCACTGTTCTATTTCCATTAAGATATCATTATTTATTCTCATATATTATCCCTTCCATATATTCACATATTTCTTCGACTGTCCCGAATTTTTCAACATCGAGCCATATTATGTCATTGTTTCCCCTGAACCACGTAAGCTGTCTTTTGGCGTAATTCCTGCTGAGTTTCTTTATCTTTTCTATACATTCATTTTCCTCAATGAGTCCGTCAAACATCTCTATGACCTGCTTGTATCCGATGGCCTGCATGCTGTTGTGTTCCCTTTCGCACCCCATATCAAGAAGACTTCTGACCTCTTCGAAAAGGCCTTCGGAAACCATGATGTCCACCCTTCTGTCGATCCTGTCATAAAGCTTTTCACGTGGCATATCTATTGCAAAATAATATGTCTTCTCTCTGAAAGACTTTTCTTTTACCATCTCGCTCTTTCTCGCTCCGCTGAGGTGAAAGACTTCGAGGGCGCGGATGACGCGTTTGAGGTTATTGGGGTGGGTGTTTTCCGCATATACCGGATCCACCTTCTTTAACATATCGTGAACGTACTCAACTCCGTGTTCGGCCGCAAGACCTTCGAGATGAGCCCTGTATTCTTCATCTTCCGGACTGTCCGTTGAGTAGTCATATGAAGAATAAAGAATGCTGTCCATATAAAGCCCGCTTCCGCCGACCATGAGAGGCGTTTTGCCCGAACGGACGATCTCGTCGCGGCATAAAAGCGCGTCGGAAGTAAATCCTGCGATATTGACGTTATATTTCGGATCATACTTATCCACCATATAATGCATAACGCCCTTTGTTTCATCGCTGCGGACTTTCGCCGTACCTATATCCATATATTTATACGACTGCATGACGTCGGCGGAAATGATCCCGCAGTTGTTTCTCAGGGCAAATTCAACGGACAGTGCCGTTTTTCCGCTTGCTGTGGCGCCTGCAATGGCAATATTGATATCCATAATCTTTTCCTTGAAACATAAAAATGAGTCTGCATTACAGACAGACTCATTTTATCATAATATTATCTTTAAATCAAACAAAACACGTGCCGCCGCTAAAAGATATGCTCTCTTCTGACCCTGCTTCCGAAGGGCATGAGAGAAAACGCGGCGATCTTGAAGCATTGTATTCCCCATGGTATACCTATAATGCTTACACAGAGCGCGATACCTATCCCTGCGGCTTCGACCGCAAGAGGGATTCCGAAAAAGACAAACCATATTATATTTGCTATCCCGCTGAAGAGACCGCCGCGGTAATGAGTTTCCAGTCCCATAGGCGCGAGAAACAGCCTTGCATATTTAAAGCACTGCACTCCCCACGGCATTCCCACTACAGACAGACACCACAGACAGCCCGAAACAAACCAAGAAAGGCAGTAAAACCACCCTCCGCAAATAAGCCATATTATATTTCCGAGAATTCTCATAAATTTCACCTTTCCTTTCAGGTGAAATTTTCTCACAGAAAGATTAAAAAAAGATTAAATTCTGATTAAATCCCGATTAAAATTTTTCCTTCTCCCATTCCATGCATTTCATGTACACCATCGCACACATACTCAGCATACTTTCAATCGCAGAAAGCGCCGCATCGGTTAATATCTTCTCTGCATCTTCTCTATCAGCCGCAACAATATCTTTTCTTCTTTCTTCCAAAGACGGAAGTTCCGACCTTCCGGGAACGTATTTCATAATGTAATCATATTTGTCCATGATCTTCTCCTTTTTTATAATTTATTCCGAAGATGCGGTATATAGAATATTTTTCAGAAACTTTAAGGTGATATTTTGCGACTTCGGACTTTCTCGGACGGAAGAATTATGATATACTTTAAAACATATGAGGTAACACTATGGAAAATACATTTGCGCACCTTCACGTGCACACACAATTTTCGCTCCTTGACGGCTTCTGCAATATCAAAAAGCTCGTAAAGAGAGTAAAAGAACTGGGAATGACAGCCTGCGCCATAACGGATCACGGCGTAATGTTCGGCGTCATTGATTTTTATAAAGAATGTAAAAAACAAGGCATCAAGCCAATCATCGGCTGCGAGGTATATATGAGTGAAAGAAGTATGTACCAGAAAGAAGGCCGTATCGACCTTGAGAATTATCACCTTGTTCTCCTTGCGGAAACAAACGAAGGTTATACCAACCTCGCCAAGATCGTTTCCGCGTCTTATACCGACGGGTTTTACCGCAAACCGAGAGTTGACTTTGACCTGTTAAGGCAGTATTCCAAAGGGCTCATCGCCCTTACGGGATGCATCGCAGGAAAGGTTCCGCAGAAAATAATCCGCGGAGACATCCCCGCGGCGAGAGAAGACCTTGAAAAGCTCATCGACATTTACGGCAAGGACAATCTCTTCATCGAAATTCAGGATCACGGAATGGAAGATGAAAAAACTGCCAACGAAACGCTCATCAAGTTCGCGGAAGAATATTCCCTCGGTCTTGTGGCAACGAACGACGCTCATTACATTAACAAGGAAGACGCATATCATCACGATATCCTCCTCTGCGTACAGACTGCCGCAACGGTAAACGATCCGAAACGTCTGAAATTCTCCGGAGATTCGTTTTACATCAAGACGGAAGACGAGATGAAGGAGCTTTTTTCCTATGCTCCCGAATCCATCACAAACACTGCCCTCATCGCCGACAGATGCAACGTAGAGTTTGAGTTTCATAATTATCACCTCCCACGTTACGACGTCCCCGGTGGCCTTACAGCCAAGGAATTCCTCAGACAAATGGCTGTGGAAGGGGTACACCGTCGTTATGAAGTGGTGGACGACGAACTCATGGAAAGGCTTGAATATGAGCTTTCAGTCATCGACAAGATGGGATTCAATGATTATATCCTCATCGTTTATGACTTCATCAAATACGCAAAAGACCACGGCATCTCCGTAGGTCCCGGACGAGGCAGCGCCGCGGGAAGCGTTGCATGTTATGCTTTGGGAATTACGGACATCGACCCGATAAAATATTCCCTCATCTTCGAGAGATTCCTTAACATCGAACGTGTATCAATGCCTGATATCGACGTTGACTTCTGTTACGAAAACCGCCACAAGGTAATCGAATACGTCGTCGATAAATACGGCGCAAACAACGTAGCCCAGATCGTAACCTTCGGTACTCTCGGCGCGAAAAACGCAATCCGTGACGTCGGAAGGGCTCTCGGAATGTCATATTCCGACTGCGACAAAGTAGCAAAGGCAATTCCGAAAAAGCTCGGCATCTCCATTGAAGAATCACTGAAAGAAAACCCCGAACTCGCCCAGATGGCGGAAGACGACGAAGCAATCGGAAAGCTCATCGAGATCAGCATGGCCCTCGAAGGCACTCCCAGACACACTTCCACCCATGCCGCAGGCGTCGTTATCACCGACATCCCCATCCGTGAATACGTTCCGCTTTATGCCGTTGACGGAAACCTTGCGACGCAGTTCACCATGACGACAATCGAAGAACTCGGGCTGTTGAAAATGGACTTCCTCGGACTGAGAACCCTCACGGTCATCAAAGACGCCGTCGAAAACGTATATCATTCAAGAGGGATAAGATTAGACGTCAACACTCTCCCCATCGACGACGCTAACGTATATAACCTCATCGCAAGAGGTGACACAATGGGTGTATTCCAGCTTGAAAGCGCAGGTATGCGACAGTTCCTGCAGAACTTAAAGCCGGACACCTTCGAAGACATCATCGCAGGCATCGCCCTTTACAGACCGGGCCCGATGCAGTATATCGACACATACGTCGCAAACAAAAAGAATCCTTCGGGAATTCAGTATACCCACATGGCACTTGAGCCGATCTTAAACGTAACATACGGCTGTATGGTATATCAGGAGCAGGTTATGCAGATCGTTCGTGACCTGGCGGGATATTCCATGGGACAGAGCGACCTTGTAAGACGTGCCATGGCAAAGAAGAAGCTTGACGTAATGCAGGCGGAAAGAAAGATCTTTGTTTATGGTGACGAATCCCAGGGAGTTATGGGATGCGTAAAAAACGGCGTTGACGAAGCTTCCGCGAACAAGATCTTTGATGAAATGATCGACTTCGCAAGTTACGCCTTCAATAAGTCTCACGCGGCGGCATATGCCCTCGTTACTTATCAGACAGCATACTTAAAGACATATTACCCTGCAGAATTCATGGCGGCGCTTATGACAAGCGTTATCGGCAGCGATGAAAAGATCGCCAAATATATCCAGAACTTAAAAGATATGGACATCGGTCTTCTCGCTCCCGACATCAACGAGTCCCTTCAGCGTTTCAGCGTTGTTGACGGAAAAGTCCGCTACGGTCTTCTCGCCCTCAAAGGGCTCGGTGAAACCGCCGTCGAAGAGATCATTCAGGCCCGCAACGAAAAGGGCAGGTTCATCGACTTTGCGGATTTCGTAAAGAAGATGCCCTTCAAGAGCCTCAACAAGAGAGGCGTCGAAGCCCTCATCAAAAGCGGTGCTTTCGACTCTCTCGGACACAGAAGAGGAGATCTTCTTGCGATCTTCTCGGACTATATCGACGGAGTCACACGTCAGAGAAAGCAGAACATCGAAGGTCAGTTAAGTCTTCTCGACATGATCGGAGGAGCATCGGAAACTCCGGTTTCTCTCGGTCTTCCGGAGATCAAAAATGTCAGAGAGCTCGAACAGAACGAGCTTCTCGCCTTCGAAAAGGAAGCCCTCGGAATTTATATTTCAGGACATCCGCTGAATAAATACCACGACATCATTGAAAAATACGCTTCCACCGACCTCATTTCCCTCATGCCAAACAGCGACGAGGATGAAGAAGATGAAAATGCTGAAAGCCACGACAAATTCTCCGAGATCGAAGACGGAATGCCCGTAATCGTCGGCGCCCTCATCCGCAGCGTCAAATCCATCACGACGAAAAAAGGCGACTTCATGGCGTTTGTGGAAATTGAGGATATGTATTCAAGCTTTGAAGTCACGGTATTCCCCAAAACGTATGAAAAATATCATTACAGTTTAAAGGAAGACGCTCCCGTACTCATCAAAGGTAAGATAAACAAGCGCGATGAATCCATCTCCATCGTTGCCGACGTGGTCGCGGACATGCGAAACGAAGATGATATATATTCCATCAAGCCGATTTCGAAAAAAAGCGCATCACAGGCGGTGAAAAACGCAGCAAAGAAGGCTCAGGAAAGAGCTTCCCAACAGCCCAAAGCACCCGAAAAACCGACTCCGCCGCCACAGCAGCCGCCAAAAGAAGAGCCAAAGCCGAAGCAGCTTAACGTAATTCCCGAAGGGGCGTCGGTGATGATAATGCTTGACCGCAATTTAAACAGTGCGCTCGGAGAACTCAAAGGCATCATGCAGGAAAATCCCGGGGATGTGAGAGTAATAATCTACAACCGCGAAAATAAAAAGAAATTCTCAGTTCCCAAAGAGCTGTATGTCACGAGAAACATGACTGTCCTTGCAAAAATGAGAAGCGTGATCGGAAAAGAAAACGTAAAACTCATAGATTAGCCGAATACGGTGTCGTAAAATAAAAAAAACAGTTGTAATTCGCAAAAAAAAACATTATAATTAATTCACATTTATTGAAAGGACTAAGATATGGATATTAACAAAGAAAAACGTAAGGTTACTGTAAATATACTCGGTAGTCCCATCTCCGTTCTGACGGATGATGATCCTGAAAGGGTTGATAATGTTGCATCTTTCGTTGATAGCATGGTCAAGCAGATCAAAGCTGCGAATCCTTTCATTAACAACTTCAGCGCGGCGGTTCTGGCGCTTCTGAACGTCAGTGATGAACTCCTGACGACGAAAGACGAGCTTGAAGGATTGCGTTCAAAGGTCGATGAAGAAGGTTATCAGATAATGCTCAACTACAAAGACCGTCTTTCAACGGCAATGTCAGAGATCGAAGAAAACGAAGAAAAGATCAAGACACTCGAAACACGTCTGGAAAGAATGGAACTTGAAAACCGTGAGCTTACGGGTCTCATCGAAGAATACCGCAACAAATTCAATTCCCTCAGAAACGAATTTGAGCAGAACAAACGCTCTCTCGCGGAAATGCAGAACAAGCTCATCGAATCGCAGATCGAACTCGTGCAGACAAGAAAATCCTTATTAGACGAATAGCATAGAAAATCCGGGCTTCAGACCCGGATTTTTTATTACAAAAGACAGCCCTGAAGAGAGCTGTCTTGTTAGTTTATTTGAGTACTGACGATTTGTTGTTTGCATAACGCAAGATCTGTGTAGCGTCAAGTGCATTGATCTTACCGTCACGGTTCACATCCGCCGTCATAAACATAGCCGATCCCTTTTCGCATCCTGTGAGAACGGAAGATTTGTTATTCGCATAACGCAGGATCTGTGTTGCATCAAGGGCATTTACTTTGCCGTCACTGTTCACATCCCCTGACGCATACTCTTTCTCAACGATTTCTTCGCCTCCGGCAACCACTTCACCGCAGGTTACACATACCTCATCACCGGTATATACATCCGTCTTGTTTATGATTTCCGTTTCAAAATGCTCTTCACCATAGCTTTCCATACCGCAGAAACATCTGATTATTTCTCTGTGAGGATGATCATCTTCATATTCTCCCGTATGAACCGGTCTGTGCTTATGATCGGTGATGTCTGTTCCTTTTTCAAGAAGAGTATTACATACCGAACAAACCACATCTCCGGTATAAGTATCTGTCTTGTTTACTGTAACGGGAGTATGATTTTCTTTCGGAATAACCTCCGTTCCGAGAATTGAATTACAGCGCACGCAGAGTTCCTGAAGCTTTCCTTCCTGCAAACACGTTGCCGCCTTTATAACCTTTGTCTTTGTTGTGAAGGTTTCTGTTCCTTCAATTTCCCTTTCTTCTCCGCATCCGTGGCATATTTCCGTTTCCCTGTGAGGATGCCATGATGTGGTGGTATGAGTTTTCTCAAACTTGCAGATATGCTCCGTTACGGTAAAGTCTTCCATGAGGATGGCTTTGTCGGCGGTATAAATCTTTCTGTGACCGTCTTTGTCTACATAATATCCGTTAACGTAAATCACATAATTAAGGTAATAATTACCTTCCGGAAGTTCCTCAAATTTAAATTTCGAAGCAAGCATACTTCCCTTGATATTGAATGTGCCACCGGAAAGAAGACTGCTGTCTTCTTCCTTACAGGTAGTGATCGTTTCGCTTTTTCCGTTTTCCACACGAACCAGATTCGCTTCAAGAGCGATCAGTCTTGAACCGGTAACGCTGATGATTCCTTCGAGATCAAACTTCTTTCCGAGAAAGTGCTCCGTAGGGTATTTCATGCCGGTTGTGGTGGCGTTTGCATATCCTCCCGAAGACTGAGTGTTGTCGGCAAATACATAACATTCCACACCGTTATATGTGGTTTTATACCATCCGTTGTCTTCCGTATTGATATAAAATGCCGTTGCCGTAAAGTCCGTGCGGGGATCGTCTTTTTTATAAGTCACGGAAAATAGAATTTCCGAAGCCTTGTTTGTATCTTCGCTGCAGGGCATATTTCTGAAATTAAGGGTTATCTCCTTTCCTTTCTTAGCCTGAAACACCGCGGAGGACGGAAGCTGTGTGCATTTTCCAAGGTACGCTTCAACATCGCTTTCAGCGGCAAAAGTATTCGCCGGCAACACCGCTGCAAGAACAAACAAAATTAAAAACAGACTCAGTATTTTCTTCATATTCTGGCTCCTTTTCAATTTATGGTATAATTATAAAACATATCAATAAACAGATCAATATTATTCAGCAAAAACATTGAAATCAAGACAATTTCTCTGTTTTTGCTTTTATTTTTATACATATCGTCAACGGGCATACCGGTCAGCATTATTAAACATTTTTCATAACAGAAAAATCCGGGAGTTTATTCCCGGATTTTCAGAACATAATTTATTTCAGAACCGAACTTTTATTGTTCGCATATCTCAGTATCTGCGTTGCATCAAGGGCGTTGATTTTGCCGTCTTTGTTTACATCCGCAGAAAGGAACTTTTCATCCCCCTTTACGCATCCCGTAAGAACGGAGGATTTATTGTTGGCATAACGCAGGATCTGTGTTGCATCGAGAGCATTTACTTTGCCGTCACTGTTCACATCCCCAAGAAAATATATTATTTCGATGATGTCTCCTTTTTCGACAACGGTATCACATACACTGCAGTACTTATCTCCCGAATATGTCGGAGAGCTGTTTATGACGGTAATCGTATGTGATTTTTTCGGAATAACTTCCGTCGCAAGAACTTCGTTACATACTCCGCAGATAGATTCCTTCTTACCTTCCTTACTGCAAGTCGCATCAGTCACTTCTGTGTGGATCCCGCTGTGGCTGAGCCTTGGGATAATATCGTATGATACCACCGCATCACAAACTTTACAGCGATATTCTTTTCTTCCCTCCACACTGCACGTCGGATTAATTACTTTTTCATAAGTTTCGCCATGCGTGAGCTTTACGAGAATCTCCGTATTTTCAACATATCCGCACGTTGCGCAGACAGTTTCCCTCTTTCCTTCCGCCTTGCAGCTCGGAGCCGTGACTTTCACGCTCGTTTTGTAGTTCGCAGCACCGTATTTTACATCTCCACAGGAACATTTTGACATAGCACGGTGCGGATGAGCTGATTCGTAACCTGATGCGGAATATTTATGTTCATGGACTGTGAATTCCTTATTGAGAAGAGTCTGACAAACACCGACACCTTCGAGCTTCTGAGTATTTGAAACATAGTACGTCATTACATCAGCGAGAAGCACAAGTCTGTATTTTCCGTCAACAAGGCTTCCGAACTTAATTGAGGTATCAAGTTCGCTGTTTTTGATGGAATAAGAGTTGTTGGTGACTTTGACTTGCTTTGAACCGACAACCTTTCCGGAAGAATTCAGTACCTGACCTGTAAGGTGTGTCAGAGTTGAATATGTGGAAGATACTTTTCCTTCAAGCGTATACGAATTTCCTTTGATAAGCGTCGTCGGATATTTCGCTCCCGTAAGAACAGCATCAGGAATAATTTCGACAGCTGTTGTGTTCTTGGCATAGAGATAATATGTTTTGTTGTTGTATAATACTCTGTACCAATAATTGCCTTCCGTATTCTTATAAATTCCCGTTGCGGTGAATGTTGTTCCAACAGGAAGTTCATTCACAAGAATTTTTGATGCTGCATTTGTATTTGAGTTACAGGGCATATTTCTCAGATTTGCGGGATTAACAGCCTTGATCTTATATGAAGAAGGATAAAACTCGCACTGCGCGATGTATGCCTTTTCTTCAACGTTTTCAGGATAATGCTGTTCGTAATAGCTGTCGTTTGCCTGAATGATATGACAGAGATATCTCTTTACGCCTTTGAGCTCCGTCTTGTTGAATTCTTCCCATGTCTGGTTGAATATCCTTACAAGCCCTTTTCCGTCAGAGTTGCCTTCGATGTAAACAACGCCTTTTGAGTCATAGCTCAGAAGGACCATCGAATGTCCGTCGCCGCCGTTATAGGAGTTATTGGAATTCGGTGTTGTCCTTATGTAAGCTCCGCTTCTTATTCCCGCATTGACAAATTCCTGATATGAAAGAGTATTCTTTCCGCCACTGCCTTTCATTACATATCTTGAATGATGGAATTTGGAAAGTCCTTGATATGGCATTTCCCCGAAAAGCTTGTTATAGACAGCATTGGCATATGCATAACACTGCATCCCCCAATATACAGTTCCTGTGGCTTTGCTCTTGATATAATATTTCGTTGAGGTACTCATTGAGTATCCGAGCTTCATATTCTGCTCGGTCTTGCAGCCGATCTCCTTGTAAATGTCGATGTCTCCTGCGAATACCGCATCAAGGGCCTTTGCGTATGCATCGGACTGGGTGTAGTTACTGCCCTTGGCTTTTGCCGGATCAAGGATCGCCCACTGAGCAAATACGCTTGCCGGAAAAACCGACATGAAGATGAGCAGTAAGAATGTGAGTGATAAAATTCTCTTCATGTATACCTCCGTAGTTTATTCTTCGATCTGAGATTTTATTTCATCAATTGAAAGCCCTGTTTCAACACTGATCTTTTTCAGGTCGTCAAATTCTGCCTTTTCCCTCTTCACTCCGTATCCTTCGGAAAGTTTATATCTCAAAGGACCGAATTTTGTGTCTTTCGTAATGATCTTTCTTGAAAGAGTAAAGCGGCTGTATTCACGGTAACGGATGCCGATGGTGGTAGTGTACTTAAAGATAAGGGATGCAAATTCTTTCTCACGTCCTTTTTTAACAAGACAAGTCAGCATAAACGCCGATCTTCCCTTTTTCATGGTGATGGGCGTTATGTACGCATCCAGCGCTCCGTTTTGCATCAATATCTCTGTGGCGAATGATAATTGTTCACTTGTTATGTCATCAAGAGTGGCGATAAGCTCGCTGACGGAATTATCTTCTTCCGCTTCCCCGACAAATGCCCTCAGCACATTCGGAAGTTCAAAATCCTTGTTGCCGACGCCGATGCCGCTTTTTTTGATGTTCATCGGCGGCATGGGGATATATTCTTCACAGAAATGTCCCAGGATCGCTGCACCTGTGGGAGTGGTAAGCTCCCCTCTTATATCCGAGGAATACACCTTCATTCCTTCAAGAAGGATCGTCGTTGCCGGTGCAGGCACGGGAACGATCCCGTGAGCACATCTCACAAATCCGCTTCCCACGTTTAAGTGAGAACATATTATCTTGTCCGGACCGATATCTTCGATCATCATGCAGGCACCGACGATATCGATTATTGCATCTAAATTTCCCAGCTCATGAAGATGAACCTTGGACACGCTTGTCTTATGCACCACCGACTCCGCTCTGAGGACGGAATTGAATATATCAAGTGCATGCACCTTCACACCGTCATCTATGGGAAGCGATTCGATGTTGTCGTAAATATGCATTCTCGTCGCGTGGGAGTGTGAATGATCATGATCGTGGTCATGTCCGTCTGAGTCAATGCTCTCTTCCTCAACTCCGCCGATTTCGACTTTGATATGTTTTCCCCACGTTCCGAGCTTTTCACGGTCGGAAACAGTAACGTTTACATCTTCGAAAAAAGAATTGAGCTTTTCGATTATCTTGTCCCCGTTCGGGGCGAGTTCATAAAGCGCACCGAGGATCATATCCCCGGAAGCGCCCATCTTGCAGTCAAAATAAAGTATCTTCATGCTTTTCTCCCGAGGATCCTGTTTGCGAGCATCGCTGCGCCGAAGCCGTTGTCAATGTTGACAACTCCGACTCCGCTTGCGCAGGAATTAAGCATTGAAAGGAGTGCGCTGAGACCGCCGAAGTTTGCGCCATATCCGATGGATGTGGGAACGGCGATGACGGGAGCTGAAGTAAGTCCGCCGACAACACTCGCAAGTGCGCCTTCCATGCCGGCGATGACGATGATGACCTTCGCTTTTGAGATCTCATCAACGTGGGAAAGAAGCCTGTGAAGCCCCGCAACGCCTACGTCATAGATCCTCACCGCATTATGTCCGAGAAATTCAAGCGTCAGCGCCGCTTCTTCCGCAACGGGAAGATCGCTCGTTCCCGCGCAGAGTATATGCACGTCATTTCCCGACGGCACAACCTTTTCTCCGCATACTATGCCCATGCGTGAATTCTTATCATATCTCATCTCAAAATGCTTTGATACTTCCTCCGCCTTGTCTTTGTCAAGGCGGGTGATGAGGATCTCGGAATTATCGGACTGCTTCATTTTTGATACGATACCGATGATCTGTTCGTGAGTTTTTGATTCACCGTAGATCACTTCCCCTACATTCTGCACAAGCTTGCGGTTGTTGTCGATCTTTGCGTAATCAATGTCTGAATACGGCTCATAAGATATCTTCTCCACCGCATCGGAAATGTCCACATCTCCGTTCTTTACTCCTTCGAGGAGCTTTACAATATATTCCTTATCCATATTATCTTCCTTTTAAGTCAAGGGTGACGTATTTGAAATATTCACCGAGGGCATCCGTAACTTCCGCACTCTTTTCAAGAAGCATTGGAAGCTCATCTTTCGCAACCTCGATCCTTGCGAGATTGCCGTGGAAACGTACACGATAATCCTTGAAGCCCATATTCCACATCTTGTTTTCCGCTTCTTCTATCTTTTCAAGCGCGTTGTATGTGATCTTCGTCGGAGACGGGATCCTCGTCGCAAGGCAGCTGTAACTCTTGTCGTCTTTTGTGGGGAGATTGAACTCTTCGCTTCTTCTCATGACTTCCTCTTTCGTGATGCCACAAAGGCGGAGCGGCGAGATTATTCCGAGTTCTTCGATAGCTTTCATTCCGGGACGGCAATCCGGATCGTCGCTTGCATTTGTGCCGTCAATGACGATATCATAACCTGCATGGGACGCGGCGCTTTTCACGTATGAAAGGATCGCTTTCTTGCAATGATAACATCTGTCATCTTTATTCTTTACGATGTCTTCTTCTCCGAGAACATCTGCGTAAATTATAGTCATATTCGTTAAAAACAGCTTTGCAAGTTCTTCAGCCTTGTCCTGCTGCCACTGCGGATTGAATGCGCTCTTCACGAAAAACGCATGCACGTCGCAACCTGCATCCACCGCTTCAAAGAGAAGGTATGTGGAGTCTGTTCCGCCTGAGAAGGCGATGGCAACTTTTTGATTTTCTTCGAAAAAATTTTGTATATCCATATCAAACCACCGTATTTTTTATTTGTTTATCTAATTTTAACAGCAAAATCCCTCACGGTCAAGAAGCGGCATAAACTTACTTGTGCAAAGTAAAATTTTCACTCAAAATTGCACAATTCTGATGGATTTTAGTCGTCTTATGTGGTATTATATTTATAACATAGCTATATAAGCGGAGGTATCATGTTAGAACTTAAAAATATTTGCTACACAGCAGAAGAAGGCGGAAAAGAGATCCTCAAGGATATAAATCTCAATATAAATGAAAGATTTATCGCGATCACAGGCCCCAACGGCAGCGGTAAGTCAACACTGGCGAAGATCATCGCCGGCATCGTCACACCGACAAGCGGTCAGATCCTTTTCAACGGAGAAGACATCACTGAACTTTCCATCACGGAAAGAGCGAAAAAAGGAATCAGCTTCGCATTCCAGCAGCCCGTACGCTTCAAAGGCATTACAGTAAGAGACCTCATCACAATCGCATCAGGCAACTCAAAACTCTCAGTTGCGGCAGCTTGTGAATACCTCTCTGAAGTAGGTCTTTGCGCCAAGGATTACATCAACCGCGAAGTAAATGCATCTCTCTCAGGCGGCGAACTCAAACGTATCGAGATCGCAACAGTCCTCGCAAGAGAAGCTCAGCTCACTATCTTCGACGAACCGGAAGCGGGCATCGACCTTTGGAGCTTCAACAACATCATTTCTGTTTTTGAAAACCTCTACGAAAAAATCCAGGGCTCCATCATGATCATTTCCCATCAGGAAAGGATCCTCAATATTGCGGACAAGATCATTCTCCTTTCAGGCGGACAGCTCAAGAAAGTGGGAACAAAGGAAGAAGTCCTTCCTGAACTTTTATATGTTGCATCAGGATGCAAAGCTACAGAAAAGAACACGGAGGAAGATAAATAATGGCAATGGATGCTATTCAGTTAAACTTACTCAAAGAAGTTGCCGGACTCGAAAAAATTCCCAAAGGCGCATACAACATCCGTGCCAACGGTGAATCAGCAGGCAGAAACACGACGGCAAACATCGACATCGTTTCAAAAGAAGACGGCACAGGCATTGATATCATCATCAAGCCCGGAACAAAGAACGAAAGCGTACACATCCCCGTAGTTATCAGCGAATCGGGAATCACAGAATTCGTATATAACGACTTTTTCATCGGAGAAGACGCAGACGTAGTCATCATCGCCGGATGCGGTATCCACAACTGTGGTGCTGACCTTTCAAAGCATGACGGTATCCACACATTCCACGTAGGCAAAAACGCAAAGATCAAATACGTTGAAAAACATTACGGCGACGGCGACGGAACAGGCGGAAGAGTAATGAACCCGAAAACTGTCATCAACATCGCTGAAGGCGGATACATGGAAATGGAAACGACACAGATCAAAGGCATCGACTCAACAGACCGCGTAACAACAGCAGTCCTCGATGACAAAGCTACTCTTATCGTTACCGAAAAACTCATGACACACGGCGAACAGTACGCAAAGACAGACTTCGTTATCGAAATGAACGGCCTTGACTGCTCAGCTCACGTTGTTTCACGTTCCATCGCGAAAGACAAATCAAAACAGCTCTTCACATCAAACGTAAAAGGTAACAACAGATGCAACGGCCACACAGAATGTGATGCCATCGTTATGGGTGATGCAGTTGTTGCTGCAATTCCGCAGATCGAAGCTAACAATGTCGAAGCTTCTCTCATCCATGAAGCCGCAATCGGCAAGATCGCTGGCGAACAGCTCATCAAGCTCATGACTCTCGGACTTACGGAAGCTGAAGCTGAAGAACATATCGTAAACGGTTTCTTAAAATAATATCCCGACACCTTCCTTTAACGGAAGGTGTTTTTTATTGGTACCGCACGGACAAAAAAATTCTGTTAAAAACAAAATGTTATAGTACCACTTGTCCAATCTTGAATTTTATTTGTTTAAATACTTAACAAAATCGTCCACATGTGATAGCATTATTTTGACAAAACTACATAAAGGAGAATTTACAATGGGCATGAATGCAAAAGAAAATTACATGGCAGTCATCAGAGGCGAGATTCCCGAATATCTCCCGTTTTACACCATGTTCGGTCAGCCGTGGAACGGCACACAGCAGACAAAATCAGTTCACGCACCTGTTTTTGACATGAGTCACTTCGGACCTAAAGGCGGCAAGGATCCGTGGGGCGTTCCGCACGTAGCAAACGAAGAAACAGGCTTCGCATCACTCCCCGAGCCGAATAATTTCATTCTCGACGACATCACAAAATGGAGAGAAGTGATCAAAGCCCCCATTCCCAACGACATCGACTGGGAATTGCAGGCAAAGAGAGATTATGAAAAAGCGGCGATCAACCGTAACGAAACAATGGTATATTCCGGCGGCGGCATCGGCCTTTTCCAGCAGCTCATGGCATTCATGGGTTTCAGCGAAGGTCTTTGCGCTATGCATGAAGAACCTGAAGAAGTAAAGGAGCTTTTCCAGTATATCACAGACGTATATCTCCCCATCATCAAAAACACAATGGAATATTATCGTCCTGACGTTTTCAACCTCGCAGATGACTCAGCGACGAAGCTCAACCCGTTCGTTTCTGTTCCGATGTATCAGGAACTCTTAAAACCGTTCTACGCACAGCAGACAAAGATCGCTAAAGAATACGGAGTTCTCGTAGCATTCCACAACTGCGGAAGATGCGAAGATTATATCCCCGATATGATCGACTTCGGAGTAGATCTCTGGGATCCGGCACAACCCGAAAACGACCTTGTCAGCATCATCGAAAAATATAAGGGAACACTCACCGTCGTCGGCGGCTGGGACTGGGTTCCGCCGATGACATGGCCGGAATGTGACGAAGAATACGTACGTCAGAGTGTAAGGGATTCAATCGACAAATACGCCAAAAACGGTGGATATATCTTCACAGGCGGCGCAACAGGCGCATACGGAGATCCCATCATCCCGCAGGTCAATGCGTGGGTCAAAGACGAAGTGTGGGTATACGGACACGAAATCTATAAATAATATTTCACAAAAGGCACCGCCAGCGGTGCCTTTTTGTTTATAATTGTACTGTTTTGAATTTATAATCATTGGTATCATTTTCACAAAACCGCCATATCTGAAAAGCCCTTAATAGTACGAAAAATCCAATCTT
The DNA here is from genome assembly GCA_017531485.1 of Eubacteriaceae bacterium. GTDB lineage: Bacteria > Bacillota > Clostridia > Eubacteriales > Anaerofustaceae > SVCP01. Next base: position 14,693 of record JAFXKY010000052.1, on the reverse strand, counting down.
TTAAAAACAGAGCATTTTGGTATTAACAAACAAAATATAATGTGATAGCATAAGGTAAATGGTAAGACCATACAAATAAAATAAAGGAGAATAAAACTATGGCAATGAATCCAAAAGAGAATTATCTTGCAGTCATCAGAGGCGAAATTCCGGAATACGTTCCGTTTTACACAATGTTCGGTGAAGAATGGCACGGCACACACCCGACAAAGACAGTAAGCGCGCCGGTATTTGACATGAGCCACTTCGGACCCAAAGGCGGTAAGGACCCGTGGGGCGTTCCGCACGTAGCAAACGAAGAAACAGGCTGGGCATCACTCCCGGAACCGAACAACTTCATCCTTGACGACATCACAAAGTGGAGAGAAGTTATCAAAGCCCCCACACCCAACGACATCGACTGGGAATTGCAGGCTAAGAGAGATATCGAAAAAGCAGGCATCAACAGAGAAGAAACAATGATGTTCTCAGGCGGCGGCATCGGACTCTTCCAGCAGCTCATGGGATTCATGGGATTCAACGAAGGTCTTTGCGCTATGTATGAAGAACCGGAAGAAGTAAAAGAACTTTTCCAGTACATCACAGACGTATATCTCCCCATCATCAAGAATACTATGGAATACTACAAACCGGACGTATTCAACATGGCAGACGACTCAGCTACGAAGCTCAACCCGTTCGTTTCTGTTCCGATGTATCAGGAACTCTTAAAACCGTTCTATGCACAGCAGGCAAAGATCGCTAAGGAATACGGCGTATTGGTAGAATTCCACAACTGCGGCAGATGCGAAGATTTCGTTCCCGACATGATCGACTTCGGAGTAGATCTCTGGGATCCGGCACAGACAGACAACGACCTCGCAGCAGTAATCGACAAATATAAAGGCACTCTCACAGTTGTCGGCGGCTGGGACTGGGTTCCGCCTCTCACATGGCCAGAATGTGACGAAGAATATGTTCGTCAGAGTGTAAGGGATTCAATCGACAAATACGCTAAAAACGGCGGATTCATCTTCTGCGGCGGCGCAACAGGAGCATTCGGAGATCCGATGATCCCGCAGGTAAACGCATGGGTTCAGGACGAAGTCTGGGTTTACGGCCACACAATTTACAAATAATACAAAAGAGATGCGAAAGCATCTCTTTTTTGGCGTATTAAAACAAAAAGGATTTCTTTCATATAGCCCGAATTGTATTTCAAGCACAAAAAAGATTGTTTTTTCAGAATAGTCTTAACAAACAGAAAAATTTGTGTTATGATACATACAACGTGAGGTACTCGTATAGTCCAAATTGCTAACGACAGTTTCATATAAGTTCCACACCGGAGAAAGAGGTTGCTCAGGCACCTCTTTTTTCGTTTCCTCAAAAAACATCCGTCGGCACGGCATAGGTGGAAAATTTGACCCCGAAACTCATATCAAAATTATCTATGGCTTTTATCAGCCCAACGCATCCTATCTGAAAGATGTCGTCGGGATTTTCCCTTCTTCCGGCAAATTTCTGCACTACGCTGAGAACAAGCCGAAGGTTCGCCTTTATGAATTCATCTTTAAGTTCCTCTTCGCCGTTTTTTATTCTTGTCAGAAGCACTCCTGCCTGTATGTTATCCATTTTCGGAAGAGCAGATGTGGTTACCATGCTCAGCTCTACTTTACTCTGCACATTTCACCTCCGTATGTTTTATGCGATCTTTATTAGTAAATGTTCCCTGAAACATATCATAATATACGCGGTGTTATATTTGGAAAGATCTTTACATATAAGTAAACATATGCGAGGTTTGATATGAAAAAGAAATTTGTTGTTTTTATACTCATAATAACTACCCTTCTTCCGTCGGAAGTCTTTTCTTACAGTAAGGCAGAGTGCGTCATTGAGTCTTCTGCTCTGCGTATCCTTCATGCCGAAAACGAAACTTATCCCCTTCCAATGGCTTCAACGACGAAGATAATGACGGCGATATTGGCGATCGAATCAGGATTGGCCGACAGCGTTGTAACGGCAAGCAAAAACGCCGCTCTTACACCGGGCTCAAGAATGGAGCTTCGGGAAGGCGACAGGCTTACACTTCATGACCTTACAGTCGCCCTTCTTTTCGTTTCCGCAAACGACGGGGCAGTTGCCATAGCCGAACATATTGCGGGAGATGAGAAGACATTTGCGGAAATGATGACGAAAAAGGCAAAAGAGATCGGTTGCGAAAACACTTCCTTTGCCAATGCTCACGGTCTTGATGATAAAAACCACTACACCACAGCAAGCGACCTTGCGAAGATCGCCGCATATGCAATAAAAAACGAGATATTTTATGATATCGTATCTTCCCCTAAAAAGGACATCGTAATAAATGGCAGGACAGTCACGTTTTATAACAAAAACAAATTAAGATCCCTGTATCCGGACGGAATCGGCGGAAAGACAGGGTTTACGGATGACGCAGGCAGATGCCTTGTATCTTACGCGGAAAAAGACGGGATGATGCTCATATCCGTCGTCCTTAACAGCACGGACTATTACGGCGACAGCATTTCCCTCCTTGAAGACGCTTTTAAAAAATATTCCATGGTAAAAGTCGCATCAAAAGGGCAGTATATCGCCACTGTGCCGATAAAAGACGGATATGAAAAGACATACCCCATATTTTTCCCCGAAGATGTCTTCGCGCCACTGACGGAGGAAGAAAAAAGCACCTGCAAAATAAAATATCTCCTTCCGGAGTTCATTCAGGCGCCCACAAATTACTCTGCCGAGCTCGGCCGATACGCCCTCATGGCCGGAGATGAGAGGGTGCTCCTCGGAATTTTCCGTTCTGACAGAGAGATCGAAAAACGGGATACTGTGTTCGAAATAATGATAAAAGCACTTGCGGGGATTGTTTATTGAAAAATATATTTCAACCTTAAACATTCCTTAAAATCATTTGTTTTGCATCTTTCTTATGATATAATAATATTGCAAAATATATTATATTATAGGAGAAAAAAATGAAAACACGAGCAAAATCCATAATCGCAGTACTCCTCGCACTATTGATGATCATTGCATTTTCCTCCTGCACAGAAAAAAAAGATCCATATGAAAGAGTTATGGCAAGATTTGAAAAGTATGGAGATAAAGAAAACGGTGAGGATATGTTGTTTGAAGAGCTGATGTCCCTTCCTGCCGGAACACTGATAGAAGAAATGAATGCTATCATTGATTCGGGCCATGATTACGAATCGCTTATGTATCACGCAATAGCTCTTGCCGAAAATTCTGAGGACATTGCATTCAGCTACCTTCTCGATGAAATTACGGATAAAAACAACACAGAATCTACCCGTGAGGCTTTGCTTGAGATTTATGACCATAAACAAAGAAGTGAAGGAGCGTATGAAGAAGGGTTTGATGAGATCTCCGGTATAATCACCGACGATGCACTCAGTAAATCCATAAGAATGAAAGCGATCCTGACGATGCTTGAAGGCAATGACAAATCCAGGGAAGAGCTGAAAAAATGTTATGACAAAGTAGACAGCGAACTTCAGGAATATATCGATTACTGGTCTTCATACTATTAAATCCGTATCAGAACCACAAAAATCCCCGACGGCACGTACTTAAATGCTGCCGAAGGGGATTTTTATTCTGACGCCGCATCCGGCGAAACGATAAACTTAGATCATCGCAACCATTACAGCTTTGATAGTATGAAGTCTGTTTTCAGCTTCGTCAAATACTTTTGAATATCTGCTTCTGAATACTTCGTCCGTAACTTCCATTTCTTTCAGGCCGTATTTTTCATATACGTCTTTTCCGATCTCTGTTTCAAGGTCGTGGAATGACGGCAGACAGTGAAGGAAAATAACGTCGTCATTCTTCGTCATTTTCAACATATCCATCGTTACTGTGTAATCTTTAAGGAGTGCGATTCTTTCAGCGTATTTGTCGCCTTCACCCATTGATACCCATACATCCGTATAAACAGCATCGCTGCCTTCAACAGCCGCGATGTCTTCGGAAATGGTGATCGTGCCGCCTGACTGTTCGCATACAGCTTTCATTTCAGATACGAGATTTTCATCCGGCCAGCATTCTTTCGGAGCAACTGCCGTATAGTGAGCGCCGAGAATAGCGCAACCGATCATGAGTGAGTTTGCAACGTTGTTCTTTGCATCTCCCACGAATGTGAGTTTGATATGAGAAAGCGGTTTGTTTACGTTTTCGAGAATCGTCATCATGTCAGCAAGGAACTGTGTCGGGTGGCAGGCATCCGTAAGGCCGTTGAATACGGGAACTCCGCTGTATTTAGCGAGGTCTTCAACTGTCTTCTGGCTGTATCCACGGAATTCAATTCCGTCGTACATTCTGCCGAGAACTTTCGCTGTGTCTTCGATAGATTCCTTAACGCCCATCTGGCTGTTTGTGAGGAATGTTACGTTTGCGCCTTCGTCAAATGCAGCAACTTCAAACGCACATCTCGTTCTTGTGGAAGTCTTTTCAAAGAGAAGAACTATATTTTTTCCTGAAAGGAGATCTCCCTTGATCCCCATTCTCTTTTTAGCTTTGAGATCTTTTGAAAGGTTGAGAAGATACATTATCTCTTCTTTATTGAAATCTTTGAGTGTTAAAAATGAACGTCCTTTTAAATTAACGGGCATGGTGTCCTCCATAGTTATCGATATTAATTATATTCATAATTATACACTTATTTTAATAAATATCAAGTATTTATTCATAATATTTGCATATTTTTCCAGTATTATATAAACATACTCGCATCACCGAAGCTGAAAAAGCGATATTTTTCTTTTACGGCATATTCATAGGCTTTAAGGGTATTTTCCCTATCATAAAACGCAGATACCAGCATCAGAAGCGTTGACTTCGGAAGGTGGAAGTTCGTTATGAGTTTGTCCACGACCTTGAATTCATAGCCGGGATAGATGAATATATCCGTATTTCTCGTTTCGGGAATTACTTTTCCGTTGAATGTCGCGCTGCTTTCAATGGTGCGGACGCTTGTGGTTCCGAGAGCGATGACTTTCTTTCCATTTGCCTTGGTTTCGTTGATGATGTCGGAAGCTTCTTTCGTTATTTCATAAAACTCGCTGTGCATAATATGCTCGCTGATGTCGTCTGCGGATACGGGAAGGAACGTTCCCAGCCCTACATTCAATGTGACCTTCGCGATACGGATTCCTTTGTCAATGATCCTCTGAAGAAGCTCTTCACTCATATGAAGCCCTGCAGTCGGCGCGGCGGATGAGCCGTATTTTCCGGCATATACCGTCTGATAGCGGTCGTTGTCCTCAAGCTTTTCTTTGATGTACGGAGGAAGGGGCATGACGCCGATCTCGTTTAATATTTCAAAGAATGTCCCTTCATATGAAAATTCAACGTCAATAAGTCCGTCTTCCTTCTTTCCGAGGACCGTTGCGGAAAGTCTTTCGCCGAAATTAACGACTGTTCCGATCTTCAGTCTTTTTCCCGGTTTCGCCATAACTTCCCATACGTTACCTTCGATATTCTTATGAAGAAGAAACTCTATCTTCGCGCCGGTCTCCTGTTTTTCACCGTAGATCCTCGCGGGAATAACCTTCGAATCGTTCAGAACGAGGCAGTCGCCTTCTTCCATATAGTCGATTATGTCATAAAAATGTTTGTCGTGTAATTCTCCCGTCTTTCTGTCAACGACTAAAAGACGGCTCATTTCCCTGATTTTTGAAGGAGTCTGTGCAATGAGTTCTTCCGGGAGAACATAATCAAAATCACTTGTTTTCATACTCATTAATTTTCACCATACGCTATTCCGAGATGTTCGTATGCGCCCTTCTGGGCAACCCTTCCCCTTGCGGTACGGTTGATAAACCCGATCTGCATGAGATACGGTTCATACACATCCTCAATAGTGTCCCTCTCCTCGCCTATTACTGCGGCGAGAGTATCAAGTCCGACGGGACCACCGCCGAATTTGTTTATTATAGTATCAAGAATCAGTATATCATTCTTGTCAAGGCCCTTTTCGTCAACTTCCAGAAGCCTGAGAGCCTTGTCCGCGATCTCTTTTGTAATACTGTCGCATTTCATTACCTGCGCAAAGTCCCTGACCCTCTTTAAGAATCTGTTAGCGATTCGGGGCGTGCCTCGTGAACGTGAAGCGAGTTCTTTTGCGCCTGACGGTTCGATTGAAAAATCAAGGATGCCTGCGCTTCTTGTAATGATCTTACAAAGATCCTCTTCGTTATAAAGATCAAGTCGGTTTATTATTCCGAAACGGTCTCTCAGCGGCGCAGAAACAAGCCCTGCACGTGTCGTCGCTCCGATAAGCGTAAAGGGAGCCACTTCAAGGCGAAGTGAACGGGAGCCTGTGCCCTTTCCGATTACGATATCTATCTTGAAATCCTCCATTGCAGGATACAGCACTTCCTCAACAACCTTATTGAGTCTGTGGATCTCGTCGATAAACAATACATCATTCTTCTTCAGGGAAGTGAGTATAGCCGCGAGATCTCCCGGCTTTTCGATTGCGGGACCGCTTGTGATCTTGATATTTACTCCCATCTCATTTGCAATGATTCCTGCAAGAGTCGTCTTTCCGAGCCCGGGCGGACCGTAAAGGAGAACGTGATCCAGCGCGTCCCCTCTTTCTTTTGCTGCTTTGATGAAGATCGAGAGCCTTTCTTTTACGTTATCCTGCCCCACATAATCATCAAGGAATTTCGGACGGAGAGACTTTTCGATCTCCACATCGACGGGAGTTTCTTTTGTCGTTACAAATCTTTTTCCCTTATCCATTTATATTCCCATCTTTCCGAGAGCGAGAGCGAGGATCTCTTCACTCGTCATATTTTCATCCTTGACGGAATTTACTGCTTTCTTCGCAGTCGTCATATCAAATCCAAGCGCAACGAGAGCTTCCACAGCGTCGGAAGCGCTTGTATTTTCCGTTTCGTCTGCCGGAGAATAGTAATACTCCTCCTCGCTTCCGAAAAAAAGAGCGAGTTTCTCAAATTTGTCATAAAGCGTTACGATGATCGTTTCCGCAGTTTTCTTTCCTATGCCGCTCGCCTTTGAGATAGCCTTGATATCTTTTGAAAGAACGTATGATACGATATTTCCGGGAGTATCAAGGGAGAGTATCTGTACGGCACTTCTCGCTCCGACTTTCGGAACGGTAATAAGGCTGAGGAAAACTTCTCTTTCCATTTTCCCTGCAAAGCCGTAAAGGGAGATGCCGTTGTCACTTACGCTCATGTACGTATAAACCGTCGCGTCTTCTTTTCCGCGAAGTTCGGCGATGGTGTTGAGTGAGCAGTTGAGAAGATACCCCACTCCACCGCACTCCACGACGATGGAAGAGTCGTTGTCGTTAATAAAAACCTTACCCTTTAAATATTCAAACATATTATACCTTTGTTTCCTTTTCAAAGAGTTTTTCTCCGATATGTTCGCCCATATAATTTCCGTTTGACATATCGAAAACAAAATCTATAAATTCACGTGTTTCTTCCTTCGGGACATATACGGTCACATTCACGTCGTCTGCGTAAATAACATCCCCGAGGTTATAATTTCTGTTTATGATCTCCGCAGAGAGCTTTCCGAAGAAGGAATAATCCACCTTGAAATTTACCACGTCGCTGTATATACATTCAAGCCCCACGCACACATCCAGCACTTCCGATGCTGCCTGGGAATATGCCCTTACAAGGCCGCCTGCCCCTAATTTGATGCCGCCGAAATATCTTGTCACGACGATAAGGGCGTTGGTGATATTTCTGTGCTGCATTACGGAATATATAGGTTTTCCTGCCGTCTGGGCCGGTTCTCCGTCGTCGGAAAATTTGACTATACCGCTGTTTTCACCGATTATGTAAGCATAGCAGTTATGCGTCGCCTTATAATGCTCCTTCCTGACGGCGTTTAACGCTTCAATGGCTTCATCTTCCGTTGACACAGGGATGACTTTTCCGATGAATTCCGATTTCTTTATTATTATTGTGTTTTCTGTTGTTTCTTTTACGGTCAGATATGATTTCATTCTTTTATTATACCATCTTTTTTCGTATATGCAACAAAGTATCTCCCTCATTCGAAAATGTTTTCGAATAATCTTCCCGGCCAAATAAAAAAGCATCGTGCGTACGGCACAATGCAATTTATTTTATTCATCCGGCTCTGACGATGAGCTTTATTCCCGTTCTTCCGGAACCGTCGATGTTCACCTCAGTAAATGCGGGAATACATACAAGATCGATTCCTCCCGGCGCAACATATCCCCTTGCGATAGCAATAGCCTTGACTGCCTGATTGAGCGCACCTGCTCCGATTGCTTGGACTTCAGCGGTGTTGTTGCCGCGGATAACCCCTGCAAGAGCTCCTGCAACGGAGTTGGGGTTTGATGATGAAGATACTTTTAAGATTTCCATAGATACTCCTTGAATATTATTATCCGAATATCTTACGCACCCTCTCCACGGAAATACATTTATTGGTCTCATCATCAAATTCAAACACCACGCCGTTGAGCTGAACTGCTCCTTCCGCAACTTCGTGCTTCACGGGGCGCTGAGTGACGAAATTTTTGATAATTATGTCTTTGTCAACACCGATGACGCCGTCCAGCGGACCGCACATACCGATGTCGGTAATGTAACCTGTATGTTTGTCAAGAATCCTTTCATCTGCCGTCTGAACATGAGTATGTGTACCGTAGACTGCATTTGCGCGGGTGGATACGTAATATCCGAAAGCGATCTTCTCGCTCGTTGCTTCAGCGTGAAAATCTACGATTATGATATCACAGACGTTTTTAATATTTTGGTATATCTTGTCGAAGGTCAAAAAAGGATTATCAAGATTATTCATATATACATTTCCCGAAAGATTAACAACGCCGATCCTTTTCTTTCCGACGCGGTAAATGCCATAGCCTTTACCTGTGCATGGATCGGGATAGTTTGCAGGACGGATGATCCTGTCGCTTTCCTGAAGGATGTTGTTTACGTCTTTTTTGTCCCAGATGTGGTTTCCGGAAGTGTACATATCCACCGCCTCAACCTTCAGGAGGTCCTTCGCGTTTGCTTCGCTGACGCCTTTGCCTGCGGAAGCGTTTTCGATGTTGGCGATGAGGAAGTCTGCTCCGAATTCTTTTTTTACGGATGCGGCATATGATTCTATCAGTTTTCTGCCGGGGCGGCCAAAAATATCCCCGAGTGCAAGTATTTTCATATCAATCAACCATTCTTATCAGGATTTTTTGAATTCATTACGTCGTTTACTCTCTTTTCGTACGCTTCAACTTCAAAGGGTATCCTCACTTTTCTGAAGTCTTCCCCGAAAAGTCCCATGAATATCTCATCGGAGAACTCGGGATTCTGAAGGAGTACGGGACCGAGAAGATATGTCGCAAAGAGATTTTTGTAATGGATGCCTTCGCATCCTTCTTCGACGTTCTTTCCCGCTTCACGAATTATTCTGAAAAGATAATTTTCATATACCTTTTCATCAGTGTCACTGCAAAGGTTTTTATAACCTGCAACGGTGATGCGGTCATCGTATTTTGCAATTACGTTATACGAATGTCTTTTTCCATAAAACTGTTTGGCGTGAAGCGGAAACATTCCGAGAGCTTCGAAAACTTCTCCGTCATCACGTGTAATGGTTTCATAAAAACATTCCAGAGTATTTCCCGTCGCGAGAACATATCCGCCGTTTTCGATATAGTTCACAAATGCCTGACGATATTTTTTAAGATAATTCATAACGTCAAAGACATATTCTTCCGTCGTCGCACCGATATAAACCATATCACAGCCTTCCCCGGCGAAAAGCGGAACGTCAAACTGTGAGCTTTCGATTATCTCAACGCTGTTTCCCATCATTTCCGCTTTCTTTTCGATGTAGCGGAGATTTCCTGCGTCACCGTAAAAATGACACAGTTCAGGGCATATATAATTTATTTTAATGTTTTTCATGCGCTTTTGCCTCCGCGAGTAATGCTTCTTTCATCTTTACAGACCATTCACGGAAATATACTTCAAAGAAATAAAGTATGCTTCCGCCTTTTACAGCGTCATAATCCACCATCTTCGCCGCTGACAGGTCATATTCCGGCGTGAGGAGTATCTTATCTTCGTCTGCCCCCGCCATGACAAGCCTTAACGCCACGTCGTACATTCTGTGACCCACGACTATATACTGCAATACATCATCGCTTACGAGGAATTCGAAATCAGTGTCGTAGAACCATGAAGTGTCTTCGTTGTGGTCGTGTCCGCCATAAACGCGGTCGTTGATAGCGATGATTATGACCTTCTTGCCATCGATCATCTTCGCCTTTGCGAATGACTGCGAGCATGATATCGGATTCTGGCTCTTTCCGACCATTGAGATTATTGCCGTGTCGTTTGCAACATCTTCCTTATATCTTCCGCCTGTTGACGAAAGACTCTTTATTGAATCGGAAATGAATTTTCCGTCAAAACCGAGATCAAGGCAGAGTGCGGCGATGGCAGTATTGTTATATACTTCATAGAGATTTCCCGTTGAGAACGGAAACTCCGTCGTTTTTCCGTCTTTTTCGCGGAGGACGAAAGTTCTCTTTTCATAATCAATATCCCCTGCCTGCACATCACCTTCGGGCATTTCGAATCCGCAATGTTCGCAGTGGAATTTGCCGATGTGGTGGAACTGAATGTATTCATATTTAATGGGCATATGGCAGACCGGGCATGTGCGGATGTCGCAGATGAGGTTTTCGCATTTATCATCCCTGTCGGGCGCCTTGTCCACAGTATAGAATATTTTGCGGTTTTCGTCTGTTCCGAGCATTCCGGAAAGTGCGTCGTCACCGTTCAATACAAGGCAAACATCTCCCGGAACTTTTCTGAGCTTTCTGAGAACAAATTCGGGATGAGCGTTGCGGGAAATGGAGTCACGGTAGATATTCGTGATCATAAGGTGGCTCGGCTTTAAGATATTGCACATCTTTGCCGTTGCATCTTCATCAACTTCCAGAACTGCGGCATCGGCTTTGATCTTTCCTGTGAATGTTGAATTCTTGATGAGCTTTGAAATGAGCCCGGAATCGAGATTGCTGCCTTCGTTGTTGTTTACTACCGTCATTCCCTTTTCACGGAAAATGTGGCTGATAGTAATGGCGGAAAGCGTCTTGCCGTTGGTGCCTGTGACAAAAATCACGTATTTCGGCATTTTGAAGTGTGCAAGTATATCCGGGAAGATCTTCAGACAGATGTTACCGGGTAAGTTGGTTGCGGAAAAACCGAGAAGATTCATTATGAAGATTATCGGTTTGACAAGCAACATAGTAAAAAACATTTTCATTATATTTACCTCAGAATTTATTGACAGGAGTATTTTACCATAGTACCCGTAATTTTTCAATGTTTTATGTCAAAGCCGCAAAAATAGCATATTATATACCGCATGACATTTCTTTCCTCTTATTTCTGAGTGTTCCCTGCTTTGTGGGGAGCACTCATCTTATTATATCCACTATTAAACAAATTTACAAAATACATATGATATTATTGAAAAAATATTAAAATAAACGTATAATTTATTCATCATCAAATGTTAAAAGGAGAAAATATGTACTCAGGATTATATGCACCCCTTCCGAGCGTAGACACATATCTCGAAAGAATCGAAATGCCACGTCCGGAAAAACTCGACAAAGATTATCTCGACAGACTCATCTACGCACATCAGACACACGTACCGTTCGATACTCTTGATGTTGGTCTTCTCGGCAAAGATATCTCCATCGACATCGAAGATATTTATAATAAGATCGTTATCAACAAACGCGGCGGATACTGCTTTGAAATAAACGGACTTTTCATCAAGCTCGTTCAGGAGCTTGGATACAACGCATACTGCGTCCCCTGCAGGATCATGCCCACGGAAGAAACTGTTGCCCCCGTGTTCCACCGCGGAAGCTGCGTCGTACTCGAGGGAAAGAAATATTACTTCGACGTGGGCGGCGGTGCAATGCCTCCGGGAATCGTTGAATATAAGGAAGATGAGTGGCAGGACATTCACGGCGAAAAATTCATGATGAAACGCGTCGGTGAATACTGGTTTAATCTCTACCGCCTCTCCGAAGAATCCCGGATCAACAATCAGCCCAAGATCGTGCTTCAGGCAGGCATCGCAGAATATAAGCCGGTGGATTATATCGCACCGAACATCATGTGCGGAGTCGGACCCAATGCACGCTTCCGTGACAGGGCAAATCTGAACATGAGAACGAAAAACGGCAGCGTTTCCCTCACGGGCAGAGAACTTTCTGTCGTTGAAAACCATCAGAAGACTGTAACGGTTCTTGAAGACGACAATGAATATATGGACGCTATGAAAAAGATCTTCGGCGTCGACATCCGAGAAGAATTTGAAAATCTGAAAAAATAAGATCTATGCCCGGCACAACTATCGGGCGCTTTGTTTTATAAAAAATATCCACGAACATGGAATTTAATCTAAAATTTAATGTTCCTTTAATTGACTTTGTGTTTTTTCATGTTTATAATTTATATCAGCGGACTACGCATATATAAATTAAGGCAGGACAATTAATGACTCAGAAAAACAACAATTCCGATCATCCACTCACTCCCGGAAGGGTCATAGGCATAATCTTTTCGTTTATGTTCTGGTGGCCGGCGGGACTTTATCTTTTAATAAAAACAATAAAACAGATCGAAGAGTACGAACAGACACAATCAAACATCCGTCGCGAAAATCAAAGATATTCTCAGAATTTCGGTCAGTCGACAAATCAGCAGAAGCGTTCTTCAGCGCAGGATGCGACGATAATAAAAGACAATAAAAGACAAACTTCTAAGGAGCCGAAAAAAGGCGGAGGAATGAAATTAAAACAAATTCTTCTCAACGTTTTCGGCGGCATTTTCTCGTTATCGGGGCTTATAACTCTTGTGGACATGCTTTCATACGGATTCTACGCAAGCGACATGGCTCTCGGCGGAATATTCCTCGGCGGCGGACTCGGAATGCTCTTCATGGGAAATGAAATAAAGAAAAAACTCAAGAGATATAAGAAATACGCTGCTATAATAGGTGAAAGCGATTCTGTCCTCATTGAAACCATCGCCTCAAAGATCCCCACTACGTATGACAAAGCCTGCAAAGACCTCGAAGACATGATCGACGAAGGATTTTTCGGAGACAAGGCATATCTTGACATTTCAACAAGCAGATTTATGAGAAACTCAAATGTTGTCGTTGAAGATGACACGGAAGACACGGTTGAAGAATTCACCGGCAACTATAAAGAAACAATAGACCAGATCAGAAAACTCAACGACGAAATCAAAGACGAAAACACATCGTCAAAGATCGCACGTATCGAAGAAATTACGGCGAAGATATTCAAAATCCTTGAAGAAAAGCCTGAGAAAAAGAACATTCTCAGAACGTTCCTTAATTATTATCTTCCCACGACACTCAAACTCCTCGATGATTACAGACGTCTTGAATCGCAGTCAGCAAACAGTGCGAATGTAAAGAAAGCACGAAAAGATATCGAAAATATCCTCGACACACTCGTACTCGCATACGAACAGCAGCTTGACGCAATGTTTGAAGAAGATTTCCTGGATATCTCCAGCGAAATATCCGCCCTCGAATCAATGATGGCACAGGATTTCGCAATAAATTACGATCCGTTTAAACAGAAATTAAATTCGGACGGCACTACGAAGGATGAAAAATAAAACATAAAGGCAGGATGACCTGCCTTATTTTAATGTAATATATTAAATCAGAGTGTATTCATTAAAAAAGTATTTTTCTATATATGATTTTGCACGATATCCCAATGAAAATGAAGTATCACCACATCTAAGCTCAGCAACCAAAATATTTCCATCTTTCTTCTTTGTAAGAGAAATTTCATCTCGTCTGAAGCAGTAACAACCGAGATCTCGCTCACCATAAAGAAAACCACGTACCAGATCTGCTGTAATACGCAATTCATCCTCTACGACAAATATACACACATCATGATTACGAAACAATTCGTCAGATGAATCATAACATTTAGTAACGATATAAGGCTCATTTAATCCGTAATATTCTCTCAAATGGGCACATGCTTTAGAGAAAATGTCTTTTTTCATCAATGGAACATTAAATGAATCGATCTTTTTAAATAAAGGAATAGACATAACATAAGTCAGAAGTCCGCTTACAATAAGGACAAAAAATCCCAATAACAACATTCCGGCATAATAAATAATTATCCAAAACAAATTATCCGGACGAGGAATGCGTTTCAAAAGGATAATCCCCCACATACAGACAATACAAAAAATTCCCGGAGAAATGATTGATGTAAGACGAAGCCAAGTTCTTTCTTTCCGGACAATCTCTTTTTCATCTTTGGTTAACGTTTTGTACTGTTCCTTTAAGGCATTATTATAATTTTTGGCAGTATTTTTATATTTGAAATATCTCATAATCATAGCTTCAATAAAATTAAAATTGGATTATAAATAAATTATAGCACATGCGTAATAAATTTCAAATAAAAACCACCTACCGAAGCAGATGGCGGACAAAATAATAAAAAAATACCCCGCGACTACCTAGTCTCCCGGTCCGTTACCAGACAAGTACCTTCGGCGTGGGCGGGCTTAACTTCTGTGTTCGGAATGGGTACAGGT